>CAKRWT010000026.1 GCA_934418125.1 uncultured Lachnospiraceae bacterium
TCTTGGTTCTGACGCGGTCGCTGCCAACTCTCTGGTTATTGTGGTCCGGAACTTCGGTACGGTCCTTTGCTTTGCCACTGCCAGTGCCGGTGGTATTCTTCTGGGCAATGTGATGGGGGAAGGCGATATGGAACGGGCAAAGATTTACGCCTCCAAGCTGATGAAAATGACGATTATTACCAGTGTTATCGGTGGCTTACTGATTCTGGCGGCAACGCCCCTCGTCCTGCGTTTTGCCACTTTGAGTGATACTGCCATGCATTATCTGAAATATATGTTACTGATTAACACTTACTATGTGATTGGTGCCGCGGTAAATACCACGCTGATTGCCGGGGTCTTCCGTGCCGGCGGCGACAGCAAATTCGGTCTTATCTGCGATTCCATTGATATGTGGTGCTATGCGGTACCTCTTGGATTTATCGCCGCTTTCCTGTTCAAGGCTCCGGTACTGGTGGTGTATTTCCTGTTATGTACCGATGAGTTTGTGAAATGGCCCTGGGTTATCAAACACTACCGCAGCGGCAAATGGCTGAAAAACATTACGAGAGAGAATCTTTTTAAGGAAGGGAACTAACCGCTATGCAGTATGCACTGGCACCCTTAGAGGGTATTACCACTTACATCTACCGCAATGCCCATTCCCGCTATTTTGGCGGCATTGACAGCTATTATACGCCCTTTCTTGCCAGTAAGAAGATGAATACCAAGGAAATCCGGGAAATCCTGCCGGAAAATAATGAAGCCATCCATCTGATACCGCAGATTCTGACCAATAAGGCAGAGGACTTCCTTGCCATCGCCGGGCGGATTGCCGATTACGGCTACCAGACGGTGAATCTGAATCTGGGCTGTCCTTCCGGCACGGTAACTGCCAAGAAGCGGGGTGCCGGTTTTTTAAGTGTACCGGAACAGTTGGATGCCTTTTTATACGAAATCTATGAGAAATGCCCGATGCAGATATCCATCAAGGCCAGACTGGGCGTTGCCGACCTGGCAGAATGGGAATCCTTACTTTCCATCTATGCCAAATATCCGGTCAGTGAACTGATTATCCACACCAGGCTTTTACAGGAATTCTATCAGGGTGCCACCCACCCGGAAGCTTATTGCGAAGCTGCCAGGTACTTATCCTCCACCGGAATCCCACTTTGCTATAATGGGGATATTACTTCTCCTGCAGGACTTTCTGCCTTATCACAGGAAATCATCTCCCAGGGGGCTTCTCTGGATGCTGTCATGATTGGACGTGGCATCATCAGAAATCCCGGACTGGTATCTGTGTTACAGGATGTTGCCCCTTCTTCCACACAACCGGTAACCAAGGAAATCACAAAGGAACGTCTGAAGGATTTTCATAATGAAATATTGGAAAATTACAGACAAATAATGTCCGGAGACCTGCCCGTCCTGTTTAAAATGAAAGACCTTTGGACTTATATGAGCAGGAGTTTTACTTCTCCGGACCATTATTTAAAGAAAATTAGAAAGGCAAACCGTATTTCAGAATATCAGATTGCCGTAGATGCTCTCTTCCGGGAGCAGTCCCTGACTTTCTCCTGAAAGTCTTTTCTGCCTGCCGCCCCTGTTTTCTCATAGATGTGGGTTACATGCTTTTTCACGGTAGTTTCCGCAATAAACAGCTTCTCCCCAATCTGGCGGTTGGTATAACCACAGTACAGAAACCAGGCTACTTCCAGTTCTCTTTCTGACAGGTCATATTGTGACATACATGTCAGAAATAATTCATAGCGTTCTGCCACACTCAGTTCTTTTTCTTTCTGCTGCCGCTCTTCTCCGGAAGAAGTGTTTTCTTTCGTAAACTTCTCCTCCAGTCGCAGATACAGCAGCGAGATAATCACAAGGGGTACTGCCAGAAATACCATTTCCACCAGTGCTATCCACCTTCCCCGGCTGTCTCCTATCGCACCAATCTGTATCAGCAGCACACTGACAACCAGTAACACATAGAGTATCCCTAATGCCGGTTTCAGAAACCTTTTCACTCCTCTTCCTCCATATAATCTGCGATTCTTCTCTTGGCTTCTATCTGAAGAGGCAGTAACAGGACTTCAAAAATAACCGCATACAGCAGGGATAACACTGCCACTGCAAGGCTTGGTCCCAGTTTCTCCGGTGCATCCAGCCTGGACATTATATAGACAACCGCAAGCAGCATACAGATAAGCCCCGCACAGGCTACCTGCTTCTGCATCATCTCGATAACGTCCAGCGTTCTGCGCAGTTCTCCCAGATGGCAGGTGTAGCTTTTCTTTAACAGTTTAAACCCTCTTAAAAAATCTTTTCCCAGACCTTTCCGGAACAGCACCGGCACGGTCAGAATCAGAATACAGAAAATAGATGGAATATCCACAAGCCATCCTATTTTCATATATCCCGTGCCATTCATCAGCAAAATCATGGCACCGATTCCTGCAATTACACTGACTAACTCTAAAATCATAACACGTTCCTCCTTTTGATGATTTCCTTCGGATATCCTGTAAAAACCTTATCATGACACCCCGCTGAAAGCTATACTACCTTTTGTCAGACAGGGTAGTATTTTTTCTTTTTTAAAAAAGGTCCGCCTTCTGATATTTTCCTGTCTGCCTGACAAGGGCATATCACTTTCGGCGAACCTCATCTTTTTCTATCCTTCTGTATATCTTGTAAGGAACTGTTTCGTTCTTTCCTCCTGTGGATGGTCGATAACCTGTTTCGGGTCTCCCTGTTCCACAATCACTCCACCATCCATGAAAATAATCTGGTCTGCCACATCCCTGGCAAACGCCATTTCATGGGTTACGATAATCATAGTGGTGTTCTGGTCTGCCAGTCCCCTGATTACCTTTAAAACCTCCCCGGTAAGCTCCGGGTCCAGGGCGGAGGTAGGCTCATCGAAACAGAGAATATCCGGCTGCAATGCCAGGGCTCTTGCAATTGCCACACGCTGCTGCTGTCCACCGGAAAGCTGGTGTGGATAATGGGTCATTCGGTCTTTTAAACCCATCTGCTCTAAGAGCTGTCTGCCATGCTCCTCTATTTTGTCAAAGATTTCTTTCCTATTCTGTTTGAAATCCGGTCTTTCCTTTGCCAGTAACTTTTCCGATAATGTTACATTTTCCAGTGCGGTATACTGAGGAAATAAATTGAAGGACTGAAACACCATGCCAAAGTGCAGCCGCTTCTTGCGCAGCTCTTTTTCCTGCTCTTTGACCGGTCTGGATGCATCAAACAAAGTCTCCCCTTTTACCATAATGGAACCCTGATTGGGAGTCTCCAGGAAATTCAGGCATCTTAACAGCGTTGTCTTACCGGAACCGGAAGAACCGATAATCGCCAGTGCATTGCCCTCTTCCAGAGAAAAGCTGACATCATTAAGTACCTTGGTGGAACCAAAATGCTTCTCAATATTCTTTACTTCCAAAATAGCCATTTTCCGTTCCTCCTACTTAAAGTAATCCAGCTTGCGCTCAATATAATTGAATAACAAAGTTAAAATACCGACAAATACCAGGTAAAATACACCGGTATAGAATAAAGGCCAGGTCAGACCATTACTCTTCATAAAAGAATACCCTGCAAAGGTCAGCTCATACGCTGCGATAATACGCGCCAGTGAAGTGTCCTTTACCAAAGTGATAATCTCATTTGACATCGGCGGTACAACCCGCTTTACCATCTGCAACAAAGTAACCTTGAAGAAAATCTGTCCTTTCGTCATACCAAGCACTTCTCCGGCTTCTCTCTGTCCTGCCGGCACACCCTCAATACCGCCTCTGAAAATAACTGAAAAATAGCACGCATAATTGATACTGAATGCAACCACCGTGGCGGTAATTCGTCCGGTTTCGTTACCACTCCAGATATTATGTCCAAGCCACAGACCTGGTCCGTAGAAGATAATAATCAGCTGTAACATCAGCGGTGTTCCCCGGATAATCCATACCAGTACCTGCACCAGATAGCGCAGTGGCTTCCACTTACTCATGGAACCAAATGAAAGAATCAGTCCCAGCGGCAATGAAAAGACCAGGGTAAAGATAAAAATCTCAAAGGTTGTCAGCAATCCGCCAAGCAGTGTTTGTGTGACATTTAAAAACATATTTCCCTCTCCAATACTTTCTTCCTTAGATAATAATAGTTCTAAGATGGGCATGCCATCCTAGAACTATTTCCTGTATTGCTCTTATTCCTTACTTCTTAGTTATTAGGTACGACGATAACCTGTGCGTTGTTACAATATGCATTGGTACATTCCATAGACTCTGTTACTTCAGAAGTTAAAGTCATACCATTCCATACCACGTCAATATTCTTGGAATCCAGTTCCATAATCTTGTTGTCCCAGTCGATTTCTACGAACTGTGCTTCTACGCCTAACTTCTCAGCTACTTTACGTGCCATGTCAGCATCGAAACCAATCCATTCACCGGATTCATCTTTATAATCCATTGGTGCAAAGTCTGTGATACCTACGATTAAAGTGCCCTTATCCTGGATATACTTCACATCGCTGTCCTCTGTCTCTTCCGGAACAGTGGCATCCCCCTGCTCTACCAAGGCTTCCTGTACGCCATATTTCTCAGCAGTCTCCAACATGGAACCATCTGCATAAGTTTCTGCAAATACAGCATTGATATAAGCTGCCAGGTCAGAACCTTTACGGCATCCTACACCATATTCCTCTGTGGTAAGCTCGTCTGTATGGGTCAGGTTCGGATAACTTGTTCCCTCACCAATCATAGCACCTGCCATCAACAGGTCGATGATAGCTGCATCAGATGTACCGGATGCTACTTCCATCAGGGCATCTGCCTGGGATGCTACGGAGTTAACCTGAAATCCTTTTTCGTTGGCAACTTCCTCTCCTGCGGAACCGGCTTCTACGGCATAGACAAGATTACTGTCTGCTGCATCTGCTTCTCCGCTTTCTTCTGCAGTGGTCTCCGTTGTCTCTTCTGTTGCTTCCTCTGTTGTCTCAGAAGCATCGGTTGTTGTCTCTGTGGACGTGCTGCCACAGCCTGTCAGTAATGTTCCCATAGTAAGGGACATTGCTAACATCAGTGCAAGTTTCTTTTTCATAATAATCCTCATTTCTGAGCGACTTGTCATAAAAAGCGATACAAACAGCCTCTTTGCATCTGCCAGAAAGGCTGTCCGTTTTCGCTCAGGAACAAACAGCCTTGCGTTTGCGTTAGTATTTTATCATAGTAGTGGACTAAAGTAAATGAGAAACTTCAAAAATTCTTGCCATAACCGGTTTTTGGAAAGTAACCTGTAATACATTATCCTTTGTTTCGTAGGTAACATTCTCCTGCAACGCTTCCTTCGGATATGCCAGGGTTACCTGTGTTTTGGTGCCTGCCGGTACTAATTTATCCAGTGGAATCTGGCAGGTATCAGTCTCTCCGTATCTGCGCCATACGGCAAGATATGCCTTTCCATCTACCTTCAGTGCAGTTGCCATCCAGTTATCCAGGCTGTCTGCCAGTCCCAATGGCCATGCCGGCACTGCCCTTTTAATATCTCCACGGATGGTTTTATAGTAGTCGATTCCTTCTTTTACCAGGGCTTTTCTTACCGGGGATAACTGGGGCAGATGACCGCTCTGGTGGATACGGAGCAACAGGGCATTTACCATATTGTAAATGGTCTCTTCCTCATCGCCGTCTCTTTGTGGATAGGACCACACAGCTGCCTGCTCCGGTGTCAGCCCTGCACAGGCATTCGCAGAAATAGTCGCATAATTGCGGTAGTCCTCCTGATCTGACGTGGACTGGATACTGTACCGGGACAGCATCGCATAGTCGGTACGCAGTCCGCCACTGCCGCAGTTCTCAATTACCAGGTCAGGATATCTGGCAAACACATCATCCAGCCATGCCAGATATGCTCTCTCATGCTCCAGCATACCCTGTCCCACACTGTCTGCATACAATTCCGTGCCGATACCCGGCTCGATATTATAATCCATCTTAATGTAGCCGACCCCATACTGGTTTACCACCCGGTCAACTACTTCATTTACATGTTCGATGACTGCCGGATTTCGGAAATCCAACTGATAACGGCTTCGGTCGAATACCCTCTTGCCATGTCTTACGAAGAACCAGTCATCCGGAACCTTCTTCGCCTTTTCACAGTTGATTCCCATGACCTCCAGTTCCAGCCACACACCGGGAACCATGCCCTTTTTGCGGATGTAATCGGTTACCTCTTCGATACCACCCGGGAACCGTTCCTTACACTGCTGCCATTCGCCTACGCTGTCCCACCATTCGCCCGGTGCATACCAGCCGGCATCGATAACGAAATACTCACAGCCCATCTCTGCTGCCGCATCAATTAACGGAATCTCCTTCTCCGTGGTCGGGTCTCCGAAAAGACAGTTCATATAATCGTTGAAAATAACCGGCAGTTCTTCATTGTCCCGGTTTGGACGGCGAATCATACGACGGTATCTGGTCAGTTGTCCCATCGCCTCATCAAAGCTTGCCCTGGATACTCCAACTGCCACCGGTACGGTAGTAAAACAATCCCCCGGCTTTAACTGCTTGAACCAATGGGACTGTACCTCGGTAGGACCACTCAGTGCCAGATAAAAATGCTCGTTTTCATCACTTATTTCGGCATGCCAGGAACCATTATGCTCTATCTGCCAGTAAAGTCCACAATCCGCCTCTGTGTTTTCCAGATAACCCATCGGCAGATATCTCTTGGTGGACCAGTTACCGGTGTTTGTCAGTTCAAAGGTCTGGGAAGTTCTCTGGATTACAGTTGGCTGGGTCTGTCCCAGTCCCATCTGTGGAAAAGTAGCCGTACGGAAGTTCATTTCCTTCTGCCAGCCATGGCAGGCAAAAATAAGCCTCATTTTCTCGTCCGAGCTTTGCTTTCCTTCCTTTTCGATTCCCAGATAATAGAAGGAAGAAATATACTCTAACGTCTGTTCTTCGGTTCCCTCATTGATAACATCATGGTGCATCCGTATGGTAGAAGTTCCTTCATAGAACTGCAGATAGGACACTACCCTGGCACCGGTTGTCTCATCCTTCTGGGTAATGGTCAGAAGTCTGCCCGTCTCATTCCGGGTATCCTCCATTCCCACATAAGTAAGCAGATAACCCGGAGCCGTCACAATATGCTTGTTTCCATGCTTTTCATAAGGTCTGTTGTATCCGGAGAAATTCACCTGTACCAGTTGAAATCCCTCCTTGATAAACTGTTCGCTCTCTTCCTGTTCTTCATAAGGATTGGCAGAAAAGTGCATCAGCTTCAACTGCTTTTCATCGGTTATCCCGAATACCAGATATACGCCGTCTTCTTCCACCCGAATCCAGTCTGCTATTTTTGCCATAATATCCTCTCTATGTTTGTGTTTTCTTTATCTATTGTGGTCTTTACTCCTTCTCTCCTGCAAAGTTCTTAATGCACACCAGTACGATTACCATCAGTACAATGGCAATCGGCAGGCAAATCCATGCGTTCTGTACAAAACCCGCAATCACATAGGATACGAAGGAAACAGCTGCTGCCACAATCGCATAAGGCAGCTGGGTGGATACGTGGTTTACATGGTCACACTGGGCACCTGCCGATGCCATAATCGTGGTATCGGAAATCGGGGAGCAGTGGTCACCACATACCGCACCTGCCATACAGGCAGAGATGGAAATAATCATCAGGTTTTCGTTGCTGTTGGCAAATACCGCAACCACAATCGGAATCAGGATACCGAAGGTTCCCCATGAAGTACCGGTTGCAAATGCCAAAAAACAGCCAACCAGGAAAATAATAGCAGGCAGGAAATTCATAAAGCCTCCTGCGGATGACTGCATCGCTGCCTCTACGAACTGTTTGGCACCCAGGCTGTCTGTCATCGCCTTTAACGTCCATGCAAAAGTCAGAATCAGAATTGCCGGCACCATCGCCTTAAACCCATCCGGCAGACAGGACATACAGTCTTTAAAGGAAAGTACCCGGCGAATCAGATACAGAATAATCGTAATAACCAGACCAAAAGCACTGCCGATAGCCAATCCTACGGAAGCATCGCTCTGGGAAAAAGCAGTAACAAAATCCGCTCCCTCAAAGAAGCCGCCGGTATAAATCATACCGATAACACAGCAGATAACCAGACAGATAATGGGAATCAACAAATCCATGACCCTGCCCTTTTCATTTTCCTTTTCGTCCTGTTCCGCATTGGCATAAGGTCTTGCCGCTGTAGTATACAAATCACCCAAGACTGCATTTTTCTCATGCACTGCCATGGAGCCGAATTCGGTTTTCAGAAGAACCATACCTACCATCATCACAATGGTAAGAATAGCATAAAAGTTATAGGGAATAGCTCTCACAAATAAAGATAAACCATCCTCTCCCTCTACAAAGCCACTGACCGCAGCCGCCCAGGAAGAAATCGGTGCAATAATACAAACCGGTGCTGCCGTGGCATCAATCAGATATGCCAGTTTGGCACGGGAAATATTGTGTTTGTCTGTGACCGGGCGCATAACGCTTCCCACCGTCAGACAGTTGAAATAATCATCAATGAAAATCAACACACCCAGAAGAATGGTGGCAAGCTGTGCGCCCACCTTGGTTTTGATATGTTCACTCGCCCAACGTCCGAAAGCCGCGGAACCGCCCGCCTTGTTCATCAGGGAAACCATCGTACCCAGAATGACCAAAAATACCAGAATACCTACATTGTAGCTGTCGGAAAGAACCCCGATAATACCATCGTTAAAGATATGTAAGATGGTTCCTTCAAAACTGAAATTAGAATAGAACAGGGCACCTACCAGAATACCGATAAACAGGGAACTGTATACCTCCTTCGTAATCAGTGCCAGTGTAATTGCCACGATTGCGGGAACCAGTGCCCAGAAGGTTGCATACATTGCCGGTGCCTCTGCCTCTGCTGCTTCTTCTGCTGCCAGTACAATCATGGGACAGCACAGCAGGACAAGTGCTAACAGGGAACCAATTCCTATCACTTTTTTCTTGTTCTTCATCTTTTACCCCTCTCTTGTGAATCATTCACTTTAGTAATTTATCTCTGTAAACAAATGTAGCAAGATTCTGAAAGAATAGCAAGCCTAACCGCAAAAAAGGACGCAAATCCTTTCAAATTTGCGTCCTCGCCTATGCTTCTTGTTTACATATATGGTTTTAAGACATCATGGTCTCTTAAAACTTTTTCTATTATAGTACCTTTTACCAGCTTAATCAATGGTTTCTTTAAGGCATTTAATGGTCCTGGTAAAGCAATCTCCAATGGAGACTTTCCATCCATCAGCTTCACACTGCTGTCTAATAACTCACGGATATCGTATACACTGCCCCATACTTCCGGCACACCACGGTCTACTCCCAACAATCCATAAACTGCTTCCATGGCGGTTCTGACCGAATACTCTGTGGTAAATACAGTATCTCTTGGTGTTTCTGTAAACTGTCCCAGGAATGCGAAGTTTACACAACCATCCGGGATAACATCCGGGCGGTCACCTTTTGTCCTTGGCATGAAGAATGCCGTAATATAAGGCATCATGGTCGGTACGCAGACTGCACTTTCCTCTGCTAACTTTGGAATCTCCTCTACCGGCACACCCAGATGGTATAACCACTCTTCCGTGATTTCCTTACCGGTACATTCTTTCATTGGTTTCTTTACATAATCGCCTGGCACATCGGTAAACAGACCATATACCCAGACACATACCTTGTCTTTATCCTGTTCCTTGAACTGTCCCTGTCTGTTAATGGTCCAGCTTAACAGCCACTTGGAATCCATACAGCTTACGATACCGCCGGTAACCACCTTACCGGTTCTTGGGTCTCTCTTACAGATGTTGGTAATATAAGGGATAATCTTATCATCCAGTGTGGTAACGGTTGCAGACTCCCAGTTTGTCTTGGCAATGTCAGAACAGAATTTCTCAGGATGTCCGAAGGCAGGGTCCTGTTTGGCAATGTTTTTCCACAAAGCCCAGCAGCCACTGTTTCTGACTTCTGCATCCCCATTTGGTGCATGGTTCTGGTCACCATAGATAGTTCCCTCGGTACAGCTTCCGTTGGTAACAAATACCAGGTCATTCTCCGTCAGGACGATGCCTTTTTCTACACCTTTTACCTTACATTCAATGGCTTTTGCAATCTTCTTGTTTCCTTCAAACTCAAAGATAACATTGGTAACCTCTGTGTTGAACTGGAAGTCAACGCCTGCTGCCTCCAGATACTTCTGCATTGGCAGAATCAGGGATTCGTACTGGTTGTATTTGGTAAATTTCAAAGCACTGAAATCCGGTAAACCTGCGATATGATGGATAAATCTCTGGAAGTAAAGTTTCATCTCCAGTGCACTGTGCCAGTTTTCAAAAGCAAACATGGTTCTCCAGTATAACCAGAAGGTAGAATCAAATACTTCTTCATCAAAGACATCTTCAATGGTTTTATCGTAAAGGTCTTCGTCCTTTGTCATAAACAGCTTCATGATTTCCATGCAGCCCTTCTGGCTTAAATTAAACTTCCCATCGGTATGGGCATCCTCGCCCCGGTTTACCGTTGCACGGCACAGAGAGTAGTTCGGGTCTTCCTTGTTCAGCCAGTAGTACTCATCCAGAACGGATACGCCAGGTGTTTCGATGGATGGGATGCTGCGGAACAAATCCCACAGACACTCGAAATGGTTCTCCATCTCACGTCCACCTCTCATAACATAACCTCGGGTTGGGTCAAAGATACCATCACAGGCACCACCTGCAATATCCATGGCTTCCAGAATATGAATGTTTTCGCCTTTCATCTGTCCATCACGAACCAGGAAGCATGCAGTTGCCAAAGCTGCCAGTCCGCTACCCACGATATATGCACTCTTGTCATCTACTCCCTCTGGTTTTTTTGGATGGGCAAAAGCCTCATAGTTACCATTGGTATAATAGATTCCTTTGCTGTTCTTCTCATGTTTACCAAGCTCTGTATTTCTATAGTCATCTGCTACGCCGGGCTGCTGTTTGCCGGAAGCTGTCTTTGCCGCACCGGTACTCTTCTTTGCGGTTCCTGTTGCACCATTCTTACGCTTCTTGGATGCGGCAACCACTGCTGCACCTGCCCCTGCTGCGATAACTGCTGCTCCTACGCCTACACCTTTCTTTGCCATAATAATGACCACCTTTCTGATAATAAAATGTTTCTGAAAATACATTTTGTAATGTATTTTTCTCTTGTTGTGGTAATCATATTCCTTTCCAGGACAAAATTAAATTTACAAAAAAAGAGAAATGATAAATTTTTTATCATTTCCCAGTCTTTGTAAAGTTCCAGTATCTCATTTTCTGCTGATTGGTACTCCTGACAAAGCACAAACTAGCTATCTTTCGCTTCCTGCTCAAAATTCGTAATGGAATTGGATATATTTCCATGCAGGGTAATGCTCATTTTTTCCACAATCGGCGCAATGTCATCGCGCATCCCCCGGTTAATCCAGTCCAGCATCACGCCCACAAAGCCATATTTGTAGAATTCCGCAATAAACCGCTTATTCTCCTCACTGATATCCGTACCCGCGCATTTTTCCTCCACCACGCCAGCAATCAGTTCGTAGGTCAGCTTGTACAGATAGCTTTCTATCTTCTCCCTGTCCACTGCCCGGTATACATTCATAATAAAGGGTTTGTTCTCCAGCACTGCTTCAAAAATCTGCTGCAGCCCTTCCTGCCAGGAATCGTAGGTTTTCTTTCCCTGCAAGGCCCGCTTGCCATCCTCTACACAGACCCACTCTACCAAATCATAGATATCCTTAAAGTGATAGTAAAACGCCATTCTGCTGATACCACATTCTGTTGTAATGTCGTTAATGGTAATCTTATCAATCGGCTTTTGCAGCAGCATCCGCTTTAAAGCCGCCTCCAATGCAAGCTTTGTTGTGTTTGACATAGCTACCAACTCCTGTTTTGTATAAAATCTTCTGTTTTCCTTTTTCGCTTCTTCTTGTTTCAGACTTCTTTCTGTTCTTTCAGAATTTTCCGCTGTTTATAGAAATAGTATACACTGACAATAGCAGCACATGCAATCCAACTAATAGGATAACAGGCAATTATTTTATCCAGGCTCTGCCCTGCTGTCACAAAGCCTACCCAGACCATACGATAAACACAGATGCCAAGTACCGTTACCAGTGTAGTTACCAGCGTATGCCCCTGCGCCCGCAGGGAGCCTGAAAAAATTTCAATAAAGACAAAAAAAGCATACGTGGGGGAAATAACCCGCATCATTTCCAGCCCGATAGCCACTACCGAAGCATCCCCGGTAAAAATACCAAACAGGAATCTTCCCGCCGCCATCAGCACAACACTCATCACCACCGCAGAACCAAGTGCCATCCCCAGACACACATAGGTTCCCTTCTTTACCCTGTCCCAGCGTCCTGCACCATAATTCTGGCCCACAAAGGTTGTGGCTGCAATTCCGAAGGAAGCATTTATCATCCAGAACACACTGTCAATCTTACCAAAGGATGCCCAGGCTGCCATCGTGTCTACGCCCAACAGGTTCAGGGCTGCCTGTACGATAATATTGGAAATGCTGTACATGGATGCCTGTAACCCGGACGGCAGGCCAATTCGTAAAATACTGCCAAGCACCGCCGGTTGTATCCGGATTTTACGCAGGCTCAGCTTCATACAGTCCACCTTGCGCATCAATGTCCAGGTAATCAACAGAGTGCTGACTGCCTGGGATACCAGTGTTGCCACGGCTGCCCCCAGCACCCCTAAGTCAAACACCAGTACCAGTAATAAATCCAGTACGATATTGATAAAACAACAGACCACCAGATAATAGAGCGGTCTTTTGGAATCGCCAATCGCCCGCAGAATCGCTGCCCCCATATTATATAGGAAGACAAAAGGCAATCCGGAAAAATAAATCTGAATATACAGCGTTGACATTGCCATCAGTTCTTCCGGCGTGTTCATCATGCGCAGCACTGAGGGTGCTATCAGAATCCCTAAAATTCCCAGAAGAATACCGCCAACGATACCGAAGGCATAAGAGGTATGCAGGGCATCTTCCAGTTTTTCCCGGTCACCTGCCCCATAAGCCTGGGAAATCAATACCGTTCCACCGGCTGTCAGCCCGGTAAAAAATCCCACTATCATATTGATAATCTGTCCTGACGAACCACCTACGCTGGACAGTGCTTCCTTTCCCGCAAACTGCCCTACAATTACGGCATCCACCGTATTATAAAGCTGCTGGAAAAAAGTTCCGATTAGAATCGGAAAGAAAAAGATTAACAGTTGTTTCCAGATAACCCCTTCCAAAATCCCGTTTTTTGCTGCTTTCGTTTCCATTTTTATCCCTTTTTCTGTGTTTCTACTTAATTAGATATATCCGTTTGTATGTAACTTTGCCTATTATACTGAATCTGTTTCCAGATAGCAATGATAATTTGGTACTTGCAAAAAGCTCTAAACTCGTTATAATGTATAAATGATTCAAATACTTTATTTTTAAACAGGATTTTGGCATACTTATGCATTATCCTGCACAAGGAGGATATTATTATGAAAAAGAAGTTACTTGCCACACTGATGGCAGTCGCTATGGTAGCATCCCTCAGTGCATGTGGAAGCTCCGAGACTGCAACAACTGATGCAACAGAAGAGGCTGTTGTAGAAGAAGCAACAGATGAAGCTGCTGTTGAAACAGAAGAAGCTGCCGACACCGAGACAGACGAAGCTGCTGAGGCAGACAGCGCAGCAATCGAAACTGTTACAGCCGGTAAATTAACCGTTGCAACAAGCCCTGACTTTGCTCCTTATGAGTTCTATGCCATCGGCGAAGACGGAACACCTACCCTTGCAGGTTTCGATATGGCTCTTGCACAGTACATCGCCGACTATCTTGGATTAGAATTAGAAGTTATCCCTATGGACTTTGATGGCGTATTAAGTGAGTTACAGACCAAATCCGTTGACCTTGGTATGGCTGGTCTTTCCCCAGACGAAAAACGTATGGACATTATGGACTTCTCCGATATCTACTACTTAGGTGGACAGTCCCTTGTAACAACACAGAAAAATGCAGATGTTTACAATACCTTTGAAGCAGTTAACAAACCTGAGGTTTCCGTTGGTGCACAGACAGGTTCCATCCAGGTAGACCTGGCTAACACTAATTCTCCTGATGCTGATATCATTTCCCTTCCTAAGGTTACTGATATCATCGCTGAGTTACTGGCTGGTAAATTAGATGCCGCTTACATCGAAACCGCTGTTGCTGAAAGCTATCAGAAAAACTATCCTGAATTAGCAATCGTATTAGACGTTCCTTACGATGTTGCCGGTTCTGCAATCGGCGTATCCAAAGGAAACGAAGCTTTACTGGCAGGCGTTAACGAAGCAATCGCTGCTGCCCTTGCTGATGGTACTATGGACCGTTTCGTAGCAGAAGCAAATGAGTTAGCTTCCGGTGAAACTTATGAAGGTCTTCTTGGCGAAGACGGACAGGTTCAGGATGCAGAATAATCTGTTGTAATTTTCCGCTAAAAACGATATAATTAGAAATGGAATTCCTCCTCAATTCTGGGGAGGAATTTGTTTCATAAACCTATTATCACTTACACCCAAGAAAGGAATTTACTATGGAGCACTTTATACAGTTATCGAATTTTGCCAAAATTACTCCATACGCACAGCTTTTTAAGCAGGGTCTGTTAGTTACCGTACTATTATCACTCTTTACTGTGTTAATCGGTTTCTGTCTGGCACTTCTTCTTGCACTGATGCGTATGTCCAATGTCCGTCCCCTGCGTTTTCTGGGAATTGATAAAAACGGACATGCCAGAGAGAAAGGTGCTCTTGCCGCAATCAGCCGGTTTAATCCCCTTTCCTTTCTTGCTACTGCTTATGTAGAAATTCTTCGTTCCACCCCCGTTATCGTACAAATTTTTATTATCTACTATGGCGTATTCAGTATCATACAGCTTCCATCTTTCCAGATGTTTGGCTTTATTAAATTTGACCGTTTCTTCCCCGGTGTAGTTGCTCTGGGTATGAACTCCGGTGCTTACTTATGTGAAATTATCCGTGCAGGTATCCAGTCCATTGACCGTGGACAGACAGAAGCTTCCCGCTCCCTGGGACTGTCTCAGGCGAAAACACTGCGTTATATTATCTTACCGCAGGCACTGAAAAATATTCTGCCTGCCATTGCAAATGAATTCGTTGTTATTATCAAAGAGTCCGCCATTACCTATACCATCGGTGTACAGGATATCATGTCTGCCGTAAATGCAGTAAAGGGCGCAACTTTTGTTATCATAGAACCATTACTGGTAGCTACGGCAATCTACTTCTGCCTTTGCTTCCCTACATCCAAGCTTATTGCTTACTTTGAAAGGAGAATGAGCCATGGCGACAAACGATAGTATCATTAAAGTGACAGATTTGAAGAAACATTATCATGGGCACTCCATCAAAGCCCTGGACGGCGTTTCCGTTGACATCAACCAGGGGGACGTTATGGTTGTTATCGGACCATCCGGTTCCGGTAAGTCTACCTTTTTAAGAAGCTTAAACCTCTTAGAGGAACCCACCGGCGGTGCTATTATCTTCGACGGTGTAGATGTTACCAAGAAAAAATATAAAGATGAAAATAATAAAATGGTAAAACTGGATATCGATGCCCTCCGTCAGAAAATGGGTATGGTATTCCAGCACTTTAACCTTTTTCCTCATATGACAATTCTCGACAACATGACCATCGCGCCTATCAAGGTAAAAGGCATGAAGAAGGAAGAAGCTGAAGAAAAAGCCTTGCAGTTACTTGACCGTGTCGGCTTAAAGGACCGTGCAGATGCGTATCCGATTCAGTTATCCGGTGGACAGAAACAGCGTGTTGCTATCGTCCGTGCACTGGCCATGGAGCCGGAGGTCATGCTTTTTGATGAGCCTACTTCTGCCCTGGACCCGGAAATGGTCGGCGAAGTATTAGATGTTATGAAAGAACTTGCTAAAGAAGGCATGACCATGGTTGTCGTAACCCACGAAATGGGATTCGCCAGAGAGGTTGGCAACCGGGTTCTGTTTATGGATGCTGGCAAACTGGTGGAACAGGGAACTCCGGAGGATATCTTTGAGCATCCGAAGAATCCGAGATTACAGGATTTCCTGGCGAAAGTATTATAAAAAATGTATCATATCAAAATCTAAGCAGAAAGGGTAATAATTATGAATAACAAAGCATTAAAAGACATTGCACTTTCACACATTGAAGCCAACAGGGACGTTGTCTGCCAGGTGGCTGACCGGATTTGGGAATATGCAGAGCTTTCCTTACAGGAATACCAATCATCAGCTCTTTACTGTGAAGTACTGGAAAAAGAGGGCTTCCAGGTAGAAAAGGGAATCTGTAACATTGAGACTGCTTTCCTTGCCCGCTACGGCAGTGGCCGTCCCATCATTGGTATTCTCGCTGAATACGATGCCCTCTCCAGTTTATCCCAGATATCCGGTTCCTTAACCAGGAAAGAACTTACCCCCGGCGGCAATGGGCATGGCTGTGGGCACAACCTGTTAGGTGCCGGTTCTATGGCAGCTGCCCTGGGTATCAAAGCCTATCTGGAAGAAACACATGCCACCGGCACAGTAATTCTTTATGGCTGTCCCGGAGAAGAAGGCGGTGCTGCCAAAGCATTTATGGCCAGAGATGGGGTCTGGAAGGATTTGGATGCCGCCCTTACCTGGCATCCGGAGGATAATAACGAAGTTGTCACCGGTTCCAGCAACTCCTGCATTCAGGTACAGTATAAATTTACCGGAATCGCTTCCCATGCCGCCGGTGCACCAGAAATGGGGCGCAGTGCCTTAGATGCTGTAGAGTTAATGAATATTGGCGTACAGTTCCTGCGGGAGCACATGAGTGATAAAGCACGAATCCATTATGCCATTACCGATGCTGGTGGCTGTAGCCCTAACGTAGTGCAGCCCAAAGCCAGTGTCTTATACATGGTTCGTTCCAATCATGTCGCCGAAGCTGTGGAATTACAGAAACGTGTGGATAAAATTGCAGAGGGTGCTGCCCTGATGACAGAGACTACTTTTGAGCGTAAATTTATTGATGGTCTGGCGGACACTGTGACCAACCATACCTTAGAAGCTTTATTATACGAGAATTTTAAGGCACTAGGCGTTCCTTCCTATACCGAAGAAGAAAATGCCTATGCAGATGCTCTGGCACAGACCTATGACAGCTCCAAGATACCCAGTATTGCTGCTGTTTACAGTACCAGGGCAAAGGAAGAAGTGATAACCCTTCGTAAGGAAACAGGACACGCCATGAATGCTTTCCTGTCTCCGCTCTGTACAGAGGATGCTTTTGAACCCGGTTCTACCGATGTGGGTGACGTAAGCTGGCTGACTCCTACCGCCCAGATTCATGTAGCCGCCTGGCCCAATGGCTGCCCTGGACACAGTTGGCAGAATGTTTCCTGTGACCGGACAGAAATTGGTCATAAGGCTGCCTTACATGCCGGTAAAGTACTGGCAGCAACAGCAGTCGATTTATATGAGAATCCGGAAATTCTTGTCAAAGCAAGAGCCGAGTTCGAGAAACGAACCGCAGAAGGCTATACCTGCCCGATTCCGGCAGATGCTATACCGGTTATCCCGGACTAAAAGGAAAACCAGGGGAAGGAAGATTTGCTCTTCCTTCCCCTTCCTTAGACTTTTTATCTTGCTTCCATGTCCTTTGGTAACACCAGATTCAGAATCACGGCTACCAGAAAGACAACAGCTACGCAGTTTTCTGCAAATACATTCTTAACAATCTGTGGAAAGATGGCAAATAAGTCCGGCACCTGGGTAAATCCGATACCGATACTCAGGGATAGGGCTGCAATCGTCATGTTTCTCTGCGTAAATCCGCATTTCCCAAGCATCTGTAGACCGCTGATGACAATCATACCAAACATCATAATCGTACAACCACCTAAAACGGCATCCGGCAAGGTCGCCAGAACGGCTCCAAAAATCGGAAAAATACCTGCCAGAATCATGATAACGGCACCTGTAGCAATGGCAAAACGGTTTACTACCTTCGTCATTGCCACCAGCCCCACATTCTGGCTGAAAGATGTAATCGGCATACAGCCAAAGAGGGACGATAAGGCGCTGATAAAACCATCACAGGCAATGGAGCCTGCTGTCTCTTTGGTGGTAGCATCCCGGTTTAACCCGGAAGAAGCAAGAGCCGTGGTATCGCCGATGGTTTCTGTTGCAGATACCAGGAAAATCAAAGTAACGGATACAATCGCATCCAGGTTAAATTCCATGTGGAATGGCATAAAATGTGGCAATGCAATGATAGATGTCCCTGCGATGGAAGAAAAATCCACCATCCCCATGGGAATCGCAAGCAGATACCCCACAACCAGACCAAATAATACAGATAACTGTTTATAATACGACTTCGCTACGATATTAAAAATAATACAGCACAGCAAGGTAATCGTTCCCAGAATCCAGTTCTGCGCGGAACCGAAGTCTTCACTGCCGCTTCCCCCACCAAAGGATGAAGAACCAACGGATAATAAGGAAAAACCGATTGCCGTAACAACACTGGCTGCCACAACCGGTGTGATTAACTTCATCCAGTACTTCGCAAACAGACCAAGGATTCCTTCAATCATACCGCCTACCAGTACTGCTCCCATCATCGTTCCATAACCATAAGTGGCTCCTACGAAACAACCGATAGATACAAAGGTAAAACTGATTCCCATTACAATCGGAAGTCCCGAACCAATCCGCCATACCGGAAACAACTGAATCAACGTACCGATACCGGCAATCATCATGGCACACTGAATCAGCATTGCCGTATCCTTTTCTGCCAGACCACTGGCACCTGCCACAATAATAATCGGTGCAATGTTCGCTACAAACATTGCTAAAATATGCTGTAAACCGAAGGGAATGGCTTTGCCTACCGGCACTTTCCCATCCAGCTTATAAATATTGTCAATTGACATATTCTGTTCTTTCTTCATTCTCTTTCTCTCCCTCGTATGTAATTTCTGTCAGAATGGCATTGCAGAGTCTACTGTTCCCGGAATGTAATGCTGCCATTTGCTTCATCCATAGCATCTACGATGGCAAGAGACTCTAACTGATATCCCAGATTACGTATAATCTGTCCACCGGACTGAAAGCCCTTTTCCACGGCAATGCCGATTCCCTCTACTTTGCCGCCTGCCTGCTGGACAATAGAAATCAGTCCCTGCAAGGCGCAGCCATTTGCAAGGAAATCATCAATAATGAGCACTCTGTCATCTGCACTTAAGAATTTCTTCGATACAATAACCTGATTTTTACACTTATGGGTAAAAGATTCCACTTCTGCTACATACATATCTCCGTCAATATTTACACTCTGGTGTTTCTTCGCAAATACTACCGGCACACCAAACTGTTCTGCTGCAATACAGGCAATTCCGATACCAGATGCCTCAATCGTCAGAATCTTATTGATCGATTTGTCTTTGAAACGCTTCTTCCATTCCGCTCCCATTTCCTGAAACAAACGGATATCCATCTGGTGATTTAAGAAGCTGTCCACCTTTAAAACATTTCCTTCCTTTACAATACCATCTTTCAGAATTCGTTCTTCCAAAAAGTTCATGTTTTGTTCTCCTATCTCTTCATTTTGTATTAGAGTATGACTTATTTTATAGTATCCCTTCTTTTTTCCAAAAGGTAAAGAGGTAATTTTAAACAAATCATTTTAAACAAATGAAAATCCCGAACCTAAAACCGGAATATTACACCAATCGCGGCTGCTATCAGAATCCAGATTGCCGGATGGACACGATTTAACTTCTTAATCTGCAGCACCCCAAACATTATCAAGCACAGAATCATCGTCCTGACTGCGGGTTCAAGTCCCGCCTCCGTCTCCGTAAATAAGGACACCTTACAGATACCAAGAACCGCCGCTGCAATCAACGCAGTTACCGCTGGACGTATCCCATAAAAAGCACCCCTTACATATTTATTCTGACTGAAATTATCCAGAAATTTCGCTATCAGAATAATAATTACTACACTTGGTAATACCAGTCCAAGAGTAGATACCAGACCTCCGAAAATACCCAGAGTCTGAACTCCTGCATAGGTAGCCATATTCAGCCCCAAAGGTCCCGGTGTTGATTCACTAATAGCAACCATATTCGTCAAATCCTGCATGGTAAACCATGGTCTTTTCTCTGCCAAATCCATAAGGAAGGGCAGTGTTGCCGGTCCTCCGCCTACCGCAAACAATCCCACCTTGAAAAATTCCCAAAACAGAAGAAGTATTGTGTCCATTATGATTCTTCCTCCCTCTTCTGCTTACTACCTTTTCCGAGCACTATCGTAAGGATTCCCACACCACCAGCTAACAGCACCAGCAAAATAGTGGGAATCTCTGTCAGCATTGCCAGAATAAAAACTATTAGACTGAGCATCCAGCAAAAAGGACTGACCAGACTTTTCTTTGCCAGTGTTACCACCGTATTTAACATCAATGCACAGACTACTGCCCGGACTCCCATCAGAGCATGTATCAGCCATATATTATCCATATACCGCTCCAAAAATAAGGCAATCGCCGTAATAATCACAAGAGATGGGGTAATCATGCCCAGGGTAGCAAAGACACCACCCTTTATGCCGCATTTCTTATAGCCCACATAGGTTGCTGTATTTACCGCAATAATACCCGGTGTACACTGCCCGATTGCATAACAATCAATCAGTTCTTCCTCCGTTACCCAGCCATTCTTCTGTACCAACTCATACCGCAGCATCGGCAGCATAGACAAACCGCCCCCGAAGGTCAGTCCTCCTATCCGAAAAAATGCCCAGTACAGTTCTATCAATTCTTTCACTTTGTTTTCTCCTCCCTCCAAGTGGCTTCTTCTAACCGCTCCTTATGAGTCTTCATCTCTTCTAGCAAAATCGGATGTAACCGTTCCATCCGCTCCAGATTTCCTTCCTTGGCTGCCAGTTCCAGTAACCTGGCAAGCTTCGATAACAGCAATGCTCCTACAGTGGCTGCCGTACTCTTTACCGCATGCACCTCTATCCGGTAATTATCTAATGCCTTTGTCTCCGGCAGTTTCTTCCAACAGTTCTGCAGTTTCTCCATGCTCTCGCCCAGGAACTCCTTGAAATCGTCCAGAAGGAGTCGAAGAAGGTCTGCATCCCCTAACAGTTTCATGGCATATTCGAAATCAAATTCCTCCATTTCCGGCAAGCCGGTTTCTGGTAAATGGAAGTGCATTATATCTGCCTTTGCCGGTTCCGGTACAGGACATTCTATCCTGTTTTCCGTCTGTTGTGGAACGTCCTTCTCTGTCCGCAGCAGTGATGGGTCTAAATACCGCAGTATCATCTCTTCCAGCTTCCTGCCTTCTATCGGTTTACTGATATAATCATCAAATCCTGCTTTCAGATATTTCTCCCGGACGCCCTTGATTGCATTGGCTGTCATGGCAACAACCGGCGTATTGCCACATTGGCTGTCTGTCATTTTCCTTGCCTTCTGTAATGCCTCCACACCATCCATTTCCGGCATCATGTGATCTAACAGGATCAGGTCATAATGCTTCTTCGTAATAAGCTGTAACATTTCCCCGCCACCCTGACAGGTTTCTATCTGCATTCTGGTCTGCCGCAGCAGCCCTTTTACGATCTCCAGATTCATCCGGTTATCATCTACTACCAGAATCTTTGCCTCCGGTGCCTGGAACAACACCTGATAGGTGCCCTTTTCCAGCAGCATCTGCTGTACTCTGTCATTAATGTTTCCTATCTTCTCTGTGCCTGCCACCTTCTGCGGAATCACGACCTCAAACCGGGAACCCTTCCCATATTCACTTTCCACAGTAATCGTGCCCTGCATCATGTCCACATAACTACCCGTGATGGCAAGCCCCAGTCCGGTTCCCTCTACATGACGATTTTTCTTCTCGTCCAACCGCTCAAATTTCTGAAAAAGCTTTGCCTGATCCTCTTCACGGATTCCGATTCCGGTATCCTGCACCACAAAGCATAACTGTATCCAGTCTGCCTCCGTATGGTCTTCCACTCTCTTTACCTGAAAGCTGATTCTGCCCCGTTCCGTATACTTTACAGCATTATTCAATAAATTCAGTAAAATCTGCCGGATTTTTAATTCATCACCATAAAGTGACTCCGGCAACTGTTCATCTATCTGTACCTCAAAAGCAAGCCCTTTTTCCGTACTTCTTACCTGTGTCATGGCAATCACATCATTTAAGACCGATGCCAGTTCATAGAATCCTGATACCATTTCCATCCTGCCTGCTTCGATTTTGGAAAAGTCCAAAATCCCATTAATCAGAGATAACAGATTCATACTGGCAGATTGAATATTCATGGCATATTCCCGCACATTATCTCCAATCTGCTCCCGTAGAATCATATCATCCATTCCCATGATGGCATTAATTGGCGTACGGATTTCATGGCTCATGTTTGCCAGGAAATTGGATTTCAGTTCATTGGCCTTTACCGCTTCCTTTATCTTCTCCTGAATCTCACGCAGACGCACCGCCTCCTGCAAAACTGCCAATATCAGCAGAAAATACAAACCGATGACCAGTGCCAGCCCATCATACCGGTTTGTTTCCACCAGATTCAATTGCAGGATTTCCACAGCACCACAGATACCAAGCCCGGCTACTCCTATCGTTACCAAGCGATACTCCTGATAATCTCCCCGGATTAAGTCTCTTCCTATCGTGTAGAGTACTCCTGCTATCACAATGCTTACCATCAGGTTCATTACCGGCATAGAGATGACAAAACTGACCACTCCGGTAAAATGCAGCCCGCTTACCACTATAAAATCAACAAACAGTAACACTGACAACACTGTGTACAATTTCAGATACCGGCTATGCTGCTGTCGGTTCATATAATATAAGAAGGGATAGGGTGCCAGCATGGAGACCAGATAAGACAAAGTTCCCTCCACATAATAAATATGGAAAATATACTGATACAGGCAGTTATCAAAAACAGACCAGCCTGCA
The DNA here is from genome assembly GCA_934418125.1 of uncultured Lachnospiraceae bacterium. Lineage (GTDB taxonomy): Bacteria > Bacillota > Clostridia > Lachnospirales > Lachnospiraceae > UBA3282. The sequence continues at coordinate 23,114 of CAKRWT010000026.1, forward strand.
ATAGCAAAGATACCCACGCATAACACCATTACATCCTGTCCGGAGGCAAACTGCTTATAAACAAAGCCCGATGTCACAAAACAAACTAACGAAAAGACAATTAACAATAGTGCTGCACAAAACTGTGTCCCATAGCAATTAAATAGCATCTTCCAGATACCATAAGAATCTCCCCAGTAAGTATGTCCCAGTGTACCATTCTTCTCCGTTGCATCATTCCGCTCCAGCAGCAACACCTTACCACCATCTTCTTTGCTTAGTGGTATCTGCAAAATCTGATTCTTCACATTACTGCCAGGAATCGGGAAATTATCTGTTGAAAAAACAAATCGTTTCTCATCTCCCACATAGATGGATGTCCCCTTTCCTGTCAGCATACAAAACAAGGTACCCTCCGGAATCTCTGCCGGAAGTACCTTTTGGAAAATGATTGTTTTCCCTTTTTCACTATCCAGACGCACCGGAAGTGTAACATCCTCCAGACTGCCATCCTCCGTCACTACCTTCCAGCCCTCATCAAAACTTTCACACCAGCCGCGCAACAGTTCCGGTTCCTTAAAATCAGCCTGCCACAGCAGGGAAAGAAGCATTACCATACACCCCAGAACCAGCATTATCACTGCCAGGGCTTCATACAGCCTTTCCACTTTGCCTTTTTTTCTCTTTTTTGTATTTATCATCTCTGTGATTCCTTACTTACATCTCTCGTATTATACTTTCCTGTCTGGTTACTACTATAGATTTTCCCGCTTACCCAGTTCAAGCTATTCCCGCTTTCCATTTTTCTATGGATCTTTTCCTTGCACTTCTTACATCCACTTCTTTTTCTTAAAATACCATATCAGTACTGCCACAATGAGTACACTGACAATAATGGCTGCCGGATATCCATATTTCCACTGCAGCTCCGGCATATTTGAAAAGTTCATGCCGTACCAGCCCACAATCAAAGTCAACGGTAAAAACAGTACCGTTACAATCGTAAATATTTTCATCAAATCGTTCTGTCTTATAGACAACTGGGACTGGTATGCCTCTAACGTCTGGCTTACCATTTCCCGCAAATTCTGCACTGCGTTCAGGTAACGGTCTGTCCTGGCAGACAAAATGACAATCTTTCGTTCCACAGCCTCCGATATCAGTTCATTGTCATTGGCTGCCATCTCATCAAAAATCGTATCCAGTTCTTCATAATACCGTTTCAGCCGAAGCAGCTTCCTCCGGATGTCCAGGATACGCTGCGTAACATCTTTTCCCGTATCCGAAAGGATTTTCTCCTCTTCGTCCTCAATCTTCTGCTCCAGGGAATCCAGATAGTCCCTGTCCCCTTTCAATAATTTTACAAAAAACTGGTATAAAATCTGCTCGTTCTTAACCTGCACATCCTGCCCTGTCTTTTCCAGAATCCCATGCACCAGCTTCTCCGATACCTGATTCTCACAGAAGAAAAACAAGTCATCCCTGTCCAGATAAATCATAATCCGGGAGCCGTCCCCACCGTCACTGTATATGTCATAATACTCAAACGCAAGCAAATCGAAATCATCATAACTCTCAAAGCACTCTATCTGACACTCCTTAATCATGCCAAACACCTTGGCATCCATGTGCTCTGCCGCATCTAATATATTTTCAAACCGTAAAACCTTTAACATCTTTGTACCTTTCCACTCTCTTTTCTGTACTCCGGCTGCTCCTTTACTACAGCAAAATTATAGTATAATTGCCACGGCTTGACAATTCCATATCTGTTTCTATGCGACCTTGATTCGCGTTTTTTTACCACATACGAACATTTTCTTATTACGTTCACTTGCGGTTAATTTTCTATTCTGGGAAAAAACTGGCTTCGGTGAGCAAAAAAGCAGCCCCTGGTATGGAACTGCTTTACTCGCTCTTTTTGCTAAATTCTATAAAAAATCAATCCTGCTTTCTAATCGGATGCCGGATAACCGTCTTCCACTTTTCCGGGGCTACTCTTCTGGCATCGGACAGATAAATCTCATGATGAAAACGCTCCTCTCCAAAATCATTCTCATAGCCCTGTTCCTGTAAATAGGCATCCATCCGGTCAATACTGGCAGGCTCTGTATCAAAAGCTCCAAGATGCATCATCTGTACACAAAGCCCCTCTTCCACCGTCATAAATTCTGCCACCGAACAATCCAGCCCTTTCTTCTCACGAGCCGTCTGCACCGCCCATTCAAAATCCGTCCTGGTTATGAAATCCGGCAGACGAATCACCGAAATCCACTGAAAAGTGTCCTTGTTATTATAATCAATCCCAATGACACCCTCCTGCCACCAGAAGCCCTCTAAGGGTGGTACTACATATTGAAAGAAGCCCTCTATTTTATAACTTGTCTTGTAACTCATTTTCAGTGTATAGGCAAGTGCATATAGAATCTCTATTGCCCGCTGGTAATCACCATCCCCCGTGTTCGGGTTTCCCTTCCCGCGCACAGCAAGATAGTTCATGGATGGAACCGTCACAATTTCCGGCTGGTTCTTCGGCATATAAAATTCTTTGTATTCCTTCTTATAATCAAACGCCATCCTAATCTACGCTCTCCTTTTCTGGCTGTGCCAAAATCTCCTGCTGCCGCTTCTTACTGAATCCAGCCAGTACAAGCTGATAGGATTTGTCCAACAGGTCTTTTAATAAATCGTCCGGCACTTTACCATTAGGGTTTACGGAATTCCAGTGGGTTTTATTCATATAATAACCCGGAATAATATCCTCGTACTGCTGCCGCAGGAAATCGCCCTCCATCGGCTCCAGCTTCAGGGTTATGTAATAGGGCTTATCATCTTCTCCCAGGCATACTGCGGCAAACATCTTCCCGCCTATGGCATAACGAATCCAGTTCCATTGCGGCGGCAGCTTGGATACGCCCGGCATCGCCATCAGGTAATCCTCTATCCAGGGATATTTCATAAACCGGGATGCCTCCCATATTTTACACTGGTCCAGTCTGACACCCTCATCCCCCTCTTCCTCGGCATAGGCAAACTCCTGCAACTGTACACAGGGAAAACTGTCACATTCTCCGCAATGCTCCAGTTTCTTTTCCTCACAACACCGCTTCACTGGACAGCTTCCCCAGAAAGGATTCTCTATCCGGGTACAACCATTACACTTTTCTTCTTTCTGCCAACTGCACCGGCTGCATAAAATGCCGCACCTTGATTCCACCATACGTTCCTGCCTCCAACGCTTATCCTCTGTCTTTTTCGTACTTTCTTTCCATCTGGAAAATGCTTTGCCGCATCTTCTCTCTTATTTCCTCCGGTTCTAAGAGCTCTGCCTTATCCCGGAAGGATAAAAGCCACGTAATCAAATGCTCCTCGTCCGTATAATCTGCCTGAAATAACAGTTTTCCATCCGGCTGCACCCGAAAACACCGGGGTCCGAATTCCTCCACCAGCCGCCATTTACAATCCGGTTCAAATACTGCCCTGACCCGGATTCTGCCGGGAAATATCCGCTCATTGCTTAAATCTGGCATAGGCACCTGCCTTCTAGTATATTCCCGTCCGGACAACTGTACCTCATCCATCCGGTTTAACTTAAAAAGCCGGAAATCCTCTCTTTTCAGGCACCAACCCCACACATACCAGCTCGACCACCGGAACAGCAGATAGTATGGCTCAATGCAGCGAACCGATTCCCCTTTGGGCGCATAATAGACAAATTGCAGTTCCTGGCATTGTTGGATGGCGGTGCGTATCAGTTCGATTTTCGGGGCAAGGGAATCCTTATACCAGGACGATAAATCAATCAGCACCGACTGATTGCCCACCAGGAAATCCGAAGAACCCAGGGAAAGTTTCTCCATCAACTGTCCATAACGATTCGTTCCGTTGACACTGTCCAGACTGCGCAGTCCTGCCAGAATATCCTGCATCTCCGTCTGAGTGAACAACGTCCTGTCTATCTTATAATCTTCCATAATAGAGATACCGCCATGTATGCCCTGCGTTGTCACAATGGGAATCCCCGCTTTGCATAAATCCTCAATATCCCTGTTTATCGTCCGCCTGGAAACCTCAAACTTCTCTGCCAGATATGGTGCCGTAACCATCTGCTTTTGCAACAGCATTGCCAAAATGCCTATCTGCCTGTCTATTTTCATGAATCCTCCCCTGATGCTTCTTATCCTACTACAGGAAACATGTCATCTATCTGTCATGTTTTCTATATAAAATTACTTACCTATTTCTACAATTATTCACACTATGGCAGATGCATTTCATCCTGCATCTCCACAAAGCCGTACTTTTCATATAGTGGTCGCCCCATTTTCGTTGCTGTATATAACTTCATAAACAATATATTCATGGTCAAACCGATAGCCCAGCTTCTCTGCCAACGCTACAGACCACTTGTTCTGCGCATCCCAGCTTGGATACAAGTCCCTTTTCAGACATTCCAGAATCAGTTTCGCGCCGCACACATACGCCAGCCCTTTTCTCCGGTAATCTTCCCTCGTATCAATTTCTATCTCGATTCCGTCCCGGTATCTGCTGTAAGAAGAAGCCCCGGCAACCAGTTCTCCCTCTCTTAGAATCACCACACCCAGTCCCAGCTCCCGGTAGGCATCATAGTCCTTAAACTGGGATACCAGGTCATTTGCCCAATGATTCCGCCTGCACAATTCATACTCCTGCTGCCCTATCCTTCTCAGCTCATAGTCTTTTGGCAGCCCCAGAACTACCTGCTCCAGTTTATCGGTATCAAAAACATCTTTCTGCTTCTTAATGGCATACCGGGTTGTTTTCTGCGCTGCCTTCCCGTAACACTTTTCAATCAGTTTCGCCCATTCTTCATTCTGGGGAACCATAATCATGAAATCAGGCTGACAGCTTTCCGTTCTGAACCGGACAAGTTCCTCACTTGGATTTCCCCCGAAAAAAACGAAATCCCCTAATACTGCCATTGCTGCATCCTGGGTCGTATTTGTATGGAGTTCACCCATGATACCCTGTAAACAGGACCATATCAGGGTTTCGTCCCAGTTTTGGAATATTTGCTGTGGTGTCTTGTTCATGTAATTTCCCCCTTTTCAACTACCGATACAATGTACTTGCCTGCACGGTTATCCCGCCCGGTTTACTTCATTATAATAAACGTGGAAATAGCCTCCGCAGTCTGTTCCACCTGCTCCTGGTTTGTAATCGTCGGCTGTCCATCGCCGTATCATCCGCTTTGTAATAGTCCGATAAATAAATCCCACAACCGGCTCCCATGACAAGGATTATGATGAGACATATTGTTCTGGTCAAATACAATTTCATTGCATTTTCTCTATCCACAAAATTACCTACAGCCTTTCTTCATCCGCCTGGTTCAGCTTTTCATTCCACTCCGCTTCCTTAAATCCTACAAGCACGATGTCATCTTTTACAAGCAACGGACGCTTTACCAACATCCCATTAGTAGCCAGTAACTTTAATTGCTCCTCATCACTCATCGTAGGAAGCTTGTCTTTAAGCTGCATTTCTTTATAAAGAAGACCACTGGTATTAAAGAACTTTTTCAGTGGAAGTCCGCTTCTGCCATACCATTCCTTTAATTCATCATACGACGGTTTGTCCTCTGCAATATGACGCTCTGTGTATTCTATCTTATGCTCCTCCAACCACTTTTTTGCCTTCTGGCAGGTAGAACACTTTGGATAACAAATAAATAACATATTTTTTCTCCTATCATTTCTCAACTATACAAAAGTCTGTAAGTATTGCTCTATCTATTGCACAAATAATCCCTGCAATAGAATCATCTATAAAAGCCGTCTTTAAACCCTTTTGCTCTTACATCTGGCTTTGTCTTCAAATATTCCTGCTCGAAAAATAACTGTGCAGATACTCTCTCATGGACAGGTATCTTTCATTTTTTACTTTGACTAATTCTAAATCACACCAGAATGTGTCTTTGACACTCGATCCCGGACAAGGTTCCGGATAATACCCTTCTTCCAGCCACTCCATATAGTCCGCTCCATTTTCAAATAAACAGTCTAAAATAAGCGTCAGTTGTTCTCTTACTTTTTCCTGCGAATATGGATATGCACCGGGGCTGTCCATGATATTCGTTGCATGATGAAGTGCCCAATTAACGGCAGTCATGTTATTAGAAGTTCTTTTCGTCACATCAGCTCCTAATGAAATCATTTTTTTCATAAGCAGCAATGCCCTGTCAGATTCTGTAAATTTTCCCTCCACTTCCTCTTTACTACTATATTTATTAACACATAAGCTCATCAACACGGCTGTAATGGCATCAAATAATACAGGTGCCCTCACACCGGAATCATCATCCTCTGCCTCCATAAAATTAACATCTATTCCCGACTCAATTAAGAAATCCGCAATATCGAATTTACCCGTTTTAAAGGCAACCTGCAAAAGAGATTGTCCATGGTCTTTCTTCGGTTTTGGACCAGATACACTGTTTAGTAACTCAGGCTTATTCGTTATAATCCTTTTCAATTCATCAAAATTTCCCTGTCTCAATAAAGTAAATAATTTTTGCACCCCAACACCCCTTTATTCATATTCTCTTCCAGCTTCAACGCCTGGTAAGATACTCGAAAAATTGCATGTTTTAACTTTCTCACAAGCAAAATCCCTGTTTATTAATCGTACCATATATGGAGCTATAAATATAGAAGAAATGAACGTTATCACCCCTTTCCAGCTTCTTCGATACAAATCCTTATGATTGAATTGGCGATATTATAAATTCATGCGGTATTACCTATCTATCCACTGTATAAATGCTGTTTTATCTGTGCTGTTGTAACCGGCATTTCTATAAAAATTCAGTGTACTCTCTTCCTTTGAACCGGTAAGTAACATCATTTTATAGCAATTACATTCCTCTGCAATTTTCTTTGCATAATTTAGGCAATCTGTTGCATACCCCTTACGCTCCAGATTGGCTCCACCATTGTTCCATGCTTATAATATCTCAGTTCCTGAATATCCGGAAGCGGTGTAATCTCAATATTTTGCTGATTCTCCGTGTTCTCTGTGTCTGCTCCTATCGTCCTGTCTTCCTGCATTTTATCCGGCTGATTTCCAGGCCACTTTCCGCAGCCTGCAATCAACGCCGCCCACGTAGTAAATGCCATCAGCAATAACCAGCCTTTCTTTCCTTTTTTCATAAGCCACTTCCATCTTCCTTTTGATCACACTTCTTCAAGAGCATCCGAATGCCTGTCGACAGCAGTAAAACTGTTAATACGACCCTGAAAATGCTGACTCCACCAGAAGACATGCCACTTTTTTTGAGTGCGGTTTTTTTATCCAGTTCTCCGCTTAGCATATTGGGTGTCGCCCCTTTTACATAAGTCAGGGTCCCCTGCTCCTGAATGCCGATTACCGTCACCATATCCCCATCGCTCTGATAAGGAACGGAATACTGATAACGCCGATCGCCTTCCTCGAAGACTTCTCTGCCCATTCGCTGTGTTCCGATGAACTTCTCTCCTCGGTGTTTACGGTCTGTAAGGATAGTAAGTCCTGCCTTCTCCAGCGTCTCCTCATCAAATTCGTATTCTTTTCCCAGCATAAGCTGTTCGATAAATTCCTCGGACAGATGATAGGCTCCCACATCTGCTGCGCCCTGGAAGATTTCCATGCCGCCCACGCCCAAATCGGAATTCCATTCCATATTCGACTCTGTCATCGAACCATTCCATTCTTTCAGCTTCAGTTTTTTTGCGCTTCGCATGGCACACGGGGCATGGATCGTGAGTCCCAGTTCGTCATCATAAGCCGGTTCCAGAACCTTCAGTTCTCCACAGACAATCACGGTCTTTCCATCATTTGCCGGATCATAGCTTCCCTGTCCTACATATACCACATCATCCACTTTTCCTTGAATGGCCGCACGCTTTGTACCATACGATTTCACGGTAGAGACAGCGCAAAGTAAGCCGAGCAGTATCACAATTACCGCACCTGTTTTTTTGTTTTTCCCCGGTTTCTGGGTTTTCTTCATCTTCATCCCTCTTTCTTTTTAAATCATCCACCACTGCTCTTTTTTGTTGCTTTATGGATAGGGATTCATGATCATATAAACAGTCATAGCATACAACGGTAATACAATGAGTAATGGCAGTGCCCAGTTTCCCATTGTCTCCCTGACATTCTTCCAACGCATAAGTAATGTTTTCCTGTTCTCTCTCTTCTGGTGAATGCGTTTTCGTTTTCCGTTTTCCAGAAGCTGAAAGATTACCGGTGAATCATAAACCTCTATTCGTCCAAATACGGCAAATCCTGCCATCGAAATGGGAAGAGCCAGACACAGCCAGATGATATTGTAACTATAATCCAGCTGCTGAAACATCGTCCAGTCACCGGAACCAATACACTTAAATGTGGTGAGAATCCATGCCAGAATGCAAGTGGAAGCATTCACCAGCAGAAGAATCATCGCAATCTTTGCGATACGCCCCAACGAGTAGAACACCAGTTGTACTGGAAGTTCCTTTCCGCCAATTGTTTCAAAGAACACCGGTTTTATGGAGTCATCTGGTCTTTTCTTTTCTTCCTCGCTGATACTCTTAAGAATCTTTCTCCGAACTCTGGCCTCTCTTCCCTTACTGAACACCGTAAACAGAATCAGCGCCGCCACCAGTCCTGCCATGCCAACCAGTTCAAACAGTTCCTTCAGATTCATCGGCACACCGCCATAATTCCGGAATGCAAAAAAGAAAAAAATCATCACTGCCAGCGTTCCAAGCAGCGGCTCGATCACCCAGGGATAGGTCCTGGTTTCTTTTTCCGCCAATACAGATACTTTGCCTGTCTGTCCATTCACTGCCGCCTGCACTTCTCCGCAATCCATAAAATAGACCGGAAGAAATGCCGGCAGACGAAGCAATGCTTCTGACTCCGGATACAATGCCAGTCCGGTTGTCTGCATCGTGCGTTCCACAGTTGGACGATACTCCTCTGCCACCTCTTCAAACACACGGCGTCTTAACTCCGCGCCATCTGCAGTCGGAACCTCTGCTGCATGGCCTGCAATATATCCAAATTGAAATGGCTCCAGTTCATCCCACAAAAATGGTTCCATTCCATTTAATAACAGGTTGTTGCAGCGATCCGTCACATTGACTGCCACATGCTCCAGAAATCCTCCGCATTCATAATGTCTGTTGGAATTGTCTCTGGTCAC
>CAKRWT010000027.1 GCA_934418125.1 uncultured Lachnospiraceae bacterium
TGGCCCGGTGGCTCAGTTGGTTAGAGCGCCGCCCTGTCACGGCGGAGGTCGTGGGTTCGAGTCCCATCCGGGTCGTTTCGGGATCTTAGCTCAGCTGGGAGAGCATCTGCCTTACAAGCAGAGGGTCATAGGTTCGAGCCCTATAGGTCCCATTTGCCGGCGTGGCGGAACTGGCAGACGCACAGGACTTAAAATCCTGCGGGACTAACCTCCCGTACCGGTTCGATTCCGGTCGCCGGCATAGTAAAACAGAGAGAACAGGAAATGTTCTCTCTGTTTTTGCGTAATGGGAAATTTTGGTGTCCACTCATCTGAGTGAGGTTCGCAAAGAGTATCTCGCTCTGTTATAAAATTATAATTTATACTGCATGAAGTTTCCGTTATGAATAAAACCAAAATCGGTATACAGTTTAACTCCCATATCGGAAGCAGTTATCTGGACGGTTCCACAGCCATAGTCCCGGGCATCTGCGATGACGCGGGAGAGAAGTTCTCTGGCAATCCCTTTTCTACGGTAGGCGGGATTGGTAAACATACTGGAGAGCAGTCCCATTTTTCCACTGGGGCAACCGAAATAGGGCGGCTTTTCCACAAAGGACATTCCACTGGTGCCGATGATTTCATCGCCATCTAAAGCAAGCCAGGACACAAAAGTTCCGTCAGCCATGTGTCGATGATAATAGTCTTTCAGCGCGGGAACCAGGTCGATTTCTTCGGTGGCTCCTTCTTCCCGAAGCTGTGTAATTCTCATAGCAATAAAAGTATCTAATTCTTTTTCTGTAAGTCGTTTGTATTCTGGTTCCATTTCCAATGTTACCTCCTGGATATTTTTCTTCTATTGGAAAGTTATTATGTAAAATTCTATTTTTTAATACAGATAAAGCAACGCTATTTCCTAGTATAGAAAAAACATGCTATTTTCAGAACAGGTAAAATAACTCTATTTTCAAAACAGATAAAAGGTTATTTTTTAGTATAGGTTACGTGGTAAATCCCCAAACAGGCTGTCCAGTTCCTGATGTGTCATTTTTCTGATGAGAGCCCAGTTATCCTGTTGGGTTATGATAAATGGTGCAAGGCGGTTCATGGCTTCATGATACTCCATTTGTCCAATGATTCCACCCTGGGGACTGGTAAGGCTGACCATGCTGATAATCCACTCGCTGATAACTTTGTCTTTCAGAGCCCATTGCTTTTCCGGGAGAACCGGAAAGAGGGAATCACAATCTTCCGTCAGTGCAAACGCTGCCAGGAGTGTACCATCTTCTTTCTCGTAGACTTTTGGGGAAGCCTGGTAGGCATCTTTCCAAAGGGCATTTACTTCTTCCAGAGTCAGATTCTGAGAAGGAGTCTGGGTGTCTTTTTTCTTTGTTTTTCCAAAATGAAATAAGTTCATGTTATGGTTCTCCCTTTTTATAATAAAGAAATGATTCATGGGTAATCAATCACAACTTCAACTGTTATGATAACTTCATCGTATCATATAGTATGGCGAAAAGCCAGAAAATTAACGGTTGCAACTGCCAGTTGACAAATTGACGGGGCGGCTTTCTAGTCTGCAACTGAGAAAAATGCTATCTTTTACCCACAAAGCAACACAACCACATAACTGCTCTTAAATCGGAAACCTGGTAAATAAAGAAACCTGGTAAGTAAAGAAAGCTGGCGACAGGGTTAGGGGGAAATCCTACAAATTAGTAGGAAAGGCAGAAATCGGACAGAGACAGGTTGCTTAAAGTAAAAAAATAATTACAATATAAGAGAGGCTAAGAATACAGGGAAGCCTGGGCTTGGCAGAATGGAGGATGTTATGATTTTAGCAGACAAGATAATAGACCTGCGGAAGAAAAATGGTTGGTCACAGGAGGAACTGGCAGAGAAGCTGGGAGTGACCAGGCAGTCCATTTCTAAATATGAAGGAGCACAATCGGTTCCGGATTTGGATAAAATTATTAAACTGAGTGAAATATTTGGGGTAACAACCGATTATCTGTTACGGGATGATGCAGAAACGGAGGAGTATTTACCGGAGCAGGAGATAACGGAGAAAGCAAGTCATAAAGTAACGTTGGAGATGGCGCAGGAGTATTTGGCAATTACCAGGGAAAACGCAGGTAAAGTTGCACTTGGGGTGGCACTTTGTATCCTGTCACCAATAACACTGCTGCTTTTGGGTGCAGCCAGTGAGGTGCCACAATATCATATCAGTGAAAATGCAGCAGCGGGAATTGGTTTATGTGTATTGATTCTTCTGATAGCAATTGCCACAGCAATTTTCATTCTCTGTGGAATGAAGAGTAAGAAGTATGAATTTCTGGAGAAGGAAGAAATAGAGACAGCTTATGGCGTACAGGGCATGGCAAAAGAGCAGAGAGAAAAGTATCACAGTACTTACGTGATGCAAAATGTGATTGGCATTACCTTTTGTATTTGTTCGGTGATTCCCTTGTTTGCGGCATTAGCGGTCACAGAAAATGATTTTATCATGGTCTGCACGATATGCCTGTTACTCGTGTTAGTTTCAGCAGGGGTGTATTTTATTGTTTTAGGTGGAACCAGGATGTCTGCTATTGACCAGTTGCTGGAGGAAGGCGAGTATACAAAGCATAAAAAGCTGGTAAATAAGAAGATGTCAGCTCCAGTAACGGTATACTGGCTTCTGGCAACAGCAGCTTATCTGGCATACAGTTTTGTCACCAATGCATGGGACAGAAGCTGGATTAGCTGGCCGGTAGTGGGAGTCTTGTTCCCGGCATATTATGCGGTTTTATCAAATCTGCTTGTGAAAAATACGGAAACTAGAAACTATTAATAGGGGCTGTAAAAAAAACTCCCCTAGAAAAAAATCGCCCAGACCGTGAGGTCTGAGCGATTTTTTGGTATAATTAATTATGCTACTAACTAACAACACCAATGGTAATTATACTATGCGTCAGCTGAAATTACCATTAGAAATCGAAAAATTTAGGAAAATAGGAAAAATAGGGAAAATGAAAATTGAGTGTTGACATTTCAAAGAGATATAGATATAATAATCTTTGTTGTAGTGATGTGCGCTTAGCTCAGCTGGATAGAGCGTTTGGCTACGGACCAAAAGGTCGGGGGTTCGAATCCTCTAGCGCACGTACTTTAGAGTAGTCGGAAATGCCTATTTTTAGGCGTTTCCGACTTTCTTATTTTCTAAAGTTTCTAATTTTCCTGTTCCGAATCGTTAATTGTTCAAAATAATCGAATACATCTTCTATTGGTCTGCACTTTATGTATTGTTCCATTTGTTCAATTGTTTCATGTCCCATTGCGATAGAAATATTTTTAATTGGGAACCCTATGTAATATAGATTAGTCGCAAAAGTTCGCCTAATATCGTGTTGAGACTTTAAAGTTTCCATTCCCGCTTGTTTGCAATATTTTTTAATCCTTGTCTCGAAACTCCTAGTGGTGCATGGACAGATACCACCTCGGTATGTCCGGAGCAAAACAAAATCATCAGCACTTATGGGGTAGCCGTTCGCTAAGTTCAATTTTTTAATTTCCAAAAGGAGTTTTCTCGCTTCGGAGTTTAGCGGAATGCGTCGGTTGCCTGCTTTTGTTTTGCAATGGTCTACCCATTTGTAACCATCAAAGTCAGCGTTATCGTTAACTTTTTCAACCATTTCGGATTGTACGTGTAAATATTTCCCCTCTATGTCACGCCAATGGAGTGCGCACAGTTCTCCGTCTCTGATGTCTGTAAAAACAAAAACGGAATTGCTAATGGGCGGCATTCATAAGACAGTATTAGAAATGTTTTCGGGAAACGGCGTAGCTTGCGGGCTACGACGCTTCTCTGTTATGTAGGTCATTCAGTAAAGACGCGGGGAGTATTTCCACAAGGTCATAGGAAATGTCAATCTGCTGTTCCCTATGCCCCTTTGACTTATCCGGCGCGTGAACATACACCGCCTTTACCATGTCATTCAGCACAGCGGGCGTCAGCTCGTCCAAGTCAAGATATTTCCGTACTTTGCTGATGAACCTGTCAATGTTCTCGGATTGTTCTTCCTGTTCGGTAATTTCTTCATTCAATCGCAACAGCTTTTCACGCAGTTCTTCCTGCTCCTGTTCGTAATCGTTGGAGAGCATTTGAAATCTGCTGTCAGATAATTTCCCGTTGGCGTTGTCCTCGTAAATACGCTTGAATAATCGGTCAAGTTCTTCAATCCGGCGTTCTCCTTGCGTCAGTTGCCGCCGCTTCGCCGCAAGTTCCTTTTTCGCTTCGGCTTTCTGCTTCGCGCCCATAGCTTTACGGAATTGTTCTTCATGGTTAGCGACATAGGCAATCGTCCATCTCATGTGAGCAAGCACGCCCTGTTCCAGTACGACCACGCGGATAAAATGCGTTGAGCAAACCTCTTTTCCTTTGAGCCTTGAAGCAGAGCATACGAAATGGTCTTGCCGCGCTTCAAAGTTCTTGCTTGTGCAGTAATACAGCTTTTCGCCGCAGTCGGCACAGCGCACAATACCGGAAAACATATTCGTCTTGCCTGTCCTTGTCGGACGGCGTTTGTTCTTGCGTAATTCCTGTACCTGCGCCCATGTGTCAGCGTCAATGATTGCTTCGTGGGTGTTTTCAAACACAAGCCATTTTTCCTCTAGATTGTAACAGGTTTTCTTGCTCTTGTAGGACTGTTTGCTCCTTTCCCCGTCATAGCTCCCTGTAAAACGATAGAGCGTTCTGCCGGATTTTAGCGTTACTTCGTGCTTTGGCAACTCTTGAAACAGCGGATTCTCTACTACAATATGCCCGTCTTTGATTTTCCGTTTCTTTTCCATTCCGTTCCCGTCCTTTCCTTGTTTTGAAATGTGATAAGTTTCGCAGCAAGCATAGAAAAGGGGTACCCTTTTCGTAAAATGCGCCGCATTTTGCTTGTTGGGGCGTTGGTCGCCGGTGGCGACCGTCTAACGCCGACCGAGCCGGCAGGCGAGACGTCTCCCAAACCCTCTGAAATTTCTTTCACTACCTACTACACCACGCAAGGCAATTTTGCCAAAGTTTGAACGGATTTTTTCAAAAAGTTTTTTTCATTTCCTCCTACGGAGGACGTGCTGAAAATGCCAATGCCATAAAATAAATCTGCAAATTATTTTGAACTATTGACAAATTCCTTGACTTGCCGTATTATATAACAGTGATACATAACAGTGTTATAGATAGGATAGTGAACGCATGAGCGAAGCGGGACAGACAACATTACATTTAATTCTTTCGGCGGCAATGCAAGAATTTCTTGAGAAGGGCTATAAGTCTGCTTCCTTGCGGAATATTGTCAAAACAGCGGGTGTGACAACAGGTGCGTTCTATGGCTACTATGACAGCAAAGAGGACTTGTTTGAAGCATTGGTAGGCGAACACTATAACTTTTTACTGGAACGATTTTGCAAGGCTCAAAAAGAATTTGCTGAAATCCCGCCAGAGGAACAACCCGATAATCTTTCCTCTACTTCCGGCGAGTGTATGTATGAAATGCTCTTGTATGCATATGAACACTTGAATGAATTTAAGCTCATACTTTGCTGTTCAGAGGGAACGCGATTTTCAAAATTGATTGATGAAATGGTGGAAATAGAAACAAAAGGAACACACGATTATTTAGCAGTTCTTGAAAAGTTAGGCAGACCTGCGCCCCCCATTGACGAACGGTTGGAGCATATCTTGATTACAGGAATGTTCAATACATTTTTTGAGCTGATTATACATGAAATGCCGCTTGAAGAAGCAAAGCGCTATTTGAAAGAAATGAGGGCTTTCTATACCGCCGGGTGGATGAAAATTATGGGGCAATCTGCCCTATAATTCCTGATAATGGAAAGTGTAAACTTTCCATTATATTTAGCACATGAGTTAGTTACTGCTAACTGCATAAGGGCGCACTAACTGAAATGCGGATATTGGAGGGCGTTCATTCTGTCCTCATATCATAAAAATTCTCAAGGAGGTTTTTTTAATGAAAAAACAGTCTAATCTATCAAGACTGATGGGCTATGCCGGAGGGCATAAGATATTGACCTATCTTTCTTGGGTACTGTCTGTAATGAGTGCGCTGTTGGCTCTTGTACCTTTTTGGTATATATGGCGTATTATTCACGACATACTGGAGGTTTCCCCGGACTTCTCACAGGCGGGGAATGTCACAGGCTACGGTTGGTCTGCCGTATTGTTTGCGGTTATCTCTATTGTTGTCTACATAACCGCTTTGATGTGTTCGCATTTGAGCGCGTTCCGGGTTGCCGCTAATATCCGAAAAGAGCTTATGCGCCATATTACAGCATTGCCGCTCGGGGTAACGGAAAAGTATGGAAGCGGAAAGCTGCGGAGAATAGTAAATAGTTCCAGTGCTGCTACGGAAACGTATCTTGCACACAGGCTTCCCGACAAAGCGGGGGCGATTGCTACACCCATAGGGCTGCTTTTCCTGTTACTTGCCTTTGACTGGCGGTTAGGGCTTTTAAGCCTCGTACCCGTTGTACTTGGTTTTCTGATTATGATGAAAATGACAGGAAAAAACATGGAGCAGAAAATGGAGCAATACCAAAATGCTCTTTCCGATATGTCAAACGAAGCCGTTGAATATGTGCGGGGCGTACCTGTAGTAAAGACTTTCGGGCAGACAATCTTTTCTTTCAAACGCTTCAAAAATGCGATTGATAATTATGAAACATGGGTAATTGCATACACAAAGGGGCTGCGTCTGCCTATGATGTTCTATACAACGGCAATTAACGGCGTATTCGCATTTCTGATTGCCGGAGGTATTCTCTTTACGAGGAGCGGCGTAACAAATGAATTGTTACTAAACCTTATCTTCTATATTGTGATTACGCCCGTCATTGGTACGACGCTCACAAAAATTATGTTTATGAGCGAGGACACAATGATTGTAGGCGACGCAATGAACAGGATTGATGAAGTGCTGAACGAAAAACCATTATCTGAAAGCAGCGTGAATAATATCCCTAAAGATAATGGGGTTACATTGGAACACGTTAGTTACAGCTATGACGGCGAGAAAAATGCGCTCAATGATGTATCACTTTCCATAAAACCGGGGCAGACAGTCGCATTGGTAGGAGCGTCCGGCGGCGGCAAGACAACGCTTGCAAATATTGTCACAAGATTTTTTGACCCGCAAAAAGGGCGCGTACTGATAGGCAATACCGACATACGAGATATTCCGAAAGAAACATTGATGAATAAGGTATCTTTTGTATTTCAGAACAGCCGCCTTATCAAAGCGTCCATATTGGAAAATGTGCGTATGGCAAAGCCTGACGCTACACGCGAAGAAATCGCCCATGCTCTGGAAGCTGCACAGTGCTTGGATATTATTGAAAAATTACCGAATGGCATTGATACGGTTGTCGGCACAAAAGGTGTGTACCTGTCCGGCGGTGAACAGCAAAGAATAGCGATTGCCCGCGCGATTTTGAAAAATGCGCCTATTCTAATTCTTGATGAAGCGACCGCGTTTGCCGACCCCGATAATGAGGTGCGCGTACAGCAGGCTTTATCCGCGCTTTCAAAGGGAAAGACCGTCATTATGATTGCACACAGGTTGTCGTCAATCACAGACGCGGATTGCATTTATGTACTGCAAGACGGTGAAATTGTCGAAAGCGGCACACATAGTGGACTGATAGAGAGAAACGGCATATTCACAAAAATGTGGAAGAATTATTCCGAAGCGGCAGAATGGAAGATTGCAAAGGAGGTAAACGCATGATTAAGACATTGCAAAGACGTTTTGCATTATCAAGACAGGGGGCTGTCGATTTGATAAAAGGCTGTATTGCCTGCGTCGTACAGGATATATCCTTTATGCTCCCTGTGGGGTTGCTCTATTACTTTGTCATTGACGCCATGAATGGGAACTTAAATGGAAGCCGCATTGCTTTTTATGCGGTTGGTTCTTTGGTTTGCTTATGCCTTATATTTATTGCGACTTGGTTTCAATATAACGCCACTTACTTAGCGACTTATGTGGAAAGCGGGGTAAGGCGTATATCCTTAGCGGAACAGCTGCGCAAAATTCCGTTGTCTTTCTTCGGCAAAAAAGATCTTGCGGATTTAACCAATTCTATTATGGGAGACTGCGCTACGCTTGAAACTGCATTCTCCCATTATGTACCCGCATTGGCAGGCTCCCTCATTTCAACAACACTAATTGCAATCTGCCTTTTTGCTATAGACTTTCGAATGGCTCTTGCGGCGGTGTGGGTTTTGCCGATTGCATTTACAATCACACTCTTTTCAGCCCGCATACAGGAATACTTCAACCGTAAATCCGTAGCGGCAAATGTCGCTCTTGAAAGCGGCGTACAGGAGTGTATCGAAAGTTTACAGGACTTGAAATCAAACAATGCGGAAGAAAGGTATCTGAAAGGACTTGACAAAAAGATTGACTATGTAGAAAAACGGCACATTATAACAGAACTTGGAACAGCACTTTTTGTTGTTTCCGCTACGCTGATATTAAAGTTTGGAATTGCTACGGTTGCGCTTGTAGGTTCTGCGCTGTTGATTCGTGGGGAAATTGATATTCCGCTATTCTTTATGTTTTTGCTTGTGGCTTCAAGGCTATATGCCCCGCTTGAGGGTGCATTGCAAAATCTTGCTGCGGTAATCTCTACCAAAACAAACATAAACCGCATGAATGAAATTTTTGACCAGCCTATTCAGACAGGAAGCAATACAATGACAAACCAAGGTTATGACATTGTATTTGACCATGTAGGATTTGCCTATAATACCGGGGAAACCGTATTAAAAGATGTTTCCTTTACGGCTAAACAAGGAGAAGTTACCGCCTTAGTCGGACCGTCCGGCGGAGGAAAAACTACGGTATCACGCCTTGCTGCCCGATTCTGGGATATAAACAAAGGGAAAATCACTGTCGGTGGTATGGATATATCGAAAATAGATCCGGAAATCTTGCTGTCTTTGTACTCTATCGTATTTCAAGATGTGACGCTGTTTAACAACACAATCATGGAGAATATCAGGATAGGCAGAAAGGACGCGACCGACGAAGAAGTGATTGCGGCGGCAAGACTGGCGAATTGTGAAGAATTTGCGGTAAAACTTCCGGATGGGTTTTACAGTATGATTGGAGAAAACGGCTGCGAGCTGTCCGGCGGGGAAAGACAGCGAATTTCCATCGCCCGCGCTTTCCTTAAAAATGCGCCCATTATCTTGCTTGATGAAGCAACGGCAAGCCTTGATGTGGAAAACGAAACATTGATACAGGCTGCTTTGTCAAGGCTGATAAAAGATAAGACCGTACTTGTTATCGCCCACCGTATGCGTACCGTAAGCGGCGCGGACAAAGTAGTTGTGCTTTCAGACGGTGCTGTTGCCGAACAGGGAACGCCGGAAAAACTGATGAACACAGGCAAAATTTATCCGCATATGGTAAAGCTGCAAATGATTAGCGGGGATTGGGGCATTTAGTATGAATACCGAATGGATAATATGCCCCATATGCCACAGCAAAACAAGGTTGAAGATACGGAACGATACCGAACTGAAAAACTTTCCCCTGTACTGCCCGAAATGCAAACAGGAAACCCTTATTAACGTACAACAAATGAATATATCAGTTATCAAAGAGCCAGACGCACAGACGCAGAGCCGATAACGCGCAGATTAAAAATGCGGTTATCGGCTTTTCCTTTTTGGGAACAATCATAAGCCGCCGTTTTGACCGGATAACGGAGGAATTACAAAAGCCATTATTTATAATGCGGCGGTATCGGGAGGTACCGTCGTGTTATTTATTAATCGGCAAAATCAGACAAACTATTTTCTGTCAAAAAAATCCTGTTCACAGAAACGGGATATTCCGCTTATAAGTATGAACTATCAAATCATTTAGTATGTCTTAATAACTCATATTACCCAAACGCTCATGTGGCTCTATGCTTCATGGGCGTTTGTTGTAATGGCCCCCTACTGGGAAGAAAGGGGGTGAGTTATGATGGAATATTCTGAACAATTCATGGAGCATATTGAGTACACCTTTGCCGCGTTCTGTAATGTCGTTCTCCGTAATGCGGCAATCAACGCATACCGCGATTTTGGACGGAAGAAGAAGCATGAAGTGTCGCTTGACTATCTGATGTCGGAAACACCGTTTGAACCATTTTCAACCGATAACTACTTTGAGCAGTATGTCTGCGAGAAGCCGACTGTTTTTGTCGCGAAAGGACAAGAAGTTATTATTGAGAGTGAACGGTTAGCCCGCGCATTAGTCAGTCTGTCAGCGCAAAGGCGTACTGTTCTGTTGCTGTATTTCTTTTTCGGCTACATCGATACGAAAATCGGGAATGAATACGGACGGAGCAGAAGCACAGCCAACTACTGGAAATTGGCGGCATTGAAGCAGTTAAGAAAAGAATTGGAGAAAACGAAACATGAGGAATAAAAAGCTGATACCCTTTGAAACCATTGAAAAAGCTGTTGCCGGAGAGCCGGAAGCGATAGATGCAGTATTGCGGCACTACGCAGGGCGTATTAAATATCTGTCTACCTATCATGGACATATCAACGACGATATTCAAGACCGCTTAAAAGCACAGCTTATCAAAGCTATCTTGCAGTTCCGATTTGACAGGTATGGAATGTTACGCGATAGAGGGCATTTCTCGCTTGATTTAGGCGCGTTACAGCGACGATAAGGACAGGGAAAAGGTATAAATCCCTTGCCGCGTGAGAAACGCACCCGTAAAGCTGCCTGTATCAATGCTTTTTCAGCCCCTACTGCGTAACAAAAGGCATGAAAAAAGCAGGTAAGAAACATTTTGTCTCCTACTCGCCTTTTTTTGCACCCTGTATGGCAGCTACCCTATTTCAGTTTGTCAGTTGATACTGTTTTATGAGTAGCTACCAAAAGGAAGTGCATTTTTAGTTTTTTTAGCATCTTCGTATGCCAGACTTATTACTGTTTTTTCTTCTCCCGGAAGAAAAAAATCATCCTCGTCTCGGTGGTATGTTGATGGCGTGAAATTATCGCGGTGTACAATATTAACAAATCAATACTTTAAAAAGGCAGAAACAGTTGACGATATTAACATTAAGTTATATAACAGACTGGTGGGTGTTGCAAATGCAATCTATGACAGAAAAAGAGATATGTGCAATGAGTTATCGTGCTTAGAGGACGACAAATTTGAGGGAAAAATCCCAGACAGGGAAATGAAAGAAGAGAATTTGAAATCTTGCCTGGTAGAATATGACTATATTATGCAGATTATAGAGGGTGAAATAGAACCCATTTATAAGTAAGAGGGGCTATTATAGCCCCTTTACTTATTTTTTATGTTGTGGTATTATAATCTTACAAAAGGGAAAACCAGAGAAACGGCTACCCTTAATAATTGTAGCAAAACCTCATACGAGGCTAGCCGTCATTATTCCGAGTAATGACGGCTATTTCTTTTTGTCTGGTCTGTCCCATGCGACTATTGTAATATCACGAATAGTTGTACGCAATAACAAAATTATCTGTATTGTATCCTGTTCATTTTCTTAGAATTGTGTATGATATATAAAAGTGTATAGGAGGGGCGGTTTTACGTGCCAGACTCATCCGCCCCAAAACGGAGATTCTGGGCGGTGACTGCCGCGATTACTGGTATGTCGAGGATAAGAGCGAAGCCGCAAAGCAGTATGCGGATTTGGAGAGGATTTAAAAGAAAAGGGAAGGAAAGAGCCGAACCATTGAGAAATCAATGCCTTCGGCTTTTTTTGACGGTGGAGTTGAATCGCAGAGGAATTGTGCTATAATATGAGAAATGTGTATACTTGTGTGCCGGGGTACGAATGAGAAGATAAGAAGGGAATAAGAGTGATATGAGCGAAAATTCTTTTGCCAGCAAGCACAAATATGCCTGTGGAGCCATTTTGTCGGTGCTGGGAGGAACCATGTGGGGAATATCCGGTACATGCGGACAGTTTCTGTTTACCAGAAAAGGACTTTCCAGTCTGTGGCTTACACCGATACGGCTTTTCATCGCAGGGGTGATTCTCCTTATCTGGTGCTTTATACGGGACGCAAAGGGAACTCTGAAACCCTGGAAGGAAAAGCAGGACAGGGTTGATTTATTGGTTTATGGTTTGGCAGGTATCACTTTATGCCAGTTTTTATATTTTGGGACAATACAGCTTTCTACGGCTGGGGTTGCCACAATTTTACAGGATTTAAGTCCGATACCTATTCTGATTTGTGGCTGTGTGGCAGCGAAGCGTTCGCCGAAATGCAATGAGATTGTCAGCATTTTGCTTGCCTTATTTGGTGTCTTTCTGTTAGTAACTCACGGAAGTCTGACGGACTTTGCGGTATCGCCGGCGGCATTGTTGACCGGTGTTGCCTGTGCAGGAACGGTTACGCTTTACAATGTCTATCCGAAGCGGCTGTTATCCCGGTATCCGGTGTATATGCTGCAGGGTTGGAGCTTTCTGTTAGGGGGCAGCATTTCCTTGCTGATTTTCCACCCATGGACGTATGGTGTCGAGATAGACGGACAGATTATTGCGGGAATTATTGCCGTAGTAGTGCTGGGAAATCTGCTGGCATTTAATCTGTATATGACCGGGGTAAGGCTGATAGGACCGGAGAAGGCGATTCTGTACGGCTTTGCGGAACCAATTGCGGCAGCGGTATTATCTTCCCTGTGGCTTGGAGCACCTTTTACCGGCTGGGATTTTGCCGGATTCGTCTGTGTATTTGCCATGCTGGTTATGTTGAGTGTCAAGAAGGACGGGAAGAAAGCGTGTTAGCAGAAAAGCGTGGGACAGCAAAAAGAAAGAGCAGGAGTAACAGGCGTATGGCACAGACACAGAAGAAAATAGCAGTCATCAATGACATATCGGGATTTGGCAGATGTTCCATAACTGTGTCTCTTCCCATTATTTCCTATCTGGGGGTACAGTGCTGCCCGGTGCCGACCTCTATTTTTTCCAACCATTCCGGCTATCCGCAGTACTTTTTTGATGATTATACGGACCGGCTGGAGCCATATCTGGAAATGTGGAAGAAGCTGGGTCTTAGCTTTGATGGGATTGCCACAGGCTTTCTGGGTTCCGCCAGACAGATTGCTATTGTAAAGAAATTTATCCGGGAGTTTTCTAAGGAGGAAACCCAGGTAATTGTGGATCCGGTAATGGGTGACCATGGTAAATTATATGCCACTTATACGGAGCAGATGCGCACGGAGATGAAGGAACTGGTGCAGATGGCGCACATTACTACGCCGAATCTGACGGAAGCCTGCAGTCTGGTGGGAGCACCTTATAAGGAAGATGGCTGGAGCCGGAAAGAGCTTCATGAGATGGCTGGTAAAATTGCAGAACTTGGACCTGGTAAGGTGGTTATTACAGGGATTCCCCAGGGGGAGTTTATTGCCAATTATATTTACGAAGCGGATGGAAATGCACAGATTATCCGGACCCATAAGGTGGGAACGGAACGTTCCGGGACGGGGGATGTATTTGCTTCCGTCATTGCGGCAGACGGGGTAAATGGGGTACCCTTTGACAAGTCGGTGCGGCGGGCTTCCGGTTTCGTAAAGAAGTGTATTTTAAAGTCTATTGAGATGGAGATTCCTAAGACAGATGGTGTGTGCTTTGAGGAAATCCTGTATCAGTTAAAGAGAAGATAAAGCAGCGGTAATGGGCTGTTAATGATAGAAGAGAAGATAAAGCAGAAGAAAAGAGGCAGTGTTATGGTTATTTTGTATGAGGTCTATGAAAATCTGTATGTAAACATGACGAACAAGTGCCCCTGTGCCTGTACGTTCTGTTTGCGGCAGACCAGGGATGAGATGAATCATTCGGGAAGCTTATGGCTGGAACGGGAGCCGAGCGTGGAGGAAGTGAAGGCAGAATTTGCCAGGTTTGATAGGAAGAAATATAAGGAACTGGTATTCTGCGGTTTCGGAGAGCCTACCGAGCGGCTGGAGGATATGTTGGAGGTAGCAGCATATGCCAAAGAGCAGTTTGCCATTCCTGTCCGGGTAAACACCAATGGTCTGGCAGACCTGATATGGAAGAAGGATACGGCACCGATGTTTGCCGGCTTGGTGGATACCATCTCTATCAGTCTGAATACACCGAACAGAGAACGGTATTATGAACTGACCAGGAGCAAATTTGGAATCGAGTCCTTTGATGCCATGCTTCGTTTTGCCGGAAATGTCAGCAAATATGTGCCACACGTAGTATTGTCTACGGTGGAAACCACACTGACGAAGGAAGAGGAGGAGCAGTGTCGGGCAATCTGTGAGAAGCTTGGCGTTGCTTACCGGATTCGCCCATTTGAAGACTAAAAAGCAGGAAGAGGGCACCTGTACAGGTGCGTGCATTATCCTCGTTGCCATAACAAAAAGAACCCCGCAAGTGCATTTCATGCATCTGCGGGGTTTTGTGCTGGTTATTAACCCATTGTTACAACAACGTCATACTGCGTCTTGCCTTTTTCGTAAGGAACAACACAGCCATCTACGGCTTTGCCGTCAACGGTAATGGATTTTACACCCTTTTCTACGTTATCAGGATTTACAACCTTGATGTTGTAAGTACCTTCACGGAACTTTCTGGTTAATTCAAAATCACCAAATCCCTTAGGAACACAAGGGTCAATGCTTAAGCCCTTATGAGTAGGATATACACCTAAGATATGCTGGGATACGTTTACGAAAGTCCATGCAGCAGTACCGGTCAGCCAGCTGTTCTTAGCTTCGCCGTGGAATTTCGCATCGGCACCGGCAACCATCTGGGAGTATACATAAGGCTCTGTTCTGTGAATCTCACTGAATTCTTCTACATAAGCAGGGCAGGTCTTCTGATAGATTTCAAAGGCTCTGTCACCACGTCCGATAACGGTTTCTGCGATGGAAACCCAAGGATTGTTGTGGCAGAAGATACCTGCGTTCTCTTTGTATCCCGGTGGATAGGAGGAGATTTCGCCAAGCTCTAAGTGATATTTGGTGTAAGCAGGCTGTAAAATCATAACACCATACTTGGTATCCAGTTTCTCTTTGACGGAATCCAGTGCTTTCTCGGCAAGACCTTCTTTTACACCGATACCTGCCAGAGGACAGAAACCATTGGATTCAATATAAATCTGACCTTCTTCACATTCCTTGGAACCAATCTTGTGACCATAAGCATCGTAGGCACGCACGAACCAATCGCCATCCCAGCCATCTTTTAAGACCGCATCGTACATCTTCTGTACTTCGGCACGGGCATAATCAGCTTCTGCCTGGTCACCCATCAACTCACATAACTGCGCATATTCTTCGCCGTATTTTACGAACATACCTGCGATGAATACGGATTCTGCAACAGGTCCTTCGGAAGGTCCGAATGTCTGGAAGGATTCCCCTGGATGCTCGGAGAAGCAGTTTAAGTTCAGGCAGTCATTCCAGTCAGCACGTCCAATCAGTGGAAGGTTGTGAGGACCTTTATGGTTTACAATATAATCAAAGGAGCGTTTTAAGTGTCCCATCAGAGGAGTAGCTACGGACATGTCATTGTCGTAAGGAACCATCTCCGTCAGGATGGAAGTATCGCCGCTTTCACGGACATAAGCGGAAGTACCTGCAATGAGCCATAACGGGTCATCGTTGAAGCCGCTGCCGATATCGGAGTTACCTTTCTTGGTAAGAGGCTGATACTGATGATATGCGCTGCCATCCTGGAACTGTGTGGAAGCAATATCAATAATTCTCTGTCTTGCACGGTCTGGAATCAGATGTACGAAACCAAGTAAATCCTGACAGGAATCACGGAAGCCCATACCTCGTCCGATACCGGATTCGTAATAGGATGCGGAACGGGACATGTTGAAGGTTACCATACACTGATACTGGTTCCAGATATTAACCATACGGTCTACCTTATCGTTAGAGGATTTTACGTTATATTTGGATAATAAGTCATTCCAGTATGCATTTAAAGCATCAAAAGCTTTCTCTACATCGGCATCGGTCTGGTATTTTGCAAGCATGGCATCTGCAGGCTTTTTGTTGATGATGCCTGGAGCCTCCCATTTCTGGTCTTCCGGATTCTCGATGTATCCTAATACGAAGACGAAGGATTTGGTTTCGCCTGGAGCCAGGGATACATTAATCTGGTGGGAAGCGATTGGATACCAGCCACTTGCCATAGAGTTGGTTGCCTTGCCATTCGCAACGACTTCCGGATTGTTGGCACCACGGTAAGCCCCTAAGAAAGCATCACGGCTTGTATCGAAACCGTCTATCTTTGTATTCACAGAGTAGACAGCGTAATGGTTACGACGCTCTCTGTACTCGGTCTTATGGTAAATGGTAGAACCTACCACTTCTACTTCACCGGTGCTTAAGTTACGCTGGAAGTTTCTGGAGTCATCATCTGCATTCCAGAGACACCACTCTACATAAGAGAAAAGAGATATATTCTTAACAGCATTGCTGTTATTTGTCAGTTTTACCTGGCTGATTTCACAGTTGTCATCAACAGGGACAAAAGTTAAAACAGATGCTTCCACATCGTTCTTGGCTCCGGTAAAACGGCTGTAGCCGATACCATGACGGCATTCATAGCTGTCTAAGTCTGTCTGGGTTGGTTTCCAGCCTGGATTCCATACGGTATTACCATCTTTAATGTAGAAATATTTACCATTGATGTCGTTAGGCACATCATTGTAGCGATAACGGGTCATACGCAGCAGCTTGGCATCTTTATAGAAAGTATAACCACCACAGGTATTGGAAATCAGAGAGAAGAATCCATCTGTGCCGAGATAGTTAATCCATGGTAAAGGTGTCTTAGGTGTTGTGATGACGTATTCGCGGTTGGCATCATCAAAATGACCAAATTTCATAATGTAATCTCCTTTAGCGTATTTAATTTAATAAGTATGTGTTAATAAAGAAAACGATTAAGTAATGCGTTAGGCTATTCTACAAGAAAAGCGGCGCATATAGTAATTCAAACCACAGAACCGGTAAAAATTACATTGATTAAAAAAATTATACAGAAAGAATGTGTAAAAAGCAATAAAAACATACATTTTCTATAAAAGAATATAGCATATTTGAAAGAAATGCTTCAAAACCATGGTAAATGGTATTCTGTAATTAGGAAAACTATCGTGCCCGTGAACGGAAAAGCAGCAGTCATACGGCAACGAAACCGATTACCTTAAATGTAAACAGAATATGAACAAAAGGGAAACAAAACATGTATAAAAGTACAAAAATGCATAACTAAAACTGTGAACATTCCACAAAACTATAGAAAGTACACAAAAAATGTCAAAAAAGTATTGCAAAACTATAAAAGATGATATAGACTGAAAATACGAAAACGATTAAGCGATTTACAACTCATCCAAAAGTGGAATTGCAGCAGGGATTATCAAATGGTTTCGTGAACTAAAAGGGAGTTCGCAACATGGTTTCAATGAAAGATATTTCGATAGCCTGTGGTGTTTCAGTTGCTACAGTCAGTAAAGCTTTGAATGACCACAATGATATCGGAGCAGAAACAAAAGCACATATTAAACGGGTCGCTAAGGAGATGGGGTATTTTCCCAACTCGGCAGCAAAAGCCCTTAAGACCAATCGTTCCTATAATATAGGGGTCCTGTTTGCAGATGATGCACAGAGCGGATTAACACATGATTACTTTGCGGCTGTGCTGGATAGCCTGAAAAGGGCTGCGGAAGAAAAGGGATACGATATTACTTTTATCAATACCTGCAAGACCAGACCAAACAGAATGTCTTATCTGGAGCATTGCAGATACAGAGGGTTTGATGGCGTGGTACTTGCCTGTACCGATTTCTATACACCGGAGGTGCTGGAACTGGTACGGAGCGACATTCCAACCATTACGATTGACCACTTGTTTAATAATGTCTGTGCCATTACTTCTGACAACGTAAAAGGAATGCAGGATTTGCTGGAATATGTATATGGAAAAGGACACCGCAAGATAGCCTATATCCATGGCGCGGATTCCGCGGTTACCCAGAGCAGGTTGTCTTCGTTCTACCGGACGGCGGCGCGGCTTGGAATAGAAGTGCCGGATGAATACATCAGCATGGCAGAGTACCGTGATACGAAGAAGACCTATGAAGAAACAGTCCGGTTACTGGAACTGGAAGACAGACCAACCTGCATCTTCTATCCAGATGATTTTGCAGCCTTTGGCGGAATCAATGCCATTAAGGAAAAGGGACTTCGCATTCCGGAGGACATTTCTGTAGTGGGATATGATGGAATCCGGATTGCCAGACACATTGAACCGAAGTTGACGACTCTACGACAGGACACAACATCGCTTGGTGCAAAAGCCGCAGAGAAGCTTATCAGCCTGATAGAAAGACCCAAAACCACTTTGGTGGAACAGGTCATTGTAGAAGGTCAGGTTTTTGAAGGAAATTCCGTTGCAGACTTATCGTAAACGAAACAGAATATAAAATGTGCAAGACACATTTTATATAGAAGAAAACCAGTCATGGAAACCATGACATAACAAAATTAAAGGGAGGAAATAAGTAATGAAGAAAAAAGTAATCAGTGCACTTCTTTCAACTGCTATGGTAGCCAGCTTATTAGTAGGCTGCGGCTCCAGCAGTGCAGACACAGCAGCACCTGCAGATGATGCAGCAGCTGAGACAACAGAGGAAGCTCCTGCTGAGGATGCAGCACCTGCAGACGATGCAGCAGCTGAAGAGGCAGCACCTGCAGGAGATGAAGGTCAGGTTCTTAACATTTACTGTTGGAATGAGGAGTTCAAATCCCGTGTAACGGCTCACTATGCTGACTATGAAGAAGTAGATGCAACAACCGGTAAGATTGGTGATGTAACTGTTAAATGGAACATTACACCAAACGCTGACAATGCTTACCAGAACAATCTGGATGCAGCTTTGTTAAATCAGGAGAGTGCAGCAGCAGACGATAAGATTGATATCTTCTTAGTAGAAGCTGACTATGCATTAAAATATGTAGATTCTGCTTACACAATGCCTTTAGCAGACCTTGGTGTAACAGATGCAGACCTTGCTAACCAGTATCAGTATACCAAAGATATCGTTACAGATTCCAATGGTGTATTAAAAGGTGCTTCCTGGCAGGCTTGCCCAGGTGTATTATTCTACAACCGTGAAGCAGCAAAAGAAGTATTAGGAACAGATGACCCTGCAGAGGTTCAGAAATATGTTTCTGACTGGGATACATTTACAGAGACAGCAGCAACCTTAAAAGATGCCGGTTATTCCATTACATCTTCTGCAAATGATACATACCGTGTATATTCCAACAATGTAACAACTAAGTGGGTAGAAGATGGTACTGTTAAGATTGATGATAACATCATGAAATGGGTAGATGATTCTAAGAAATTAGTTGATGCAGGTTACACAAAGACACATGACCTCTGGTCTGATGACTGGTCTGCAGGTTTCTATCCAGACGGTAAAGTATTCTGCTACTTTGGACCAGCCTGGCTTGTTAACTTCTCTATGGCAGCAGATACAGAAGGCAGTATCGGTAACGCTGGCGGCTGGGGTGCATGTGAAGGACCTCAGGGCTTCTACTGGGGCGGTACATGGATTTGTGCAGCTGAAGGAACAGATAACCCGAGTCTTGTAAAAGATATTATCTTAACTCTTACATGTAATGAAGATGTTATGAAAGAAATCGTTGAGCAGGATGATGACTTCGTAAACAACAAACCTGCTATGGAAGCTATGGCTGAAAGCGATTACTCCAGCAAGATTTTAGGCGGTCAGAACCCATTGGGTATGTACTGTGCAAATGCCGGAAGCATTGACTTAAGCAATACATGTGCTTATGACCAGGGATGTAACGAAGAGTTCCAGAAAGCAATGAAGAACTACTTTGAAGGAAATGCAACATTAGACGAAGCTCTTGACTTATTCTACAAAGCAGTTGTAGAGAAATATCCTGAGCTGACATACTAATACAAATCCGTATAAGGTAAACAGGTAAAATATAGCCGCACCTGTCGCTCCTATGAGAGGCGGGTGCGGTTTCTAAAAAAGGAGTTGACGCTGCGGTATGAAGAAAAAAGCTAGTAGTGTAGTAAGGTATAACAAATGGGGTTACATATTCCTTATTCCGTTTATTTTGGTTTATTCCGTATTCCAATTAGTTCCGTTAATCAGTACAATTTATTACAGTTTCTTTGAAAATTATATGTCGGGACTGACACAGATAGGACCTAACTTCGTAGGTCTTGACAACTATAAGGCACTGTTCAGTTCTGGTGACATTTGGACATATACAAAAAATACAATGATTTTATGGTTGATGTGTTTTGTTCCACAGATTATCTTGTCACTGTTGCTTGCGGCATGGTTCTCTGATACCCGTATGAGATTAAAGGGCAGCAGATTTTTCAAGACAGTCATTTATCTGCCGAACATTATCATGGCTTCTGCGTTTGCCATGTTGTTTTTCAGTCTGTTCTCTGATGGAGGACCGATTAACTCCATGTTAATGCAGATGGGCTTTATCTCAGAACCTTATAAATTTTTATCCAATACAGGAAGTACAAGAGCTTTGATTGCTTTTATGAACTGTCTGATGTGGTTTGGTAATACAACCATTCTTCTGATGGCAGGTATGATGGGAATTGACCCATCCCTGTTTGAAGCAGCTGAAGTAGATGGTGCTACTTCCACACAGGTATTCTACCGGATTACCTTGCCGCTGTTAAAACCGATTCTGGTATACGTTATGATTACCTCTTTGATTGGCGGTTTGCAGATGTTCGATGTACCGCAGATTCTGACAAACGGAACCGGAGAGCCAATGCGTACTACCATGACACTGATTATGTACCTGAATAAACACTTGTTCAGCAAGAACTATGGTATGGCCGGTGCAGTATCCGTTATGTTGTTCATTATTACTGCGGTTCTGAGTATACTTATCTTCTATTATACCGGAAACAATAAGAGAGAGGGATAAGAAGGAGGTATCGTAATGAGTAGAGAAAATGAATTGAAAAAGGGTCTCGGTATTCATACCAGACGAATAATTGCATACATTGTTTTGATTATTATCTCCATCATGTGTCTGTTCTGGTTCTACATATTGTTTATCAATGCAACTAGGTCGAACGGGGAACTGCAGAGCGGATTTACCGCCATACCAAGTTCCCATTTAATGGAGAACTGGAAAAACCTGACATCAGGAACCTTGCCGGTTGTCAAAGGTATGTTTAACAGTTTGTTTGTATCAGCTTTATGCGCAGTACTGTGTACTTATTTCTCAGCGATGACGGCATACGCTATTCATGCTTATACTTTCAAATTAAAGAGATATATTTATTCCTTTATCCTGGCAGTCATGATGATTCCGACACAGGTAACGGCATTAGGTTTTCTGGATTTGATTAGAAAGATGAAATTAATTGACAGTTTTGTACCACTGATTGTTCCGGCGGTAGCAGCACCGGTTACCTTCTTCTTCATGAAACAGTACATGGAGAGTACGTTGCCATTGTCTCTGATTGAAGCAGCAAGAATTGATGGTTCCGGAGAGTTTTCTACCTTTAACAGAATCGTAATTCCGTTGATGAAACCGGCAATTGCGGTACAGGCAATTTTTACCTTTGTAAGTAACTGGAATAATTACTTTGTACCGGCACTGGTATTACAGACGGATACGAAGAAAACATTACCTATTTTGATTGCAAACTTGCGTTCCGCTGACTGGTTGAAATTTGATATGGGTCAGGTATATGTGATGATAGCGTTCTCTATTTTCCCGGTTATTATCGTATATCTGCTCCTGTCCAAACACATCGTACAGGGTGTTGCCATGGGTAGTGTGAAAGGTTAAGCAAAATCGAAACGATACATGGAAAAGACAAGATAAGGAGCTGATTTATGGGAATGAAAATTTCTGGTAAGGGGAAGCTTCCGAAAGTAACGAAAGCGGCAAAGAATGAAAAGACTGCGATTAAGACGGCAAAGCCGCGCAAGCGTTCTAAGACTGCCGGAAAGAAACAGAGAAAATTTTCTTTTTCGAATAAACTTTTAGTCTTGTTTGGTGTACCATTGATTATCATTGGGGTTACCGTAGCGTCACTGAGTACCGTGACGCTGCGAAATAATTTATACACAGAAATTCAAAGTGGTCTGCATCTTGCAGCAGTATCTCTGGAGACGACTTATTCTAAATTGTATGATGGGGATTACAGCAGAGCCCAGTCAGGTGCGCTGTATAAAGGAGATGTGCAGATTTCCGGAGATTCTACGTTGTTGGATTCTCTACGGGAAAAGGCTGATGTAGAGACAGCGTTCTGCTTTGATGACAGAATTGTATTGACCACATTGCGCATGGTAACAGGAGCCAGGGCGGTGGGACTGCAACTGGATGCGGATATTTGTGAGAGGGTAAAAGCAGGTGAAACTGTGTTTGACCCGGCATACGAGCTGCAGGGAGTACAATACTTTGGCTATTTTCTTCCGTTGCAAAATGAAGATGGAAGTGTAGTTGGTGCGATATTCGCCGGTAAGACGGTAGAACAGGTAAGCAGGCAGGTGAATCAGGCAATGATTCAGATACTGGCACCTACGATGTGTGTTATGCTGGTATTTCTGTTGTGTGTATTTTTCTTTGCAAAATACCTTACCAAGAATATGAAGAAGACAAGAAGGTTTTTAGAGAAGGTTTCGGAAGGCGATTTGGTTATTGAGGGGAACGAGAAAAGGGTTAAGAGTACGGATGAAATCGGGGATATTTATGAAATATCTGTACACCTTCGTAATGAGCTGAGAAACATCGTATCGAATATCAAGGCATCCGGAGATACGATGACAGTATCGGCAACGGAACTGATGGATATGTCCAGACACATGCGTAAGAATGCCGGGCAGCTTCATGACAGCCTGGAATCTATCCGGGGGGAGATGACAAATCAGGCTGGGCAGACGGAGGAGTCGGCAGATAACATTTATAAGATTGGAACCCAGATAGAAAGCATTTCCGATGAAATGAACAGCATGTATGAAACGGTGCATGTCATGTCGGATGCGGAGAAGAAGTCCAATCAGTTAATGCAGGAATTGAACGTATCCAACGAAGAGATGGTAACGATTACCAATGAGATTGCAAGGCAGATTGATGCCACGGATGCATCCGTACAGTCCATCCAGCAGACCATTGATATCATTCATGACATTGCGGATGAGACAAACCTGTTATCCATCAATGCAAGCATCGAGGCGGCTCATGCAGGCGCATCGGGAAGAGGCTTTGCGGTTATTGCCGAGCAGATTAACAAGCTGGCAAGTATGTCTGCGGAGAATGCCAAGAATGTAGAAGATGCACTGGCAGCCTTAAAGGCAGATTCCCAAAGTGTGGTTGTGACGATGTCAGAGGTAACCAGGCGGGTGGACAGCCAGAATGAGAAGCTGACAGAATCCATGAGTAATTTTGAAGCGGTTGCCCGGGGCGTGGAGTCTTCCCAGGAAGTGGTGGGAAGAATCAGTCAGCGGGTAGAAGAACTGCATCAGGCAAAAGAAGGCGTATTAGCCTGCGTAACAGTATTGTCAGAGGTGGCAGAGAAGCTGGTGGAGAGCACCGGGCCGATTGCAGACACGGCAGGTGAGATGGAAAACCGTATGAGATTTTTAGAGGATACGGCGAAGAAACTGGAAGCAGTTTCCGAAAAATTAAACAGTGGACTGGATATCTTCAAATTATAAGAACGATTGACAGTTGTATAATGGGGGCAGAGTATGCTATATATTTAATAGGGCATATCTGACCCCGTTTTCGATGGAAAAATTTCGCACACAGGATTTGTGCCCGTGCGCACTTGACACAAACCCGGCATGCGCAAAGAGTGTGTGCAGAAAAGAGTGTGTGCAGAAAAGAGGAAAGCATGGCAGCTTCGATTATATTTGACCAAAGCAGATTAAAAGCTTATGACGGTATCGTCAGATTGTGTGAGTACGCAGGGAAAAGTGAAGCGTGGTGTAGTGCCCTGTGGGAAGAGATGCTTCTTGACAGGGAATTATACGATGCCTTTGTCTATTATCTGGAACATCATGCCTTTTCAGAAAACATGAAATGTCAGGGCTATTCGCTGATAGACTGTTATGTATGGCAGATGGAACAGGATAATGTGCTGCGGGACACTGGTAAGAACACCGCCCAGTGCAATAAAGAAGATATGGTGCTGCGGGCATTTGACTCTATGGTACAGCTGAAAAAGAATCCGGAAGAATATCTTAAGAAAATGCAGGAATGGAAAGGCATGGACCAGACCATGTAACAGGAGACGGACTTTATGAATCGAACAGAATTTATCGACAGATTACAAAGAGCGCTGGCTGGCACATTAGACAGCAGCCAGGTGGCAGAGAATGTCAGGTATTATCAGGACTACATTAACGGAGAGGTACAGAAAGGGAAGACAGAGGAAGAAGTGATTGCTTCCCTGGGAGAGCCCAGACTGTTAGCCAAGAGTATTATTGAGGCAAGCAAACGGACAGGCAGCGGGGAAACAGTGCATGAAACTTACGATGAAGAGTATGGAACAGTTACCGGGGATGAGGTACAGAATGGCAAAACGATAAAAATGCCGGGCTGGCTTCTGACGTTGATTGTGGTTGTTGTGTTACTACTTGTGATAGGGGTTGTCTTTTCGGTAGTGGGAGTGCTGGCACCGATTATCATTCCGGTACTGGTGGTTATCCTGGTTATCAGACTGATACAAGACAGGTAAAAAGAATCTGAAAAGTACAATAGACCATTGGGGAATGGTCTATTGAGGGGAGTATAAATAATATATAAGGGTTTTATAAACGAAGATTTGAAGGGGTTCTCCGCTTATATCTTTATTATATCCAAATTTATAAAAGATGCAACATTAAATAGTACCAAAGTACCAAAAAAATTAGAGCGTATTATTTGGTACTTTTTCATAAAAGACATAGTACCAAAGTACTATTCAATGTCTGAATAAGTTGGAAAGAAGTTTCTCATACTATTCCTGTAACACCAACAACCAATATCAGGAGGTATGGAAAATGTCTAAGAACGATTATAACCAGAACAACCAGAATAGTCAGAATGAGAAACAGCAGGACAAATACAACAACTGCAGCCAGAACAGTGCAAAGAACAGCACAAAAAACAGTTCCGGTAACAATTCCCAGAACAACCAGAAGAACAATCAGCAGTAATCATTTTCCACAAAGGGAGCGGCTTCCGCTCCTTTTTGCGTGCCGGAAATCCGAAGAGAAATGATTGACACTGTGCTTCAGACAATTTACAATGTTTTTATGGAAAAATTAGAGTATATTGTGCCCTGCCATTTTGGGTTAGAGGCAGTATTAAAGAGAGAAATTACAGATTTGGGATATGAAATTGTATCCGTAGAAGACGGAAGGATTACCTTTGCGGGAGATGCGGCAGCTCTTTGCCGGGCGAATATATTCCTGCGCAGCGCGGAGAGAGTGCTGGTTAAGATAGGAAGCTTTCACGCAGAGACTTTTGAAGAACTTTTTCAGGGGACAAAGGCACTTCCCTGGGAAGATTTTATTCCGAAGGATGGCAGGTTCTGGGTAGCGAAAGCTGCCAGTGTGAAGAGTAAGCTGTTCAGTCCGTCTGATATTCAGTCTATTATGAAAAAGGCTATGGTGGAGCGCATGAAGCAGGTGCACCGTATAGACTGGTTCCAGGAGGATGGGGAATCCTTTCCGGTACGGGTTTTCCTTATGAAGGATGAGGTCACGATAGGACTGGACACGACAGGAGAATCATTACATAAGAGAGGTTATCGTAAGCTGACCGCCAAGGCCCCTATTGCGGAAAACCTGGCAGCAGCATTGATTATGCTGACACCCTGGAGAGGCAGCCGGATTCTGGTAGACCCTTTCTGCGGCAGTGGAACGATTCCGATAGAGGCAGCTATGATGGCAGCCCATATAGCACCTGGCGCAAACCGCAGCTTTCTGGCAGAGGGATGGGGACATATTACAGATAAGAAAAACTGGTATCGTGCTATCGACGAGGCAGACAGTCTGGCAACGCCGGATGTGGAAACGGATATTCAGGGATATGATATTGATGATGAAATGGTATCCATTGCCAGAGCCAATGCAAGGCTTGCTGGTGTGGAGCATCTGATTCATTTCCAGAGAAGAGGAGTGGAACAGTTAAGCCATCCAAAGAAATACGGCTTCCTGATTACCAATCCGCCTTATGGAGAACGACTGGAAGATAAAAAGAATCTGCCTGCGCTGTACCGGACAATCGGTGAACGGTATATGGCACTGGACAGCTGGTCAATGGGACTGATTACCGCATACGAGCAGGCAGAGCAGTATATTGGTAAGAAAGCGGATAAGAACCGCAAGATATATAATGGTATGATGAAGACTTATTTCTATCAGTTTATGGGTCCTAAGCCCACTGGAAATGGAAGATAGGGTATGGAGCAGCAAAACAGATTGATGAAAAAGGCAGCCCTTTTTGGGAGCCTGTTTATCGTGGCAGCCATGGGAATTATGCTTTACTATTCGGCACATAAGGTTATTGTGGTAACAGATGTGGCGCAGGATGAAGTAGACTGGAAAGCCTCTGAGGACAGTACCGCTATCACAGATAAAAACCATATTGTTTTTGAACGGGAAAACAAGCAGCACAGCAAATATTTCCGTATTCCTTTGCCGGAAGACGTGAAGGCAGAAGATGTTACCATTGAGAATCATTATGTAAACCGTGAATTGCTCGTCTGTATGATTCCGAAGGAAAGAAACGGACAGGAACAGTTCTATGAAAGTCATGCGGTATCCGGTAACTGTGAAAAGGTACTGGATGGGCAGATTGAGGTGGAGCAGGAACGAATCGGTCTGCGATTTACGCTGACTGACGTATACGAATACCAGAGTGCCTACGAGGATAATGCTCTCTATATAGAGTTTGTGCAGCCCAAAGAGGTCTATGACAAAATTGTAGTCATAGACCCGGCGTATGGAGGAGAGGAAACCGGACCTGTTGCAGGAAATGCGGATTCCAAGACCATTATGCTAAATGTTGCCAAGGCTTTGAAAACGAAGCTGGATGATACGGATATTAAAGTATATTATACCAGGATGGACGATACAGACCCGGATAGTGCAGAACGGGTAGGGCTTGCCAATACCACTGGTGCAGATATCCTGATCCGGCTGGAAGTAAACACCTCGAAGGAAACACAGACTTATGGTACGGAAGCTGTTTATAATGCCCGTTTTTTTATCCCTGGTTTCGGAAATGTGGAACTGGCGGATTTAATCGAGAGGGAAGTAGTAACTGCTATTGGCGGGAAAGCAAATGGGCTTACACCGGCAGGCGAAGAAGATGAGATTTTGCAGAAGGCTACCGTGCCTGCGGCGACCATCCGTGTGGGATACTTGAGTAATGAGAAGGAACGGGCTTTATTGTTGCAGGAAGATTATGCCCGGAGGATTGCGGAAGGAATCTATCAGGCGATTTTGAAGGTTTATGAAGAATAAGGTGGGAGTGTATGGAACAAAAGATAATATTTGCCACGGGAAATCAGGGCAAGATGCGTGAAATACGGAAGATTCTGGGAGATATGGGCGTGGAAATCCAGTCCATGAAGGAAGCTGGAATCGAACTGGATATTGTAGAGGATGGCAGTACCTTTGAAGAAAATGCTGTTATCAAGGCAAAGGCAGTGGCGGAGCATAGTGATGGCATTGTGCTGGCAGATGACTCTGGATTGGAAATTGATTATCTGGGAGGAGAACCGGGCATCTATTCTGCCCGGTATCTGGGAGAGGATACCTCTTACCGGATAAAAAACCAGAACCTGATAGAGCGTCTGGAAGGAGTACCGGAAGCGGAAAGAACGGCAAGGTTTGTCTGTGCCATTGCGGCAGTTATGCCAGATGGTGAAGTTCTTACCACACAGGGAGTCATAGAGGGAATCATTTCCCACGAAGAGAAGGGAACGAATGGATTTGGGTATGACCCCATCTTCTATGTACCGGAATATCAGTGTACCACAGCACAGTTAAGTGACGAACAGAAGAATGAAATCAGCCACCGTGGCAAAGCGCTGGAAGCAATGAAAGAAAAACTGAAGAAAAGGATGTCATAGAACAGATGAGAATATTGATTGTAAGTGATACCCATCGAAGAAATGAGAACTTTTTACAGGTCATAGAAACGGAGAACCCTTTTGATTTGGTAATCCATTGCGGAGATGTGGAAGGAAGCGAGTATGTCATCAGTCAGGCAGCAGGCTGTCCGGTTGAATTTGTACAGGGAAACAACGATTTCTTTTCTGATTTACCGCGGGAGAAAGAACTGACCATCGGAAATTATAAGGTATGGGTTCTGCACGGACATAACTATTATGTATCTATGAATTATGAAACAATTAAAAACGAGGCGCTTGACCGTGGCGTGGACATTGTTATGTGTGGGCATACCCACAGACCGGTTGTTGAGACGGACGGAAATCTTACGATTATCAATCCGGGAAGTCTGAGCTATCCGAGACAGGAGAACCGGCGGCC
This sequence comes from uncultured Lachnospiraceae bacterium, assembly GCA_934418125.1. Lineage (GTDB taxonomy): Bacteria > Bacillota > Clostridia > Lachnospirales > Lachnospiraceae > UBA3282. The sequence goes on from CAKRWT010000027.1 coordinate 28,608, forward strand.
GAGCTATGTGATAATGGAACTGGATGAAGACGATAAACCGCATTATACTTTGCGCTATTTGTAGAAAAAAAGTAAAAAAATTTTAAAAAGGTGTTGACAGACCAGAATCTGTATTATATACTAGGTCTTGCGTTGTGACAAGCAGCGCAAGATATTACAAAACGGGGTGTGGCTCAGCTTGGCTAGAGCGCCTGGTTTGGGACCAGGAGGTCGCAGGTTCGAATCCTGTCACCCCGACTTAT
>CAKRWT010000028.1 GCA_934418125.1 uncultured Lachnospiraceae bacterium
TTTTTATATCGTACAGTCACCTTTATCTCCCGTTTCAATTCATAATATATAAAGGATAATCAGGTATTATCCTTCATCCACCACCATAAAATTCCTCGGATGTTTATGCACCAGAATATCCTTCTGCTTCGCATTCGACACATGGGTATAGATTTCCGTTGTACTGATGGAGCTATGCCCCAGCATCTGCTGGATATACCGGATATCAACGTCCTGTTCCAACAGCAAGGTGGCAAAGGAATGACGGAACATGTGTGGGGTAATATGCTGTTCGATGCCGGCAAGGGCAGCATAGTGCTTTATCATGAAGCGCACGGACTGGTCGGACAGGCGATTGCCCAGCCGGTTGACAAAGAAGTAACCACAGGAGTCAATTTCTGCCTGCCAGGTATTTTGATAAGTTGTCAGGGCATGGTGGACTTCGGGATTCCCAATTTGCAGGATGCGTTCTTTCGCACCTTTTCCATAGATAAGCACGGTGTTGTTTATCAGGTCGATATCCGCAGGCTTGAGGGAGCAGAGTTCTGAAATACGCATACCGGTAGCAAACAATAATTCGATTACGGCAATATCTCTTATGCAGCAGTGAATTTGATGGGGAGTAGTTGCAAGACGTTTTTGTTCATATAAAGTAGACAGAAATTTTTGCAGGGAATGAAAGGGAATGGTCTTGGGGAGGAGCTTGGCTTCGCGGAAGCGGATATCGAGCTTGGAGAAGGGATTTTCTTCTAAGAGTTCCATGTATTCCAAATAGCGGAAAAAGGCTTTCAGACTTGCGATTTTTCGCTTAATGGTTTTGGGTTTGTACTGTTTGTGTAAGCGGGTTAGGTACTGGTCCAGAGTGGTACGGGAAAGCGGTGCAGAGGAAGCAGAGGAAAAGAGGCTGTATTGCTGCAAATCAATGGAATAGGCTTTCAGGGTTTTGTTGTCTAATCGCTTTCGGTACTTGCAATAGGTGAGATATTCCTTTAAGTATAATTCCAGCGTATTCATAGGCAGAGATTCTCCTTTGTAATTGGTATGATAGATTGGAGTATCAGGTAAGAAGTGACACTCGCTTTCCATTATGAATGGCTTTGGGAGAAATGTCCATGCGCAGGGCAACCGGGGAAAATACCGGCATGAAAAATCCCGGAACCATTCAGGGATTCCGGGACTGCTTTTGCGTTACAGCTTTTTGTTATGCAGATATGTTAAGCGGTATCAAATATTGGGTTTATAACTTGTTTGAGTTTTCCAGGTTCAGAAACTTAATAAAATCAGCAAGCTGTTTGCGGTTCAATTTATTCAGGCATTGGGCCCCGTAGACAATATCATGCAGAGTAATGCCACCGATATAATTTGCATTCATGTTGATATTACCCATGTAAGAGGTATCGGAGCCCAGGAGATAATCGGTACTTACTTTGTAATATTTAGCAAGCTTTAATACAACAGAAATGGGAATCTCGCGCTGTCCGGTTTCATAATTGGAATAGGTCTGCTGGGTAACACCAAGATAATAGGCAATCACAGACTGCTTGGTATCACTATCTTCTCGTAATTCTCTTATTTTTTCATTCAGTTGCTTCATGAAAATTTATCCTCCGTAATGTGTATCTTTTCGTTAAATTATGATTTGTAGTTTGTTGTTAAAAATGATACCACACAACAAAAAGTCGTCACAAAAGTAACAACATAATAAATAAACATGAAAGATGTAACAACAAAACGGGGTATCGAAAGAAACAAAACACAACAGAGAAAAAGAAACTTTTGTCAGGGGAAACAACAGGGATTATTTATTTTCCTGATTCAGAAAGCGAATGAAGTCGGCAAGCTGTTTGCGCCCCAACTTATTCAGACTCTGTGCACCATAAACAATATCGTGTAAGGTTACTTCACCAATATAGCTGGCATTCATATTGATATTTCCCAGGTAGGAAGTATCGGAGCCTAGAAGATAATCAGTACTGACTTTGTAATATTTGGCAAGCTTTAATACAACAGAGATGGGAACTTCACGCCGTCCGGTTTCGTAATTGGAATAGGTCTGCTGTGTGACACCAAGATAATCTGCGATAACGGACTGTTTGGTATCGCTGTCCTCTCTTAAATCTTTTATTCTTTCATTTAATTCTTTCATAGAGTAGAGTGCCCTCCCTAAATAATAAAAATGGTAGTGTTAGTATGGCTCTGTTGTCAGAAATAATACCATACAACAAAAACGAGTCCTTGAAGAAACAACAAAAGACATAATGCAATGCGGATAAACAACAAAATGAATTGCAAAAGAATAATGGGGAAAAAGGCGGATTCCATTGTATAATAGGCTGAAATAGGGTAAAATCGGAATAGTTGGAATAAATGACAGAAAGAATGAAAAATCAGGTAGTATAGAAAGTATGCAAAAAGTTTCTTTATTAGTGACAACATATAATGTGGCAGCCAATCTGCCCCTGACTTTGGAAAGCATTGCCAGGCAGGATTATGGGAATCTGGAAGTGGTGATTGTGGATGGTGGTTCCACAGATGGAAGCATTGACAGAATACGGGAATTTGCAGAAAAGTATGATGGCTGTCAGGGAAGAATGGTAATCTGGTCTTCGGAGCCGGACAAGGGCTTGTATGATGCCATGAATAAGGCATACCGCAAGAGCAGTGGCGATATTATAGCAATCTGTAATGATGAGCTGACTACGCCGGAAGCGGTCAGCAAACTGGTGCTGGCGATGGAACAGGGCGGGGACAATTGCGTGGGAGCCCATGCGGATTTGGTCTATGCCCAGGATGGAAAGGTAATAAGAACCTGGAAAATGGGACAGGGACGGATTGCAGACGGCTGGATGCCTGGGCACCCGACTCTTTTCCTGAAAAGGGAGATATATGAAAAGTATGGGTTATATGATACTTCCTATACCTGTGCAGCGGATTATGAATTTATGGTCCGTTTCCTGAAAGACGAAAACAATAAACTGGCGTATGTACCGGAGGTGCTTGTTTCCATGTTTTATGGGGGAACCAGTAATGCGGGGCTATCCAATTACCTGGTATCTTTTAAAGAGGCATACCGGGCACTGAAAAGGAATAAAGTGCCACACCCCTTGAAGATTACGTTAATCAGAACCGGTAAGGTATTAAAACAGTTTTAATAACAGAGAATGAGGTCGGAATGAAAAAGATAGTTTTTGTAATCCCCAACATGACTGGCGGCGGAACGGAGCGGGTTATTTCCCTTTTGTCAGAGCAGTATATCCGTATGGGGTATGAAGTTGCGATTATGCAGTTTGCAGGATACGAGCATGCCTACGAGCTGCTAGAGCAGGTAGAGGATTTCAGCATAGCAGCGCAGTCCCATGGCAACCCATTGGTATGGGTAAAGCGGTTGGTTGACATGCGCCATTATTATAAGAAGAATCCGGACTGCTATATTTTTGCGTTCTGCGTGATGGGAACGGTTTTTTCGGTTATTGCAACGCTGGGGAGAAAACGCCATATTCTGGTGGCCGAGAGAAGCAGCCCGCTTAGCTGTAATATGCCAAAGCTTCGCAACTGGGCATACCGGAGAGTCGATAAAATTGCTTTTCAGACGGCAGATGGGATTACTTATTTCCCGGAATCCATTGCGAAAAAGGCGGTTATTATCCCGAATGCGGTGGCAAAAGATGTGCCGGAGCGTTATGAAGGAACTCGTAAGAAACGAATTGTTTCTGTGGGAAGACTGGGGAAAGAGAAGAACCATAAGCTGTTGTTAGATGCGTTTGCTATTTTCCATGAAAAAATGCCGGAGTACGAACTGCATATTTATGGAAAGGGAGAACTGGAGCAGGCATTAAAAGAGCAGGCAAAGCAGCTTGGCGTGGAGCGGGCTGTAGTATGGCACGGCTTTTCTTCCAATGTGAAGCAGGAGATTGTAGACAGCCGGATGTTTGTTTTACCTTCTAATTATGAGGGAATCTCGAATTCCATGGTGGAGGCTCTGGGGATGGGTCTGCCAACCATTGCGACGGATTGTCCCATTGGAGGAGCCAGAACTTATATTGAAGATGGGGTAAATGGGCTGCTGGTGCCGGTAGGAGATAAGGAAGCCATGGCAGCAGCGATGCTTCGGATTGCCCAGGATGACGAACTGGCAGAGCAAATATCCAGGAACGCTGCCAGAATCAAAGAGAAATATTCCATGGAGCGTATTGCAGGACAATTTTTGGAGGCAGCAGGAATTTATGAGTAGTATTACGATACTGACCCCGACTTATAACAGGGCGGCGTATTTGCCGAAACTGTACCAGAGTCTGACAGAGCAGACCAACCGGGACTTCCTCTGGATGGTAATAGATGATGGCAGTACAGATGATACCGGGAGTCTGGTAGAAGGCTGGCAGCAGGAAAAAGCGATTCCGATTGTTTATGAAAGACAGGAGAATGGTGGAAAGCATCGGGCATTGAACCGGGGAATTGCCCGGATAACCTCGGAGCTTACGTTTATTGTGGACAGTGATGATTATCTGCCAAAAGATGCTGTGGAAATCATTTTAAAATACCATAATCAGTACCGCCAGCAGCGTGAGACACAGAAATTGTGCGGATACAGTTTCTTGCGCTGCCATCAGGATGGAAGGGTAAATACGGCATATTTCCCGGAAGACGGGATGATTGGAACTTACCGGGATGTGCGGATTAACGGCAATATCGGTGGGGATAAGGCAGAAGTGTTTTATACGGATATTTTGCAACAGTTTCCATTCCCGGAGTATGCGGGGGAGAAGTTTATGCCGGAGGATGTGGTATGGATGCAGATGTCGGGGCCTTATCAGATGGTACACCTCAATGAAAATGTATACACTTGCGATTATCTGGAAGGCGGGCTGACCAATACCGGGCACCGGATGAAGATTCATTCGCCCAGGGGAATGGTGCTGCGTTCCCGGATATACCTGAAGGATTCTTATGTAAAATCGAAAGTAAAAATAAAGATGATGTTACTTTATATCATCTATGGCAGGTTTGCAGGATATTCCATGCGGCAGTTACGGAAAGAAAGCGGCAAACCGGGATTGTGGATTTGCTGTTATCTGCCGGCATGTTTCTTTTATCATAAGTGGAAAAAAGAAAGCTAACTGTGGTACAATGTATAAGTGCAGGATGGAGAACGAAAATGAGTGACATAAAGATAGCCTATTGTTTTGACGAAAATCTCATAAATCAGGTTCGTGTAACCATAGCGGCACTTTTGGATGCCAGGAAGAAGGAAGGAACACATTACCATATTTACTGTGTCTGTACCAGGGAGGCTGCGAAAATAGCACCGGTTCTGGAACAGATTGTACACAGCAGGGATGAAAAATCCAGTCTTCGTATGATAGCGATTGATAATCCCTATGAGAAAGCATATGAAGTCAGAGGCATTTCGTCCGGGGCTTATCTGAGGTTGGAATTGCAACGTATTTTACCAGAAGTGGATAAGATATTGTATATGGATATTGATACAATGGTGCGGGATAGTCTGGAGGATATTTGGAAAATTGACTTGAAAGATTATTTATTGGCAGGTGTAAAGGCTGCGGTAAATATTACCAACAAGTGGGACTGGAACAGCGATAGACCATATTGGGGCATGCTGGCTGATATGAAAGGGGATTATGTGAATTCGGGTGTTCTTATTATGAATTTGAAAAGAATGCGTGAATTAAACCTGGAGCAACAATGGGCAGATTTGTCCAAAATTAAGATGTACTATCAAGACCAGGATATGCTAAATATTTCCTGTAAGGGTCAGATATATCATTTAGAGGCGAAATATAACCGTTTTGCCTATTTCTCTGACGAAGAGTATCAGCAGTTTGTGCGGGAAGGGCTTTACACGGTGGAAGAATGTAAGGAAGCAACGACCCATCCGGCGATTATCCACTACGCAGGAGATAAGCCATGGAAACGATATGACGGCAATTTATGTAGTCTTTGGTGGGACTATGTGAACAGCCAGCCGGATTTACAGGGATTGTTTGATGAGGCAAAAGCCCGCAGATATCACGGACCGACTTTCTGGGAGAGAGTGGTTCGTAAGATTCAGAAAATCCTGAGTAAAGAAAAATTATAAGAAGAAAAACAAAGACAGTGAAAACACTGGATGGTAAATAGAATTAGCATACAACAGAATGAAGAAATAATGGAGATGAAAAAATGAAAATTGCAGTTGCAGGAACAGGATATGTAGGTTTGGTTGCAGGGGTGTGCTTTGCAGAAAAAGGACATGATGTAACCTGTGTGGACGTAGATGCAGCCAAGGTAAAGCTGATGGAATCGGGTGTGGCACCTATCTATGAAGAGGGACTGGAAGAACTGCTGCAGAAGAATAATGCAGCAGGCAGACTTCATTACACTACAGACTACAAAGAGGCATATAAACACGCAGAGGCTATTTTTATCGGCGTAGGAACCCCGGAGCAGCCGGATGGTTCTGCCAATCTGAATTATATTGCTACTGTATCCAGACAGATTGCGGAATCCGTAGAGCAGGATTGTCTGGTAGTGGTTAAGTCTACTGTCCCGGTGGGAACGAATGATAAGGTAGACCAGTTTATCCATGATTTTCTGGTACGTGATGTGAAGGTGGAAGTGGCATCCAACCCGGAATTCCTGGCACAGGGTTCGGCAGTCCATGATACCCTGCATGCTGCGCGTATTATTATCGGTACAGAAAGCAAGACGGCAGAAGCTGTTTTGAAGAAAATCTATGAACCTTTTGGCTTACCGATTGTGTCTGTCAGCAGACGTTCCGCAGAAATGATTAAATACGCCTGCAATGATTTCCTGGCATTGAAAATCTCTTATATGAATGATATTGCGAATTTATGTGAATTGGTAGGAGCTGACATTGAAGCAGTGGCAGAGGGGATGAGTTACGATGCCAGAATCGGGGCGAATTTCCTGAAAGCCGGAATCGGCTACGGCGGAAGCTGTTTCCCAAAGGATACCAAGGCTTTAAAATATCTGGCGAAGCAGAATGGCTACACATTACGCACAGTGGAGGCAGCGGTAGATGTGAACGCTTCCCAGAAAGTAAAGCTGTATGAGAAGGCTTGCAAACGAATGATTACCTTCCAGGGCTTGAAGGTGGCAGTATTAGGGCTCGCATTTAAACCGGGCACCGATGATTTGAGGGAGGCACCTTCTTTGGATAACGTGAATTTACTGTTAAAGGATGGCGCGGATATTTATGCGTATGACCCGGTGGCAGCCGACAACTTTAAGAAGCGTTATCCGGAAGGAGCCTGCGATAAGGGCACGATTCATTATATGGGAAGTGCAGAAGAAGCACTGGAGCATGCCGATATCTGTTTTGTCTTTACCGAATGGAAGGAAATCAAGGCAATAGCACCGGAAACCTTTAAGAAACTGATGCGGATTCCGTTGGTATATGATGGTCGGAATGTATATCCGGTACAGGGGATGAAAGAAGCCGGAATTGAATATTACAGCATTGGTCGGTAAGCGTGGAGGCAGAAATGAAGCAGTTAGATGTAAATAAAGTATATTTAGTAACAGGGGGAGCCGGTTTTATAGGTTTTCATCTGTCTAAAAGCCTGTTGGAAAAAGGTGCGAAGGTCATTGGGTTTGACAATATGAACGATTACTATGATGTCAGCCTGAAAGAAGACCGGCTGGCGATTCTGAAAGAGTACGATAATTACTTTTTTATCCAAGGCGATTTGGCAAACAGTGCGGAAGTTTTTCAGGTCGTTCAGGAACACACACCACAGATTGTTGTGAATCTGGGAGCCCAGGCAGGAGTCCGTTACAGTATTGACAATCCGGAAGCCTATATGCAGTCGAACATGATGGGGTTTTTCCATATTTTACAGGCGTGCCGTTATTTTCCGGTGGAGCATCTGGTATATGCTTCCTCCAGTTCTGTATATGGGGGAAATGATAAAGTTCCGTTTTCTACAGAGGATAAGGTAGATGAACCGGTCAGCCTTTATGCGGCAACGAAAAAGTCGAACGAGCTGATGGCACATGCTTACAGCAAACTATATGCGATTCCGGTAACCGGATTACGCTTTTTTACAGTATATGGGCCTTTTGGCAGACCGGATATGGCATATTTTAAGTTTACGAAGAAGATTATGGCAGATGAGCCGATTCAGATATACAACAATGGCGATATGTACCGCGACTTTACTTATATTGATGATATTGTAAAAGGTGTGGAGAATATTCTTTGCAATCCGCCACAGGAGAACCGGAAGGGTGCGCGCTATAAGGTATACAACATCGGCAATAATAAGCCGGAAAAACTAATGGATTATATTGAAACCCTGGAAAAATGTCTGGGTAAGACGGCGAAGAAGGAATATCTGCCGATGCAGCCGGGCGATGTATACCAGACCTATGCGGATGTGTCGGATTTGATGCGGGATTATGATTTTAAGCCGGATACCACCATTGAAGAGGGGTTAAGCCGGTTTGTAGCATGGTATCGTGAGTATTACAAAATATAAATCAGGGCAAGAAAACGGAAGAAGGATAAAAGAGGATTTAGCTGTATGGAAGCAAATGTAGAAGTAACAACAAGCGTGGCAGAAAATGAAAAACGGGGGATTCCGGTTCTGTATCTGGTAGCCCCTTGCTATAACGAAGAAGAAGTGGTTGAGAAATCGGCACAGATTATGAAAGAAAAGCTGCTGCGGCTGGAGCAGGAAGGTAAGATTCAAAAGGGAAGTAAGGTCATGTTTGTCAATGACGGAAGTAAAGATACTACCTTAAAGTTATTGCATCAGATTGCAGCCAGTGACACGATTTTCTCGGTGGTAAGCCTTTCCGGTAATTACGGACATCAGAGTGCGATTCTGGCAGGTATGATGATGGCTAGAAAGTACGCGGATGCGGTTGTTACGATTGATGTGGATTTACAGCAGGACATAGAGGCCTTGGATAAGTTTCTGGAATGTTATCAGAAGGGGTGCGAGGTTGTCTATGGAGTACGGAACGACAGACATTCTGATGGGGCATTTAAAAAGGGAACCGCAACCTTGTATTATAAATTCATGCACCTGTTAGGCAGCAAGGTAATTACCAACCATGCAGATTACCGCCTGATGTCTAAGAAGGCGTTGGATGCATTATCCGAGTATCAGGAAACCAATTTATTTTTAAGAGGGTTGATTCCTACCATGGGATTCCCATCCGATGTTGTCTATTTTGATGTGAAGGCAAGAGAGGCTGGTCATTCCAAATATACTCTGAATAAGATGGTAACGCTTGCGGTGGATGGCATTACCTCTATGAGCATTGTACCGATTCGTCTGATTAGCGGGTTGGGTTTTATTGTATTCCTCTTCAGCCTGATTATGATAATTATCAGTCTGGTTGACTGGGCACTTGGCAATAATGTGCCAGGTTATACCACCAGTATCCTGATTTCCCTTTTTATTGGGGGAATTACGCTGCTGTCCCTTGGTATTATAGGGGAGTACGTGGGAAAAATGTATATGGAAACCAAACACAGACCACGTTATATTATCGATACCTTTGTATGGCGGCAGGATGAGAGCGAGGATAAATAGAAAGGCAGACAGATGAAAAACATAGATATCCATGCAGATGACTATGCTTTGACGGTAAATACCTCCAAAGACATGTTGGAATGTATGAAAGCGGGAAAATTAAACAGTATCAGTATCGTACCGAATACTTCGGTATTTGAAGAGTGTATGGGATTACTCTATCAGGAGATTCCCACATTGCCCTTTTTGCCGCTGATGTCGGTTCATCTGGATTTTGTAGAAGGGTACTGCCTTGCCGGCAAAGAGAAAGCACCGCTTCTAGTCAGGAAAAACAGCGATTTAATGGGCTTATCCTGGGGCGGGGTATTCCAGTACTCCTATATTCCCTGGAAACGGAACCAGGCAAAGACACAGCTGAAAGCAGAGATAAAGGAACAGATTGCGAAGGTGCAGCAGGCAGCAGCCAGATGCATTGCCATCGCGAAGGAGAATCAGGTACCCTGTGAACAGAAAGGTCTGCGAATTGACAGTCATCAGCATGCGCACATGATTCCGGTAGTATGGGATGCACTGCTGGAGGTGCTGAAAGAGGAGAACTATCCGGTAGAATATATCCGCAATTCCAAGGAAGTATTATGGGCATTTGTGTCGGAGGTATCTCTTTGGAAGAGTTATCGTCCTGTTAATTTTGTAAAAAACCGGCTGTTGTCCCTCTATTCCCATAAGGTTGACCGCTATTACCAGGAACACCGGATGGAGCAGATGTATCTGTGGGGGCTTGTTATGAGCGGTAACATGGATGAGGACAGAATCCGGCAATTATATGGTAAGGTATCTGGAAAAGCTCAAAAGGACAACAGAAGGCTGGAAATCTTATTCCATCCGGGGCTGACTTTACCAGCAGAGGTTAACGAAGAGATAGGAAAAGAGGCAGCAGAAGAATTCTACCTGTCCAAGGGACGTAAGACAGAATACCAGGCAGTGATGAATCTGACCTTTCCCCTGGAAGAAAAATAGAAGAACTTCGGACTATTGTATAATAGCCCGAAGTTCTTCTATTTCCTGTTCCAGAATCTGCATAAAATAGGCAGCACCTTCTTCGTTCAGATGGTCGGAATCCGAGAAGTATTCCAGATTACCACGAAAACGGTCATCATAGGAATAATCGTAATAGGCAGTGCCGGTCTGGGTGGCAATCTCGTTCACGACAGAGGAAAACTCATCCAGAAAGTCTTCTGATACCAAATCCCTGTAATATTTGGAGAAAGGTGTGGTAATCAGCACTGGGGTAATATCCCGCTCTTTACAGTAGTCAATAATATCATAGAGTTCAGAAACCCGCTCCGGCAGGAAATAGGACTCTTTGTTGTTAAAGTGCCTTTCATAACGGCTTTGGGCACGATTGGCAAATTCCTGTGCATCTATGTTGTCATCTGCGGCAAGGGCTATGATGGACAGCTTCCAATCCGGCAGTAATTCCAGCAAGTCTTCTCCGGCAGATAAAATGGGAAGCCTGGTTGTCACAATATCTGTAAATAAGTCGTAATCAGGCATATTGGCAGGAGAAAGACAGTGGTAGTATTTTACACTCAAAGCCTGCGCCTCTGTCTCATTTACCACCTCATTGTTAAAGGAAAAATAGGATACCGGGATAAACAGGACGGCACCGGCATCCATATAGTCGCCATATTCCTGCAAGATGGCATAATCATAATTAAAAGTCTGACTGGTATTGCCGTAGTTAAAGCAGGAATAACCTCTTGCGGTCAAATCGTCATACACAAAATCATAAGCACCATGGGAGCTCCCAATGTTGGCAATCTGCACATGAGTAACCTGATTTCCCAGAGTGGTAAATTTCAACAGGTCTGTATATTTTGCATCATCGATTTTCTGATAGGGCTTATTCAGGAGAAAAATAAGGAAAATGGCTACGGCAGGAATGCATAGACATTTTATCAGAAATTTTGCCATATCTTTTTTGGTATTTGTATTTACACGCATTGAACTGACTCCTTTTTCTTACGATTCCCATTGGCTTTTGGTAACAGGAATTGCCTTTTTTAGAATTGGAAATAAATAAATTCGGTGGCAATTCCCTTGTTGGAAAACAGCATAATGATGACCAGTAACAGTACATAAAGGGCAAAACGCAGGACACCATTTAATTTGGACACCATGAGAATTACATCGCCCTTTAAGGAAAGATAATCATAGATACCAAGTAATACTACGGACAGTGCCATGCCGAACATAGAAGCATACGGCATATCCAGGCAGATAACGGCTGTTTTCAGATAGTTCAGCGGTCTGGAAGCATCCCAGAAAAGCCGGGAGATAATCCAGAAAGCATCCTGGATACTGTTGGCACGGAAGAATATCCAGCTAAAACACAAAAGAATAAAGGTAACCGGTAACTGCCACCAATGCTTTTTATAAGTGACGGTTACACCCTTTTTCTTCTTAGGGTAAAGGAAAGTTTCGATAATCTGCAGTAAGCCATGGAAACCACCCCATAAAAGATACGTCAGGGTGCTGCCATGCCAGAAACCGCTGACTAAAAAGGTAATCATCAGGTTAAGGCAATGCCGGAACCGGCCTACCCGGTTTCCCCCTAAAGGAATATAGACATAGTCACGGAACCAGGTGGACAGTGAAATATGCCACCGACTCCAGAATTCCCGGATGGAAAAGGAAAAATAGGGACTCTTGAAATTTGTCATCAAATCGATACCGAATAATTTTGCACAGCCAATCGCAATGTCTGAATAACCGGAAAAGTCACAGTAAATTTCAATGGCAAACATTATGGTTACAATAATAAATACAAGCCCCACATAACTGGAAGCGTTGTTGTAGACCTTGTCTACCACGGTGGCAAAGACATCCGCGATAACAAGCTTTTTGAAATAGCCCCACGCCATCTGCTTCAGACCATAGGCTGCCTGGTCATAGGAGAAAGGACGCTCCTTCTTATACTGAGGAAGGAGACTGTCGGCACGCCCAATAGGACCGGCAAGCAGCTGCGGGAAAAAAGAAACAAACAGAGCGTAGTACCCAAAATGTTTCTCGGCGGGGATTTTCCCCTTATAAACATCAATCAGGTATCCCATAGACTGGAAAAAGTAAAAGGAAACACCGGCGGGCAGCAGAATACTTATGGTAATCGGCTGCAGGGAAAGCCGCCCGTCTGCAATCAGGGTATTTAACTGGCTGATCATTGGATTGGCGGTTTTATAAAACAGAATAATCAGTACCAAAGGAACAATGCCGCCGGCCAGGCGGGCTTTTTTCTGCCCGGGGGTAGAAGCCTTTTCCATCTGTAATGCCAGACCATAGGTAAGGCAGGTGGTAAGAAAGAGCAGAATACCATATCCAATATGAAGATTCATATAGAAAACGTAGCTGGCACCCAGCAGGAAAACCCAGCGGTATTTGTGTGGCACCAGATAATATAACAGAAATACGATTGGCAGAAAAATCGCAAAGGTAACAGAATTAAATAGCATCGTGTAATCTCCTTTTAAGAAAGGTTCGTTGTGCATACAAGTGTAACACAAATTGTTGATTTTACAAGGTATTCTGTTTATAATTTGAGTTATGTATGAAAAATAGAAATGGATAGATTTTATATTATGAGTATTACGTCTTTTAACTTTTTATGCTTTTTTGCGGCGATGCTGGTTCTGTATTATGTGATTCCAAAGAAGCTGCAATGGGGATTTCTGCTGCTTTGCAGTGTACTTTATTATCTGTTTACCGGAAATGGCTGGCTGATTCTGTATCCGCTGATGTCAGTGACTGCCTGCTATGTGGGAACGAGGCTGTTAGCCAGGACAGAGGAGACGGAAGAAAAGAAACGGAAGTGGATATTATTCCTGACTATTGCGGTAAATCTGGGCGTTCTGGTTGTTTTAAAATATGTGAACTTCGGTATTTATACGATTGATGGAATTGCCAGTCTGTTCGGAAGTTCCAGAACACTGATACAAAGTGTGGATTTTCTGGTTCCATTGGGAGTATCGTTCTATACCTTTTCCCTTCTGGGCTATGTGATAGATGTGTATTATGGTATCGCAACGCCTCAGAGGAATTATGGAAAGCTTGCGTTGTACGGTATGTATTTTCCAGTAATTATTTCCGGTCCCATCCTGAAATACAGAGAACATGGGGAACAGTTCTTTGAAGAGCATCCTTTTGATTATCATAAAGTAACCAGAGGCTTGCAGCGGATGCTGTGGGGATTTTTTAAGAAGCTGGTTATTTCAGAACGTTTGGGCATGCTGGTAGATACAGTATATGGAGCTTACACAGACTATGCAGGTGCCTATATCTGGATTGCCACAATCTGTTATGCTTTTCAGTTATATACAGATTTTTCCGGCTGTATGGATATTGTGCTGGGTATGTCGGAAAGTTTTGGAATGGAACTGCCGGAGAACTTTGAAACGCCCTTTTTTGCCAAAAGTATCTCGGAATACTGGCGGAGATGGCATATTACACTGGGTGTCTGGATGAAAGAGTACGTGTTCTACCCAGTGCTCCGGTCACGCTTTTTTACCAACCTGAATAAGAAATGGAAGCAGAAGTTTGGGAAGAAGAAAGGAAAACAGTATACCACCTTTGCAGCAATGTTTATTCTGTGGTTTACCGTAGGTGTGTGGCATGGTGGAGACTGGAAGTTTGTTATCGGTTCCGGTCTGATGCACTGGTGTTACATTGTGCTGGAGGAGCTGTTGGAAGCACCCTGTGCCCATGCGATGGAAAGGCTGCACATTAATGCGAAAGGAAAGGGAATTGCAGCAATCAGAGTGCTGAGAACCTTTTTCCTGGTTTGTATCGGAGATTTGTTTTTCCGGGCAGCATCGGTGGGGGATGCTTTCCAGATGCTGCGGTTAGCTGTTTCTGCCTGGAATCCGCAGATTATATGGAATGGCAGCCTGTTTACACTGGGATTGGAGCCGGTAGAGTTTGCCATTGTTGTAGTATCCCTGTTGCTATTGTATGCAGTATCCTGGATGCAGCAGAAGGGCTCTGTAAGAGAGAGAATTGCCACAAAGGCGTTGCCGGTCAGATGGCTTATCTGGTATGCGTTATTATTCTATGTTATTCTGCTGGGATGCTACGGCCCCGGATACAGTGCCTCAGAATTTATTTATCAAGGTTTTTGAGAAACAAGATAGTAAAGTGGCAGCATTTATGTTATGATGGAAACGTTAGAAAGAAACTGTTGAAAAGGATATTGGAGAAGTGTTATGGACAAGATTGCAGTATTGATTCCCTGCTATAATGAAGAGAAAACCATTGAAAAGGTAGTAAAGGATGCCAAGGCAGCACTGCCGGAAGCTGTTATTTATGTATATGATAACAATTCCAAGGACAAAACGGTGGAAATTGCCAGGGCAGCCGGAGCTGTGATTCGCTATGAGCACATGCAGGGAAAAGGAAATGTAATCCGCAGAATGTTCCGTGAGATTGAGGCGGAATGTTATATTATGGTAGACGGAGATGATACCTATCCGATGGAATATGCCAGGGAAATGGCTGACCAGGTACTGGAGAACAATGCGGATATGGTAGTAGGTGACAGGCTTTCTTCCACTTATTTCACGGAGAATAAACGCCCTTTCCACAATTTTGGCAATACCATTGTCCGCAGCAGTATCAATAGGCTGTTCCGGTGTGAAATCAAGGATATTATGACAGGCTACCGGGCGTTCAGCTACGGCTTTGTCAAGACATTTCCAGTATTGTCCACCGGTTTTGAGATTGAGACAGAGATGACCATTCATGCCGTTTATAATAATATGCAGATTGAGAATGTTATCGTAGAGTACAGGGACCGGCCAGAGGGAAGTGAATCCAAACTGAATACTTTTTCAGATGGATTTAAGGTATTGCATACGATTATGAAACTGTACCGGGATTATAAACCGATGGGATTTTTCAGTATCTGTGCTTCCGTACTGGCAATTATCGCAGTGCTTTTGTTTGTTCCGATTCTGGTGGCTTATGTGGAAACAGGATTGGTAATGCGTTTCCCAACCCTGTTTGTGTGTGGTTTTATTGGACTGGCAGCCATCCAGTCATTATTTACCGGTTTGATTTTATCCAACATAGCCTTAAAGAACCGGAGAGATTTTGAGTATCGTCTCGCACTGGTTACCAGACGAAAATATGATAAATAAATAAGAAAAAAGTAAAATCAGTTGCCGAGCTGATACACCTCATAAATGGTATCGCCGGCAGTGAACGAATCGACTATGCTGCATCCTGTGTTATATGTATGTCTGAAATACATAATCACAGGATGTTCTTCGTTATAAAGTCCTTTTGCGAAGATAAAATAGACGGAATCATTCTCTACGAGGTCTTTGCCGAAATCTGCAATGCCATGGTCTGCCAGCTTCTTATTCGTGTTTGGATTGCATACAACGCCCCAGTTCGTATAGATAAAGTTATTGTAAGTATCCAGAGTGGTATCAAAGGGAGACTCACAGTAATTGTCAAGAGTTCCCGTGTTATAAGTCCAGATATAGAAGTTATCCGGATGAGCATGACAGTATGCTTTCAGGTCATTCCAGGTAGCTTTGTGTGCATGATAAGAAGTATCAATGTCTGTTTTTGTGCTGTATAAGGAGAAAAGACTCAACAGCACCAGGCATGGCAACAGAACAGCAAACTGCCGGTTCCGGGTTATAACCAGCAGATGAAATCCGGTCAGGATACCAAAAAGAATAAGAAAATCCGTTATCAGCAGTGGCTGTGCAATCCGTTTGGGAAACCGCCCCTCGTAAAGCACGTAGCTCCAGCTGACCATGCGCCCGAAGAGATAAAAAAGGTACACCAGAAGGGCACTGGAGTTATGCTGGAATAATATCAGCAGGAAAGTAAGAAGCAGCAGGAGAGCGACACAAAAGCTCAAAGGCTGCATGCCATCCTGATAGAAAAAGACGGTAAGGCTTCCTGTTATAATGTTTTTGAATTTGTCGAGAGTATTTGTTCTTGCAAGATAACATTCCCTGGCAATATCGTGCATCTGTTTCCAGTCATCCACACTCATGCCATAACCGATGTAAGGTGCACCATTTTTGCGGTAATAGTATGCTTCCTCGGAAATGCCAATCGCTTCCAGCT
This sequence comes from uncultured Lachnospiraceae bacterium, assembly GCA_934418125.1. GTDB lineage: Bacteria > Bacillota > Clostridia > Lachnospirales > Lachnospiraceae > UBA3282. The sequence goes on from CAKRWT010000028.1 coordinate 16,623, forward strand.
TGTCAGAACACTCATCATATTCCGGCCAGGTGTAGAAGTCGCCGATTCGTTCCCGGTAATGGTTGATTTTGACAAAGTCATTCCAGGGTTCTTGGGAATAGGCAAGTTTATGAAGCCCGAAAAGGATACCCATACCTGCAGCGAGGATGAGGACAAAGCCAAACAGCTTCAGGGCAATGGCACTACACTCATTTTTCCAGGCAATCATCCACTTAGCCAGCCACAGCATACCTGCCATGGGCAGCATCAGGTAGAACATGTTCTGCCGCAGGCTGAAGGAAATAAAGCAGAAGAAAAAGGTAGGAATGTTCTGCAGCAGAAAAGAGCCGGTAGAGTCATTCATCCGGGAAGTAATAAAACAGAACAAAGCACAGGCAGCGGCAACACCGGCAGTTGTGGTATATTGTGCCTCTGACAGTACATTTAAATCTACAATAAAAAAGAGCACCAGTAAAAAAGCAAGAGCCGGGGCAAAGATACCGGAGGATTGAGAATCTGAGTCTTGATGTCTTTTCCATAATTTCATACTCCGGCAGTAGACAGTATACAGGCACAGAACCTGGATGCCATGCTGGAACAGGCCATACCAGGGAATCCAACTGCAAAGCCGGTAAAGCTGGCTGAGACACCAGGACAGCGGATACAGGAAAAAAAGCACATGGGCATCCGGGTAACCAAGATAGGCACCGGACAGGGTACTGTACATTCCCCAGTCATCGTTGATACCATCAGCCGGACGGATAAAAAACAGTTCTATCATGTAGAACAGAATCAGGAAAAACAGGAAAAAGAGGTTATAATTTCTTGGAAAATGTATGGATTTGTTTCCTGACTTACCAGAAGCCGGTATTTTATAATGTTCAGAAGAGGGGGCTGCCCCCTGACTTACAAAAGGCATAATGGAATTCCTTTCTTTGGTGCATATTTCTAAAATCTAATTATATACTATAGTAAGAGTACGTTACAAATTATTTCTGAACAATTATGGGATTCTTAAGAATTATGAATGTTTCCTTAATATATAGAAAGAGGAATACTCAAATGAAAAGAAATGTGATATGTTTTAAATATAAAAATAACAAATACATAACAGCTTATTTTAAAGGGATAGAAGCTTGTGCTGCGCATACCTGGTACAGGGAAAGAAAGAGAGAAGGTGTGCAGAAATGAGGAGTAAAATGGATAACAGAGGAAATAACAAGAGGGGAAAACTGAACAATAACATATTGCTGTTAGCAGTCCTGCTTGCGTTCTGTGTGCTGGCCTTGATAGAAATTGTGTATGGACAGGCACGGATGAAAGTGGAAAAGGAACGGCTGGCACTGGAACAGCAGAACCAGCAGACTGTGCAGGAAATCCAGGAAGAATGGAACCGGTTAAAGGATTCGGCAGGAGTTACAACCGGAGAGCTGACAAACAGTGAAGCAGGAAGTAATAATACCCAGCAGACAACGGATACCACACAGACGGTGGAAAATACGGCAGCAGAGAGCAGTACACAGCAGGAAACAACGCAGCCGCAGCAGGAGGAACGGCAGTATGATATGCAGATTGTCTTTATGGGGGACAGTATTTTAGACAATGACAGAGAAGATGGCGGCGTAGCTTCCCTGATTTCGGATAAGTGCAATGCCAAGGTGTATAACATGGCAATGGGAGGAACCACAGCGGCGTTATTACCGAATGAGAAATATTCCTATGACGAATGGGAATCCAGAAGCCTTCTTGGTGTGGTTAATGCCATTGTGGGAAATATCAGTGGGGATATTTTCCAAGGGTATCGGGCAGGTGAAATCCTGAATGAGTGTGATTTCAGCAAGACAGATTACTTTGTTATAGAATATGGCGTAAATGATTTCTTAAGCAGACAGATTCCACAGAGTATTTACCAGGCAGATGGAAGTACCCTTTCCATTGACAGGTTCCATACTTATTGTGGGGCTCTGGAAACAGCTGTTTCCCTGTTACAGAATAAGTTCCCGAATGCAAAGATTATGCTGATAGCACCGCATTACTGCCAGATTTATGATGCAGGGAATTTTATGGGAGATGGTTATTCTGTAAATTATGGTTACGGAACGCTGGTAGAGTTTTCCAGAATTGCAGGCTATGTATATGAAGAAAATAAAGATAAAAATGTGATTTTCTACAATGCTTTTGAAGAAAGCGGAATTGATGCAGAAACAGCAAGCAAGTACCTGGAAGATGGAGTACACCTTTCCGATGAAGGGCGGCAGGTATATGCTGATTATGCAGCACGGCTGATTCTGGCAGATTTTAATCCGGAGGAATAAGGGACATAAAAATAAGGCAGTTCGGTTTTGACCGGGCTGCCTTATTTTAACTCCTGGCACCTGGTAAGTCTTGTTTCTGGGATAGCAATTGCGAAAAGGGTGGAGAACGTGTTAAAATATAAAAATAATGCAAAGCAATATGATTGATTATAGAGAAGGAAAACAATATGCAGGAATTAGAATATCCTTTTGACAGTGAGTATATTTTAAAAAAGTCAAAGAAGATAAAAAAACAGTTACTGGCAGAAGGCAGGAATCTGCTGCCGAAAAAGATTGCTGTACTGGGTGGCAGTACAACACATGACATTGTCCGTGTATTGGAGATATTCCTGTTGAATCAGGGAATCCAGCCGGAGTTTTATGAATCAGAATATGCGCAGTACTGGCAGGATGTGATGTTTGATGCGCCGGAGTTAAGTAGCTTTTCACCGGATTTAATCTATATCCACACTTCCAACCGCAACATTACGCATTATCCACAGGTGGGAGATTCCCGGGAGAGCATGGAAGGGCTTTTACAGGAGCAGTATGAGCATTTCCGGGTTATGTGGGAAAAGATAGAGAGTACCTACCATTGCCCGATTATTCAGAACAACTTTGAGTATCCGTTTTACCGTCTGTTAGGAAATCAGGATGCGGTGGATATTCATGGCAGAATCCATTTTATCAATCAGTTGAATGAGAAAATTTATGAATATGGCAGAGAACATGCTGCTTTTTATGTGAATGACTTAAATTATATGGCGGCAGCGTATGGGCTGGATAAATGGGCAGACCCGTTATACTGGCACATGTATAAATACGCGATGTGTATGCAGGCAATTCCGGAATTTTCCTATAATCTGTCCAATATTATTAAGGCGGTTTTCGGAAAGAATAAGAAGTCGCTTGTATTGGATTTGGATAATACGTTATGGGGCGGCATCGTAGGAGACGATGGTGTGGAAAATCTGGAGATAGGACAGGAAACGCCTATGGGACAGGTTTATTCTGAGTTCCAGCAGTATATAAAGGCACAAAAAGACATTGGTGTCATGTTAAATATTGACTCCAAGAATGAGCAGGAGAATGCGATTGCCGGGTTGAACCATCCGGATGGTATCCTGAAACCGGACGATTTTATTCTGATTAAGGCAAACTGGGAGCCAAAAAGCAAGAATATCGTTGAAATAGCCAATGAAATGAATATTTTACCGGACAGTCTGGTGTTTGTAGATGACAATCCGGCAGAACGGGAAATCATCAAAGCGCAGGTGCCGGGAGTTGCAGTGCCGGAAATCGGTTCGCCGGAACAGTATATCCGGGTATTAGACCATTCTGGTTTTTTTGAAGTGACACGACTGTCAGAAGATGACCGGAAGCGGAATGAAATGTATAAGGCAAATATACAAAGGCAGCAACAGCAGCAGAGTTTTGGCGACTATAAAGAGTATCTGCGCTCTTTAGAGATGCGTGCTGCCATTGGGGGCTTTGAGCCAATTTATATGGCACGTATTGCACAGTTGACCAACAAGAGTAATCAGTTTAATCTGACCACCAGAAGATATACCCAGAGTGATATTGAGGGATTTGCGGCAAATCCGGATTATCTGACTTTCTATGGAAAGCTGGAAGACAAGTTTGGTGACAATGGTGTCGTCAGCATTGTACTTGGAAAGAAAGAGCAGAAAGAAGGAATGGGAGTTCTGCATCTGGAGCTGTGGCTGATGAGCTGCCGTGTGCTGAAAAGGGACATGGAATATGCCATGATGGATGCGGTGGTAAAGGCGTGTCAGGAGAATGGAATCTCTACCATTATGGGATACTATTATAAAACAGCCAAAAATGCGATGGTAAAGGACTTCTACCGCTTACAGGGGTTTGAAAAAACAGAGGAAGATGCGGAAGGAAACAGCATCTGGCGGTATGAAATCCCGAAGGAATATGAGAAAAAGAACCAGGTTATTGTTGTGAATGGCGAGGAAATATAATTTATGCTAGAGATTATTATCAGTTGGATTTATATAGGGCTCGTATGCATCCTGTTGGGAACCGGTCTGCTGGAAGTGGCAAACCGAATCACAGGGAAAGAAGCTAATGGCAGAAAACCGGTGTTTTCCATGATAGATGCGGTTATGGCAGGAATCCTTGGTATTACAGTTTATGTGGAAATATGGAGCCTTTTTGGAAGAATTCAGATGTTAGCGCAGCTGGTTCTTCTGGCAGGCTGTATGGGAGGAGCTTTCCTGGGCAGAAAGAAGTTGCAGGAATTGGCAGAACAGAGCAAGAAGATATTATTTAGCTGGGAAGGCTTTTTCTATCTTTGCTTTGTTGTTTTTCTTGCTTTCTTTGCCTCCAGGGGGGAATTTCATACCGATACCAACATTTATCATGCGCAGGCAATCCGTATGTATGAAGAGTATGGTGTGCTGAAGGGGAGCGGCAATTTACAACAGCATTACGGCTATAACAGTGCCGGTCTTGCCTTTGCATCTATATTCAGCTTCAACTGGCTTCTGGGACATTCTGTGCACAGTACGACTGGCTTTTTGGAAGTGGTTATGTGTATTTATGCGTTTCACGGGCTGAAAACTTTTTCGCAGCACAGAAGGCATACCGCAGATATGATGCGGATAGCCATTCTTTTTTACGCGCTGATTATTTTAGTCAGAACGATGTCTCCGGCGACGGATTATGCCACCATGTTTCTGGTGCTCTATGTGCTGACAGCCTGGTGTGAGAACATGGAAGGGGAAAAAAGTATTACCAGATATTCGCTGCTGTCCGTTTTTGCAGTGTTGGTTATGACGTATAAATTTTCGGCATGTATGTTAGTGCTGTTAGCCATATATCCGGCATTTTATCTGATAAAAGGAAGAAAGTGGAAGCAAATCGGGTTGTATGTTATCAGTGGAATGGTGACTCTGCTTCCGTTCCTGCTCCGGAATTACCTGATTTCCGGTTGGTTGTTGTACCCCTTTGGCGGGATTGACCTTTTTCATCCGGTCTGGAAGGTACCCAAAGAATATCTGACGGTAGATTCCAGACAGATTACGGTCTGGGGAAGGTGCCTGTATGACATCACACAGATAGATAAGCCGATGAAAGAATGGCTGCCTGTCTGGTGGAGTGAGAAAGAGCGTTATGAGCAGATGTTCCTTGGAGCACAGGTATTAGGTATTATCCTGCTGGCAGCACAGTTTGTGATGCGCAGAATCCGGAAAGAAAAGTGGAGAGGGGACTTTGCGGTCTTCCTGCTGGCAATATTTGCCAATCTGGTGGTGTGGTTTAGGATGGCACCTTTTATCCGGTATGGTCAGGTCTTCTTACTGGCAGTACCGTTAATCGCTGCAGGAGAATGGTTGGATGACCGGAAGAAAGGTTTTTACAGTATTCTTTGCGGAAGTCTTGTGTTTGGGCTGGTAATCACGGTCAGTGCCTACTGGGAGCCCTATATTACCTATGCCGGGGTGTTTGTAAAACAGAATTACACTTCGCCTTATTATGTATGGCAGCAGGAGTATGACAGGGGAGAGGTAGACAGCCTGGAAATCAACGGAAATACGGTCTATTATAACAGCGGCTCAGAGGAAATCAACAGTTATTATTATTTCCCGAATACCTGTTATCCGCACATGCTGGAGCGGTCAACACTCATTGGCAATACGATAGAAGAAGGCTTCCGGGCAAAATAACGGGGAAAGAACAGATTCGGAAGACGTAAAAGGTTGCGAAAAGGGAGAAAACCCTTTATAGTAAACATATTGGAAATAAGGATTCACTGGATAACAGGAAATGGAGAAAATGATTATGAGGAAAGAAGAAGTATTTGAAAAGTTAAATGAAGTATTCCGGGATGTATTTGATGATGAGGATATTACGGTAACAGAAGCTACTACCGCAGATGATATTGAAGACTGGGATTCCCTGGAGCATATTAATCTGCTGGCAGCAGTAGAACAGGAATTTGGCATGAAATTTAACATGGGACAGGTTGTTTCCATGAAAAACGTAGGCGAGATGGCAGAAATTATTATGAGCAAAATTGGATAGTGGCAACACTATCCAACAGCCTTTTGGAACATAGGGGAATTAAGGAATGGCAGAAAAGACAGTACAGTGGTTTCAGGAAAAGTATGACAGACTGAATCGAATGGGAAAGAAGCAGGAGACCGTTATGATATGGGGATTCTGCTTCTTACTTGTGTTTGCAGTCGTCATTGGAACAGGGACTCTCACATCGGGATTTCATCTGGTAGATGACTGGGAGATGGCAAAGTATGCAGACTGGATGAAGCTGGAGCATAAGAGTCTGTGGGAGTGTTTAAAACAGGCGGTTGGATATGATTTGACAATGCGGTTCCGGCCACTTTATTATATCAACCGGGTTTTGATGGCAGCGGTGTTTGGTATCAATCTGACAGCGGTGTCAGTTGTTAAGGCAATAGAAATCGTGACAGCCCTGGTGGCACTTTATTATTGTGCCAGACAGATGGAGTGTAATCCGGTTTATGCGTTACTGTTTTCCCTGACAGTTATGGTAGGCTACCAGTCTCCGGTCTGGTGGAAGCTGGGACCGCAGGAATCGTATGATATCATGATGTTTGCCATAGGATTCTATTTTCTTTTAAAATGGCTGCATACGGACAGAAGGGGATATGCTTATGCCAGTGTAGGAGCCTTCTTTCTGATGTCGGTTTATAAGGAACCGTTTATTCTGTTACTGCCCTTCGTCTGTTTGTATGTATTGTATTATCAGATGAAAGGCAAAAAGGTTACGCTGTCTAATCTGTGGGTGGCAATTAAGGAAAGGTTGCCTTATTACCTGACGATTGGGGTAATGTTTGCCCTGGAAATGTTTCTGATTCTGTTTGTGATAGGAACGAATAATTATGATTATGTGGGCCTGGACAGTACGCTGAATCTGGAAGACTATAAGCAGGCATGGAGTCTGGTGGCACAGACTGATTTAAAGTGGTATGTCCGGTTTGGAACGGTTATGATACTTATCTTATTAACCTATTGGGAGCAGCTGAAACGTCTTGGCTGGGAGATTTTGCTGGCGTTATCCATTGTGCTGCCACAGTGTATTTCCTACAGTAAGACCGGCATTGCAGAACGCTATATTCTGCCGGCAGTGGTGGGATTTGCCTTTTTCTTCGTGGTGGTAGGATGCAGTATGAAGGCACTGTCCGGAAAAAGGCGGATTGTCTATGTTTTATGCCTGTTGCTGATGCTGGCAGCCCATGGGCGGATTATGCTTCGGGAGGCAGCCTACTTCACTTATCGTGGGGAAAGTATTAAGACGATGATGGAAACTACGCTGGAAAGGGTGCAGGGAACGGATAAAAAGGTGTTGTCCTGCTTTTATCCGAATCTGGAGGCAAACCGTACCATGTATTACTGGTTCCGCCTGCATGATTATGATGAATTCTATTACTGGGAAGAAGACAGACAGGTTATTACAAGGGAATTCGGGGAAAGAGAAGACGAGAAAGAGGTATTGGAACATATTGATATTGTTGTGATGTACAATGAAGAAGACCGCCACTGGTGCTACACACCAAGTCTGGATTTGTCCGATTTTACAGAGCAGAAATGCGGAACGATTACCATGTACATCCGAAACGAGGAATAACGTTATTTAATCAGTTCAATCATGCCCATGGCAGCATTATTCAGGAAGACTACCTCGTGTCCTGCCAGGGCGGGAGCGATGGTGGGCGTATCAATAGCGATAAAGCCATTGGAGGTCAGCGTTTCGTAGTCTGCCTCGAAATCAGTGGTTTCATAACAGATATGATAGGGACAGTTTTTGTATTTCTTGATAAGACCTGCCACGACGGAATCTTCGCTGACAGGGGAGACCAGTTCTACCCGGTAGCCATCCTTGACAAGAAAACAGATATCTATCTTACGAATATCGTCATAGACGGTATCCTGTTCAATTTCATAACCAAGAGAAAGAAATACTTTTTTGGCTTTTTCGATTTTTTTAACAAGATAACCAATGTGATGTACGGTTAAGGTTGGCATAGTAAGTCTCCTGTCTGAAAAGCTAAGTCGGATTTCCATGGGATGAATCGCAGGATGGGAACCGCTACCGCTATTGTATAGCAGAATACCGAAGAAAGAAAGTCCCAAATGGAAATTGGAGGAACGAGAATGAAAAAAATAAAGCTGCTGTATGCGCAGTATAAGGATTTTATAATGGAAGTCATCCATTTTGGGATGGTGGGTGTTTTAAATACGCTGATGGGCTGGGTCATTATGGCAGGCTTGTATAATCTGGCACATCTGAATTACTGGCTTTCCAGCGGAATTTCCTATTTTGTAGGAAGTGTATTTTCTTATTTTATGAATGGAAAAGTAACCTTTAAGGTAGAAAATAAAGACAAAGGATTGCCCTGGCGTTTTACCATCAACATCATCGTATGCTATGCTATTGCCTATGGCATTGCGCGCCCGGCCGTCAGATATTTACTGGCATCCCAGCCTGTGGTGGTTGTGGATAATGTAGCCATGCTGGTAGGAATGTGTCTGTTTATTGTAATGAACTTCTTCGGACAGAAGCTGTTTGTGTTCCGTAAGAAGGGCATTAAAAACCAGGTGGAGAAATGAGGGATAGTGTGAAAAATCCATATACGAAAGATTTTTCACACACGAGATTTGTGTCTGCGCGCACTTGACACAAACTCGGCATGCGCAAAAGCGTGCGCAGAAATGAGGATAAGGTGAGGCAATTAACACAGTCAAAGTGGTTTCAGTGGATTACAAAGTATTGGTTCTGTTTCCCGATTGGTGGGTTCCTGCTTCTGATGGCAGCTGTATTTTTCGGGTATGGAGAGAGAAGCTATATCGCCGTTCATGACAATATGGATTTGTTCCTGGCACAGTACCAGATGTTAAAAAATACAGGAACTTTCTGGAAGCATGGGGTAGATGTACCATTTCTTGGGGGAATCAGCAGGGATAAGCTGCCGTCGGAATTATCGCTGTACAGTATGCTTTATATGATTTTTCCAACGTATTTTGCATACGTGGCAGGGCTCATTGGAAAGATATTGATAGGAATGTTTTCTTTTCGCCTGTTGGCAAAGGAACTGTATCCGGAAAAATATGGGAAATACCGTCCTATCATTTATATGAGCGGGTTTGCCTATGGGATTCTCTGGTTTTTCCCGGCATTCAGCTTTGCCTTTGCTTCCATTCCACTGGTTGTCTATCTGCTTATCCGGATATACAGAAAACCGGATAAGTGGCTGTATGCAGCCTTATTTTGCTATCCGTTGGTATCCTATTTTTCTTATCACGGCATCTTTATTCTGGGATACCTGGTTATTGCTATTATATGGCTTTCCATCCGGGACAGAAAGATTGCAAAATCATTGTTATTAGCGTTAGTGGTACTGGCGGCTGGCTATGTGGTATGTGAATACCGGCTGTTTGGGCAGATGCTTTTGAGCGATGAAGTGACAATCCGCTCCACACTGGTAAATCCGTCCCTGACGATTCCCCAGGTGGGAAGTGAAGTGTTTGATGTGTGGAAGAATGGCATTTTTCATGCCGACAGTGTGCATAAGAAAATTGTATTACCAATCTGCGTAATATGGTTTTTCTTGCAGAATGGGTATTATCTGATAAAGGGACAGGGAAAAAGAATCTTTCATGACACCTTTAATTTTGTGATGTTGTTTCTGGTGTTTAACAGTGTCATCTATGGGTTGTATGACTATGAACCACTGCGCAGTCTGGTCGAAAAACTGATACCGCCCCTGCAGGGCTGGCAGTTTAACCGAACAATCTTTTTTAATCCTTTTCTGTGGTATGCCGCATTATTCCTGATTCTGGTCCGGTTATATGACAAGAACATCTGGACTATGTGGCTGGCCAATGGCATTCTGTGTATCGCTGTGTTGGTAATCATTGTGACACCGGGCAGATACAATGACCTGTATACTACATGCTACAACCGTCTGTATGAGTATCATCATGGGACAGAAGTGGATGCTTATGATTATGAACAGTTCTATGCAACAGACCTGTTTGAACGGATAAAGAAGGATATTGATTATGATGGACAGTGGGCGGTTGCCTACGGAATGCATCCGGCGGTACTGGAATATAACGGCATTGCCACACTGGATGGTTATCTTGGCTTCTATGCCCAGTCCTATAAAGAAGCCTTTCGTAAGGTGATAGCACCTGCCCTGGAGCGGGTGGAGGCAAGCCGTATCTATTATGATGACTGGGGAGCAAGGGTATATCTTTATTCCGGGACGGACGAAAGTGTAGTCAGTTCCGGGAAAACAATGTATGCTACAGATGATACACTCTACCTGGATGTGGAAGCATTAAAGGAACTTGGTGGAACCTATATCTTTTCCCGGATAGCCTTTTCCAATGGAGAGGAACTGGGGCTTACCCTGTCAGGTGACTATACCGCAGAAGATGGAAGCTGCACAGTGTATGTCTATAAAGTACAGTAGTTGCATAAGCCTGTGAAGATAAGGTATAATAGCGAGAGGAAAAGTAAGAGAAAAGAGGATATGATATGCCAATAAGAATACACAATTTCGGTGGAGTGCTGGGATGGAATGCCAAGAAGTATTTACCCAGACTGTCCAGTGAAAGTTACCTGAAGTTACAGTTTGTGAGCAGAAGAAAATCCCAGAAGGCTTATATAGATTATTTTATGGGACAGGAGCAGGCACCACATCCGCTTGTTGTAAATTTGGAAACTGTGAACCGGTGTAACAGCACCTGCGAGTTCTGTACCGCTAATATCCATGCGGAAAAGCGTCCTTATAAAAAGATGGACACAGACCTGTATTATTCCATTATTGACCAGTTAAGTGAGTGGGACTATAAGGGACATCTGACTCTGTATGGCAACAATGAACCATGGCTGGATAAGCGGATTGTGGAGTTCCACCAGTATGCCAGGGAAAAACTGCCGGAGGCCTTTATTTTCATGTCGACCAACGGACTGCTTCTGGATGTGGATAAGGTAAAATCCATCATTCCGTATGTAGACCAGTTGATTATCAATAACTATTGTCTGGATATGAAGCTACACGACAATATTAAGGTTATTTATGATTATGTGAAAGCCAATCCGCAGGAATTTAAGGATGTGGATATTCTGATTCAGATTCGGTATCTGAAGGAAGTACTGACCAACCGTGCCGGAAGTGCGCCGAATAAGCAGTCGAAGGGAAAAATTATCAAAGAAACCTGTCTGATGCCGTTTACGGATATGTGGATTATGCCCAATGGAAAAATGGGTATCTGCTGTTGTGATAATTTTGAAGTGACGGATTTGGCAGATTTAAACAAGGTATCCTTAGTGGAAGGCTGGAACAGCCTGAAATATAAGGAACTGAGGGAAGCCATAGTGGATGGCAGACAGAATTATCCGTTCTGCAAATACTGTGATTTCATTGATGCCGGACTTCGTATGGATGCGGTAAATGATGTCCTCAAACACAGTGAAAAGCTGCATGGCGCAAGACAGTCCATGTTTAAGAGATAGGATGCGGGCTACGAAAGAAAAGAGATGGAGAAGAAAAGCAAGTATGGGGATGAATAGAAGAAACAAAGGGCTGTCAAAGAGTCTGCTTCTGGCAGTCTGAACCGCGCCCCGTCAAGTAGACAATTGAAAAAATATAAATTTTTCCTGTCAGCAGAAATTTATCTGCTGGCAG
>CAKRWT010000029.1 GCA_934418125.1 uncultured Lachnospiraceae bacterium
AAACATGCGGGTGTAGTTCAATGGTAGAACACCAGCCTTCCAAGCTGGATACGTGGGTTCGATTCCCATCACCCGCTTTTCTCAGGTATTCTGAGGAGATACGTGTTCGTAGCTCAGCTGGATAGAGCAACGGCCTTCTAAGCCGTGGGTCGGGGGTTCGAATCCCTTCGAGCACGTTAGGGATTTATCCCATATGGTGGGTATGGCGCAGTTGGCTAGCGCGCCAGATTGTGGCTCTGGAGGCCGAGGGTTCGAGTCCCTCTATCCACCTTCACACGGGAACGTGCATGGAGCACAGCCTGCTGTTACCAATAATGGGCTATCGCCAAGCGGTAAGGCACAGGACTTTGACTCCTGCATTCGCTGGTTCAAATCCAGCTAGCCCAGTTTATGGAGCACTAGCTCAGTCGGTAGAGCACCTGACTTTTAATCAGGTTGTCGGGGGTTCGAATCCCCCGTGCTTCATTTTTGTATGAACAGCTTCAAGCCTATTGCAGGGTTGAAGCTATTTTTTTGCGCGATAAGAAAGTGCCCGTATGAAGAGGAAATACCTGTGAAGCAAAAATACGGATGCGCTGCCACAGAAGAGGAGTATGGGTTACAGGAAGGAGCTTACAATGGAACAAATGAAAGAAAATAAAATGGGTACTATGCACGTAAACAAGCTGTTGATAACCATGTCCCTGCCGATGGTTATCTCTATGCTGGTGCAGGCTCTCTATAACGTCGTAGACAGTATTTTTGTATCCAGAATCAATGAAAATGCCCTGACGGCAGTATCCCTGGCATTTCCGATTCAGTCCCTGATGATTGCACTGGCAGGAGGAACCTGTGTAGGTATCAATGCGGTGCTGTCAAAAGCCTTGGGAGAGAAAAATCAGGAGAAAGTCAATAAGACTGCCTGTAACGGAATCCTGCTGATGGCAATCAGTTATCTGGTCTTTCTGTTGATTGGTATCTTTGGTGCCAGAGCCTTTTATCTGACCCAGACGAAGGATACACAGATATTGGAATACGGAACCGCTTATTTAAGCATTGTATGCTGTTTTTCTATGGGACTGTTTGCTCAGTTTACCTTTGAAAGACTCTTGCAGTCTACCGGAAAAACGATGTACATTATGCTGACCCAGGGAACCGGTGCTGTGATTAACATTATTTTAGACCCTATTCTTATTTTTGGGTTACTGGGTATGCCGAAGATGGGGGTTGCCGGTGCGGCAGTGGCTACTGTTATCGGACAGATTATCGCAGGCACACTGGCGTTTCTTATCAATAAGAAGAAAAACGATGAGATTTCCGTTCATTTTAAGGGAATCCGCCTGGAGCGGGAAATGGTAGGACAGATATATAAAATCGGAATACCTTCTATTATCATGCAGGCAATCGGTTCGGTTATGACTTATGGCATGAACCTGATTCTGATTTCCTTTTCCTCTACGGCAACGGCAGTATTTGGTGTGTACTTTAAGCTGCAAAGCTTTATCTTCATGCCGGTATTTGGACTGAATAACGGACTTGTACCGATTCTGGCATATAATTATGGTGCCGGAAAGCAGTCGCGCTTTAAAGAAGCCTTAAAGTGGGGGATTATTTATGCGGTCGGCATTATGCTTATTGGTGTGATAATATTCCAGGCGATACCGGGAGAGCTGTTAAAGCTATTTGCGGCTTCGGATACGATGATGCGCATTGGGGAACCGGCACTTCGGATTATCAGTACTGGTTATCTCTTTGCAGGCTTCTGTATTATATGCGGTACGGCTTTTCAGGCGCTGGGAAGTGCAGTCTACAGTATGATTGTTTCTATAGCAAGACAGCTTGTGGTATTATTGCCGGTAGCATATCTGCTGTCATTGACGGGCAATGTAAACTATGTATGGTGGTCGTTTCCGATTGCCGAGCTGGCATCGCTTTTCGTGACACTGTTTTTCTTGGTCCGAATTAACAGAGACGTTATCCGCCATATCGGCGGTGACACGCAGGAATTATAAACAATGCGTTGACACAGGGAAAAGGAAATGATATGATACATGAGCGGGTCATTTTGACCCGTTGTTACGCGGATGTGGCGGAATTGGCAGACGCGCCAGATTTAGGTTCTGGTGTCCCCGACGTGCAGGTTCAAGTCCTGTCATCCGCAGGATTGGAGACCTTTCATCTTAATTTTATTAGGGTGGAAGGTCTTTTTTTGTTTGTATTGCACTTGGGCGGTTGTATTGACGAAAACGAAAAATAGTCTTTTTCTTTTTGTGAAAGGATATGGGTATGGTATACTAAAAATAATTGGAATTTTTGAAGGGAAAATAAATTCTTTTAATCCATACACAGGGCAAAAAATGGGAGAAAGAAATAAAGGAGAGAAAAGACATGGCAGAAGAGAGAACGGATTTAAGAGGTGTCTGGCAGTTTCGTCTGGATGCAGAAAAGGCAGGTGTGGAAGCCGGTTATTATCAACAGGACTATGAAGATACGATAACGCTTCCGACGACTACCGCGGAGGCTAAGAAGGGCAGAAAGAGTGATGCAAAGGAGACCGGTTACCTGACAGAACCCTATCATTTCGAAGGCTATGCCTGGTACCGTAAGGAGTTAATATTAAGCGATAAACAGCTTGCTTCGATTGCCACTCTGAAGCTGGAGCGAACCAGAATTTCCTATGTGTGGATTGATGATAACTATGTAGGCAGGAGGGACAGCTTTGCCTGTGCCCATGTCTATGATTTGACGAAATATCTGACGAAGCATCAGCATCATCTTACGGTGATGGTGTCCAATGTAGATTATGCCACACCGGGCGGGCACATGACTTCTCCGGATACCCAGACGAACTGGAATGGAATTCTGGGAGAAATCTCCATTGCCTTTGCACCGGTGGCAGCGATTGCGGATCTGACCATATATGCCAGTGCGGAAAAAAGAAGCCTGGATATTCATTTTACAACAAAAAGTTGTGCAAAAGGCGCGGGAGAAATAAAAAAACAGAAAGAAAAGGAACCCCAGACTCTGCGTATCATCTGCAGCCGGGAAAACGGCGAAGCCGAAAATACCCCTCTGGTAGCTTATGAGACGGAAATCGTACCGGGGGAGAAGAACACGCACCACTACCATCTGGAGATTCCGGCACAGGCTGCCATTGCCCTGTGGAATGAATATACACCGAACCTGTACCGGGTTACGTTGACTCTGGGAGAGAGCAGCGTGGCAACTACGATAGGCTTCCGGGATTTGCATACCAAAGAGCGCACTTTTTATCTGAATGACTTACCGATTATGCTGCGTGGAAAGCATGATGGGCTTATTTTCCCACTGACCGGGTATGCTCCGATGGACAAGGAAGCCTGGCAGAAGGTGTTTGCCACGGCAAAGGAATATGGGGTAAACCATTATCGTTTCCATACCTGTTGTCCACCAGAGGCAGCGTTTGCGGCAGCCGATGCGATGGGAATTTACTTATCGCCGGAGCTTCCTTTCTGGGGCACGGTAGCAGGTGAGGAGGAAACGGATGCAGAACGGGAGGGAAGAAGCTATCTGCTGGAAGAGGGCTTCCGTATCCTGCGGGAATTTGGCAATCATCCTTCTTTTCTGATTTTCTCCCTGGGAAATGAACTGTGGGGCAGCAAGCAGGTATTAAATGAGATTTTGGGACAGTATAAGGCGGTGGACAAGAGACACTGGTATGTGCAGGGCTCCAATAATTTTCAGTGGTTTCCGGAAATTCTGGAAAATGATGATTTCTTCTGCGGGGTGCGTTTTACGAAGGAACGGCGGTTCCGCGGCTCCTATGCCATGTGTGATGCACCCCAGGGGCATGTGCAGGTGCTGGAACCGGAGAACTGCTACTGTTATGACGAGGCGATTTGTCCTACCGGAATGGGGGATGCCACAGGAGTGGCAGGCGAGGTGGAAATCCAGTACCAGACCGGGGTAAGAAAGGTCAAAGCAGAATTCAGTGAAGAAGTGATTCCGCATGTGCCGGTGGTATCCCATGAAATCGGGCAGTATGAGGTGTATCCGAACTATCAGGAGATTACGAAATATACCGGTGTGTTACAGCCGGAGAATCTGAAAATATTCCGGCAGCGGCTGGAAGAAAAGGGAATGTTACCGATGGCAGATGCTTTTTTCCGGGCTTCCGGGCATCTGGCAGTGGAATGTTATAAAAGAGAGCTGGAGACAGCGTTCCGCAGCAAGGAGCTTTCGGGCTTCCAGTTGCTGGATTTACAGGATTTTACCGGGCAGGGAACGGCACTGGTAGGGATTCTGGATGCCTTTTTGGAGAATAAGGGGTTAGTCAGTCCGGGGGAATGGAGAGAGTTCTGCAATGACCGCGTGATTCTGTTGACATTTCCTACCTATATTTATCCGGCAGGGGGCAGCTTCCGGTATGGAGTAGAGCTTTGCAATATGCGTCCGGGGAAGGAGCAGCCGATAGAGATTATGGTACAGTTGACAGACCGGAGCAGTGGAGAGCTGCTGGCAGAGGAGAGACTGCCGGAAATGCTGGAATTTACCCGGTTAAAGCATTGTGGCAATGGTTGCCTGGCACTTCCTGCGGTGGAGGAACCAAAGGAATTGACCGTGACAGTCATTGGCCGTTCAGAGACAGAAGAACTGTGCCGGAACCATTATGGTATCTATCTTTATCCAGCCATTGGAGAGGTGGAAGCACCGGAAGGGATTGTGGTAACCGATAAGAAGGAAGAGATGTTAGATGCACTGGCCGCAGGAGAAAAGGTAGTGTTTTTTGGAGATAGTTTACGGGAAGAGGTTTCTGTACCGGGAACGTACTGCACGGATTTCTGGTGTTATCCGATGTTTGCTTCTATTTCGGAGAGTATGGGGAAACCGTTGCCGGTAGGAACCATGGGACTTTGCATGGAAAGCAGCCATCCGGCACTGGCGCAGTTTCCGAATGAGGGCTGTACCACACCGCAGTGGTGGAAGATTGTGACAGACACGAAGCTGGCAATATTGGATGACCAGAAACTGACCCCGGTTGTCTCCATGATAGATAACTTTGGCAGAAACCATAAACTGGGGCTGATTTATGAAGCTGGTGTTGGAAAAGGCAAGCTGCTGGTCTGCCAGGCAAATCTGCAAAAACAGGACAGCCTGGAAGCTGGATGGTTATACCGCAGCCTGCTTTCTTATGCGGCATCGGAGAAGTTTGCGCCAACAGCCATGATAGAGGCCGGTTGGCTTAAAAAAGTATATTAGTAGTCACGAAAAACAGACAGTTTGACGATTTTTCTCCTTCAAATAAATTGAAAGTTCGGGAATTTGTGTAGTTTTTTCATGGTAGACTGTAGAATTTTGTATGTAGTTTACAAAATGAAATTGCTATACTGGGAACATCAACAAGAGGTGGTCAGAGACCATAAGGAAGAAGGAGGACTCTTTTTATGAAGAAGAAGTTATTAGGAGTATTACTTAGTACTGTTATGGTAATGGGAATACTTAGCGGCTGTGGCAGTTCCACAAGCACAACAGAAACAACAACCAACAAAGAAACAACAACTGAAACGGCAGATACCAAGGAAGAAGCTCCTGCAGCAGAAGCAAGTGCAGGTGGCAAGAAGGTTGGTGTAGCGATGCCTACACAGTCATCTGAAAGATGGATTAACGATGGTTCCAATATGAAAGCAAAGCTGGAAGCACTTGGATACGAGGTAGACCTTCAGTACGCAGAGGACGATGTACAGGCTCAGGTTTCCCAGATTGAAAATATGATTGCCAGTGGTGCTGACTGTATCGTAATCGCATCCATTGACTCATCCGCACTTGTTAACGTAGAAAAACAGGCAAAGGATGCAGGCATTCCGATTATTGCATACGACAGACTTCTGATGGATACAGATGCAGTTTCTTATTACGCAACCTTCGATAACAAGGGTGTAGGTACTGCAATTGGTAAATACATAGAAGAGAAGAAAGACCTGGCAAATGCAACAGAATCCTATACGATTGAGTTCTTTATGGGTTCTCCAGACGATAACAATGCACATATGCTTTATGCAGGTATGATGGAAGTACTTCAGCCATATCTGGACAATGGCACACTGGTTTGCAAATCCGGAAGAACATCCTTTGATGATACCTGTATCTTAAGATGGTCTCAGGAAACAGCACAGCAGAACTGTGAAAACTATCTGACAGGCTTCTATGCAGATGAAGATCTGGATATCTGTGCAACAGCTTTTGATGGTTTCGCATATGGATGTAAGGCAGCTCTGGAAAGCGCAGGCTATACAGCAGATAACTGGCCTATTATCACAGGACAGGATGCAGAGCTTATGGCAACTAAGAATATTATTGCAGGTACACAGACAATGTCTATTTACAAGGACACAAGACTTCTGGCAGATAAATGCGTAACCATGGTACAGGCAGTGTTAGAGGGAGCTGAACCTGAAATCAATGATACAGAGCAGTACAATAATGGTGTTATTACCGTTCCTTCCTATCTCTGTACACCAGTAGCAGTAGATAAAGACAACTATAAAGAAATTATTGTTGATGGTGGTTACTATACAGAAGAACAGTTAGCAGAGTAATTCTGGCAATACCTATAGAAAGAACAGTAAAATCGGGCGGCGGCAGATTTGCCGCCGCTCTTTCTCCTTTGGAAAGGACAGAAGAACAGAGGGCTTTGCCGGGAGAAATGAGGAAGAGAGGAGCTAAGTATGTCAGATTATATTTTGGAAATGAAGCATATTACCAAAGACTTCAGCGGTGTTAAGGCACTCGACGATGTTAATCTGAAAGTAAAGCGTGGGGAAATTCATGCGCTTTGTGGAGAAAACGGCGCGGGAAAATCGACATTGATGAATGTCTTGTCGGGGGTTTATCCGCATGGGACGTATGAAGGAGATATTATATATAAGGGAGAAACCTGCAGCTTTCATAACCTGAGAGACAGTGAGGCAAAGGGAATCGTTATCATTCATCAGGAATTGGCATTGAGCCCATTACTGTCCGTTGCGGAAAATGTTTTTCTGGGAAATGAACAGACCTCAGTAAAAGGTGTTATTGACTGGACACAGACGAGAAAGAAAGCACAGGAAATGTTGGAAAGAGTCGGTCTGGAGCATGAGGATATCAATGCACCTGTGAATTCACTTGGGGTAGGAAAACAGCAGCTTATTGAGATCGCGAAGGCGATGGCAAAGAAGGTAGAACTTCTGATATTGGATGAGCCAACAGCGGCGTTAAATGATGAGGAAAGTAATAAACTGTTAAATATTATGCTGGAATTGAAAAAACAAGGCATTACCTGTATTATTATTTCTCACAAATTAAATGAAATTGAATATGTATCGGATGCGATTACGGTTATCCGTGATGGTAAGACGATTGAAACATTAATAAAAGGAAAAGATGATTTTACAGAAAGTAGAATTATCAAGGCAATGGTAGGAAGAGAATTAACGAACCGCTATCCGGAAAGAGAAGGGGTTACCATTGGAGATACTATTTTTGAAGTCAAAGACTGGAATGTATATCATCCGGATGATGCACACAGACAGATTTTGAAGAATATTAACCTTAATGTACGTGCAGGAGAAGTTGTAGGACTGGCCGGACTGATGGGTGCCGGAAGAACAGAGCTTGCCATGAGCTTTTTTGGGAAAAGTTACGGACAGAAAATTACCGGTACGATAAAGATTAATGGTAAGGAAGTCAATCTGAAAAATGTAAAAGAGGCCATTAATGAAAAGCTTGCCTATGTATCAGAGGACAGAAAGACATATGGTCTGGTATTGATAAATGATATCAAGGAAAACATGACACTGGCAGCAAGACCGAAATTCTTTTCCAGGCATGGTGTTATCAACAGCAATGATGAAATTGTGGCAGCGGAAGAATACCGGAAGCGTATCAATGTAAAAGCGAATTCCATCAATCAGGTGGTGGGCTCATTATCTGGTGGAAACCAACAGAAGGTTGTACTTGCAAAATGGATGCTTACACAGCCAGATGTACTGATTCTGGATGAGCCTACACGAGGAATTGATGTAGGAGCGAAATATGAGATTTACTGTGTTATCAATGAACTGGCAAAGGCAGGTAAGGCAGTCATTGTCATTTCTTCTGAAATGCCGGAAATCATTGGAACCTGTGACCGTGTTTATGTTATCAACGAGGGTGAAATTGTTGGAGAATTAGGTAAAGCGGAAGTGACACAGGAAAAAATCATGCAGTGTATTATGGCGCATAACAGAAAGGATGATAGAAATGAATAAGAAAAAAGTCGTTAATCTTGATATGAAACAGTATGGAATGTTTCTTGCATTGATTGCAATTTTTGTTATTTTCTCGTTAATGACAGGTGGAAAGAATCTCTCTCCTGCCAATATCAATAACCTGGTAATGCAGAACGGATATGTTGTTATTCTGGCAATTGGTATGTTACTCTGTGTACTTACCGGTAACGTAGACCTCGGTGTTGGTTCTGTAGTGGCACTGACAGGTGCAACGGCCGGCATTATTCTGGTAGATTATAAAATGAACATGTGGGCAGCTATTGCCTGTGCCATTGTAATTGGTCTTTTGATAGGTATGTTTGCAGGCTTCTTTATCGCTTACCTGAACATACCGCCATTTGTTGTAACGCTGGCAACCATGTTGATGGGACGTGGTCTTACTTATACTTTGCTGCAGGCGCAGACAAAGGGACCTTTACCGGATAATTATGTATTTATCGGTGCAGGCTTTTTACCGACCATCAAAATTCCCTTTGGCGACGGAACCCTGGATTTGGTATCGATTGGAGTAGCCGCGATTGCATCCGTAGTGCTGCTGATGGCAGAAGCAAGAGCTATCCGTACTAAGAAGAAATATGGCTTTGCAACGAATCCGGTGTGGCAGACAGTAGTTAAGCTTGCCGTTATGTTGTTTATCATCTGGTTCTTCTTCTATAAGCTTGCACGCTACAATGGACTTCCGTTTGTACTGCTTCTGATGGTGGTGCTCGTTGGAATCTATGCTTTTATCACCAGCAAGACAGTAGCAGGACGTCAGATTTATGCCTTAGGAGGCAACAGAAAAGCAGCAAACTTATCCGGTATTGATACAAGAAAGGTTTTCTTCTGGGTATATACGAACATGGGTATCCTCAGTGCAGTAGCTGGTATTGTACTGTCAGCACGTAACGCATCTTCTACACCGAAAGCCGGAGATGGTTTTGAAATGGATGCTATTGCGTCCTGCTACATTGGCGGCGCAGCAGTAGCCGGTGGTGCTGGAAGCATTATGGGAGCCGTTATTGGTGCATTTATTATGGGTATCCTGAATAATGGAATGTCTCTTTACGGATGGTCAACTGATATTCAGAAAATTGTAAAAGGTGCTGTTCTGTTAGGCGCAGTAACAGTCGATGTGTTATCTAAACGAAAGAAAGGATAATATAATGAAAAGGCGAACTCGAAGGAAGAACATGCAGAGACGAACAAAAATAGCCGTTAAAATAAACGGTCTGGTGTTTGGTGTGATTCTAGTGTTTGGCGTTATGCTTGCGATTGTACTTGCCAAGGCTTCCATGTATAGTGAACAATATGAAGGAGTCCTTGATAATATCAGTAAGATTACATATATCAAAACAAATGCGTCACAGGTTGCCAAGTCAATAGAGCACATGTGTGGTGTGGGTGTGGAAATAGCATCCACCGGACATCAGGACATTGTGGATACGATGACGGTCTATTGTGAGGAAATCGGTAAGAATATTGGAGAAGATGTGGAATTTAACCAGAATCGGAACCAGTATGAAAGCTTTGCCTCTGAAGTTGGCAAGTATACGAATATGTATGAGGAACTGGTAACAGCCTGCGGGGAGAATTATGGCGCAGAGGGACTGGAACAGGCACATCAGTTAGCTAATAATACGTCCTTCCTGCTTTCTTCCGCTGAGACCTTACTGGTATTGGAAATTACCAGAAGTGAACAGGTAGAGGCACAGATTGCCGAGGGTTTTGGCAAAATGATAATGCTTAGTGTTGCCATTTCTGTCATTATGGTAATCGTGCTATTGCTTAGCTCTGTTATGATATCAATCAGTATTACCAGACCGGTTGACGTGCTCCGAAAGAATCTTATGGTAATGTCTGAGAGAAATCTTACCGGGGAAGCATTGAAGATACATTCGATGGATGAAGTCGGGCAGGCGACGGGAGCCTTTAATATCATGAAAGAAACACTTATCCACATGATTACAAAGGTAAAAGGCGGAACAGAAAATCTGCGGAATACAACGGTGGTCATTAACGATAATGTGGAAGAGAATACACAGGGCAGTTTTAAAATAGCAGATGCAGTGGAAAGTATGCTGGGTGGACTGCAAGACCAGCAGCGCGAGGTTACCAATATTGTAGAACAGATTAACCGGATGGAACAGACAGTCAGCAGGGTCAGTGAGGATGCAGGACGCATTCAACAGAATTCGGAAGATGCAAGGAAGAATGCAGAAAGTGGTATGCAGAAAATAGAAGCCTATGTTAGTCAGATGCAGGAAGTCAATGCTTCTATGCAGGAGATGGGACAGGTTTTTGCATCCTTCGATGAGAGTATGAAGGGAATGGAAAAGGCATTGAATGCCATTACGGAGATAGCATCCCAGACAAATCTGTTATCTTTGAATGCCTCCATAGAGGCTGCCAGGGCAGGCGAAGCCGGAAGAGGTTTTGCGGTAGTGGCAGAAGAAATCAGAAAGCTGGCAGATGATTCCCAGACGATTGCCGGGCAGATTGGAAAGATGATTGAATCGGTACAACAGCAGGCAGATGTCATGAGCAAACAGCTAAAGGAGAGCCTGCAACAGCTGGAAATTGGTAATGAAATGACCGGAGAAGCGAAACATAGCTTCTCGATGATCCGGGAAGGTACCCGTGTTGTAGGAGAAAGTGTAGACAATATTACCGGACGGATTCAGAATCTGTCCGAACAAATCGCGGCAACAGTTACCGGTGCAGGAAATATTTCAGGAGCAGCCAGTGAGAATGTGGATGAGATTAATGAAATCAGCTCCATTGTGACACAGGAAACGGCAAATCTGCAGGACGTGTCAGAAGCTATGAATCATTTATTACAGGCTACTGTGGAACTGGAAGAACTGGTGGATGAATTCGTGATGAGTTAAAAGTCAAAAAGAGACAGAGGTATGCAGAATGCATGCCTCTTCTTTGTATTATGTATTCTGTTTTCCAGGGGAAAATGATATACTGATATTATATATTGGGATGAGGAAGGTATTGGAAGAGGAAGGAGGCAGTGATGCGTTTCCGGAGAATGATGACAGGCATTCTGGCAGGAGTGGTAATACTGACAGGATGCGGCAGGCAGTTGGAAAGGCCACAGGACAGAGCGGTTTATTATGAGCGGCTTCTTTCGGGGATAGAGGATACGGAACCATTGCAGGAAGAGCCACATAAGAAGGTGGGAGTTATGATGCCTAACAAAACATCCGAACGTTGGATTAGTGATGGCATCAATATGAAGGCAAAACTGGAATTATTGGGATATGATGTAGATTTACAGTATGCGGAGGATGAAATAGAACTGCAGATAGCCCAGATAGAGAAAATGATAGAAAATGGGGTAGATTGTCTGGTGGTAGCCTCGATTGATTCCAGCAGACTGACAGACAGCCTGCAGAAGGCAAAAGAGCAGAAGATACCTGTCATTGCTTATGACAGATTGCTGATGGATACAGATGCGGTTTCTTATTATGCCAGCTTTGATAATAAAGCAGTCGGAGAGCTGATTGGTCGTTACATTGTGGAAGAACGGCAACTGGAGCGGGCCGCGTTGGAAGGAAGGAGCTATACCATTGAGTTTTTTATGGGTTCTCCGGATGATAACAATGCATTATTTCTGTATGACGGTCTGATGGAGCAGCTGCAGCCTTATTTGGAGAATGGGACACTTATCTGCAAATCGGGCGAGATGACTTTTGAAGAAACCTGCATTCTGCGATGGTCCAGAGAAACAGCCAGACTTCGATGCCGGCAATTGTTAGATGAGTATTACCAGACAGAGAAGCTGGATATTGCCTGTTCAGCCTTTGATGGTTTTGCTTATGGCATTATACAGGCATGTATGAGTGCACAGTATGACAGTACAGACTGGCCGCTGATAACCGGGCAGGACGCGGAAAGTGATACCATCAGAAATATTGCACATGGATATCAGGCAATGTCTATTTTTAAGGATACCAGGGAACTTTCCACCAAGTGCGTGACGATGGTGCAGGCGGTTTTGGAGGATACGAAGCCAGAGCTGAATGATACAGAAACATATTATAATAATGTCATGACAGTGCCCGCCTATTTGTGCAATCCGGTAGTGGTGGATGCAAACAATTATGAAGAAGTTCTGATTGAGAGTGGGTATTATACGCAGGAGCAGATTTTCAGATAAGAGAAGAGATATGTGGGGGATAGCAATGAATTATTATAAAGTAATGCTGGTGGATGATGAAGAAACAGTCAGGGAAGCCATTGCCAGAAAGCTGGCATGGGAAGAGATTGGGTTTCAGGTGGTTGCCATGGCAGAAAATGGTGAGGATGCACTGGAAAAGGCAGAACAGTATGCACCGGATGTGGTTATGTCAGATATCTGTATGCCCTTTATGGATGGGCTGACTTTTTGCAAAAAACTGAAAGAACTGATGCCCGGAACCAAAATTATTTTTTTCTCAGGCTACGACGAGTTTGAATATGCCAAGGAAGCTATCAGACTGGAGGCAGAAGAATATATATTAAAACCCATTGACGCCCAGGAATTACAGGAAATATTTATACGGATAAAGAAAAACCTGGATGAGGAGCTTGACCGAAGAAGAAATGTGGACAGGCTGAAGCGGTATTATGAGGAAAGTATCCCGATGCTGCAGGACCAGTTAATCATTGGTCTGCTGGAGGGCAGGATTGCCAATGCAGGATGGAGGGAACGGTCTGTGGCAGAGTATGGGTTGAAGCTGGAGGCAGCATTTTACATGGTTGGTGTGATACAGTCAGATGAGGAGGAAGGCAGTAATCTGCGGGCGGTTTCCATAAAACAACTGGTAGATGAACAACTGGATGGTAAGATAGAGTTCAAGAGTGTCAATTATCTGGGTACGATTGTAGTCATTGCACTGCTTCATGATACAGCGTCATCGGTCCGGTTTATTGCGCTGATGAATCAAAACTGCAAGCTGGCAGGCAGAATGCTGGGAAGTGCTGTGACAGCAGGTATCGGTAAGGTATATGGGAGCAAGGAGTATATCAGCCATTCCTATCTGGAGGCCAGAGAGGCTGTTGCGTACCGGATTATGATGGAACCCGGGCAGGCGATTTACATAGGAGACGTAGAACCGGAAACGATGGTACAGCCGGTAAACGGAGAGGAATGGATACGGGGACTTGTCCGTGAAATTAAAGTGGGCACGCCCCAGTCTCTTGATGAGAGTGTGGTGGCTCTGATAGAGAAACTGAAAAAGTCCACGATTACTACCGGCTGGCTACAGCTGTTTTTTACAGAGATTATGATAGAACTTATCCGTCTGGCCAGAAGCTATCAGTTAAAGGATGGAGAGTGGGATAAGCTGCTGGAGCGGGATTTCAGTGAAGAAATGAAACGTTTCCGTTCCTTGGATGAGCTGGGGGAATGGCTTGTCAGTATATGTCATAAGCTGCGTAACGCTATCCGGAAGGAACGGACAGATACCACCAGGCTGCTGACGGACAAGGCACTTGCTTTTGTGGCGGAGCACTATATGGAATCGGAACTTTCCATTGATAAAGTGTGCAGCCATCTGGGGGTCAGTGCAACTTATTTTTATTCTCTTTTCAAAAAGGAGATGGGAATGAGTTTTGTGGCATATCTGACAAGGGTACGGATGGAGCAGGCAATCCGTCTCCTGGATACGACGGATGAAAAAAGTTATGTGATAGCAGGCATGGTAGGATACGAGGAGCCTAATTATTTCAGTTATGTATTTAAGAAACAATACGGCATATCGCCATCCAGATACAGACAGAGCAAGGGAAACGGGGAAGATGGACAGAAGCAGAATGAAAAGTAAATTGGCAGATGTCTGCCATTTGCCGGGAAGCATATATCAGAGACGTAATATACAGTTTATCATTTCCTTGTCTTTTACGTTGGTGGCATTGGTCAGTATGCTTTTTATGGGTACTGCCTTTTATACCAGGTTTGTCCGGAATAACAGAGAGATAGAGCTGGAAAATAACAGACAGATGCTGGAACAGATTAGCTGGAATTTGAACGGCTATATCCGGAACATGATGAATATTTCGGACGTGATGTATTATAACGTGATTAAGAATAAGGATTTAACGCAGGATTCCATCAATGCGGAAATGAGTCTTTTGTATGAGGAAAACAAGGATTATCTGGTCAGTATCGTATGCGTGACAGAAGATGGAGCGGTACTGGCAGCGGCACCGATTGCTACCAGAAAGAATCAGGTAGATTTAAAGCAGCAGGAATGGTTTATACATGCCAATGAAAAAATTGAAAATCTGCATTTTACCACACCTCATGTGCAGAATATTTTTGAAAACAGCAATTTTCAATATGCATGGGTTATTTCCCTGAGCCGTAGTGTGGAGCTTACCAGTCTGGGGCATACCAGCCAGGGAGTGCTTTTGGTAGATATGAATTACAGTGCTATTGAGCAGGTGTTTGATAAGGCGAATGACCGCAATCCGGGATATATTTATTTGATGGATGGAAACGGAGAAATTATTTATCACCCGAAGCAGAAGGCACTTTACGCAGGAATGGCGAAAGAGAATAACAGGATGGCAGCATCCTATGAGGATGGCACGCACATGGAAACTTTTGAAGGAGAGGAACGTGCGGTTGTTGTCAAGACGATTGGATATACCGGATGGAAGATTGTGAATGTGACTCCTGTCAGTGAGTTTTTTCAGAATACCATCCATATTGGCTTTTTTATGATTATGATTGCTACCGTTACCATTTTTCTGATTCTCTTTGGCAATATGTTTATTTCCGAACGTGTGACCCAGCCTTTGCGGAAACTGGAGGAGTCTATCCGGTATCTGGAGGAGGGCAGTCTGGATGAAGGAAAAATTTATATCGGTGGTTCCCATGAAATCAGACATCTGGGAGAAACTATCAGTCTGATGGTTAAGAGACTGAAAGGGCTTATGGATAGGATGGTGCGGGAACAGGAAGAGAAAAGAAGAAGTGAGCTGGATGCTTTACAGTCGCAGATAAATCCGCATTTTCTGTATAATACGCTGGATTCCGTTGTGTGGATGGTTGAATGTGAGCAGTATCGGGATGCGATTGCCATGATAAAAGCACTGGCAAAGCTGTTCCGCATCAGCTTAAGTAAAGGAAGCAGCATTATTACCATAAGGGATGAGATGACTCACGCGCAGAATTATATGGATATCCAACAGATGCGCTATCGGAATAAATTCAGTGTGTCCATGGAGATAGAGCCGGTTCTTTATGACTGTATTACGATTAAATTAATTGTTCAGCCGATTCTGGAAAATGCCATTTATCATGGAATGGAATATATGGATGGGGATGGTGAGATAAGAGTCCACGGATATGAAAAGGATGGAGATATCTATATTGATATTTCGGATAATGGAATGGGAATTCCAAAGGATATGATTGATAATCTGCTGGTGGATAAGAGCAGACCGAGGGGAAAAGGTTCGGGCATTGGTATCTGGAATGTTAATCAGAGGATTATCCTGTATTTTAAGGGAGATTATGGTCTTTCTATCCGGAGTGAGCTGGATGAGGGAACGACTGTTACCATACATCTTCCCAAAATTCTGTATGAAGATTACAGAAAGGGGGAGAAGCCATGATAAAGCTTTCAAGAGGAAAGAAAATTCTACTGTGGGGTATCGCTATCGTATTGGTTATGCTGATTGCGGAAGCGCTGGCGTATATCATATATGAATCCAGAGAAGAGCCGAGGCTTCATGTGTCTGTTATTCTCAGCAGTGCTCAGACAGACCGTTGGGAAAATCTGCGTCTGGGGGCAGAACAGGCTGCCGGCGAAAGACGGACAGAGATCAATATTATTACAATGTCAGTGAATGCAGATGCACAGGAACAGATAGCGGTAATTAACCGTGAATTGGTCAATGGTACAGATGCAGTCATCATAGAGGCGGCAGACAGCAGACTGGTCGAAGAATATTTTCATACAGTAGCCTGCGATGTACCGGTTATCTTTTTGTACAGCGGTTCCGAGCATATGGAGGATGCGTGGTATGTTGCGGTAGACAATTATGAGATGGGGCATGCCCTGGCAGAAGATATTATCGAGAAGGAATGGAAATGGGTTAAAGTGGCCATTGTTCTGGATGATATGCAGAAACAATGCGTAGCGGAACGATATCAGGGAGTGTACGATGCGCTGGCAGACTATGCAGATGAGGTGGTTATCTGGGAAAAGGATGACACGATTGAGGAAAGCACGCTGCCCCTTTTTCTTCAGGAAAAAATGATAGAAGAGGCAGTAGATGTAGTGGTAACATTGGATAACCAGAGGACGGAGGCTATCATTGATGCGGCACAGAACTTAAATAAGGATATTAGAATCTATGGAATTGGGAACAGCGACAAGGTTGTGCATTATCTGGATGAGGGATTGGTTAAGGCGATTGCTTATCCAAATGATTTCAGTGCAGGGTATCTGAGCATGAATATTATCCTGCAGAAAAAGCGGCAGGATAAAGGGACAAGTATCGTAGAATATAAGATTGTGGACAGGGAAAAGATGTACACGCAGGAATATGAAAAGGTAATATTCCCATTTGTAAAATAAGAGGAAAAGGCGATGAACAGATATGTCAGACGAGGAATTGCCGTTATGACGGCAGTTATCATGGTATTTCTTACCGCGTGCAGCGGCGAAAAACTATGGGCAGAGGAAAAGGCACAGCAGAAAGAGATTATTAAAATCGGAGTCAGTATCTATGACGAGTATGATATTTTTACCGCTGCTATAGTGAAATATCTGGAGGAATGGTGTAAGAGTAAGGAACTGGAAATGGGGGCTGCCATTACGGTAGAGGTGGTTGCAGCCAATAAAAACCAACTGACGCAAAATGATCAGATAGAGAGATTTATAGAGAAAGAATATGATGTAATTTGTGTTAATCTGGTGGACAGAACCAATGCCATGGTAATTATTGATAAGGCAAAAAGTGCGGATATCCCCATCATTTTCTGGAACCGGGAACTGGTGCAGGAGGATTTGGAGCGCTGGGATAAATTGTATTATGTAGGGTCTGTGCCGGAACAGTCAGCGCTTATGCAGGCGCAGATTGTGACGGAGGCATTGTCCGACGAAGCAAGATTTGCCCAGATAGATAGTAATGGAGATGGTGTGATACAGTATGTCATGCTGGAAGGCGAGCGGGGACATCAGGATGCACTGGTAAGAACGCAGGTATCAGTGGAGGAAATTAAAAAGGCAGGCTTTCAGGTAGAGAAGCTTGGGGATGAATTTGCAAACTGGAACAGGGCACAGGCGACTACTAAGATGAATGAATTTCTGGATAAATATCCATGGCAGATTGAGATGGTAATTGCCAATGATGATAATATGGCATTAGGAGCGATAGATGCCTTAGAGCAGTGGAATCCGAATCAGTGGCCTTTGATTGTTGGTGTAAATGGACAGAGCGATGCCCTGGAAATGATCAGATGTAAAAAGATGGAAGGAACCGTATACCATGATGCCAAAGGACAGGGGGAGGCTATGGCAATGATTGCCTATGCGCTGGCAAATGAAGAAACGATTCCGGATAGTATAGAACTTCAACAGGAGAAATATGTCTATACCTCCTACCAGATTATTAATTATGATAATGTGCAGGAGTACATGGAAAGAAAGCTGTACTAGCAATCGGTCGGAAAGTTGCCGCTTGACAGTCTTGAGGGCACATGATATAGTTATTTCCAAGTTAAGAGGGAGTAGTTATCCTGTGTAGGCAACATACCCTGGCAGAAGCCATGTTTACACGCTTTCAGAGAAAACGACTGGAAAGAACGAGACTTTTAGCATAAGAATGCTGAGAGTCTTTTTTATGTGATAGGAAAGTGGTCTGGACGAAAAACTTTGGACAGACAGACTGCTGGAAGAAAAGAAACATCGCGGCAAATAGAAAACAGGAGGTCAGGTTATGGAAGTAGTAGTACAAATGATTTTACTGGTAATTGGTTTTGTGCTTTTGGTCAAAGGCGCAGACTGGTTTGTGGAGGGTGCCAGCCGTGTGGCGGAGAGATTCGGAATTCCGCAGTTGGTTATCGGGCTTACGATTGTGGCAATGGGAACATCACTGCCGGAAGCAGCGGTCAGTGTATCCGCAGCGTTAAAGGGCAGCGCGGAAATTACCATTGGTAACATTTTAGGCAGTAATATTTTGAATGTGCTTCTGATTCTGGGACTTACGGCAGTGATTACGCCGGTGGCTGTACAAAAGTCAACGATTAAATATGAGATTCCTTATGTAGTAGTCGTATCTGCCGTGTTAATGGGAATCGGTTATGCGGATGGTGTGGTAGGAAGACTGGACGGCGTGATTCTCTGGATTCTTTTTATTATGTATCTGTTATACCTGTTGAAGATGGCGAAGTCTGGTGCAGATGTGATAGAAGAGATACCGGGAGACGGTAAGCCTATGCCGGTATGGAAAATGCTGGTAATGATTGTTGCAGGAGCAGCCATGATTGTGCTGGGCTCCAATCTGGCAGTCGATGCAGCGTCCGGATTAGCGAGAATCTTTGGTATGAGTGAACGGTTGATTGGTTTGACGATTGTGGCATTTGGCACATCCTTGCCGGAGCTGGTAACTTCTGTGACAGCAGCGATTAAGGGAAAAGCGGATATTGCAGTAGGAAATATTGTGGGAAGCAATATTTTTAACATCCTGTTTGTGGTAGGTACTTCCGCTTTAATCACTCCTGTTGTCTATGCATCGTCTTTCCTGGTAGACAGTATTGCTGCGATTGCAGTGGGGATTATTCTGTGGCTGCTGGTATTCCGGAAACAGAAGCTGAACCATCTGGGCGGTGTCATCCTGTTAGTATGCTATGCAGGTTATTTTGTCTATCTGATGGCGTAAAAATAGAAAACCTGTTGGAAGGGCATAGACCTTTCCGACAGGTTTTGTCGATTTATCCGTTTTTGTTAATCTTCCCGTTTCTTACCCCAGAAGAATAAGGCTACGGTGCCGGGGCCGGTATGGGCTCCGATGGTCGTACCGATGCTGTAGATTTCTACCTTGCCGTTTAATTTCGGGCAACGTTCCTCTACCAGCGCAGCAACCGCCTGGGCATCTTCTAAGCAGGCAGAATTGGAAATATAGCATTTGCCGTCATACTCTGCGGCATTGTCCATACATTCTGCCATTTTATCAACAATGGTCTGGATAACCTTACGCTTGGTTCTGATTTTGTAACGGGGAATCAATCTTCCCAGATAGTCCACATTCAGAAGAGGACAGATGTTCAGCATGCCGCCAATGAAACCGGAAGCTTTGGAAATACGTCCGCCTTTAATATAGAAGGTAAGGTCTGTGGAGAAGAACCAGTGGTTCAATTCCAGTTTGTGCTCATTCGTCCATTCGTACAGTTCGTCAATACTCATGCCGGCATCCCGCAAATCAGCCAGCTTATCCATTAACAGTCCATATCCGGAAGAAGCTGCCAGGGAATCAATGATATAGATTTTACGCTCCGGATAGTCTTCTAATAAAGTATCTTTTGCAATGTTGGCGGAGTTGACTACGCCGGAAATACCGGAAGAAAGACTTAAATGGATGATGTCTTTGCCTTCTTTTAAGA
This sequence comes from uncultured Lachnospiraceae bacterium, assembly GCA_934418125.1. GTDB lineage: Bacteria > Bacillota > Clostridia > Lachnospirales > Lachnospiraceae > UBA3282. Next base: position 19,855 of record CAKRWT010000029.1, read on the forward strand.
AAGGCTCAAAGTATTCGGTAAATTCAGCGGCATTAATCTGAGATGTTTTGGTGTCTGCTCCGTTTGCCATCGCTTCGTAGAATTTGTCAAAAGGCATGCTTTTTCCTAAATCATCAGCGTATTGCTTTCCGTCCAGCTCATAATGGAAGCAGATGTAGGATATATCGCGTTTCTGAAAATGTTCCTGGGTCAAATCGGCTGTGGAACAGCAGCTCAAAATATAATGATTCATAGGTTATCCCCCTGATTATTCAATTATTTTATCGTAAAGAGTGTATCACGTCACTTTGCTTTGTGCAAGATTATTTACTGGAAATGAAAAGCACATTGAAAAGCGGTAACAGAAAAATATTTCATGTTTTTACAAAAGAGAGGTTTACAAAATAGCGCTTTTGTTATATTATAAATTAAGGAAAACGATTTCCGGAAAACATTTTCCGAGAAGTCTCCGGGAAGTGATACAGGGGATAATACATGGTATCAATTAAAGACGTAGCAAAGCATGCAGGGGTAGCCATTTCAACCGTGTCCAAGGTGTTGAATAACTATCCGAATGTGAGCGAAGAGACGAAGAAAAAAGTAAACGAGGCAGTAGCGGAGTTAAATTTCGTTCCAAACAGTGTGGCAGCAGCACTTTCTTCCAAAAACTCTGGCCGGGTGGCACTTTTAATCAACTTAAACAGTGTATCCCAGGCGGTAGACGAAATCAACATGCAGTGTATGGCAGGCACCATTGGAAAAGCAGTGGAGCTGAATTTGGATGTGATTACGGTTTTTTATTCTATGCTTAAGAATAAGACGCTGGAAGAAGTGATACGATATTTACAGTCACAGAGTATTACCGGACTGATTATTTTTGGAATGTCCAAGGACGATAAGGTTCTGCATAAGCTAATTGCGGCACAGATATTTAAGATAGTAGTGGTGGATGTGCCTATGGTAAATGTGAGCACCTCATCGGTATGGATTGACCAGGAACAGGCGCAGTATGATGTGGCAAAGAAAACGATTCTGGAAAATGACTGCAAGAGCATTCTGTATCTGGCAGGCAAGAAGAACGGTTACGTTTCCGAAGAACGGCTGAAGGGAATCAAACGGCTGGCAGAGGAGATGGAGTTACCCCTGATGGTGCGTAATGGGGAATTCTCTGAATTGCAGGCAAGAAACATTACCTTTAAATATGCCAGAAAGAAGGATGTAATCGTATGCGCCTCAGACCTGATGGCAATCGGAGCGATGAAAGCACTGATCGAGATGGATATTTTCCGTCCGGTATGCGGGTTTGATGGGATTACCCTGATGGGATATGCCGGTAAACAGATGAATACGGTCAGACAGAATTTTAAGCGGATTGCTGCGGAGGCAGTCAAAGAATTAAAACGTCTGATAGAAGGCGGAGAAGGGCAACAGATTGTACTGGATTATGAACTGGTACGGATGAAGTACACAGACATATTAGTGTAGAAGCAAGAAGCTTCGGAATGGAGGAAATTATGACACAGGCAAGCAACCTGAAAAGAGACGTATTAGTACTGAACCTGGAGAAGGTACTGGAAGAGCAGACCCAGAAAGGCTATGGCAAGAGCATAGCACAGTGCACCAATGAGGAACTGTATTACAGCTTATTGCAGTTATCCAAGCAGTTAATGGAAGTATCTGAGCCAATCGAGGGCGAGAAGAAGATTTATTATATTTCCGCAGAATTCCTGATTGGTAAGCTGTTATCCAACAACCTGATTAATCTTGGCATTTATGATAAATTGGAGGATATTTTAGCAAAGAACGGCAAGAGTCTTAGCGTAATCGAGGAAGTGGAGCCGGAACCATCTCTTGGAAATGGTGGTCTTGGCCGTCTGGCAGCATGCTTTCTGGATTCCATTGCAACCTTAGGACTTCCGGGAGAAGGTATTGGCCTGAATTATCACTTTGGTCTGTTTAAGCAGGTATTCAAGGATAAATTACAGACGGCTGAGAAGAATGACTGGATAGAAGCACAGTCCTGGCTGACAAAGACAGATACTACTTTCGAGGTAGCTTTTGGCGACAAGAAAGTAACTTCCAGATTATATGACATTGATGTCGTAGGATATGACAATGGTGTCAATAAATTGAGACTGTTTGATATTGAGACAGTAGATGAGAGTATTGTAAAAGAAGGCATTGACTTCGACAAAGAAGATATCGAGAAGAACCTGACATTATTCTTATATCCGGATGATTCCGATGAGGCAGGTAACCTGCTGCGTATTTACCAGCAGTATTTTATGGTCAGCAATGCAGCACAGCTTATTTTAAAAGAGATGAAAGCGAAGAAATACGACCTTCGTAAGATGTATGAGCATGCTGTTATCCAGATTAACGATACCCATCCTACTATGGTCATTCCTGAGTTAATCAGAATCCTGGTGGACGAGAAAGCCTTTACCATGGATGAGGCAATCGAAGTGGTAAGTAAGACCTGTGCCTACACAAACCATACCATTCTGGCAGAAGCATTAGAAAAATGGCCATTGAAATATCTGGAGAAGGTAGTTCCCCAGTTGGTACCGATTATCAAAGAGCTGGATAAGAGAGTTGCTGCAAAATATGATGACCCGAAGGTACAGATTATCGATGCAGACGGAAGAGTCCACATGGCGCACATTGATATTCATTATGGCTTCTCTGTAAATGGTGTTGCAGCCATCCATACGGAAATCTTAAAGGATACCGAGTTAAATGCATTCTATAAGATTTATCCGGAGAAATTTAACAATAAGACAAATGGTATTACTTTCCGTAGATGGCTTTTATCCTGCAACCGCGAACTGGCAGGCTTCCTGTCTGAAACCATCGGCGACGGCTTTAAGAAGGATGCCGATAAGCTGGAAAAATTACTGGAGTTTCAGGAGGATGAAGCAGTATTAAACCATATTGCAGAGATTAAGATGAATCGCAAGAAAGATTTGGCTGCTTATGTGAAAGAGGCAGAGGGTGTTACCCTGAACCCGGATTCTATCTTTGATATCCAGATTAAGAGACTGCATGAGTACAAACGTCAGCAGATGAATGCGCTTTATATTATCCACAAATATCTGGAAATCAAGGCAGGCAAGAAGCCGGAAAGACCAATGACCTTTATTTTCGGCGCGAAGGCAGCACCGGCTTATGTGATTGCACAGGATATCATTCACCTGATTCTGGTATTACAGGAAATTGTAAACAATGATCCGGATGTAAACAAATACATGACGGTTCTGATGGTAGAAAACTACAATGTAGCTTACGCAGAGAAGTTAATTCCTGCCTGTGATATTTCTGAGCAGATTTCGCTGGCATCCAAAGAAGCTTCCGGTACCGGTAACATGAAGTTTATGTTAAATGGTGCAGTAACTCTTGGTACATCCGATGGTGCTAATGTGGAAATTAACGAACTGGTAGGCGATGATAATATCTATATCTTCGGTGAGAAATCCGAGGCTGTTATCAAACATTATGAGAAGGCTGATTATGTATCCAAGGATTACTATGAGAAGAGTCCTGTTATCAAAGAAGCAGTAGATTTTATCATCAGTAAAGAAGCGCTGAAAGTCGGACATAAGGAAAATCTGGAAAGATTATATAAGGAATTGTTGAACAAAGACTGGTTCATGACCCTTTTAGACCTGGAAGATTATATTGCGACCAAAGATAAGATGATGGCAGACTATGAAGACCAGAAGAAGTGGCGTAAGATGATGCTTGTCAACATTGCAAAGGCTGGCTTCTTCTCCTCTGACAGAACCATTGCTGAGTACAACAGAGATATCTGGAAATTAAAATAATGCGGAATCGTTATTTCCTATATCTCCTTCTGGGGTTTTCTGATACAATAGTTATAGGATAAGCGGGATAGAAAAACTGTAACTGTTTCAGAAAAGAGGGAATCCAGAATGGAAACGATAGATAATTGTAAATTGTTTCGCCAGATAACGAGTGAAGAAACAGATAAAATTTTAAACTGCTCTAAGGCGGGAAAAAGAACATACCAGGAGGGAAGTTATGTGTTCTCACAGGGAGAAACACCCTCCAGGCTGTTTCTGCTGCTGGAAGGAAAAGTACAAATCAGCAAAGACTTTACCTCTGGAAAGAGAGATATCCTCTATATGGTGGAGCCAGGCAATGTTTTTGGCGAAATTTTTCTGTTTGGGGACAGAAAGCGCTACTGGTATGATGCAGTTGCGGTAACGGATATCCAGGTGCTGGAAATGCCATGGGACTTCTTTTATCACTTCTGCTCTAAGGCATGCGGGCACCATAAGCAGTTTACCCAGAATATGTTGGAAATTCTGTCGGAAAATAATTTTAATATTACGAGAAAGCTTCACTTAATCAGTACGGCATCCCTGAGGGAGAGGCTGGCACTCTGGCTGTTGGATGCGGCGGATGAAGACGGACAGGTAGCGTTACACCTGAACCGGGAACAGCTGGCCGACTTTCTCGGCGTTGCCAGACCCTCCCTGTCCAGGGAACTGATGAAGATGCAGAAGGATGGTTTGGTGGACGTAGGCAAAAAGCAGATAGTTATCCTTGACCGAAACGCACTGGAGCTGTTAAACGAGTAAGGGCTGCAAAATATTTTAAAATTTTTAAAATCCGTAACTTAGGTTACGGATTTTTTGCGTGGATAAGGATATGATAATGACATAGAAAAAAATACCTGCATATAGAACACAGAATAGAAGGGAGTAAGGAACATGACAAATACATCACAAGTAAATAATCTGGTAACATTATTAGACGGCTATGCACAGAAGGGTGGACATCACCTGAATGTGAATGTTTTAAACAGAGAGGTGTTAAAGGATGCACAGGCACATCCGGAAAATTATCCACAGCTTACCATAAGAGTGTCCGGTTATGCGGTAAACTTTATCAAGCTGACACCAGAACAGCAGGCAGATGTCATCTCCAGAACGTTCCATGAAGCTATGTAGGAATACCCTGGAAAACAGAGCGGATGCACAAAAGCAGCAGAGAGTAGCCGGATAATGGTAAAAAACAGCAATAGAAAAACAGAAGAGGCAACAGATAAAATGGCGCAGCATGAAAGCTGCGTCATTTTTCTTGCTTCCTGGAAAATCTTATGAAGCGAGAATGTGCTTCGGTACATTCTTTTTCAAAACTTTTTCAAAAAAAGAAAATTAGTAGTTGACACCACTTCTTTCATGGTGTATTATCAATTCATACAAAACCTAGTAAACGAGTAGGAAAACAAGAAAAAAGGAGCAGCACAGATGAGAGCAAGAACAGGAAACAGAGATTTCTGTTTACAGAAACGAATGTGTAGGACACAGAAAGAGAGAGCAGCGGTCATGTGTTGCTGCATGTAAATTCAGAAAAGGGAAAGACCTGTCTGAAGGTCTGGAAGAGACAGCGGAGTACGAAACAGCCTGAAAGAAAATAGAGTAAAAGAAAAACAAAAATCGGAGGATATTACAATGGCAAATATTAAGAAAAGCGCAACAGAGTTAATCGGAAAAACACCTTTATTAGAGGTTACAAATTATGAGAAAGCAAACAATATTACAGATGCAACCATTCTGGTAAAATTAGAGTATTTTAATCCGGCAGGTTCTGTAAAAGACCGTATCGCCCTGAATATGATTGAAGAGGCAGAGAAAGCCGGCAAATTACAGCCTGGTGCAACCATCATTGAGCCAACCAGTGGAAATACCGGTATTGGTCTTGCAGCAGTGGCAGCAGCAAAAGGATATAAAGCGATTCTTACCTTACCGGAAACCATGAGCGTAGAGCGTAGAAAGCTGTTACAGGCATACGGTGCAGAACTGGTGCTGACAGAAGGCGCAAAGGGCATGAAGGGAGCTATTGCAAAGGCAGAAGAGCTGCAGGCATCCACACCGGGCTCGGTTATTTTAGGACAATTTGTAAATCCGGCTAACCCGGCAGTACACAAAGCAACAACCGGTCCGGAAATCTGGGAAGATACAGATGGTAAAGTAGATATCTTCGTAGCGGGTGTCGGTACTGGTGGTACGGTAACTGGTGTTGGAGAGTATTTGAAAGAACAAAATCCTAATGTGAAAATCGTAGCCGTAGAGCCGGAAACAAGCCCGGTATTGTCTGGTGGGGCACCAGGTGCACACAAGATTCAGGGAATCGGTGCAGGTTTCGTTCCGGAAGTCTTAAATACGTCCGTATATGATGAGGTTATTAAAGTATCCAATGAAGATGCTTTTGAAGTAGGAAGAGAAATTGCTTTGAGAGAAGGCGTTCTGGTTGGTATTTCCTCCGGCGCAGCCCTTCACGCAGCAACAGAACTGGCAAAACGTCCTGAGAACAAGGGAAAAACAATTGTAGCTTTATTACCGGACTCAGGTGACAGATACTTATCCACTCCGCTGTTCTCAGCTGAATAAGCGTGAAACTTGACAAAAACCGCCATTTTATACTAAACTGTTCAGCGTATATAGATGAAAAAAAGGTTCAGAAGACAGTGATGGCATGATGGACTGTAAGAAAGGAAAAACAAAATGGCGGGAATGATAGAAGTTCGTAACTTAAGTAAGACATTTGTGACGAAAGACGCCACTGTAGAGGCGTTGCAGGATATCAGTCTATCCATTCAGGCTGGCGATATTTACGGCATTATCGGAATGTCGGGTGCCGGCAAGAGTACTTTGGTACGCTGCCTGAACTTCCTTGAACGGCCAACCTCAGGAACCGTAGAGATTGCCGGTAAGGATTTGGGTACCATGTCAGAGAAAGAGCTTCGCGCACAGCGCAGCGAGATAGCGATGATATTCCAGCATTTCAATCTGCTGATGCAGAAAAATGTCATAGATAATATTTGCTTTCCTCTGGTAATTGCGGGCATGAAGAAGAAAGATGCCAGAAAGAAAGCAGAAGAATTACTGGAGATAGTAGGGCTGACCGAGAAGGCAAAGGCTTATCCGGCACAGCTGTCCGGTGGACAAAAACAGCGTGTGGCAATCGCAAGAGCTCTGGCAGCAAATCCCAAGATTCTCTTGTGTGATGAGGCGACAAGTGCACTTGACCCACAGACAACCCAGTCTATCTTACAGCTTTTAAGACAAATCAATAAAGAGTATGGTATTACCATTGTGATTATTACCCATGAAATGGCAGTGGTACGTGAGGTATGTACCCATGTGGCTATTATCGGTAATGGCCATCTAGTAGAGCAGGGAAGAGTGATGGATATCTTCTCCCATCCGAAGACAGCGGAAGCAAAAGAATTGATTGTCAAAGGTGGCGGCACAGAAAACCGTACACTGGAAAATCATCAGAAAGAACTGATGAAGGGCAAATGCTGTATCCGGATTGTCTTTTCGGAGAATTCTTCTTTTGAACCGGTTATCGCCAACATGGTCCTCCGGTTTGGACAGCCTATTAACATTCTCAGGGCAGATACGAAGAATGTAGAGGGAATTGCCAGAGGAGAAATGATATTAAGCCTGCCGGATGATAAGGAAGTACAGGAAAGCATGAAGTCTTATCTTTGCGAGAGAGGTTTGGCAGTAGAGGAGGTAGACGGATATGTGGACTAGTGAACTTACAGCCATGATGGCAGAAGGGGTAAGAGATACCTTACTAATGACACTTGTGTCAACATTTTTTGGATATATTTTAGGGCTTCCGATGGGAATTGCCCTGGCGGTAACAGATAAAGACGGAGTAAGACCCAATGCGGTAATCTATAAGATACTGGATATCATTGCCAATATTGTGAGGAGTATTCCTTTCCTGATTTTACTCATACTGGTAATGCCGTTAACCAAGCTGATTGTAGGAAAAAGTTATGGCTCGGTAGCAACCATTGTTCCATTAACCCTGGCAGCAGCGCCATTTATTGGTCGTATGATTGAATCTTCTATTAAGGAAGTAGACCATGGTGTTATCGAAGCAGCCCAGAGTATGGGGGCAGGTACCTTTACGATTATCTGGAAGGTACTTCTGGTAGAGGCAAGAACCTCCATTCTGGTAGGGGTGACGATTGCCATTGGAACGATTCTGGGATATTCTGCAATGGCAGGTGTTGTCGGCGGTGGCGGTCTTGGTGATATTGCCATGCGATATGGATATTATCGTTACGAGACACTGATTATGATAGTTGCGGTTGTCCTTCTGGTCATTCTGGTTCAGATTTTCCAGACACTGGGGATGCGCCTGTCCGTTAAGCTGGATCGCAGAAAACGGTAACGGATAGTGATAGAATAAAAGAGAGGATTCTCTTTGAGGGAAAATTTTCTTTTAGATAAATAATCAAAGAACGCGGGGAAAAGAGGAGTTCGCCGCGGGAGGAGGAAAAACATTATGAAAAAGAAATTTATCGCAAGCATTTTAACAGCAGCATTGGCACTTAGTGTGCTGACAGCATGCGGAAGCTCCAACGATGCAGCAGCAGAGACAACAACTGAGGAAACTGCTACAGAGCAGGAAGCAGCAACAGAAGATGCAGCAGCAGAGGAAGAAACTACTGCAGAAGAGACAACAGAAGAAGCTGACGAGACAGCAGAAGTAGAGCAGAAAGGTACCATTAAGGTTGCAGCATCTGCTACACCACATGCAGAAATCTTAGAACAGGCAGCTCCTATCCTTGCAGAGCAGGGATGGACCTTAGAGGTAACGGTATTTGATGATTATGTACAGCCTAACTTAGTGGTAGAAAGCGGCGACTTT
>CAKRWT010000030.1 GCA_934418125.1 uncultured Lachnospiraceae bacterium
TCAATGCCGGACATAATCAGAAGCTGATGGAGAGTTGCCACGTCCTGTGGGAATATGCAGAATATGTGGCAAGGGTGAGGAAATATGCGGCAGAACTGCCGTTAGATGAAGCGGTGGAACAGGCAATTGGAGAATGTATTCGGGAAGGGATTCTAGCAGAATTCCTTCGCCACAATCGTGCGGAGGTATATCAAATGAGCATTTTTGAATATGACAAAGAAGAGGAAGAAAAGAAACTTCGCAAAGCAGAGTATGAATATGGAAGAGAAGAAGGAATAAAAGAAGGAATAAAGGAAGGAATAAAGGAAGGAATAAAGGAAGGAATAAAGGAAGGAATAAAAGAAGGAATAAAGGAAGGGCAACAGGAAGAAAGAACCAGATGGTTACTGTTACTATCCAGAATGACCACCGGAGGAGATGCCGAGCAGATACCACTGCTGAACAATCCGGAAGTCCTGGAAGCGATGAAACGAAAATATGAAGTTCAGTAGGGATACTAATTATGCTACATGTATTAGCACCACCACATCGTGCTAATCATATAATAGTAATAGAGCGAAAGAGTTGGGAAGGCAGGAAGAGATATGCAATTAGCATTGGGATTATTGATACCATTTATAGGCACTACATTGGGTTCAGCCATGGTATTCTTTATGCGGAAGGCTATGGACAAGAAAATCGAGAAGATGTTGTTAGGATTTGCATCCGGAGTGATGATTGCGGCATCGGTGTGGTCACTTTTAATTCCAGCAATTGATATGGCAACGGAGCAGGGAAAGGTGGCATGGGTTCCGGCTACGGTTGGATTCCTTGGCGGCATGGCATTTTTGCTCGTTCTGGACAGTGTCATTCCCCATCTTCATCTGGAGAGTGAGAAACCAGAAGGGATGGAATCCAATTTAAAAAAAACAACTATGCTTGTCCTGGCAGTAACACTGCATAATATTCCGGAAGGAATGTCCGTGGGTGTCACTTTTGCGGGAGCGTTGCTTGGCAATACCGGTATTACGATGGCGGGTGCTTTTGCGCTAGCGGTAGGAATTGCCATTCAGAATTTCCCGGAGGGCGCGATTATATCGATGCCTCTTCGGAGTGAAGGCGTATCCAGAGTGCGCGCTTTTGTATATGGCGCATTATCCGGAATTGTGGAGCCGATAGGGGCAGTTATCACGATTCTGCTGGCAAAGCAGATTGTACCTGCGTTACCATATCTGCTTGCTTTTGCAGCAGGAGCCATGATTTATGTTGTGGTGGAGGAACTGATTCCGGAATCGCAGGCTGGGGAGCACAGCAATATCGGAACTATAGGAGTGGCAGTTGGATTTGTGATTATGATGATATTAGATGTAGCACTGGGCTAAGTGATAGGATTTCTCAACAGGAATTGTTAGTCGTGACAAATTGAAGATTAGTGCGCTAGACTGTGTTAAAGATAAGTATGCAGTCTGGCGTTTTTTGTATATTGGACTATTTACGACCAGTCCAATACCCAGATGGTAAATCAAAAGAAAAGAGAGGAAGAAAAATTATGTTAAAATGTTTGAAATGTTTTAAGAAAATCAATGGGAAGTCAACTGGTATTTTTGCAGCAGGTGTTTTATTCGGAACTGCGGGAATTAAGATTCTTTCCAGTAAGGATGCAAAGAAGGTATATACAAATTGTACGGCTGCAGTTCTCCGCGCAAAGGAATGTGTGCTTGATGTAGCAGGTACGATTCAGGAGAATGCAGAGGATATCTATGCAGGTGCAAAGCAGATTAACGAGGACAGAGCAGTAGCGGAAGCAGAGTATCTTGACGAGGAAGAAGAGTCTGCAACAGAGGCAGAATAGAGGCGTGGTAATACATGAGATTTAGAATTAAGGATGAAATCCGTGGCAGAGTGCGTGTTCATCTGATTCAGCCGTCTATGACAATGAAGCAGGCGGATATTTTAGAGTATGCGCTTTTGCAGCATGAGGCGGTAACGGCGGTAAAGGTGTATGACCGTTCCTGTGACGTGACGATTACTTATGAGGGTTCACGCCAGGAGATTATCAGATTATTGCAGGGATTTCGATATGATAAAGTACAGACACCGAAGGAATATTTAGAGAATTCCGGAAGGGCTTTAAACAGAGAGTACTGGGAGAAATTAGTGAATAAAATTGCCATTTATTATGGTAAGAAGTGGTTTTTACCATGTTCGGTAAGAGCCTGTATCACAGCTTGTAAATCCATAAGCTATATCTGGAAGGCGATTGGTACATTAGCAAAGGGTAAGCTGGAGGTTCCGGTACTGGATGGTACAGCCATTGGGGTGTCTGTATTCAGAGGTGATTACGGAACCGCGAGCTCCGTTATGTTCCTGCTGGAGATAGGCGGGATTTTGGAGGAGTGGACTCATAAGAAATCAGTGGGTGACCTGGCAAGAAGCATGTCTCTTAATATCAGTAAGGTATGGCTTGTGGGAGAGAAGCAGGATGTATTGGTATCGACCATGAGTATTAAAGAGGATGACCTGGTAAGGGTTCGCATGGGAAATGTGATTCCTTTTGATGGCATCGTAACACAAGGGGAAGCTATGGTAAACCAGTCTTCCCTGACAGGAGAATCCATGCCGGTTCGTAAGGTAGAGCATGGTTATGTCTATGCGGGAACAGTCTTGGAGGAAGGCGAACTGGTTGTTCAGGTAAAAGAAGTCAATGGTTCCAGCAAATATGAAAAAATTGGGGCTATGATTGAAGAGTCAGAGAAACTGAAATCTTCCCTGGAGGGAAAGGCAGAGCATCTGGCAGATAAGCTGGTTCCGTATACCTTTGCGGGAACGGCACTGACGTATTTACTGACAAGAAATGTGACGAAGACTATATCAGTACTGATGGTAGACTTCTCCTGTGCCCTGAAGCTGGCAATGCCACTTGCGGTATTATCGGCAATCCGTGAGGCAAGCCGTTTTGATTTGACGATAAAGGGAGGCAAATTCCTGGAAGCAGTGGCAGAGGCAGATACCATTGTGTTTGATAAGACAGGTACACTGACAAAGGCAAAACCGGTGGTAAAGCAGGTTATTCCTTTTGGGGACAGAAGTGAACAGGAGTTGCTTCGGATGGCAGCCTGCCTGGAGGAACATTTCCCTCATTCTATGGCGAAAGCAGTCGTGGAAGCAGCACAGGCGCAGGGACTGGAGCATGAGGAGATGCACTCTAAAGTGGAGTACATAGTGGCGCATGGTATTTCTTCTATGGTTGAAGGGAAAAAGGTTGTTATCGGAAGTTATCATTTTGTCTTCGAGGACGAGGGAAGTGTGATTGCTCCGGATAAGCAGGCGTTATTTGAAAACCTACCAGATGAGTATTCCCATCTGTATATGGCAGTGGAAGGCAAGCTCGTAGCGGTTATCTGTATTGAAGACCCATTGCGTGAAGAGGCAGCAGATGCAGTAAAGGCATTAAAACAGGCTGGAATCTCCAAGGTTGTCATGATGACTGGCGATAGTGAGCGGACTGCAAGGGCAATTGCTTCTCGTGTGGGGGTAGATGCTTATTTCTCGGAGGTATTGCCGGAGGACAAGGCGAAGTTTGTAGAAGCAGAGAAAGCAGCAGGCAGGAAGGTTATTATGGTGGGCGATGGTATCAACGATTCCCCGGCGCTGTCTTCTGCGGATGTGGGTATTGCTATCAGCGATGGTGCCCAGATTGCCAGAGAGGTAGCTGATGTGGTAACGGGTGCTGATGATTTGTACAGTATTGTGGTACTGAAGGAAATCAGCAACAGCCTGATGAAACGAATCCATGGCAACTATCGTAAAATCGTAGGCTTCAATCTTGGTTTGATTTTACTGGGTGTGGCAGGTGTGCTGCAGCCGACGACCTCTGCATTATTACATAATACCTCTACACTGCTTATTAGTTTGAAGAGTATGCAGAATCTTCTGCCGGATGACTATGAAGCCAAGTAGAAAGAAACAGTAAGTTTTTTCTTGCGAATTTTTAATCAAAAGCATAGTTGACAGACTAGCTGTGGTTAGTGTAATATAACAACAGTTAGACAAGACTAACTAAAAGATATCCGGTGTCTTGAACACACCGGATATCTTTCAAAACAATAGTTAGACACAACTAACAAACAGTACATATAAGAGGTTTCACTATGTTTGAAAAATATCTGGTTGAAAATTGTTCTCCTACATTGGCATCATTAAAAACCGCAAACTTATTCTCCTATACGTATCCCTCGATAGCGGAACTAAATGAGACAATTCAGTATTGGAACAATCAGATGAAGGAAAAAGGAGTGAAGCTTACGGTACTGAGAGTAAATGGCGCGACCGCCCTGGTTTATGTATATCGGGAGGCTTACTTATCCAACGATTTTCAAAAACCGGGCGTAGCGCAGCTTTTACGTCACTTTGGCTACGAGAGCATTAAGGTGGAGGAAGCCATTGAGCATCTGAAAGAAAGGCTGATTGATATTGAAGATTTTCCTCATGAGATAGGACTGTTTTTAGGGTATCCAGTCAAAGATGTAGCGGGTTTCCTCTTTTACAAAGGCAGCCATTGCAAGTGTACCGGATGCTGGAAGGTATATGACAATGAGCTGGAAGCGCTGAGAACTTTCGCCATGTTCGATAAGTGCAGAAAGATTTATGTAAACTTATGGAACCAGGGAAGAAGCATTATGAAGCTGACGGTGGCAGCGTAAGGTAAGGTGGCGGAAAGCAAACATACCTGGAAGATAATTTGCATGGATAGTGCATTGTCTATAAAAGATAAAGGAGAAATGATAATATGAGCAAAGTTGCAGTAGTATATTGGAGTGGAACAGGTAACACAGCAGCTATGGCAAGTGCCGTTATGGATGGAGCAAAGGAAAAAGGTGCAGAGGTGGATATCTACACAAGTGCAACTTTCGATGCATCTATGATGGACCAGTATGACGCTATCGCTTTTGGATGTCCTGCTATGGGAGCAGAAGTGTTAGAGGAAAGCGAATTCGACCCGATGTTTATGGAATGTGAGAGCAAGTTAAGTGGTAAGAAAATCGCATTGTTCGGTTCCTATGGATGGGGAAGCGGCGAATGGATGGAAACCTGGGCAGATAATTGCAAGAATGCAGGTGCACAGTTTGCCTGTGATTATGTAATTTGCAATGGTGCACCGGATGCAGATGGCACAGCAGCCTGCAAGGCACTTGGATCAGCCCTGACATAAAGAAGAGAGATGGCAATATGTTAGATGCAACATTATCCATTCTGTTTGTGGCAGGAGTGACAGTTACCTGCAGCGGAATCAAAAGTAAGTGCAAACAGATATTAAGTAAGGAAAAGCGATTGTGAGTTAGCTATAACTAATTCATAATTTTGCTTCAATAAATCATGTGAACTCCACAACCGCTAAGCCGGAAGGATGCTGACCTTCCGGGTAGGAGTTCTCTATGGGAAAGGAAGGACACGAAAGTGAACTATTTAGAGATTGAGAAAGTAATTGGAAGAGAGATTATTGACTCCAGAGGAAATCCGACGGTAGAAGCAGAGGTTTATCTGGTAGATGGAACCATAGGAAGAGGCATGGCACCAAGTGGTGCATCAACCGGTGTATTTGAGGCATTGGAACTTCGTGATGGCGATAAAGGAAGATATCTTGGAAAAGGAGTACAGAAAGCAGTTAACAATATCAACACAACCATTCAGGATGCTATTGTTGGCATGGACGCTTCTGACATTTATGCGATTGACCGGGCTATGATTCAGGCAGATGGTACAAAGGATAAATCCAATCTGGGTGCCAATGCGATTCTGGCAGTATCCATTGCCTGTGCGAGAGCAGCAGCCATTGCCCTGGATATTCCGTTGTATCGTTTCCTGGGTGGTATTTCCGGCAACAGATTACCGGTACCAATGATGAACATTCTGAATGGTGGTGCACATGCTGCCAATACAGTAGATGTACAGGAATTCATGATTATGCCGGTAGGAGCACCTGCCTTCAAGGAGGGACTCCGCTGGTGTGCAGAGGTATTCCACGCCCTGGCAGCATTGTTAAAAGCAAAAGGACTGGCTACCAGCGTAGGTGACGAAGGTGGCTTCGCGCCAAACCTTGCCAGTGATGAAGAAGCTATCCAGTATATTTTAGAGGCTGTAAAGAATGCAGGTTATGAGCCGGGTAAGGACTTCATGATTGCCATGGATGCCGCTTCCAGCGAGTGGAAAGGTTCTAAGATTGGAGAATATGTACTGCCTAAGGCTGGTACAAAATTCACTTCAGAAGAGTTGATTGCACACTGGAAGGGGCTGGTAGAGAAATACCCGATTATTTCCATTGAAGATGCACTTGATGAGGAAGACTGGGACGGCTGGAAGAAGCTGACCGCAGAACTGGGCGATAAGGTACAGCTGGTCGGCGATGATTTATTCGTTACCAATACCGAAAGATTACAGAAAGGTATTGAACTGGGATGTGGTAATGCCATTTTGATTAAGTTAAATCAGATTGGTTCTGTATCTGAAACCTTAGAGGCAATCAAAATGGCTCACAAGGCTGGTTATACAGCAATTTCCTCCCATCGTTCCGGTGAAACAGAAGACACCACGATTGCAGATTTGGCTGTGGCATTAAATACCTGTCAGATTAAGACTGGTGCACCAAGCAGAACAGAGCGTGTAGCAAAGTACAACCAGTTACTCAGAATCGAAGAACAGCTTGGCGATGCAGCTGTATATCCGGGGATGAAAGCTTTTAATGTAAAGCGATAAGCCGGTAAACAAAAAAGGTATCAGGCATTTATGCAGATTACTGTATAGAAGCTAATATATATGCAAACATAACACCCTCCATAGATAACACCAGACAGGTATCGGTCTGGTGTTATTTTCTGTCTTGCAAAGGTTCTGGTTGCCAGCAATTATTATTAAGAAAAGAAAATAGAAAAATAGCAAATATGAGTTGAAAATGATTCTCAACAATGATATACTGAACAAAGTTCCTACGAGGGAGTAATCAGCACCATAACAGGTGCAGTTCTATCGACATTCTGGTGGCAACACCCGGTATTACTTGAAATGATGAGACTCATGGACAGCGGTAGCTGTCCGTGAGTCTTTTTTTTCGGCAGCGATAGACCATTACAAAAAGGAGAAAGAAAAATGAGTATTTGGGAATTATTTATCCTGGCAATCGGATTATCTATGGATGCCTTTGCGGTATCTGTCTGTAAGGGCTTATCCCTTGGCAAAATCAAGCCCAAGCACATGTGTATTGCGGGTGCCTGGTTTGGTGGATTTCAGGCTCTGATGCCGTTAATCGGGTATTTTCTGGGCAGCTTTTTTGCAGACATGATTACGAAATATGCCCACTGGATTGCCTTTGTGTTACTGCTGTTCTTGGGTGGTAAGATGGTAAAGGAGGCACTGGGAGAGGCAGAGACCTTGGATGCTTCCATGGATGCCAGGAATATGTTTCTGCTGGCAGTTGCTACCAGTATTGATGCCCTGGCAGTGGGAGTGACCTTTGCATTTCTTCAGGTGGCAATCATACCGGCGGTGTCTTTTATCGGTGTCATCACTTTCATCTGTTCTGCCGTGGGTGTAAAAATCGGCAGCATTTTCGGTTCCAAGTACAGCACTAAGGCAGAGTTATGCGGTGGTATTATCCTGATTCTGATAGGGGTTAAGATTCTGCTTGACGGGCTTGGTATTTTATAAGAAATGCCTATTCATTTCCGGCAGTTTCTGCTAAACTGATACTGGGTGATAAGAGCGTATGGGAGAGCAGTTAAAGGTAGAAAAAGGGAGAAATCTATACAAAAAAATGTAGACATTTTCGCTCCTCGGTATTATGATTAAAACGTTTGTGAGAACGAGGAGGAAGATATGGAAAAATTAAAACCAAAGTTGTTTTCCGTTATGAAAACATACACAAAAGAGCAGTTCATCAAGGATGTTATATCCGGTATTATTGTAGCGATTATTGCATTGCCGTTGTCGATTGCGCTGGCACTGGCCAGTGGTGTGTCGCCGGAAAGAGGTATTTATACTGCAATTGTAGCAGGATTTGTAATTTCTTTTCTGGGTGGCAGCCGCGTCCAGATAGCCGGACCGACAGCGGCTTTTGCGACTATTGTGGCAGGAATTGTAGCGGAAAAGGGAATGGAAGGTCTTGCCGTGGCAACCATTATGGCAGGTATTATTCTGATTGTGCTTGGATTTTTCCGGGTAGGCAGTCTGATTAAATTTATTCCTTATACCATTACAACGGGTTTTACGGCAGGTATTGCCATTACCCTTTTTATCGGACAGATGAAGGATTTCTGTGGACTTACCATTGTGACAGAAGAACCATTAATTGAAACGATGGACAAGCTGGCAGCCGATATTCAGAATATTGCCACCATTAACTGGCAGGCAGTGTTAGTGGGTGTAGTAAGCGTTGCAATCCTGATTCTGTGTTCCCGGTTTCTGCCCAAGATTCCGGCATCCTTAATTGCCGTTATCGTAGGAATTCTGATGGTAGCCGGTCTGAATATGCAGGTCAATACGATTGGGGATTTGTATACGATTTCCAATAAGATTCCCATGCCCCAGATACCGAAGTTTTCGCTTAAGCTGATTCAGAGTGAATGGCATGATGCTCTTACCATTGCGATTCTGGCAGCTATCGAATCCTTGCTTTCTGCAGTTGTGGCAGACAGCATGATAAACAGTAGGCACCGTTCCAATATGGAATTGATTGCCCAGGGCTGTGGGAACGTAGCATCGGCTCTGTTTGGTGGTATCCCGGCAACGGGTGCTATTGCCAGAACAGCAGCCAATATTAAGAATGGTGGCAGAACGCCGATTGCGGGTATGGTTCATTCCGTTACCTTATTATTGATTCTGATTCTGTTAATGCCTTATGCCGCTTTGATTCCTATGCCGACGATTGCAGCAATACTGTTTCAGGTAGCTTATAATATGTGTGGCATAAAGAAGGTAATTTATCTGTGTAAGACATCTTCTAAGAGCGATATTACAGTACTGTTAAGTACTCTGATTCTGACTGTTGTCTTTGATTTGGTAGTAGCGATTGAAGTTGGTCTGATAGTAGCCATTGTTCTGTTTATGAAACGGATGAGTGATGTGACGGACGTAGAGGGCTGGCGTTATGTGGATGGAGAAGATGAGGATGATGCAGACAGTCTTTCCCTGCGGGAAGTACCTAAGGGGACACTGGTTTATGAGGTAAGCGGTCCGTTATTCTTCGGTGTGGCAGATAAGATTATGCATATTGCTTATAAGGACAGTGACAAGTGTGTGATTGTCCGAATGAGAAGTGTGAATGCAATTGATGCCACAGCCATGCATGCGTTGGAGGAGCTGTATGATAACTGCTGTAAGAAAAAAGTACAGTTAGTATTTTCCCATGTAAATGAACAGCCGATGCGAATCATGCACAAGGCAGGCTTTGATGAAAAGATTGGGGCAGAGAATTTCTGTGTACATATTGATGATGCCTTGAAACGTGCCAGTGAAATCGTGCAGGCATAACCTTTTTTTAAGAGGTAATCTGTCGTTGCAGACAGTAAAGGGCTAACAGGTTTGGAAAAACCATCAGCCCATTAATCAGGTCGGTACATTCCCATACCAGGTGCATGGGGATGACAGCACCAAGATATATCATAATAATATAGACAAATTTATAATACGGGATACCTTTCTGTCCGACAAGGTATTCCGTTGCTTTTTCCCCGAAATAAGACCATCCAATCAAGGTTGTTAGTGCAAAAGCACAAAGAGACACTGTCAGGAAGGCATTACCCACATAGGGCAGGTGGAAAAAGGCTGCGGCGGTCAGGTCTGTCTCGGCAATGCCGGAAACAGAAGCCGGGTCATATAGCATGTTGGAGACGATAACCAGACCAGTAATCAGACACATGACTACGGTATCCCAGAAAACAGCGGTCATGGAAACGTATGCCTGTACCTGGGGATTGGTGGTATGGGAAGAAGCAGCAGCGATGGCAGAAGTACCAAGGCCGGCTTCGTTGGTAAACAATCCTCTGGCAATGCCATAACGGATAGTATGTTGTAAGACGCCACCTGTAAGACCGCCGGTAATAGCGGGAAGACCGAATGCATCCTTTATAATCCACAGGCAGGCGGCCGGAAACTGCTGCCTGTAGAGAAAAAGCAGTAACAGGCAGCCAAACAGATAAACGAAGCTGATGGCAGGCACCATCCGTTCACACAAGGAGCCAATTATTTTTACATTTCCCAAAATGGCAAGACCGGTTACCAGAGCCAGTAGGATGCCCACCAGATGTGGGGACAGATGAAAAGTGACAGAGGCAGCCTGGGTTACAGAATTGGCTTGAGTGGTGCAACCGACTCCAAATGCAGCAATCAGTGTGCAGATGGCATAAAAGCCACCTAAATTTTTGTTATGTAAACCATTTTGAAGAACATACATGGGACCGCCTACGTAAGTACCATCGGAACGTTTCTGGCGGAAAAGAACACTTAAGTAACACTCACTGTAAGCCGTTGCCATGCCAAGAATGCCTGTCAGCCAGCACCAGAGAATTGCACCGGGACCACCCAGGGCAACTGCCGTGGATACGCCGATAATATTTCCCGTGCCTAAGGTGGCAGCCAAAGTGGTTGCAAGGGCAGAGAATGGAGAAAGATTTTGTCCAGTGTCATCGGTAGAACGAAGAGACAGGCGGATGGCGTACCATAATTTTTTCTGAGGAAATTTCAGCCGGATGGTGAAGTAAATATGAGTTCCCATCAGGAGAATAAGCAGAGGAAATCCCCAGAGAAGATTGTTGACTGTTTCAAGATAAGCCATAGAGTAAGCCTGCCGTTAATTCTTTGCTATATTATATAGAAGAGATGGAGAAAAAAGAACCGGGATATGATATAATGTTGCAAAGGAAAAACAAGCGGGTGCGAAGCAGACATTTGTTCCCAAATGGAAAAGGAAAAAGATAAAGGGGATACAGAATGGAAAGAGCATATGAATGGGCAAAAGCATTATGCTATTATGCTGGAGAGGACGAGGCGTTTCTGTCACGGTTCTGGCAGTCATTGACCCAGTCGGAGCAGATATACCGGGAATTTGTGTATTATCTGGAGCATCAGGACTTTTTGTGTGACTATAAAGTGGCAGGCTATGGAATGTTAGATATTATGGTATGGCAGATGGACCATTTTAAGGCACAGTTAGATCGGGGAAAGGATGATATGAAGCATAATGCGGACAAAATGATTCTGATGGCATTTGATACGATGCTTAAGATGGAAAAAGAACCAGAAAAATATGTGACATTACTGATGAGTGAAACAGGAACGGATTATCCTGGAAAATATGAATGATATAAAGCTACAAAGATAGTTCTGCGCGAGCACAAAATCTTGCCCAAGTCGACAAAAAAAGATAAACTATAATTGCAATAGTATTTTTGTTGGGAATAGTAGTGGTATTGGAGCGGCTTATGAGAACTATATTGGTGGATGATGATGCGATTTCCAGAGAACTTTTCAGTAGTATGTGTGAGGAAAATCCAGAAATTGAATTAGTAGGAATCTATGAGAACCCTATACAGGCAAGAGAGTTTGTAAAAGAGCATCAGATTGAACTGGCAATACTGGATATCGAGATGCCGGAAATAAATGGTCTGGACTTTGGGCGGGAGCTAAAGCAGTTATATCCGGATATGGTGCTGTTTTATGTGACAGCACACAGCAAGTATGCGGTAGATGTTTTCCGGGAAAAAGCAGATTATTGCATTATGAAACCTTTTGACAGAAACGATATTAAAGATGCTGCCCAAAGAGCATTGTTATTATCCAAAAGGCAGCAATGGATTCGTGCTGTGATGTTTGGAAGATTTCAGCTATTTGCAAATGATGAGCCGGTACATTTTGGAAATGCCAAAGCAAAGGAATTATTGGCACTTTGTCTGGATAGACGTGGGGGCGAAGTCTCTATGCAGGAAGCCATTGATAAACTGTGGCCAAACAGACCCTATGATGAGCGGGTAAAACGGCTTTACCGGAAGGCTGCCATGAATTTGCAGAAAACACTGGGAGATATTGGTGCAGATAAGCTGTTTGAAACAAGGCGTGGAGCCTGTCATATAAATGCGAGAGAGATTGACTGTGACTTCTATCGTTACCTGGAGGTTGGGGAGAAAGAACTTTTTAAGGGAGAATACCTTTTTGATTATGAATGGGGCGAGGAGACTCTGGCAATGTTAGAGCAGGAAGCCTATCATAAGGAGTGGAGATACAAAGGATGAATAAGGAAGATATCAGAATTAAAAATGTCATTGTACATATATTGGATTCTACAATTGGTATGCCGGTTCTTTCCGATAAAGAACTGGAATATGGTTCTGAAATAGCAGAGTTTTTAAAGGAACATATTGCAAAAATTAGTTCTGGCGATGATACAAAGGAATGTCGTTTTTATCGGGAGGAATCAGAAGTGTTCCATATGCTGGAATCATATGCCGATGATGATTTTGTGGAAATCAGTAAAGATATTGCAACTTTATTGTATGAGATTATGAACAGCAATATTGATATACCTTCCGCTGACCTGATGGTAGTCCGTTTCCGGGAAGGAGAGGATGAGTATCTGGCATTGCTGAAAATGAATTATAAAACCCAGTATACCCATAGAACTATGACACTGGAGGATGGGGAAGGAAACAGTAATGAAATTATACGGCATAAATCGCTGTTGCCATCAGAGAGCCAGCGGCTGACAGAGGCAGCCATTATTAAGCTGGATGATTTGTCCTTGCATGTAATTGAGAAAAAGTACGAAGTAAATGGCGAGAAAACGAATTATTTCTCATTCCTGTTTTTAAAATGCAGTGCGCATCTGTCTCATAAATCCAAGCTTTCGATTGTCAGCCGGGCGGTGGAAAGTGTACAGAAGGAAGGCTTTGACGAGACAGAGTGTTTTGCGAAACAGATGCGGGCCAAGAGCATTATACAGGAAGAAATAGAGGAAAAGGGTGGCTTTGTCGTAGAAGAACTGGCAGAGAAAATATTTGAGGAAGAACCGGAATTACGAGTGGCTTTTCAGGATAAAATGGAAAAGTACGATATGGTAAAAGAAGAAATCCAGCCCAAGAGTGAAAATACAGTGCGCAAATATCAGAGCCAGCATCTGTATACCGATACCGGGATTGAGATTAAGATACCCATGGAGCAGTATAAGAATCCAAGAAGTGTGGAATTTATTACGAATCCGGATGGGACGGTTTCTGTATTGATTAAAAATATTGAACATCTGGAAGCAAAAATGTAAGAAAAGGGTGGCAGTATGGGAACAATTCTTGACTATTTGAAGGAGTATGGCGATTATACGTTTGAGGAAAGACCGCTCAGTGAGGTGGACAGTCTGGTGTTGTGCCAGTTCAGTTATCTGAAATTTGATGGGATGGTGCCGGGTATCCGGGAGAAGGATCACTTTGTGACCATGCAGGAACTGGCAGAACACGCTGATTATGATTCTTTATATGCAGACGAAAGGTATCGGCAGGATAATACCGCACTGTTTCGCGGTATGCTTTCCGCCAGTCGGTTTAATACCTTACAGATAATGTATTATGTAAACCAAATAGACACAAAAAAGGAAATGCAGTTTTCGGCAGTCACTTTCCGGCTTTCCAATGGGGGTTATTATGTGGCCTTCCGTGGAACCGATGAGACCATTGTAGGCTGGAAAGAGGATTTGAATCTGGCTTTTTCCAATCCAACACCGGGACAACTGATGAGCGTGGAATATCTGGAACAGGTAGCAGAACACATTTCAGGCCATTTCTATGTGGGTGGTCATTCCAAAGGGGGCAATCTGGCAACCTATGCTTCAATGTTTGCGGAAAAACAGGTACGTGACAGAATAATGAAAGTTTTTGACCATGATGGTCCTGGCTTTCGACCGGAGATTAAACAGAAAGGTGCGTACGGAGAAATTGAAGATAGGATATGTAAGACCATACCACATTCTTCTTTGGTTGGAATGTTGTTATATTCTAATGGAAAATATCAAGTGGTGGAGAGCAAAAGCATTGGACTGGCACAGCACAACCCTTATACCTGGATTGTAAAAGATGGAGAGTTTCACAAAGTAAATCAGCTATATGCCGGCAGAAGATTCATAGATGAAACCATGAATCAGTGGATTTTATCTTTAAGCCAGGAACAGGTACACACCTTCGTGGATACCCTTTATGAGGTTGTTCTTTCCTCGGAGACAGATAACCTGATTGATTTTACTGCCAATGGTTTTAAGAGTATCCAGCGCATCACCGCAGCCCTGAAAGCGATTGATGAAGAATCTGCCAGGGCAATCCTGCAGATTATGAGAGCTCTTTTTGACATGGCATCCATCAATGCAAGAGAAATTGTCAAGAGCAAGAAGGAATCAGACCGGGGCAAGTTTGAGGAAGGAATTTTACAACTGGAACAGTTATTTAAAAAGTAAAGAGAAAGCATCAGACAGCGGTGAGCGACAGAAAGGATTGCAATAGAAGGTCGCCACCGTTTTCCAGGATACGCTCCGGATGCCACTGTACACCCCAGATGGGAAGAAATTCATGTTGGATACCCTCTATCGTGTTATCACCGGCACGGCATACCGCAAAGAGATGCTGCCCCAGATGGTCAATGGACTGATGATGGGCAGAGTTGACCAGGGTACTGGTACCATAGAGCTGATAAAAGAAGTCGTTGCAGTTTAAAATGCTGTGATAAACGTAGTGGTACTGGTCTCTTGTAATCCATTTATGTAAACCAGCAGTGGGAATGTCCTGGAAGATGGTTCCTCCAAAGTGAATATTGATAACCTGAATGCCTTTGCAGATACCAAGCACAGGCTTTTTTTGTGCAATAAAATATTCCAATGCCTGAAACTGCAGCAGGTCTAATTCGGTATCAATATGGTGGGAACCATGATTTTCCTGTCCGAAAAAAGCAGGGGTAACATCGCCGCCGCCGGGAAGAAGCAGGTGGGTAGCGCTGACAATGGCAGCCGTATTTAAAGTAACCATATAGGAAACATTAAGACTACGTAGTGCCTGTTCGTAGTTTCTGGTATCTTCTAATCTGCCTACAATGGCAACACAGGGAGAAAAAGGATGCATGAAATTCCTCCGGTAAATAGGGGTTCTTTATATGGTATGTGGGAGTGGGGAAAAGGTGAAAATAAAAAGTAAGGTCTAGGAAGAACCTTACTTTTTAATAAAACTATTTCAATCCACAGTTAATATAACCGACGATTTATTTTAACTCAAATAATTCATAAGGTCAAATTTTATAATATTTTTCAGTTTAATTAAAAAGTAAATTGACAGATAAAGTATAGCGTGATAATATAAAACTATGAACTACATAAATAAAAATAAAGATAAACAGAAAGTGTGATTGGGAAGAAGGGATTAGAACGGAATGATAGCACATATAAAAAGGGATAATCCGCAGGAAACGGAATCGGTAAAAGAACATATCGAGAGAACCTGTTCAGCTTGTGAGAAAAAAGGAGCGCGATGCTGGATAAAGAAAATCATGAAAGTATGTGGAGAACTGCATGATTTTGGTAAATGTAGTTTACCTTTTGCAGAATATATCTGTGCAGATGAACAGACTCAAAGAAAACTGAAAGGAAAGATACCTCATGCGGCAGCGGGTGCGAAATATTTGTACGAGCAGTATAAGGATAGCCAGCAGGCGGACGAAAGATTACTGGCAGAGTTGATTGCTTATGCAGTAGCCGCGCATCATGGCATATTTGACATGGTAGAGGAATCTGGGAGAGACTGTTTTACAGATAAACTGCAAAAGGTGGAAGATTTTGAGGATACTTGTAAAAATGCCAGAATGGAATACCTGGATGACAAGGCATTGCAGGAAGATTTCAAAGAAGCGGTAAAGGAATTTCAGAACATCAAAGAAAAAATGAAGATGGTCATGGCAGAAAATGTAACAAACCTTAATAAAACGAAACTGGAGGAACAGTATTTGTTTCTGCTAGGGGCATTGCAAAGACTAATGCTTTCCATTCTGATTGATGCCGACTGGGAGAGCACGGCTGCTTTTATGGAAAGGCAGGAGAATAGAAAGAAAGAGATGACTGCACCGGAGGAAGTCTTTAAGCGGGCAAAAGAAAACTTCCAGTTCTATATGGAGCAAAAGCAGGAAGAAACGAAAGGCAGGAAGCTGACGGAAAAGGAGAAAGAGATAGGAATCGTTAGGGAAGAATTACAAAACCAGTGTAAGGCTTTTGGACAGAAACCAGCAGGAATTTATTGCCTGCCCATTCCTACCGGAGGAGGCAAGACCCTGAGCAGTCTGGCCTATGCCCTGGAGTTTTGTGAGGCTCATCCGGAAACAGAGCGGATTTTCTATATTGCACCTTATACAAGTGTTATCGAACAGAATGCAGACGTGTTCCGGAAAGCTGTCGGGAATGACGAATGGGTATTAGAGCATCATTCTGCGGTTGTTAGGGCGCAACAGCACCAAGGAGAGGAGTACCGGCAAGAAGATACAGAGAGCCTGGATGTCAACTGGGAAGAACCTTTTATCTGTACGACACTGGTACAATTCATGAACACTCTGTTTTCCAATCAGAAGAAGGCGGTGCGCAGAATGCATCGTCTGGTTAATGCTGTTGTTATTATAGATGAGGTGCAGGCAATGCCTGTTAAGTGCATTAATACCTTTAACTATATGATGAATTTCCTCCGTGCAGTCTGCAACACGACTACTATTTTGTGTACCGCGACACAGCCCAGATTGGGGAATACGGAATGTCCTATCTGCTATAGCAGTCCGAAAAGTATGATTGAAGGCGTGGAAGAATGGTTTGAACGGCTGGACAGAGTGGAAATACAAACTCCTGTGAGAGGCGAGAAGTATTCGATTACTTCACTGGCAGACGAGATAGTAAGTGCAAGAGAAAAGTATTGTTCGATTCTGGTGGTATTAAATACAAAAATGGCAGTACGGAAACTATATGATGCCCTGATGGACCGGGGAATAGCGAAAGAGTACCTTACCACCAATCTGTGTGCCGACCATAGAAGTAACCGGATTAGCAAAATAAAAGAAAAACTGAAGCGACAGGAATCGGTTATCGTAATCAGCACGAATCTGATAGAAGCAGGCGTGGATATTTCTTTTTCCTGTGTTTACCGATCCATGACCGGCTTGGACAGCCTTGCTCAGACGGCGGGAAGATGTAACCGAAATGGAGAATTGGAGAAAGGTTTGATTTGCCTTATCGAGTTGGAGGGCGAGGGTACAGGAAGTATGAAGGAACTGCAATGTCACATGGCGGCTACAAGGGAGTTGTTGTATGAAAACAATTTTTCCCAAGGAGAATTATTGAAACCGGAAGCCATGGATAAGTACTATGAACTATTGTACCGACAGGATGAGATACGGGATGGGATGAATTTCCCGGTAAAAGACCTTGATACAGACCTGAGGAAACTTTTAACAAAGGGATTCCAAAATGCAAAAACGCCACATGTGATGCAACAGGCATATCAGACAGTTGGGGAATGCTATCAGGTAATTGCTGAGAATTCTTTTGGTGTGATAGTTCCTTATGGAGAAGGGAAAAAATTGATTGATGAAATCAGAAATACTACCGACAGGGAAGTTATCAGGAACTGTATCAGGAGGGCACAGCGTTATACAGTTAATGTGAGAGCTGATAAACTGGATGAAATGAGAGGAATACTGGAAAGTGTGAATGAGCAATTCCCAGGTATTTATATGCTTGTATCGCCGGGAAGTTATCAGGATGAATTTGGACTTGCAGAGGAATTAGGTACACTAATTTATTAACAGGAAAGGAAGGCAACATGGAAAAAGAGAATTCAATTGAGTACAGTGTCTGGGGAAAATATGCACTTTTTACAGACCCCTTTTCTAAGGCGGGCGGGGAGAAAATCAGTTATCAAATTCCAACGTACCAGGCACTGAAAGGAATTACTGAGTCAATTTACTGGAAGCCGACATTTATCTGGTACGTGGATGAATGTCGTATTATGAATCCCATACAGACGGAGTCTAAGGGGATGAGACCAATTAAGTACTTTGGAGGAAATGACTTGTCCTATTACACGTATCTTCGTAATGTAGAGTATCGTGTGAAAGCTCATTTTGAGTGGAATGAAAACAGACAGGATTTGGTACAGGACAGAAATGAAAATAAGCACTACCAAATTGCGAAGAGAATGTTAGAGCGTGGTGGAAGAAGAGACATTTTTCTTGGGACAAGGGAGTGTCAAGGCTATGTGGAACCCTGCAAATTACAGGAAGGAACGGGAGCGTATGACAATAATAATCTTTCGTTTGGACTGATGGTGCATGGAATTACATATCCGGATGAGGCAGTCAGAGAGGAAGAGAAGGGGAAGATGACAGTCCGTTTTTGGAATGTAACGATGACCAAGGGAATCATTCGGTTTCCCAGGCCGGAGGAGTGTAGTGTAAGGCGAATCATTAAAGAAATGAAAGAGAAAGAATTTCAACCAGGTATGAATTTCATGGGACTACAGGAATTTGAAGGAGGTGATATGTTTGACATGGCTTAAAGAACTGGAGGAGACATACAATGTCTACAGTCACTTGGCGGGAGTTGTCAAGGATGAACAGCCGGTGCTGCTTCCTATATCCCATTCTACTTTTAATGCACAGATAGAGGTGGATTTGGATGAAGAGGGAAATTTTATAGATTCCCGGAAGGTAGAAAAGGGAGATGCCGTAACGATTATTCCGGTAACGGAAGATTCAGCCGCGAAGGCAAATGGAAATTTTCCACATCCGTTATGCGACAAACTTTGTTATGTGGCGGGGGACTATTCATCCTATACGGGAGATAGGAGTGAGGAATATTATGAGGCCTATATACAGCAATTAAAGGAATGGGTAGATTCGGAAGATAGTTATTATATGGTAAAAGCCATCTATCTATACCTGATAAAAGGAACGTTGATACAGGATCTGGTTAGGACGCATAGTCTGGAATTAAATGAAGATGGTATGCTGACCGATGCTATAAAAATTCAAAGTTTGGGACAGACAGGGGCGAATGTAAGATTTCGTGTCTATGGAAAAGGAAGAAATGAAGAAACTGCGGTCTGGAAAAATCACACGATGTATCAGCAGTTCATAAAATTTTATTCCAAGAGGGCTGGAGTACTAGGGCTTTGTTATGCTTCAGGTAAAATGGTTCCCTGTACGTTGAAACATCCTTTCAAAATACGGAATACTGGAGATAAATCAAAAATAATATCGGGAAATGATAACAATGGTTTTACTTACCGAGGCAGGTTCTTATCCAAAGACCAGACAGTATTGGTAGGATATGAGTTGTCACAGAAAGCACATAGTGCACTTCGATGGCTGATACAGAAACAAGGGTATACAAGAGACGAATCGGCGATTGTATGCTGGATGACGAACCGGGATATGCAGGTGCCAGACCCTATGAAGGATTCTGTCAATGCGTATGGAAACATAAAAGAAATAGACCTGAATGATTTGCTTTCACCAAAGCAAACAGCTCTGGAAGAGAGTGATTCGGGTATGTACTTTGCAAAGAAATTTAGAAATGCAGTAAAGGGATATGCCTCGAAATTGCAGGAAAATGATAAGATTGCGGTAATTGCCCTGGAGGCGGCAACGGCAGGAAGACTATCCATTGTGTATTATGACGTAGTCGGGGCGAAACAATATATGGATGCTATCATGGAATGGCAGGCACATTGCAAGTGGAGAAGGACGGTTCGGCTGGAAAATAAGGAAGAGAAACGGACGATTACCCTGGAGTCTACACCATCTCCAAGAGAAATGGCACTGGCAGCGTATGGAGTACAGCGTTCAGAATGGTTGGAAGCAGACAGCAAATTACTTCGGGCTACGACGAAGAGGCTTCTACCATGCATTACCAGAAAAGGAATGAAGATTCCAACGGATATGATAAAGGCAGCAGCGAGAAGAGCCTCCATGCCGGAATCGATGAGTGATTTCGTATGGCGCAATGATGTTCTCAGTGTGGCCTGTGCAATGATTCGGTATAACTATGAGGAAGGAGAAGAAAAAATGGATACCTTTTTAGAAGACAACAGCAATAACAGAGATGTATTGTTTGGCAGATTATTAGCAGTACTTGATTATAAGGAAAAACGGGCTATGTTTGAACGCGATGAGGATGGAAAAATTCTGGATGTGAGAACCACAAATGCAAAAAGATATTGGAATACATTCAGCAGCAGACCAAGCAAGACATATCAGACCATAAAAGAGAATCTGAATGCTTACGAGAGGAAACTGAGTGGTTTTGAACAGAAGAAGTTCGATGAATGGGAAGGACAGATTGTGAACGCCATACATGCGTGTGGAGGATATAATAACCGACCACTTACGGAGTATTATTTGCCGGGGTATTATCAACAGATGGAATATATGAAAGAAGAAATGCAAAGAAACTATACAAAAAAGGAACAGTAGAAAAGGAGAAGGAATCATGGGAGAATTTACAAACAAAATTGACTTTGCAGCACTGGTAATGGTTAAGAATGCAAATCCAAACGGAGACCCTTTAAATGGTAATCGTCCAAGGGAAACTTATGACGGATACGGAGAAATCTCAGATGTTTGCATCAAGCGTAAAATCAGAAACAGACTACAGGATATGGGTGAAAGCATTTTTGTGCAAAGCGATGACAGAACAGATGACGGATGCAAGAGTCTTGCAGAGAGAGTAAAGAAAAGTGAAGAGCTTAAGAAAGCAGGAAAGGCAAAAGATAGAGAAACGTATGCGAAGGTAGCCTGCGAAAAGTGGATTGATGTCAGAAGTTTTGGACAGGTTTTTGCATTTAAGGATGACAGTGTTTCTGTAGGGGTAAGAGGACCTGTTTCCGTTCATTCGGCTTTCAGTGTCCTTCCGGTATCGGTTGACAGTATGCAGATTACCAAAAGCGTGAACAGCGAAACCAAGGAAGGAAAATCCTCCGATACCATGGGAATGAAGCATACTATTTATTCTGCTTTATACGTTATTAAAGGAAGCATCAATCATCAGCTTGCTGAGAAAACTGGTTTTAGCGATGAAGATGCCGAGAAAATAAAAGAGGCACTGAGAACCTTGTTTGTTAATGACAGCTCATCGGCAAGACCAGATGGCAGTATGGAAGTTTGTAAACTTTACTGGTGGAAGCATAATTGTGCGGCTGGACAATATTCGTCGGCAAAAGTTCACCGGTTATTGGAAGTAAAGGCAAAAGTAGATGACCCAAAAGAGTTTGCAGATTATGAAGTAGTTTTGAATACGTTACCGGATCTGAATGTAGAAGAGATTGAGGGAATTTAAATGGTTACGGAAGAAGACTATCTATTGCTTTCCGGAATCCAGCACTTTGCTTTTTGCAGAAGACAATGGGCTCTGATTCATATCGAACAGCAATGGGCAGACAATTACCAGACTACATCCGGAAATCTGATGCACAAAAGGGCGCATGACGAAGAATTGTTTGAAAAGCGTGGAGATATTCTGATTGCAAGAGGATTACGTATTGCATCAAAAGAACTGGGAATGAGTGGGCAATGTGATGTGGTGGAGTTTCATAAGGCGGAGGATGGTGTTTCTGTTTTTTCCTATGAAGGCAAATGGAGCATAGTGCCAGTAGAATATAAAAATGGACTTCCAAAAGAGAATCAGGCAGATGAATTGCAACTTTGCACACAGGCGATGTGCCTAGAAGAGATGTTTGTTACAACTATTCCAGAGGGATACTTGTATTATGGAAAGAACAGGAGAAGAACCCATGTAGAGTTTACCGGGGAACTGCGAAAAATGGTATTGCAATATAGCAAGGAAATGCATGATTTATACCGAAAAGGATATACACCCAAAGTAAGATATAAAAAGCAATGCGGAGCCTGTTCCCTTAAAAATCTGTGCCTGCCCAAGATACAGAAGACCGAGTCTGTACATAATTATATTGAGAAAAATATTGCAAGTTCCAACAAGAAAAATGTGGATAGCGAAGAAAATGGAATATATGAAAAGGAGGGAGAAACGAAAGATGCGTAAACTGTTGAATACGCTGTATGTTATGACAAAAGACTGCTATCTGACATTAGATGGGGAAAATATTGTAATACTGCTGGAGGACAAAACGCTGGGAAGATTTCCACTTCATACCCTTGAAAACATTGTATGTTTTACTTACAAAGGGGCATCACCGGCATTGATGGGAGCATGTGCAGAACGAATGGTAGGGATGACGTTTTATACACCAAACGGAAAATTCCTTGCTCGTACAGTGGGAAAAGAGTATGGTAATGTACTGCTAAGAAAAGAACAGTACCGCATCTCGGATAAAAAGGAAGAAAGCCTGAAATTTGCAAAGAATATGATAATAGGAAAAATATTCAATGGACGATGGAGCATTGAACGAACAATGCGGGATCATGCTTATCGGATTGATAAAGAAAAACTGAAACAGACTTCAAATTATTTGCAAGGAGTGCTTTCTGAAAAGGTAAAACAGGTTTCTTCCTTGGATGAACTCAGAGGAGTGGAAGGAAATGCGGCAGAACAGTATTTTTCCATCTTTAATGAGTTGATATTAAATCAAAAGGAAGAATTTTGTTTCACAACCAGAAATCGAAGACCACCATTGGATAATGTAAATGCAGCTCTATCTTTTGCCTATACGATTCTGGCAGGCGAATGTGCCAATGCATTATACGGCGTTGGGCTTGACCCTTATGTTGGATTTATGCATGCAGACAGACCCGGGAGAAAGTCCCTGGCACTGGATATGATGGAAGAGTTAAGACCGATTATGGCAGACAGAATGATTCTTACACTCATCAATACCAAGGCACTTCAGAAAAATCACTTTGAATGTCAAAGTGATGGAGCAGTGCTTCTTAATGAAGATGGTAGAAAAGTATTCTTTAATGCATGGCAGACACACAAGAAAGAGATGATTACGCATCCCTTTTTGAAAGAGAAGATTGAGTGGGGATTGGTTCCGTATGTACAGGCATTATTATTAGCAAGAACCATTCGTGGAGATTTGGATGAATATCCTACATTTATGTGGAAGTAGGTGATTGATGTGTTAGTATTGATTACGTACGATGTATGTACACAAGATGCTGCTGGAAAGAAGAGATTGCGAAAGGTTGCAAAGGAGTGTGTTAACTATGGACAAAGAGTGCAAAACTCTGTTTTTGAATGTATTTTGGATTCTTCACAACTTTTGTTATTGAAGGATAAACTTTCCTCATTGATTAACGTCGAGGAAGATAGTTTGAGGTTCTACTATCTAGGAAACAAGTATCAGACAAAAGTGGAGCACTTTGGAACAAAGAGTACTTACGAAGCCGAGGGTACGCTCATGGTATAAAGTGCGAAGAGCAAGCACACATAGATTTGCAGATAGGTTCGCACTTAAAATAAGACAGAAAAAGGGTTGGAATTAGTTTATAAGTAATTGCTATTAATATTTTTTAGTTATTTGTACTAAAGCAGGAATACCTGAAGAAGTTGAAAATTGGTTATTTTTGCTGTCGCTCCCCTCGTGGGAGCGTGGATTGAAATCCGACCAGCCACCCCCATGCTGGGATAGGTCGGCGGTCGCTCCCCTCGTGGGAGCGTGGATTGAAATCTTTATATTTCCTTTGTTGTCACGTTTATGATACGTCGCTCCCCTCGTGGGAGCGTGGATTGAAATTCAAAAATAACCGGGTCAAAATTGGGGAGCGACATGTCGCTCCCCTCGTGGGAGCGTGGATTGAAATATTCCAGTCATATGTACCAGTACAAAACTCCAAGCGTCGCTCCCCTCGTGGGAGCGTGGATTGAAATAACTTGGCGTCGGCTTCCTCTCTGGCAAGAAATACGTCGCTCCCCTCGTGGGAGCGTGGATTGAAATTTGCCCTTGTCTCTGTAATTTGCCTTGTAGTGGGTCGCTCCCCTCGTGGGAGCGTGGATTGAAATAGAGGAAACAGAGGAAGACGCAGATATTATAGACGTCGCTCCCCTCGTGGGAGCGTGGATTGAAATCCGGTTTATGAATGGGGAAATAGACGCTACCGCGGTCGCTCCCCTCGTGGGAGCGTGGATTGAAATAATTCTCGTACTTACAACCAACGTGACCGCCTTACGTCGCTCCCCTCGTGGGAGCGTGGATTGAAATATGCAGACTCCCGGAGCTGTTGCTCCTGCCCCGGTGTCGCTCCCCTCGTGGGAGCGTGGATTGAAATAGATATTAACAAAGCATTGGAAGAATTATTGAAGTCGCTCCCCTCGTGGGAGCGTGGATTGAAATTGTCACAACAAATCCTACAACATCAACTGCTGCATTGTCGCTCCCCTCGTGGGAGCGTGGATTGAAATACGGACATACAGGATGTCGCCCGGCCCATACGCGTCGCTCCCCTCGTGGGAGCGTGGATTGAAATCTGTCTGCTTGTCTTATCGGAACGTATGACAAGGGTCGCTCCCCTCGTGGGAGCGTGGATTGAAATCTAATCCGGCATTAGTAAAATAATCACGCAAATAGTCGCTCCCCTCGTGGGAGCGTGGATTGAAATTCAAAAATAACCGGGTCAAAATTGGGGAGCGTGGATTGAAATACCATCACTTTTGCTGCGGATTCAGCGACAGTCATGTCGCTCCCCTCGTGGGAGCGTGGATTGAAATACGCAGAATGTAAACATATACAGCCCGCGCGAACGTCGCTCCCCTCGTGGGAGCGTGGATTGAAATGGGAACAGGTATTTGCTATCGGGGTTATAGTGATCGTCGCTCCCCTCGTGGGAGCGTGGATTGAAATTGTGGACATGCCGCTGCGGGGAAGATCTGACAGCGTCGCTCCCCTCGTGGGAGCGTGGATTGAAATACAATCACGACAAGGCAGGACAGAACACCAGCACAGTCGCTCCCCTCGTGGGAGCGTGGATTGAAATCCCTGGTGTTGCAACCGCTAATCCGTGTGTAAAAGGGTCGCTCCCCTCGTGGGAGCGTGGATTGAAATATTTTCAGAATGGAAATCGGGTCGGAGTAAACCAAGTCGCTCCCCTCGTGGGAGCGTGGATTGAAATCTTTTTACTCGGCATGATATGCCTGTAAGAAGATGTCGCTCCCCTCGTGGGAGCGTGGATTGAAATGTTTAGCCAGTAAAAAACATTGTCCAAACAATAAGTCGCTCCCCTCGTGGGAGCGTGGATTGAAATCGTCACTCCTGCCAACTCCACTGTGAGTAACACTGTCGCTCCCCTCGTGGGAGCGTGGATTGAAATAATCCTCTCCATCTGGTATCTCCACCGTATAATCGTCGCTCCCCTCGTGGGAGCGTGGATTGAAATAACTACCCATCCCTGGCCAACAGCCTCTCTAACGTCGCTCCCCTCGTGGGAGCGTGGATTGAAATCTTGAATCCGACCAGTTCTGTGCCCTCAAAATCGTCGCTCCCCTCGTGGGAGCGTGGATTGAAATCGCTTTTTCTTTTGGCGTAATTACTTTGATTGTATGCGTCGCTCCCCTCGTGGGAGCGTGGATTGAAATCATGGCAGGACTATATTGACAGTTTGCAGGAAGGTCGCTCCCCTCGTGGGAGCGTGGATTGAAATTTTATCTGTTTTATCAGACCAACCAGGTAAGTTATCGTCGCTCCCCTCGTGGGAGCGTGGATTGAAATTCCTACGCGGTATAGGGTGTTACCTGTGGACAGAGTCGCTCCCCTCGTGGGAGCGTGGATTGAAATGTGAAACGCCTAGCGTCTAGGCTGGCACAAAACACTGTCGCTCCCCTCGTGGGAGCGTGGATTGAAATCCAAAACTCAGGGTGCAGCCAAGGAAGCTTTTGCCCCGTCGCTCCCCTCGTGGGAGCGTGGATTGAAATTCGCCGTAGGTCACTACCTCTCCGGTGCGCCAGTCGTCGCTCCCCTCGTGGGAGCGTGGATTGAAATTTTTACAATATTTTGGACGAATATCAAGATGAATGTCGCTCCCCTCGTGGGAGCGTGGATTGAAATACATTCTGTAGTTTTATTATAGTATACAACTGCCAGTCGCTCCCCTCGTGGGAGCGTGGATTGAAATATGGAAGAGTACACAGGCACAAAGAAAGCGTGAGTCGCTCCCCTCGTGGGAGCGTGGATTGAAATGCCGTAGCGTCAGATCTTGCGAACGTGTGCGAATGTCGCTCCCCTCGTGGGAGCGTGGATTGAAATTACAATTAGTTTACGGATTTGACAGATGACTTTGTCGCTCCCCTCGTGGGAGCGTGGATTGAAATCTTTTCCAGTGCATCGAAATCGTAATCATTCTGTTTGTCGCTCCCCTCGTGGGAGCGTGGATTGAAATCTCGGTACAATCACAACTGTTGCAGGATTATTTACGTCGCTCCCCTCGTGGGAGCGTGAATTGAAATAG
The DNA here is from genome assembly GCA_934418125.1 of uncultured Lachnospiraceae bacterium. GTDB lineage: Bacteria > Bacillota > Clostridia > Lachnospirales > Lachnospiraceae > UBA3282. The sequence goes on from CAKRWT010000030.1 coordinate 26,440, forward strand.
GATGCACAGCAAAACAAATTTGCACATCTTAGTCGCTCCCCTCGTGGGAGCGTGGATTGAAATAAGGACAGAAGCGTTAAAAATACAACAGTTTTGGGTCGCTCCCCTCGTGGGAGCGTGGATTGAAATCAAACGTCCGGAAAAAGAAAGGAGCGTCTACATGAGTCGCTCCCCTCGTGGGAGCGTGGATTGAAATCGTGATTACACCCTAAAGGGTGGACGGAAAAAAGACGTCGCTCCCCTCGTGGGAGCGTGGATTGAAATAAGAATTAAAAGACGTAGGAATATGTCAATTTATGGTCGCTCCCCTCGTGGGAGCGTGGATTGAAATCTACATTGATGGCTTGTACGGCTTTGCGCTTAATGTCGCTCCCCTCGTGGGAGCGTGGATTGAAATCGTCAGCACAGGAAACTTGGCTACACTGTCTACGTCGCTCCCCTCGTGGGAGCGTGGATTGTAATCTCTATCTGGCTGTTTAAACCTACGTAGATATTTGTCGCTCCCCTCGTGGGAGCGTGGATTGAAAT
>CAKRWT010000031.1 GCA_934418125.1 uncultured Lachnospiraceae bacterium
ATCCTGTACATATGATGATTCTGGTGCTTATATTAAATTATGTGAACCGATGATCGACAACAAAGGAGATAATGGGTATTGGTTTGTTAAAATGCCACAAAAATAGAGCGTATATTTTGTAATGGATTACGCGTTCAACTTCTTGTTGAATCGAAGTTCCCACTCGAAATTTATGATAGATGAAAATCTGTCCTGGAAGTTTGACAGGTCGGAGTTGGGGTTCAGCAATTGTTCCTCATAGGCCTCTGCCATGTCGGACAGTTTCATCTGCCTGAGGCGGTCTGCAATGACCATTTCCTCGGCGGTTAATTTATTGGTTACCATTCGTATTCACCTTTACTTATAAAAGTCCTTTCCTCTGATGTTTTCGTGGCTTGGAAGAGATTTCCCTCCGCCACCGGAATCCGTGCTGTTTGCAACGGTTCCGAGGACTCTTTTAAAGTATGAATACTTACATGCATGTATTTCTATGCATTTGCGGAATATTACAGTTGTCTGATTTACGAACAATTTAATAACAAATTTACACAGCACTTTAGCCTAAAGGTTAAGGTGCTTTTTGAGTAAGTGTCAAATCTAAAATATCCTTTATATGTATCACTCAGATTAGATTCAAAATTTCGGTCTGGGTGATTTTTTTGTGTGAGTAATGTATGGATAATAAGGAAAAATTGCAAAAATCGGAAAAGTATCTGAAAACAGCACAATAATATTGGGATTTACGATTATTGTGCAAATTTATTATAAATAGCTGGACAAGTGGGATAATATAGGTTAATATGTATATACATCAGATGTGACGAGTCAGATAATTGTGCAAAATAACATAATAAAAACAATTTATAAAAACTATGAGTTGTCAATTCGTCAAAATAAATGGGAACGGGAGATGAGAAACGGATGAAACAGTTTACTTACGTGATTACGGATGAAATTGGTATTCATGCAAGACCGGCGGGTCTTCTGGCTAAAGAAGCTAAGCAGTTTCAGAGCACAGTGATGTTGGCCTGTAATGGAAAGAGTGCTGCTGCAAACAAGCTGATGGCTGTTATGGGAATGGGCGTTAAGCAGGGAAATTCAGTTGAGGTTTCGATTGAGGGACCAGATGAGGATGCTGCTTATGAGGCAATGGAGAAGTTTTTTCAGGAGAATCTGTAAAAACAGAATCCTGTGACTCACATGAGAGGGTGTAAAATGGAAAAATATATTGGAAAATCCGTATATAAAGGAATTGCAATCGGTCCTGTTCATGTTCTGAAAAAAAGAGATTACCTCGTTAAGAGAATACATGTAGATGATGTGGAAGAAGAGCTGGAGCGTCTTGAGAAAGCTAAAGAACAGGCATTAAGCCAGCTTGGGGAACTGTATGAGAAAGCTATGCAGGAGGTTGGAGAGGTCAATGCGGCGATTTTTGAAGTCCATCAGATGATGCTTGAGGACGATGATTATCAAGAGGCCATACACAGTCTGATTCGGAACGAGGAAGTGAATGCGGAATATGCGGTAGCGGTTACCGGTGATAATTTTGCGGAAATGTTTGCCAATATGGATGATGAATATATGCAGGCACGCTCGGCAGATGTCAGGGACATTTCGGATCGACTGGTTCGTAACCTTGCCGGAGAGGAGCAGATGGACTGGAGTAAGTTGGAACCATCCATTATTGTTGCAGATGATTTAACACCGAGTGAAACGGTTCAAATGGATAAGAAGAAAATTCTTGCCTTTGTTACGGTTCATGGTTCTACTAATTCACATACGGCGATTCTTGCCCGTATGATGAACATTCCGGCACTGATTGGTGTGCCACTTGAACCGGAGAAGCTTCATAATGGGACCATGGCTGTTGTGGATGGTAAAAGGGGAGCCTTTTTCCTTGATCCCGATGAAAATGAAATTAATCTGGCAAAGGTACAGCAGCAGGAGGAGCAGGAACAGAAGCTTCTTTTAGAGAATTATAAAGGCAGGGAATCGGTTACAAAAAGCGGTAAGAAAATTCATGTTTTTGCAAATATCGGCAGTGTTTCGGATGTGGCTTATGTGTTGGAGAATGATGCCGAGGGAATCGGGTTATTCCGGAGTGAGTTCCTGTATCTTGGCAGGTCTAACCTTCCGGATGAGAACGAACAGTTTAATGCTTATCGACAGGTATTGCAGATGATGGCTGGTAAGAAGGTTGTCATAAGGACATTGGATATTGGAGCGGATAAGAATGTGGATTATCTCGGGCTGGGACAGGAGGATAATCCGGCTATGGGATATCGTGCAATCCGGATTTGTCTGGAACAGCCGGATATTTTTAAAACGCAGTTGAGAGCTCTTCTGCGGGCAGCTAAATACGGAAATCTTGCGATTATGTATCCGATGATTATTTCGGTGGAAGAGGTTAAGAGTATTAGGGAAATTGTTAAAGAGGTAGCAAAGGAACTGGAGGAAGAGAACGTTCCGTACATCATTCCGGAGCAGGGAATTATGGTGGAGACACCGGCAGCTGTTATGATGAGTGAGGAGCTTGCGGAGCTTGTAGACTTTTTTAGTATTGGAACCAATGATTTAACCCAGTATACACTGGCAATCGACCGGCAGAACAGTAAGCTGGACCGGTTCTATAACCCACATCATGAAGCAATTCTTCGAATGATACAAAAGACAATTGATGGTGCTCATAAGCATGGTAAGTGGGTCGGTATCTGCGGAGAACTTGGAGCAGATACAGCACTTACAGAGCGTTTTGTACAGATGGGGATTGATGAGCTGAGTGTTGCACCATCGATGGTGCTTCCGGTTCGCAGTAAAATATGTGAAATGGAGTAAATCAAATGAGAATATACAAAGCAAAAGATTATGAGGAAATGAGCAGAAAAGCAGCAGGTATCGTTTCTGCACAGATTATCATGAAGCCGGATTGTGTGCTGGGTCTGGCAACAGGCTCTACTCCGCTTGGTCTTTATAAGCAGTTGATTGAATGGTATCGGAACGGGGATTTGGATTTCTCCGGGGTAAGAACGGTAAACCTGGATGAGTATAAGGGAATCAGCCGTGAAAATAATCAGAGTTATTATTATTTTATGCATCAGAATCTGTTTGATCATGTGAATATTCCGATTGAGAATACGCATTTGCCAAATGGTATGGAGCCGGATTCCGAAAAGGAATGCAGGAGATATGAAGAATTGATTCAATCCATGGGAAGTGTGGATTTACAGCTCCTTGGAATTGGACATAATGGGCATATCGGTTTTAATGAGCCGGCCGATGCGTTTGATAAGCTGGTTCACTGTGTGAACCTGACACAGTCAACCATTGAAGCGAATAAGAGATTTTTTGCATCAGCAGAGGAAGTTCCGAAGCAGGCTTATACCATGGGAATCCAGACGATTATGCGTTCGAAAAAGATTCTCATCATTGCCAATGGCGAGGGAAAAGCAGATATTGTAAGGGATGCCTTCTTTGGACCGATTACGCCAAGAGTTCCAGCATCGGTTCTTCAGCTGCATAATGATGTTACGCTGGTAGCTGATGAAGCTGCTTTGAGTAAAATCCCTGCATCGTTCGTTTAAGAGAAGCTGTGAGAAAGCAGAACGGATAGAGGTATGGAATGATGATTATAAAGAATGCAAATGTTTTTACATCGGATCACCGGTTCGTCAAGGGTGATGTTACTATAGCAGGTGACCGGTTTTCTGCAGTCCTGAAAGAAGCAGATGATAACGGACAGGTAGTGGATGCTAGTGGACTATACATGATTCCGGGACTCGTAGATATTCATTTTCATGGCTGCAAGGGTGCGGATATGTGTGATGGAACACAGGAAGCACTGGATATTATAACTGCATATGAGGCTGGTGTGGGAGTAACATCGGTTTGTCCGGCAACCATGACAATTCCGAAGGATGAGCTTCTTACGGTAATGAAGAATGCCGGTGCATATTCCTATAAGGGAGGAGCACACCTGGTCGGTATCAATATGGAAGGACCATTTATCAGTGCTTCCAAAAAGGGCGCACAGGCGATAGAAAATATTATTCCCTGTGATTATGAGTATTTCAGACAGCTGCAGAATGCTGCAAATGGTTTGATTAAGCTTGTGGATATTGCGCCTGAAGAGCCTGGAGCTATGGAGTTTATTGACCGGACGAAATCAGAGGTGGTTATCTCCATAGCGCATACGGCATCGGATTATGATACAGCATGTGAGGCTATCCGACATGGGGCATCCCATGCAACACATCTGTATAATGCAATGCCGCCGTTGAATCATCGGAATCCGGGCGTGATTGGTGCAGTAAGAGATTCACAATCGTGTCATGTGGAATTAATATGTGACGGGGTACATGTTCATCCGTCTGTAATTCGTGCAACCTTTGCCATGTTTGGTGCAGAACGGATCATTCTAATCAGCGACAGTATGCGGGCAACCGGATTAAAGGATGGGGAGTATACGCTGGGAGGACAACCCGTAGTGGTGAAAGGAAATCTGGCAACACTTTCTGATGGTACGATTGCCGGTTCGGCTACGAACCTGATGGATTGTATGAGATTTGTTGTGAAAAATGCAGGAATTCCGTTGGAAGCTGCAGTGATGTGTGCATCGGAGAATCCGGCTAAGGAAATCGGTATTTTTGGTCAGACAGGAAGTATTGAAACAGGAAAAAAAGCAGATTTTGTTCTTCTTGATAAAGAATTAAATATTGTAGGAATTTATATCGATGGAAAGGAGCAGTCATGCTAGGGTTTTTTAAAGGAAAGACAAAAGAAAATGTGATTTATTCACCCTGTGCAGGAAAGGTAACGCCGCTTACTGAGGTTCCTGACCCCACTTTTTCGGAAAAGATACTGGGTGACGGATTTGCGGTAATTCCTTCAGAGGGAAGAATTTTTGCTCCGGCGGATGGAGAGATAACAATGGTGTTTGATACTCTGCATGCCATTACGATGACGACTGCACAGGGAACGGAGCTTCTGATTCATATCGGATTGGAAACGGTTACATTAAAGGGAGAGCCCTTCCGCGTACATGTAGAAGCAGGAAATCAGGTAAAAAGGGGAGATCTTTTAATGGAGGCAGATTTTGATAAAATCAGGGAAGCCGGATTGGAAATCATATCTCCAGTTGTAATATGTAATACGGACAATTATTCCAGAATAAGTCTGTTAAAAGAAGGTGAGGTTTCACCGGACGAGGCAGTACTTAAAGTCGAGTAAGTATCCGTATTGTACCCCAAAAATGGATTGGACTAATCCAATTTTAATTTTATAAGAACAAAGGAGGAGAAAGTATGAAATTTCTTCAAAAACTGGGAAAAGCGTTAATGCTTCCCGTAGCAGTATTGCCCATCTGTGGTATTCTCATGGGTATTGGCTACTGGCTGTGCCCGGCAACTATGCAGGGTGGAGATATCCAGGGTGCAGCTAATTTAATCGGTCTGTTTTTAGTAAAAGCCGGTGGTGCTTTGATTGATAACATGGCCATTCTGTTTGCAATTGGTGTCGGTGTTGGTATGTCAGAGAAAAATGATGGTACTGGCGGAATTGCAGCACTTGCGTCCTGGTTGATGATTACCACACTTCTTTCAACCGGAGTTGTAACAACTATTATGCCGTCTGTCGCTGACAGTGCAACCAAGACTCTGGCATTTAACAAGATTGCGAACCCGTTTATCGGAATCCTTGCCGGAATCATCGGTTCTATGTGCTATAACAGGTTTAAGAGCACTAAGCTTCCGGATTGGTTATCTTTCTTCAGTGGAAAGCGTTGTGTAGCAATTATCGCTGGTGTAGTTTCCATTCTGGTATCCGCAGTACTGCTTTTTGTATGGCCTTTACTGTTTGGCGGACTGGTTGCACTGGGACAGGCAATCGTAGGTATGGATGTAGTCGGTGCCGGTATTTATGCATTCCTGAACCGTCTGTTAATTCCTACCGGATTACACCATGCATTGAATAATGTATTCTGGTTTGATACCATCGGACTTGGAGATCTTCAGCACTTCTGGGCTGGGGAAACCTCCGCAGATGTATCCTGGAGCCTCGGAATGTATATGTCCGGTTTCTTCCCTTGTATGATGTTCGGTATCCCGGGTGCAGCACTTGCGATGGTCAGATGTGCGAAGAGCACAAAGAAAAAAGCAGCAATCGGACTTGTTGCTTCCGCAGCACTCTGTGCATTCATTTGTGGTGTTACAGAGCCGTTTGAATTTGCTTTCATGTTCCTTGCTCCTGCACTTTATGTAATTTATGCATTACTTTATGGTATCTTTACTATGATTACCGTTGCACTTGGCTTCCGTGCAGGCTTTAGCTTCTCTGCAGGCGCGATGGATTTATTATTCTCATCCTCACTTCCTGCAGCACAGAAAACATGGCTTATTATCCCGCTCGGAATCGCAGCCTTTCTTGTATTCTACTTCGTATTCTATTTTGCTATTAAAAAATGGGATCTTAAGACCCCTGGCAGAGAAGACGATGATGATTTAGAGAAGGAAAAGAGTGTTGAACTTGCAAGTGATGATTATACAGCTATTGCAAAGACTATTCTTGAGGGCTGTGGCGGAAAGGATAATATCACAAGCATCGATAACTGTGTTACAAGATTAAGACTGGAGGTAAAGGATATTACCGCAGTCAATGATAAGAAGATTAAATCCGCAGGTGTTGCGGGAGTCATCAAACCGGGTAAGACCTCAGTTCAGGTAGTGGTTGGAACGAAGGTTCAGTTCGTGGCAGATGCATTCTCCAAGCTTTGCGAATAAGAAAACAGCCGTAAGTACGGCAACGAAGAAGGTTGTTAAAAACCTTTAACAGAAATCGCTTAGACCATGAGGTTTAGGCGATTTTTGTTTGTATCTCGGCTCTATTACAATTATCATACTGGAAGACGGAACAGACAAATCACTGGACAGGACTGGCTAAAAAGTATATATTTTAAGTAATCAGAAGATAGAATTGTGTTATCAGAAAGAGAGGGGCTAGATGAAGACGGATACTTTAGAGGGTAGGGCGATAACAAAGAATGGTGTAAAAAGATTATGTTTTTCTGTGCTTTGTATATTACTGGAAGCAGCTTTTATTGTAGTTCTGTTTACAAAGCTGAATCAGTATGCAGAAATTGTCAATCTGATTACAAGATTACTGGCAGGAGTTTTGGTTTTGTCATTGTATTCATCGGAAAAGACTTCGTCTATGAAGACACCATGGATTATTTTGATTCTTATATTCCCGATTATGGGTGTGGGATTGTATCTTCTCATTGGATTAAATGGTGGTACACGAAAAATGAGGAAGCGGTATGAAGACATTGACAGAGTACTGCTGCCATTACTTCCGGAAAATCATGAGTGTATGGAAAGCATCAGGGAGAAAATTCCTAAAGCGGGAAACATCAGTGAGTATATTCAGAAAAATGCGCATTATCCGGTGTATCAGAATACGGACATTACATATTATGATGAAGCAGTAAAAGGTCTGGAGGCGCAGCTTCATGAGCTGGCAAAAGCAGAGAGTTTCATTTTTATGGAATATCATGCAATAGAAGATGACAAAGCATGGCATAAGCTTCAGAATGTATTGGTTGATCGTGTAAAAGCAGGCGTAGAAGTTCGGGTGTTCTATGATGATATGGGTTCCATAGGATTTATCAATACGGATTTTGTGAAAAAGATGGAAAAGCTTGGAATCAAATGCAGAGTATTTAATCCGTTTATGCCTGGATTAAATGTTTTCCTGAATAATCGTGACCATAGAAAGATTACAGTTATTGACGGAAAAGTTGGTTTTACAGGTGGATATAATCTGGCAAATGAGTATTTTAATTATACGCATCCTTATGGACAATGGAAGGATACCGGTATCCGGCTGGAAGGAGAGGCTGTTGCATCACTGACGGCAATCTTTTTGGAAATGTGGAATGCTGTCAGTGATAAAGATAAAAATGATACCGATTTTAATAAATTCCTTTTAAAAACGGATTATCAGGCAGAGCAGAAAGGATTCGTACAACCATATGCGGACAATCCTATGGATAATGAACAGGTAGGCGAGGAAGTTTACATCAGCATGGCAAACAAAGCGGAAAGGTATTGCTGGTTTATGACTCCTTATCTGATTATTACCGATGAAATGACACATGCCTTGTGTCTGGCTGCAAAGCGGGGAGTGGATGTCAGAATTATTACACCGGGAATTCCGGATAAGAAATTTATCTATAAGATTACCCGTTCTTTTTATCATGGGCTGGTTAAACATGGGGTCAAAATCTATGAGTGGATTCCTGGCTTCTGTCATGCCAAGATGAGTGTGGCGGATGATTGTATGGCAACCTGTGGAACCATAAATCTGGATTACAGGAGTCTGTATCATCATTTTGAAAATGGATGTTTTATGGCAGATAGTCAGGCAGTTTTAGATATAAGAGCAGATTTGGAAGCAACCATGAATGAATGCCGGGAAGTTACAGAAAAATATCGTACAGGACAGAGCGCATATCTACGGCTGGGACAGCTATTTATGAGACTGTTTGCAGGACTGTTATAAGGTGCCGGCAATCCATTGGTTTACAGATTTTTGTGGAAAACATCCAATCAAGGATGCCTGTTGTTGAAGATAAGGTATATTAGTATGAAAAAAGCGGAGTGGAAAAAGCAGCTCCGCTTTTCTGTAAAACCTGAAACAAATTCTTTCAACAATACAAATTATGGAAACAGTATCAATTCACAGGATTTGCTGTGTTTATCCCAATCACTTAAACATTTATTACAATAATAAGCTATCTGATATCCGCGTCCGGCATCCCTGGTTACGGCAAAATAACCATCTTGCATTTGGACAGTTCGTCCATCCAGAAAATTGATTTCCGTTCGTTTAAAATAATTGAGGTCATTGACATTAGTCGGAACAGCTGGGTTATATTGACCAGTCGAAAGGAAATCCAGTTGTATTTCATCATAATATGTTCTGAGATTTGCCCAGTCAGTTGCAACTTTTGACTTATGGATATATTTAGTGTAAGCAGGAGTAATTACTACAATAAGGACTGCCATGATGGCAATTACGATAATTAGTTCAACTAAGGAAAAACCTTTATTGGCAGTTGCTTTATTGACGGGTTTTTTAAAAAAATGTTGCATGATAGCCATATCTGTTGTCTCCATTTCTGAAAAATAATACTCACTATTTAATATGACTCCCCCGAAACACAAACGCATGTGTTTGACGAATTATATACTAAATAGGATTCGCATGTCAAGGAAAATGCAGAAAAATACTTGACTAAGGGAATTTTTTCTATTATTGTTAACCATATAAATATGGAGGTTAACAATATGATGTCAAAAACAAAATCAATCGTGTATTGCGGGCTATTTACTACACTTATTGCGATAGGAGCATTTATTAAAATTCCGATTCCGGTAGTTCCCTTTACATTGCAGTATCTGTTTACTATGATGGCAGGTCTTCTGTTAGGTTCGAAGCTGGGTGCCATATCCGTGGCACTTTATATGTTACTGGGACTGGTGGGATTACCTGTTTTTGCAGAAGGTGGCGGTATCTGGTATATTTTCAAACCAAGCTTTGGTTATATAATTGGCTTTATCGTTGGTACCTTTGTTACAGGATATATTGCGGAGAAGATGAAAAAGAAATCTTTCCTCAATTATCTGATGGCAAATCTGGCAGGTCTGTTTTTCGTCTATGCCATAGGAATGATATATTACTATATCATCTGTAATTATGTTATCAATTCCCCGATAGCGGTATGGCCGTTGTTTTTGTACTGCTTTATTCTGGCGGTGCCGGGAGATATTACGTTAAGTATCCTGGGAGCCGTACTGGTAAAACGGGTAAAACCATTGATTGGGCTGGAAGCGATTACAATGAAGTCGAGAGCGTAAGGGAAGTATAATAATTGCAAATAGCAAGTTTATACATTTTGAACAGTAAACAGATGAATTTTGCAATGATTTATAACAGGACAAGGAGAATAAGGATGGACGTATTAGCATTAGCGCAGGAAATTATGGATGGAAAAAGACTTACAAGGGATGATGACCTGTCTTTTTTTATAACATGTGATTTGGACGGGCTCTGCAAGGGAGCTGACAGGATAAGAGAGAAATTTGTCGGCGATAAGGTGGATTTGTGTTCCATTATAAACGGACGGAGTGGAAAATGTCCGGAAGACTGTAAGTATTGTGCACAGTCAGCACATCACCATACGAATTGTGAAGTGTACGATTTCCTTCCGGAGGAGAAAATATTAGAGGCATGCAGGATGAACGAGAGTGAGGGGGTAGATCGTTTCTCCATCGTAACAGCGGGAAAAGCCCTTACCGGGGAGGAGTTTGATAAGGCAATTCATGCGTATGAGGCGATGAAAAGAGAGTGTAACATAGATTTGTGTGCTTCCATGGGATTTTTAAGTGCGGAGCAGCTTCACAGACTGCACGAGGCAGGCGTGTCAAGCTATCATCATAATATTGAGACCTCCAGGAGGAATTTTCCGAATATATGTACAACACATACATACGATATGAAAATGGAAACCTTGAAAAAAGTAAAAGCAGAAGGTATGTACGTATGTTCCGGAGGAATCATCGGCATGGGGGAAACCTGGGAGGACAGACTGGATATGGCAATCAGCCTTGCGGAAGTCGGAGTAGATTCCATACCAATAAATACGTTGATGCCGATACCGGGTACTCCATTGGAAGGATTAGAAAGCCTTTCAGAATCTGAAATACTGCGTACCATTGCATTTTTCAGATATATCAATCCTCAGGCAGACATACGACTGGCAGCAGGACGGGCACTTTTAACAAACGATGGAGAGGTTGCTTTTCAGTCAGGTGCATCAGCCACCATTACAGGAAATATGTTGACAACGGCAGCCTGCGCTACCATCAGAAGTGACAGAAAAATGTTACAGGATATGGGTCGTGATGTGACCCCTGAGTATTGGAGAGAGAAAAATGAGTAAAGCATTATTTATCACAGGAACCGGCACTGACATAGGAAAAACCTATGTAGCGGGACTGCTTGTAAAGAAACTGAAAGAAAGTGGAAAAAATGCAGCGTATTACAAGGCTGCCATGAGCGGAAATGAGAGACGGGAGGATGGTTCGCTGATACCAGGCGATGCTCTGTTTGTAAAACAGACATCGGGGATAGAGCAGCCATTGGAGGAAATGTGCCCTTATATTTATGAAAATGCATATTCCCCACATCTGGCATCCAGGATAGAGGGGCATCCGGTAGAAATGGCTGTCGTTAAGAACGGCTATGAGAAGGTTTGCAGGAAGTATGACTACGTTACCATGGAGGGAAGTGGAGGAATACTCTGTCCGATATGCTTTGATGAGGCAAAGATTCAGTTAGAGGACGTGGTAAAGGAACTGGGGCTTTCCAGTATCCTGATTGCCGATGCCGGACTGGGGACGATAAACAGCGTGGTGCTGACGGTAGAATATATGAAAGCTCATAATCTCCCGGTAAAAGGAATTATTTTTAATAACTATCATCCGGGAAATATCATGGAGGATGACAATATATTTATGTGCGAATATATGACAGGGCTTCCCACCCTTGCAAAAGTAAAATCGGGAGATACTGACCTGGATATAGATGTACAGTTACTGGCAGGACTTTATGAATAACGGACGGCTGTTTATTCCGTAGCAAAACAAATAGCTTTTGATGTCAGAAAAATACGTTGTAGTAGAAATGAGGATTAATATGATTTGGTATCCATACGAGCAAATGAAAACAATGAAAGCACCCTATAAGATAATCGATGCAGAGGGTGTGTATCTGTATACAGAAGACCAGAAGCTGATAGATTCTGTATCATCCTGGTGGTGTATGATTCATGGTTATAAGCATCCTGAGCTTACCGAGGCGATAAAAGAACAGGCAGAGCATTTCTGCCATGTGATGCTGGGTGGACTTACCCACGATCCGGTACAGAAGCTGTCTAAGAAACTGGAAGAATTTTTACCGGGAGATTTGGACTATTGTTTCTTTTCTGATTCCGGGAGTGTTGCCGTGGAGGTATCACTTAAAATGGCTTTACAGTATAACACAAACCAGGGAAGAAAGCGTCCCCTCATATTGGCACTGGAGCATGCCTACCATGGAGATACTTTTAAGGCAATGGAAGTAGGCGATGACGAGGATTATCATTTTGCTTTCGATGAAAAGACAGGAGTCATTCATATACCGACTGAAATCCCGGCCTTGGAAGAAGTTTTTGCAAAACACCATGACGAATTAAATTGTTTTATTGTGGAACCTCTTTTACAGGGGGCAGGCGGAATGAGAATGTATGATATATCCTTCCTGCAAAGAGCCAGAGAGCTATGCGACAAATATGATGTTCTATTGATTTTTGATGAAGTAGCAACTGGTTTTGGACGTACCGGCAATCGTTTTGTGGCGGACCTGGTATTGCCGGATATTCTGGTACTGGGCAAGGCATTGACCGGTGGTTATATTGGACATGCCGTGACGGTGGCGAATCATAAGGTATTTGATGCCTTTTATAGTGATGATGGCAGACACGCACTTATGCATGGACCGACCTTTATGGGAAATGCCCTTGCCTGTGCGGTAGCCTTGAAAGGCATCGAAATATTTGAGCGCGAAGATTACATGAGTAAAATCAAAAGAATAGAGGAAATTTCCCAAAGAGAAATGGCAGATTTTACCGACCCCAGAATCAAAGAAGTACGTATTATGGGTGGTTGTACCTGTATTGAAGTGTATGATTCCAAAACGCTGGATGGATTCCAGCAGTTTGCTTATGAGAGAGGTGTTTTCTCAAGACCATTCCTGTCCTACATGTATTCCATGGTGCCTTATGTGATAAAAGAAGAGGAACTGGTAAAAATATTTGATGTAATGAAAGAATGGTTTGATAAATGATATTTGTTCCATAAAATGTTGCCACAACAACGGATTTATTATGTGAAAGCACATAGAATGTGCTTGTAAGCGAGATAATAATATAAGAAATGGAGGCAAACATTATGGAGCATACAGATAAAGAAAGAGTGGACTTGTTAAAAGGCTATTTACACAGGCTTAACGAAGGGGAAGCACTGGATAGCGTAAGGGCAGACTTTGTAGATAAATTTAAAGAGGTAGATGCATTCGAGATTTTAAAAGCGGAGCAGGAAATGATGGAAAGCGGGTTACCTGTTGCAGAGGTAAAGAAGCTTTGTGATGTCCATTCTGCACTTTTTCACGGAAATACGAGAGAAGAGCGGGCAGCATTGACGAAGATGTACACACAGGAAGTGGGGCATCCGCTTTATACTTTTACAAAAGAAAATGAAGCACTGGAAGCATTGCTTGCAAGGGCGAAGGAAGCCATTGCAAATGGTATGGTAAATCATGAGCTGGTAAGCAATCTGCGTGAAATCGCAATCCATTATGCGAAGAAGGGTGATTTACTGTACCCGCATCTGGATGTGAAATATGGGATTTCCGGTCCTTCTGATGTCATGTGGACGGTAGATGATGAAATCCGTGACGAGCTGGCTGTGCTTGATAAAGCAAAATCCTTTGGGGAGAAGGAGCTTGAAAAGTTTAAGAACGTGGTTGCCAGAGCCGAGGAAATGATTTATAAAGAGGAGAAGATTCTGTTTCCCAACTGCGCAGCTAATTTTACAAGAGAGGAATGGGTTGGAATCTACCATGATTCCAAGGATTATCCTGATTGCCTTGGTGTGAAACCAGAGACATGGATGCTTGCAGAGAAAGCAAAATTCGTAGTAGAGGGGGCAACCCCGGAGGAACAGGAAATCGTGATGGCAGGCGGGCATATAACCGTGGCTCAGCTTACTGCCATGTTAAACACAATTCCGCTGGAGATTACCTTCGTGGACGATAACAATATTAACCGGTTTTTTAATGAAGGGCCGAAGGATTTCAAACGTCCGGGTATGGCAATTGACCGTGAGGTATTTTCGTGCCATCCACCGAAAATCGAGGCGAAGGTCAGATGGATTCTGGATGAATTCAGGGCAGGAACATTGGACAAGGTGCCGGTATGGATGGAGAAGAATGGTAAGACGATGCTGGTAACGTATCTGGCAGTGCGGGACAAAGGTGGAAATTATATCGGTACACTGGAACTGGTTCAGAATATGGAGTTTGCAAAAGAACACTTTCAGGTATCGAAGTAAGTTTTATAGGCTTACGTAAATAATAAAGGAAAATAGCGGTATGGTATAGACACAACTGTCTATGCGATGCCGCTGTTTTGTGTTAAGATATATGAAAATAGCTGAAATTAGCTGAAACTATATACTGGAATGACAGGAAATTTTCATGAATTATATTGTACTTGATTTGGAGTGGAATCAGAGCAGTACTGGCAAAGAGGAAGTCAGCAAGGTTCTGCCTTTCGAAATCATTGAAATCGGAGCGATTAAATTAAATAGTGACAGAAAGATGACAGATGAATTTTCGGAACTCATTAAACCACAGGTTTATCATGAGATGCATCATATTACCAGGAAACTGATTCATTTGCAGATGGAAGAGCTGGAAAAAGGAAAATCTTTTGTGGAAATCATGGAAAAATTCCGCGTCTGGTGTGGACAAGATTATATTTTCTGCACCTGGGGACCATTGGACTTATTAGAGTTACAGAGGAATATCAGATATTATCAGTTAGAGCCTTTAGGGGAAGGGCCCCTGGCATTTCTGGACGTACAGAAGCTGTTCAGTATTGCTTATGAAGACCGGAAATCCAGAAGGACACTGGAGCATGCCATTGATTTTCTGGAGATAGAGAAGGACATTCCGTTTCACAGGGCGTTCAGTGATGCTTATTATACAGCCAAGGTATTGGCACAGCTGGACGAGGATGTATTGAAAAACTGTTCCTTTGATGTATTTCATCTGCCGAAGGACAGAAAATCAGAGGTGCATGTTATTTTTGATACTTATGCCAAATATATTTCCAGAACCTTTGCGGATAAAACGGAAGCTTTGGCGGATAAGACAGTAATCGAAACGAAGTGTTACCTGTGCCATAAGAACCTCCGTAAGAAAATCCGCTGGTTTTCTCCGAATGGAAAGCACTATTACAGTGTTTCTTACTGTGATAAGCATGGCTATATGAAAGCGAAAATCAGAATCCGCAAGTCGGAGGAGGATAGTGTATATGTCGTTAAGACAGAGAAATTTATCAATCAGGAAGAAGTAGAAGATATCCGGAACCGGCAGGAAAAGGCCAAAGAACAACGAAAAGAAAAAAGAGCATTGCGTAAGCATCCGAAATCGTAAAATCTCCATAGACCAGAGGAATTGGGGGAACTCCAAAACGCAGTCTATGGAGATTTTTTATTTCCAGGGAAATTCCTATACAGGGGCAAATCATCAGAAATCAAAATCGCCGAACTTGGAACGGATGCGGTCTTTTCTGTATTTCCTACGCTTCAACCGGTTATTTCGTCTGCGGGACTTCTGTTTATGAAACAGGAGTGCCTTTATGATAAAAATCAAGATAACAACTGTGGCAAAGATGAGAATACCAATAAGCACGGCCTTTACGTTAATGAAAATGGTCTCGTTATCACTTGTATCTGTCTGGCTGGTGGTGTCTGTATCAGTGGTCATGCTGCGGTCGAAATCATAAACAGATTCTTCATTTGATGCCAGTTCAATATAAGCACTGCCGATATAGGTATCGTGGTAAGTATACTCAATCTGTGCAATGTGCTCGCCGTCATCGGAACCATAGATAATCGTAGAGTCCAGGTCATCAAAGGTAGTCGTATTGGGAACAATTACATAGCCATCCGGGTCAACGGATAATATTGGTTTCGAGCTGCCGAAGATATCATTGCCAGTCTGTAAGAAACCAGTAGACTCCATATTGTATTTATCTTCATTTTCCGAAATATTCATTACCTGAAAATTGTGAAAGGCATAATCAAATAATTCTTCCGTATCGGTAAACTGATATGGAGACTCTTCCTTAAATACTACACAGACAAGCTTCATACCATTTTGCTCTGCGCAGGTTACAAGGGTCTGTCGTGCTTTATCGGTATAGCCGGTCTTACCGCCTAGAATACCATCATAAGGAATCTCGCCGGTAATCAGCTGGTGTTTGTTATTCAGATAAAAATCGTCCGGCTGGGTAGCAGTAGGTTCAAAATGATAGCGGGCAGTATTTCCGATTTTGGCAAGCATTTCATTCTGGAAAAAGGCACAGGATATCTTTGCCAAATCATAGGCACTGGTATAGTGGTTATCGTCCTGAAGACCATTGGTATTCATGAAATGGGAGTCTGTGCAGCCAAGCTCTTTGGCCCGTTTGTTCATCAGGGAAACAAAGTTATCGATAGAGCCTGCAATGTGTTCGCCAACAGCATTGGCAACTTCGTTGGCAGAACCTACCAGGATACCATACAGGCACTGCTCCAGTGTGATAGATTGTCCCACATCCATACCCATGTTAGAACCGCCGGCAGGAACGCTGAATACAGCATCATTGGAGAATTCTACCATGTCATCCAGATTTCCCTGTTCCATGGCAATCAGACAGGTAAGAATCTTGGTAGTACTGGCAGGATACAGTTTTTCATGGATGTTTTTGGCGTAAAGAATAACACCGGTGTTCACATCCATGACAATAGCTGCCTGGGCACCGATTTCGGGACCTGCTGGCCAGTTATCTATTTCATTTGATTGAATGGGGAGAGATTTCCGGTCTTCTGCTTCTGCAGCCAGGTCATCCAGGGTAGCATAAACGGTCATAGGCTGACTGTAGAGAATGCCACCTGCCAGGGTAAGGGTCAGAAGAAGACAGGCCAATCTTTTACGCATTCGTCTGGTACATTTATGAGAAAAGAACATTATTTTGAAACCTTTCTATTATGATAGAAGTATATGCCAAAATTTATTTGTTATGATAAAGTATATCAATCGCATTTATCATCATACACTATTTTCCGCAAAAACTGTAGACTATTCACAAAAAATACAAATAATTGGACTTGCGAAAAAGAGAAAATAGTGTAGAATAAGGATACAGTTTAGAAAGAACATAATGTCCGACAGGACAAACAGCAATAAGAGGTAAAGAATGAGACTTCGTAATGTAACAGGTTCCCGTGAAGTAATCGCGGAAAGTGCTTATGTAGCGCATGAGCCACAGCAGTATAAGGGAAAATGGAAAGAGCTTTTTGGAAATGAGAATCCAATCCGTATTGAGATAGGTATGGGAAAAGGAAGATTTATCATGGATTTAGCCAGAAGGAATCCCCAGATAAATTATATCGGAATCGAGAAGTATTCCAGTGTTCTGATTCGTGGGATTCAGAAGATGGAACAGGATCCGCTTCCGAATCTGTATTTTATCCGTATGGATGCAGAAGAGATTGTAGATGTGTTCGGTGCAGAAGAGGTGGATAAGATATATCTGAATTTCTCTGACCCATGGCCGAAGGACAGACATGCCAAGAGAAGATTACCTTCCCGTGAATTTTTACATCGCTATGATGAAATACTAAAGAAAGATGGAAACCTGGAATTTAAGACAGACAATCATGATTTATTCCAGTTTGCCTTGGAGGAATTAGAACCGGCAGGATGGCATTTGGACGAAGTAACAGAGGATTTACACCATGATATGGGGATGATGCAGGGAAATGTCATGACGGAGTACGAAGAGAAATTTTCTTCCAAAGGAAATCCTATTTACAAATATATAATTTCCAGATAAAGATATAGTAATGTGCCTTAGCGCGCCTGGCACAGATGCAATATTATAAATATGTGCGCAGAAAAGAGGATGAATATGGAATATAGATTTACAACAGCTGATTTTGAAAAAGATGTACTGGCATCGGAACTGCCTGTTCTGGTAGATTTCTATGCAGACTGGTGTGGTCCCTGTAAGATGATGGCACCTGTCGTAGAGCAGATTGCCGAAAAGTATGAAGGCAAGTTAAAAGTAGGAAAATGTAACATTGATGAAGAAGATGGTCTGGCAAGACAGTACCGGATTATGTCTATTCCTACGATAAAGATTTTTGTAAAGGGTGAGGTAGCAGCAACGATAGTTGGTCTGGTGCCGGCAGCAGAACTGGAAACAGAGATAGCCAAGGTATTGTAGGATGGCATCAGTCTGTTTTTGTTATGATGACAAGAAAATGCATTTGTGCAAGTGCAATTGACAACCATTAATCAGAGCGAGATACGCAAAGCGTACCTCGCTCTTTCTGGGTTTATCAAGGTAAGTGCTAAGGTCTAAAGGCAGGTATTATGCCCGCTCGATAACATGACTTTCCTTACTGTATAAGAATTTCAGTATAATAGGCGTTGCAATAGAAGATACCAGAATCAGTAAAATAACAGCAGTAAAATAGTCTGCAGTAAGCAATCCGGCATCAAGGCCTTTTTGGGCTACAATCAAGGCAACCTCACCTCTGGTCATCATACCGACGCCGATTTTAAGGGAGTCAGATGTGCTATATCTGCATATTTTGCTGGTCAGTCCACAACCAATGACTTTGGCCAGCAAAGCAACAATTACAAAGCAGATACAGAAAGCAAAAAGCTTACTGTTCATATCATTGAAAGAGGTCTTTAAGCCAATGCTTGCAAAGAAGATAGGTCCAAAAATCATATAAGAGCTGACATCAATCTTTTGTTCAATGTATTCGTTATCACTTAAGTTACAGAGTACGATACCTGCAATGTAGGCACCGGTAATATCAGCGATTCCGAAGTATTTCTCAGCGATATATGCCAGAGCGAAGCAGAAAGCAAGGCTGACAATCGGAATACGTCTGGTGTGCGGATAACGGTTATCCAGTTTCAGGAAGATTTTGTAAATAATAAATCCGCCTATGATAGCAATGGCAAAGAAAGCGATGGTCTTCAAGATAACGATTCCCGGATTGGAGGTCGGATTCTTAAAACCGATAACGAAGGTCAGTACGATAATACCGATAACATCATCAATAATAGCGGCACTGACGATAGTGGTTCCGACTTTGCTCTTTATTTTACCAAGCTCCTGCAGGGAAGCCACCGTAATACTTACGCTGGTAGCTGTCATAATGGTTCCGATGAATACTGCCTTATAGAAATCTTCGCTGCCCCATGGAGCAACACCATAGAATCCCATATATAGCAGTGTACCAAGAATCAGTGGTACAGCGACACCGCAGCATGCAATCAGAAAGGCAACAGGACCTGTCTTAATCAGTTCCTTCAAATCTGTTTCCAGACCAACTGCAAACATTAAAATAATAACACCGATTTCAGCCATCTGTGCAATAAAATCGGTCTGTCCAACCCATCCTAATACACAAGGACCAATCAGCAAACCGGCGATAATCTGACCGACTACCTGAGGTGCTTTACATTTTCTGGCAAGAATACCGAATACCTTTGCAAAGAAAAGGATAATCGCCAAATCTTTTAAAACCTCATAAGCTTCCATAAATATTCCTCCTCAAAAACAATTTCATCCTCTTAGTTATAAGCTGAAAAAAACGGAATGTCAATGATTGCTGAAAAAATCATCAATTTCTATATAGAAAACCGCGTATTTACAGGAAAAGTAGCACTTTAGTAGCGGTTACAATAATATAATAAGTGGCGTAAAAGGGGGCAGAAGCCAGAAGTGAGTGTTCGGATATCCTGATATCGAATGTGTTGCTTCTGGTTTTTGCATTTTTTGTGAGTTTTTGCAGCAAAAACTGTTGCGAAAGCATAAAAAGTAGTCTATGATTTCAAAAAGAATATGCGTTAAGGGGATTATCTAAAATACAGACAGAAGAAAGAGGTAGTATAGTGAATAGTATTACAGATATGACGCAGGGGAATTCTTTGAAGCTGATTCTCAGGTTTACAGCTCCATTACTGATTGGAAACTTATTTCAGCAATTATATAATATGGTAGATTCCGTTGTAGTAGGAAACTATGTAGGAGCCAATGCTCTGGCAGCAGTAGGAGCCTGTGGCTCTATTAATTTCCTGTTTTTTTCCCTGAGTTCGGGTCTTGCTATCGGTATCGGCATCATGATTGCACAGTATTTTGGAGCCAAACAGGAAGAACTGATAAGTAAGACAATTATGAATGGTACTTACCTGCTGACGGCAGCATCCATTGTGGTCAGCTTTATCTGCTATTTCATGGCACCACAGATTCTTGGTTTATTGGGAACGCCGGATGAGATTATTATGGATTCTGTTACTTATCTGCGCACGATTAGTATTGGTATTATTACGGTTGCTCTTTATAATGGGGTAGCTTCTGTACTAAGGGCTCTGGGAGATTCCAAGACACCATTGTATTTTCTGATTTTGTCCAGTATTGTGAATGTAGTGTTGGATTTGGTTTTTGTACTTTATTTTCATATGGGTGTATTTGGTGTTGGTTTTGCAACTGTTATTGCTCAGTTTGCGTCGGCAGTTACAAGTGTGATTTATGCCTGTATGAAAGTTCCTTATTTTAGGATTAATGCGAATAACCGCAGAGTGGATAGAGATATTATAGTCAAAGCATTTACTCTGGGAATGCCGGTAGCATTGCAGAACTCTATGATTGCCATTTCCTGTATTGTGTTGCAGGGTGTGGTAAACAGTTTCGGTGCAACGGTAATGGCTACTTATACGATTATCGGAAGAATAGAGCAGATTGTACAGCAACCATATTCTTCCCTGGGAACGGCATTGACCAATTATGCTGGTCAGAACATAGGTGCCGGTAAGATTGACCGTGTAAAAAAGGGCTACCACCAATGTGTATGGATAGTAGCTGTTTTCAGTATCATACTGATTCCGATTGCTTATCTGTTTGGAGGGCAGATTATAGGTTTCTTCGTAAAAGACCCGGAAGTTATTGAAATGGGTAAGCTGGCATTGCGGTTAGACAGCATTTGTTACTTTGGTCTTGGCATGATATATATACCAAGAGCATTGCTGAATGGTGCCGGGGATACTGCCTTTGCTATGATTAATGGTGTAACGGAGGTAGTCTGCCGTATTTTGTATTCCCAGGTACTGACAAGAATTCCGGTTCTGGGACACTGGGCAGTATGGATTACCACAGCCGCAACCTGGTGCACCACGGCAATCGTATGTGTAGCCAGATATATTAGTGGTGTCTGGAAAAGGAAAGCAATTAACCAGAAAAAGGGATAACAGGTAGAAAACAGAAAAGACACTGTACGGAACAGTGTCTTTCTTTTTAAGAATAATCGGGGTGACGTGATTCGAACACGCGACCTCTTCGTCCCGAACGAAGCGCTCTACCAAGCTGAGCCACACCCCGATAACTCGAACATTAAAATAATACAACACTTTACCTTTAGTTGTCAATGATGGAATATAGAGATTTTCGAAATTGATTTTATAAATGGGTATGGAAATAAGGAAAGGGAGAGGATTCTATGGGAGAACATTTGCTGCAGATACCCTGCAATGCGATGCCTTTTGTATGTGAGGCAGATTACAGTGTGACACTGGCACCGATGATTCATGCGGACAGGACAGCACCCTTTCATGTGGCAATTTATCTGTTGCAGGGAAGCATGGAGATTATAGAGGATGGGATTCCATATCGGATTATGCCAAACCAGATTTTCTTCCTGAAAGGCGGTGTGCATCATTGGGGAGAGAAGTCCTTTGAGATAGGCTCATCCTGGTATTATGCCCATTTTTATTGTGATGCGCCCACACCCTGTATGGAAGAGCTTCCCAGAGGAATCTATTATGATACGAAAGTGTGTCTGAGGCTGTCAGAGAGAGAACGATACATCACTGTGCCCAAATTGATAAATTGCGGGGAGAAAACACAGATAAAAAGAGAATTCGAGAAGATGATAGAGGCACATATTCATGGGAATATCCCCCAGGCATCTATCCGCCTGTGGCAGATTTTCTTAGAGTGTGCGCAGAATGCCCAGGACGATAAAGTAAATAACGGCTATGTGGAACTGGTGCAGAATTATGTGAGACAGCACTACCGGGAGGGATTTACGTCAACGCAGATTCAGGAGGTTTGTGGATTATCCTACAAATATGCAGGGACTTTATTTAAGGAAGTGACTGGACAGACCATCAAAGAATATCAGTGTACGTTAAGATTACGGAAGGCAGAGCAGCTTCTGAAAGAAACCGATAAGCCGATTGGGGAAATCGCACAGTTGACAGGCTTTTCGGACGTATTCTATTTCAGTAAGATTTTCCGGAGGGAGAGAGGATGTTCCCCCAGTGAGTACCGGAAAACCTATGTGCCGGGTATTTAGGGCAGATTTTATGGAAAGAGCTTCTGGAATGGAACACACATTTCTTTGAAAATCGGAAAATAGTACAAATTATAAAGAATATTCTCCATTTTAACCCATACAAGATAGGATTAAAATACATCTATAAAGGACAGGCAGACAACGGTACTGTCCGTTGCAGGAAACGTGAATAAAATGGAGGGTATGCAATGGGCGATTTAAAATTAGTAAAGAAGTTTGAGGTAAATGATGGCTTTTTCGGAAGATATGAAGAGCTGGTAAAGGATGTAGTGCTTCCTTATCAGGAAAAGGCACTGAATGACCAGATTGAAGGGGCAGAGAAGAGCCACTGTATCGAGAACTTCCGTATGGCAGCAGAGAAGCTAAAGACCGGAAAATGTGACGGCGAGTTCTACGGCATGGTATTCCAGGACAGTGATGTGGCAAAGTGGTTAGAGGGTGCCGCTTATTCCCTGGCACAGCATCCCGATGCAGCACTGGAGAAACGTTGTGATGACATCATTGATTTGATTGGCGAGGCGCAGCAGGAAGATGGCTATCTGAATACTTATTTTACCGTAAAAGATCCGGATAAGAAATGGACAAACTTACAGGAAGCACATGAGTTATACTGTGCAGGTCATATGATTGAGGCAGCAGTTGCCTACGCAGAGTGTACCGGTAAGTCTAAGCTATTAGATATCATGTGTGGTATGGCAGATCATATTTACAAACGCTTTATTGAAGAAGGAACCGAGGGATATTCCGGACATCCAGAGATAGAGCTGGCATTGATGCGGCTGTTCCGCTGTACCAAGGAAGAGAAATATAAAGAACTGGCACTTCACTTCATCAATGTAAGAGGTGTGGACAGTGACTACTTCTGCAAAGAAAAAGAAAGAAGACAATGGACTGTATGGGGGGCTGACCCGGAAGACAGAGAATATATGCAGTGTGTTGCACCGGTCCGGGAACAGACCAAGGCAACCGGTCATGCAGTAAGAGCCGTATATTTATATACCGGCATGGCAGATGCCGCAATGGAAACCGGCGATACGACATTGACAGAAGCCTGCAAGACATTATGGAATAATATTACCCAGTGCAGAATATATGTGACAGGCGCCATCGGCTCTGCTTATGAAGGCGAAGCCTTCACAAAAGATTACCATCTGCCAAACGACACAGCTTATGCAGAAACCTGTGCGGCAATCGGTTTAATCTTCTTTGCCAATAAGATGCTTTATCTGGAAAGAGACAGAAAATATGCCGATACGATGGAACGCGCATTATATAACTGCGTACTGGCAGGAATGCAGTTAGATGGAACGAAGTTTTTCTATGTAAATCCGCTTGAGGTTCTTCCCGGTATTTCCGGGGAAGCCCAGACCCACAAGCATGCCCTTCCGGTAAGACCGAAATGGTTTACCTGTGCATGCTGCCCGCCTAACGTGGCAAGAATGTTATCCTCGGTATCCGAATACGCATGGCATGTGATTCCGGGAGCGTTGTTCTCCAATTTATATATTGGCGGTACCTTGGATTTGACAGAGAACTTCGGTGGCAAAGTTATTTTAGAGACCGCTTATCCTTACAGCAATGCCATCCACTATAAATTTGAGCCGGTAAAAGAAACCATGTTCGTACCACTGGCAATCCGTATTCCGGCGTGGAGCGAGAATACGAAGATTCTGTTAAACGGAAAACCGGCAGAGTATGAGATGAAAGCAGGATATGCCTATATTCATGGAGAATACAGCGCAGAAGATGTCATAACCGTAGAACTGGATATGGCAGTAAAGAGAGTATATACAAGCAGCAAGGTAGCTGCCAACACAGGAAAAGTGGCAATTCAGAGAGGTCCTCTCATGTACTGTGCAGAGGGCGTGGATAATGAGAACGACGTATTATCCTTAAGCCTGAAAAAGGACGGAAAGATTACCATCAGCGAATATTTACCGGATAAATTATGCGGTATTCAGGAGCTGTATGCAGAAGGCTACCGGGAATCCGTCAGCGATGACCTCTACAGCTATGATACACCGGCAATCGAGGAATGCCAGGTTACCTTAGTACCTTACTATACCTGGGGTAACCGTGGACTGAACCAGATGCGAGTGTGGATTCCCTTTGCCTGATTACTTCTGACAGTTTGCAATAAAATGTGCTACGATTTTTCGGTTGTCTTCATCCGTGTGGTAGCAGAATTCCGGGTGCCACTGCAGTGCCCAGAAGAATCGCTGATTTTTCAGACAGACAGCTTCAATCAAATCATCCGTAGCGTATGCCATGGGAATCAGGTCAGGTGCAAGTGCCTTGATTCCCTGGTGATGATAACTGTTGACTGACAGGACAGTCTTACCAAGCAGATTTGCCAGGGGAGAAGCGGGTTCTAAGATTACTTTATGAACCGGAACATCGTAAGGCGGTGTCTGATGGTGTTCCAGACGACCGGGGAGCTGTGTGGGCAGATTCTGATATAAAGTGCCACCAAGAAGCACGTTAATAATCTGGATACCGCGGCAGATGCCAAGAAGGGGTTTGTCCTCGGCAAGGACATAGTCCAATACAATCTGCTCCATTTTATCACGGGCAGCAGAACATTCCCCACAGACAGACAGGGTAGCTTCCCCATAAAGGGAAGGCGATACGTCCTGCCCTCCGGTAAAGAGAAAACCATCACACATACGGCAAAGCTGCTGTAGGGTGGCAGTATCCTCGGTTAAAGGAAACATAATGGGAATCCCGCCGGTCTGGGTAATGACATCCAGATAACCGGGTAACATCCACAGACTGTCTTTTTCCGTGTCCACTAATGGCATAACACCTATGACTGGTTTCATAGAAACATCTCCTTATTCGTAATCAAAAAGGGTGCCTCAGATTCTGAGACACCCTTGTCTTATATTTGGTCGTATTATGAATTCATACTACACCATTGGAAGAAAAAATGCAATCAGGGAAATTGCCAGCATTGACCAAATAATAGATATCAAGTACACTAAAAAGCAAAAGCAACAGATAAAATCAGAAACAATCCACATAGAAAGACAGTGTTAGAAGTGAGGGATAAGATGCACAATACAATAGTAACCCTGAAAAAGGGAGAAGGAAGAACCTTAAAAGCAGGCGGAGCCTGGGTATATGATAATGAGATAGACAGTATAGTAGGCACCTTTGAAGATGGAGATATTGTAACCGTCCATGATTTTGACGGCTATTTCATGGGATACGGATTCATTAACCGGAAATCAAAGATTACCATCAGAATCATGAGCCGTTATAAAGAGCATCCCATTACAGAGGAGTTCTTAAAAGAAAGAGTGCGGGCTGCGTGGGAATACCGGAAACAGGTCATCGATACCAGCAGTTGCCGCATCATATTCGGAGAAGCAGACTGGCTTCCCGGCCTGGTGGTAGATAAATTCGCAGATGTACTGGTAGTAGAGTCTCTGGCACTGGGAATTGATAAATTAAAACCATATATTCTGGAGTGCCTTGTAGAAATTCTGAAAGAGGATGGCATTACCATTCGTGGAATCTATGAGCGAAGTGATGCCAAAGTGCGGGAACAGGAAGGCTTGCCGCGATATAAAGGATTTATCGGAGAGCCATTCGATACCAAGGTAGAGATTGTAGAAAATAGTGTCAAATATATCGTAGATGTGCAGGATGGTCAGAAGACCGGATTTTTCTTAGACCAGAAAAACAACCGAGCAGCCATTCATAAAATCTGTAAAGATAAGAAAGTGCTGGACTGCTTTACCCATACCGGTTCCTTTGCGTTAAATGCGGGAATTGCCGGAGCAAGTTCCGTATTGGGAGTAGATGCATCAGAGCTTGGAGTAAATCAGGCAAGGGAAAATGCCAGGCTGAACCATCTGGAAGACAAAGTATCCTTCCAGTGTGCCGATGTATTTGATTTATTGCCATCCCTGGAAGAAAAGGGCGAGAAATACGATGTAGTAATCCTGGACCCGCCGGCATTTACCAAGTCCAGACAGGCAACTAAGAATGCAGTAAAAGGATACCGGGAAATTAATCTAAGAGGACTGAAGTTAGTAAAAGACGGAGGCTTCCTGGCGACCTGCTCCTGTTCACACTTTATGGATCCGGAACTGTTCGCCAAGACTATCCGGGAGGCTGCCAGAGGGGCGCATAAAAGAATCCGCCAGGTAGAATTTCATACCCAGGCACCAGACCATCCGATTCTGTGGGCTGCGGAAGAGAGCTATTATTTGAAGTTCTACATCTTCCAGGTCGTAGACGAACGATAGGTGTTCGTCCGGGAAAAAAAGAACCGGAAAGTGGAAGCAATACTTGATTGATAAGGGATGGAAAGCATTTGATGTTTACAGAGAAAACCTCGTAAAGTATCGCAAAATATCACAAAACCGTGATTTAAAGTGGTAAGAAAAGTGGTAAGTCTGAGTGGTAAGCACCTGAAATGTAACGAGTGGTAACTATGAAATGATAATGATACCGGAGAAGATTATATGTTCGCTCTTCATAATACGAAAATTTGTAGT
>CAKRWT010000032.1 GCA_934418125.1 uncultured Lachnospiraceae bacterium
GTCTGTTGCAGATTGTACTTTCCTGCGTTTTAAGCAGTAATCTGAAAAAGGAAACGCTGGTTGAAAGAATAAGGTATGATGGATAGCAAGTAATATGTAATGAACTAGGTCTTAACGAAGAGGAGAAATAGATAACTTCAAGTTTGTAGAATTCAAAAATTTAATATGAAATGTGAGATAGAGCGTATGGAAATAATCTATACGTTCTATTTTTTTGCCTTTTTTGAAAAAGTGATTAAAAAACTATTGACATTTTGTTACTGGAGATACAGGGGGGAGAACCTTGTACAAAAGGGCAGGTTTCCGGAAGATAATTTGTAAAAGATGGCTGTACAAATAAATATTATGTGTTATTATATATTTGTGCCTTTTTGTTTGCCTTGTCACAGAGGAAGAACAGAAAGTAGAAGATAAGAATAACAATTGTTACATAAGTAATGGACTCAGAGGCTACGAATGAAAAAGACATTTCGGGAAAAAATTATATCTAAATTTACAAAATTAGCCAAAAAGCATAAATTTTTAAAATATCCGATTCTGACAGTTATGTCTTTTATTCTGGGTATCTATTATATTGGACAGCATTTTGCGACCAATGGAAAACGATATGCCAGTGTGGCATTCATCCTTCTTTTCTTTATGAGCAGTTGCAGTTTTTCCTATGCGGTATTTGCCCAACAGACTGGCTTTATCCGGGCACAGGAAACTTACAGTGCGGTCATAGAGGATTCTGATATCTCCCTGGCGGTGGAAAAGCAGGTAGATACAGAAGGACAGGCAATTATTGAAGAAGAAAATGACACAGAATACAATATTGATATTACGGAAGACCTGGAAGGAGTAGATTCCTACACTCTGGATGATATTCTGGCAGATGATGCCGAAGAATATGAAACAGATGCGGATACAACACAGACAGAGGAAGCATCTTATGGATTTGATGAAAATGACTGGCGGCTGGTGTTAATCAATAAGCAGCATCCCATACCGGATGATTACAGCTTTACGCTGGGAACCATTAAGGGAAGCATGCAGTGTGATGAACGGATTATCGGGGACTTGATGAGCATGCTGCAGGCAGCCAAGGATGATGGGGTAAATCTGGCAATCTGTTCACCCTACAGAGATTTGAACCGACAGGAAGTTCTTTTTAATAAGAAGATAACAAATTATATGGGGCAGGGAATGTCCTATATGGAAGCCTATAAACTGGCATCACAGGCAGTCACAGTTCCGGGAGCCAGTGAACATCAGATAGGTCTTGCGATTGATATTTTCAGTGATACCTATACTTTATTAGATGAAGGTTTCGGAGAGACGGAAGCTGGAAAATGGCTGGCAGAGCACAGCTGTGAATATGGCTTTACCCTGCGGTATCCGGAGGGCAAAGAATACATTACCAGTATCGAATACGAGCCCTGGCACTTCCGCTATGTGGGAAAGGAAGCAGCCACCGTCATGAAAGAAGAGGGTATCTGCCTGGAGGAATTCTGGGACAATTATCTTCGATAAGGGTATAGAAACTGACAGACCATAAGAAACAAAACAGAGAAAGACAGGAAAGAAAGATGTATAAAATATTAAAGCAGGAAGGCAGTGCCAAACGTGCTGAATTCCACACTGTGCACGGAGTCATACAGACTCCGGTATTTATGAATGTGGGAACAGTGGCAGCCATCAAGGGCGCGGTATCCACAGAAGACCTGGAAGGGATTAAGACACAGGTAGAATTATCGAATACCTACCATCTGCATGTACGTCCCGGCGATAAAGTAATCAAACAGCTTGGAGGACTGCATAAGTTTATGTCCTGGAACAAGCCAATTTTGACGGATTCCGGCGGCTTTCAGGTTTTTTCCCTGGCAGGACTGCGCAAGATTAAGGAAGAAGGCGTTTATTTTAATTCGCATATAGATGGGCGCAAGATATTTATGGGACCGGAAGAAAGCATGCAGATTCAGTCTAATCTGGCATCTACCATTGCCATGGCATTTGACGAATGTCCTTCCAGTGTGGCAGAACGGAAATATGTGGAAGATTCGGTTGCCAGAACGTCCAGATGGCTGGAACGTTGCAAGAAGGAAATGAACCGGTTAAATGGTCTGGAGGATACGATTAATAAGAACCAGTTACTGTTTGGAATCAATCAGGGGGCTGTCTATGATGATATCCGGATTGACCATGCAAAGCGTATCTCGGAATTAGAGTGTGACGGCTATGCAATTGGTGGTCTGGCAGTGGGGGAGAGCCATGAGCAGATGTACCACATTATAGAAGAAACCATTCCTTATCTGCCAAAGGACAAACCAACTTATCTGATGGGGGTTGGTACACCAGCAAATATTCTGGAAGCGGTAGAGAGAGGCGTAGACTTCTTTGACTGCGTTTACCCTACCAGAAACGGCAGACACGGTCACTTATATACCAATCAGGGTAAAATCAATCTGTTTAATGCCCAATATGAACTGGACAGCAGACCGATTGAGGAGGGCTGTCAGTGCCCGGCATGCAGACGTTATTCAAGGGCATATATCAGACACTTGCTGAAAGCAAAGGAAATGCTTGGTATGCGGCTGTGTGTACTGCATAATCTGTATTTTTATAATACCATGATGGAGGAAATCAGGGATGCCCTGGATGCAGGTAACTTTGCTACTTATAAGAAGCAGAAACTGGAAGGAATGATGCAGCAACAGCAGTAGTGCCTGCAGGAACCAGAAGAGAAGCTGACGGAGCTATGGAATCTTATCGAGAAAACAGTTGCGTTTCTGGCATGATTTGTGTATGATATGTTTTAGACCAACGAAAGTAACAAATTGGAGGAAAATGGAATGGGACTTTTATTAACAGCGGATGCAGCAACAGCTTCCGGCGGTGGAATTATTATGATTCTTTATATTGTGATTATTATTGCGTTTATGTATTTTATCATGATTCGTCCACAGAAAAAGGAACAGAAGAGAATGGCAGCTATGCTCTCTGAACTGGCAGTTGGAGATGTAGTACTGACAAGCAGCGGATTCTACGGAATCATAATTGATATTACAGATGATACGGTAATCGTTGAGTTTGGTAATAACAAGAACTGCCGTATTCCAATGCAGAAATCCGCAATTCAGCAGGTTGAGAAAGCAGAGACAGAATAATACAGAGCTGATAAGACAGAAGGAAAGCCGTATCTTTTGGGATGCGGCTTTTTTGGTTATGGCGACGAGGAAAATGCACCTGTGTATTGAAATTTATACAAGAATAGTCTATGATAATAAATAAAATTATGTCAACACTGTACCATAGTAAAGTGCAGCGGAAGTTGCTACATAATAGTCACGAGGATAGAGAAAAGAGGACAAGAAAATGGAATTAAAAATCACATGTATTCCCGGAGACGGAATTGGTCCGGAAATTGTTACGGAGGCAAAGAAGGTATTGGATGCCGTGGCAGCAAAATACGGACATGTTATGAATTATACAGATATTCTAATGGGTGGAGCTTCTATTGATGTTCATGGAGTACCATTGACAGATGAAGCGATTGCAACTGCAAAGAGTGCAGATGCGGTGCTGATGGGTTCCATTGGTGGAGATACAACGACTTCTCCATGGTATAAATTACCTCCTCATTTAAGACCGGAAGCAGGACTTCTGGCAATCAGAAAGGCACTGAACCTGTTTGCCAATTTAAGACCGGCAGTTTTATATGAAGAACTGGCAGGTGCCTGCCCACTAAAAGAAGAAATTTCCGCAGCCGGCTTTGATATGCTTATCATGCGCGAACTGACCGGTGGTTTATACTTCGGTGAGAGAAAGACAGAAGAAGTCAATGGGGTAAAGAAAGCTACCGATACCCTGACTTATGACGAGAATGAAATCAGAAGAATTGCCATTAAGGGATTCGATATTGCCATGAAACGGAAGAAGAAGGTAACAAGCGTAGACAAAGCAAATGTACTGGATTCCTCCAGACTTTGGAGAAGTGTGGTAAATGAAGTGGCAAAGGATTATCCGGAAGTTATCGTAGAGCATATGTTGGTAGATAACTGTGCGATGCAGTTAGTGAAGAACCCGGCACAGTTTGATGTTATTTTAACGGAGAATATGTTTGGGGACATTTTGTCTGATGAAGCAAGTATGGTAACCGGTTCTATCGGTATGCTGGCTTCTGCATCTTTGAATGATTCCAAGTTCGGACTGTATGAGCCGAGTCATGGTTCTGCACCAGATATTGCAGGAAAAGATATTGCCAATCCGATTGCAACCGTATTATCTGCATCAATGATGTTACGTTACAGCTTTGATTTGGACAAGGAAGCCGATGCCATCGATGCAGCGGTAAAGGCAGTTTTAAAAGAGGGTTACCGTACAATCGATATTATGTCTGTGGGCTGTACCCAGGTAGGCTGCAGCCAGATGGGTGATTTACTGGCAGAACGTATTAAATAAGCAGCCTTTTGGAGTGAAAAGAAACTGCGTAATGGAAAAGGTTTTAAAATATGGAAAAAGAACGCAAATGGAATAGACTAAACCGGGAAGACATGGTGTTCCTGCTGTTTTTCCTGGTAATGGCGGTCTATTACGGATGGCGGTTGTTTGCACTGACACCCTGGTATGATGAACTGTATACTTACTATTATTTCATCAGCAGAGGACCTGTCTATGCAGCCATCCACTGGCCTTTACCCAATAACCATGTGGGATATTCGGTATTGTCCGGTTGCCTGATGTTGTTTGGAAACGCAGCCATTGCATTAAGGGGTGTTTCCTACCTGTCCAGTCTGGCAGCCATGTATCTGTTGTACCAGACAGGAAAGAAGCTGTTTGGAAAGGAACTGGCACTGATGCCGGTATTCCTTTTTGCCGGCATGAGTCTGGTAAACCAACTGGCAGTGCAGGGAAGAGGATATGCACTGGTAACCTTTTGCTATCTGTTAGCTATCTGGGAACTGTTACAGATAGCAGTGGAACAGAAAGAACGCAAAAGGGATATGCTGTTATTCGGACTTTCCCTGGTACTGGCATTATGGGCGATACCAAGCAGCGTGTATGTGGTGATTCCTGTCTGCGTGACAGGTGGTCTGTATCTGTTGTTACAGAAAGAATACCGCAGACTGGGCAGACTAATTGTGATTTCCTTAATCAGTGCATTATGCACGGTAGGATTGTATGGAATCCTGTGGCTGGCGGTAGGCTCTAACCTGTTGATGAAAACAGAAGGAAGTGCCTATTACGGACAGGGGCATGTGGCGATTATTTTACATGCACCGGTGCAGGCTGCCCTTACCGGAATCGAGTATATGCTTGCCACTCCGTACATTCAGAGTGTGGCAAGGGAAGGGTATCTGCACAATCTGGCAAACTGGATAAAAAATCTGTTGAACTATTATTATACAGGGGCAGCCGTTTTCTTAGCTGTGATACTGGTTGTGGGTGGTATAACCGCCCTTGTGTGTGTCGGCAAGAAGACCATAAGAAAACAGTACCATGCCGGGGCAGAAAGCCGGTATGAGGATTTTACCGAGATTTATCTGGTATGCAGCGTTGTATTGCTTCCCCTGATGCTGATAATACAGGGAGCACTGCCTTATTACCGGGTATTTTCCTTTGCCGGTGTGGTGGTAGCCATCATGATTACCTGGTTATGGCAAAAGGGCAGGAAATTCAGGAAGGTGGGAAACTACTGGGCAATGGCAGGCTGCGTGTTCAGCGCGCTGGCAGCCCTGTTACTGTTAAGCTCACCTGCCTACCGGACACCTTACAGTGAGCGGGAAACGGCGATAGAAGATGCTTTGCGGCAGACAAAGATAGAGACAGCGGATAAGATTGGAGTTACCGATTGTGACCAGGAATATCTGTTGAAATATTTATATGATATACCACAGGAACGGATGACCAGGAAGGTGGAAGAGGCAGATGTAGTAGTGGCAGACCGTTATTTGCTTGGAATAGGGAACGGACTGCCGGAAGATGAGAATCCCGATGACTGGAAGCTGTACCTGAGTCAGGAACAGTTCGGGGAGGCATTGGAGGCAGGAACAATGGTTCCGGTCTATGAGAACGAAAGATTCGTGGTATATGAGAGGAAAACAAAGGCAAATTAGAACGAAAATCAGGAATAAAGATAGAAAGATAAAGGAATAAAGATAGAAAGATAAAGGGATAAAGGAGAAAAAACATGAGAAGTGACAATGTAAAAGCAGGGGTACAGCAGGCACCCCACAGAAGTTTGTTTAATGCATTAGGATTTACAGAAGAAGAGATGAAGAAACCTATGGTTGGTATCGTCAGCTCTTATAATGAGATTGTACCGGGGCACATGAACCTGGATAAAATTGTAAATGCGGTAAAATTAGGTGTTGCGGAAGCAGGCGGTGTTCCGGTTGTATTCCCTGCCATTGCAGTCTGTGATGGTATTGCCATGGGACATATCGGCATGAAGTATTCCCTGGTTACAAGAGATTTGATTGCAGATTCTACCGAATGTATGGCACTGGCACATCAGTTTGATGCCCTGGTGATGGTGCCTAACTGTGATAAGAACGTGCCTGGCCTTCTGATGGCGGCAGCCCGCATCAATGTACCTACCGTATTTGTTTCCGGCGGTCCTATGTTAGCAGGACATGTACACGGACAGAAGAGAAGCTTATCTTCCATGTTTGAAGCAGTAGGTTCCCATGCAGCCGGAAACATGACCGATGAAGAATTAAAGGAGTTCGAGGAAAAGGTATGCCCTACCTGTGGTTCCTGCTCCGGTATGTATACCGCAAACTCTATGAACTGCCTGACCGAGGCATTGGGTATGGGACTTCGTGGAAACGGAACCATTCCGGCAGTTTATTCTGAGAGAATCAAGCTTGCAAAACATGCAGGTATGGCAGTTATGGAATTACTGAAGAAAGACATCCGTCCAAGGGATATTATGACAAAGGACGCTATTTTAAATGCGCTGACTGTGGATATGGCACTGGGATGCTCCACGAACTCCATGCTTCATCTGCCGGCAATTGCCCATGAAGTGGGATTTGATTTTGATATTTCCTTTGCTAATGAAATCAGTGAGAAGACACCGAATGTATGTCATCTTGCACCGGCAGGTCCTACTTATATGGAAGACCTGAATGAAGCAGGTGGCGTTTATGCTGTTATGAAGGAACTGGCTGATATTGGTTTATTACATACAGACTGTATGACGGTCACAGGGGCTACCATTGGCGAGAATATCAAAGATGCTGTGAACCGGAACCCTGAAGTTATCAGAACCGTGGACAATCCATACAGCAAAACCGGTGGACTGGCTGTATTAAAAGGAAATCTGGCACCGGATGGCAGCGTGGTAAAACGTTCTGCTGTAGTAGAAGAGATGATGGTACACGAAGGACCTGCAAGAGTCTTTGAATGTGAAGAAGATGCTATTGCAGCTATCAAAGGTGGCAAAATAGTAGCCGGTGATGTGGTTGTGATTCGTTATGAAGGACCAAAGGGTGGTCCTGGTATGAGAG
This sequence comes from uncultured Lachnospiraceae bacterium, assembly GCA_934418125.1. Classification (GTDB taxonomy): domain Bacteria; phylum Bacillota; class Clostridia; order Lachnospirales; family Lachnospiraceae; genus UBA3282. Next base: position 7,494 of record CAKRWT010000032.1, read on the forward strand.
AAATGTTAAACCCTACCTCTGCTATTGCCGGTATGGGTCTTGGTTCCAGTGTGGCACTTATCACAGACGGAAGATTCTCCGGTGCATCCCGTGGTGCCTCTATCGGACATGTATCTCCGGAAGCAGCAGTAGGCGGTCCGATTGCTCTGGTAGAAGAGGGAGATATTATCAGCATTGATATTCCGAACATGAAACTGAATGTGAAAGTATCTGATGAAGAAATGGCACAGAGACGTGAAAAATGGCAGCCAAGAGAGCCAAAGGTAACAACCGGTTATCTGGCAAGATACCGTGAGATGGTAACCAGTGGTAACCGGGGTGCTATTCTGGAGATTCCAAAGAACTAAGAAGAAAAGATACAGATGCGGAGGAGCAGATAATGTTATTGACAGGTGCAGAAATTGTAGTTGAATGTTTAAAGGAGCAAGGGGTAGATACCGTATTCGGTTACCCAGGAGGCACCATTTTGAATGTATATGATGCTTTGTATAAGCATACTAATGAAATAAACCATATTTTGACATCCCACGAACAGGGAGCAGCCCATGCGGCAGATGGCTATGCAAGAGCAACCGGAAAGGTGGGGGTCTGTCTGGCAACCAGCGGTCCGGGTGCAACCAATCTGGTAACTGGTATTGCTACCGCTTATATGGATTCTGTACCGGTAGTAGCCATTACCTGTAACGTAAATCTCCCGGCACTGGGTAAGGATTCTTTCCAGGAGGTTGATATTGCAGGTGTCACCATGCCTATTACGAAGCATAATTATATTGTAAAGGATATCAATATCCTGGCAGATACCCTGCGCAAGGCATTTACCATTGCAGGAACCGGAAGACCGGGTCCGGTACTGGTAGATATTACCAAGGATGTAACTGCCAATACCTGTGAATTTGAGCCAAAGGAGCCAACCGCTACCAGAAAATTAATCAAGTGTACCGATGAGGAGATTCAGACAGCCATTTCCCTGATTCAGGCAGCGAAGAAACCATTTATCTATGTCGGTGGTGGTGCCGTTATTTCCGGAGCCTATAAAGAAGTCAGAGAGTTTGCAGAACTGGCAGATGCACCGGTTTGTGATACTCTGATGGGAAAAGGTGTGTTTGATGGCCATGACCCACGGTATACCGGTATGGTCGGAATGCATGGTACAAAGGCATCCAACCTGGGAGTAAGTGACTGTGATTTACTCATTGCCCTGGGGGCCAGATTTTCTGACCGTGTAGTGGGAAATCCGAAAAAATTTGCCGAGAACGCCAAGGTATTACAGATTGATATTGATGCGGCAGAAATCAATAAGAACATTAAGACAGACGTATCTTTGGTAGGTGACCTGAAGGAAGTTTTATTTAAGGTAAACCAGATGTTAAGCCAGCAGAAGCATACTGAGTGGATGCAGCATATGGAAGAGCTGAAAGAAAAGTATCCGCTTTCCTATGACGATTCAGCACTGTCCTGTCCGTATATTATGGAAGAAATCGACAGGGTAACGAAAGGGCAGGCAATCATCACGACGGATGTAGGACAGCATCAGATGTGGGCAGCACAGTATTACAAATATTCCATGCCAAGAACTTTCTTATCTTCCGGTGGATTGGGAACGATGGGATACGGACTGGGAGCCTGCATTGGTGCCAAGATGGGACGCCCGGATAAAGTGTGTATCAACATTGCAGGAGATGGCTGTTTCCGTATGAATATGAATGAACTGGCAACAGCAAGCCGTTACAATATCCCGATTATCCAGGTGGTTATCAACAATCATGTACTGGGTATGGTAAGACAGTGGCAGACCTTATTTTATGGAAAGAGATATTCACAGACAGTTCTAAACGACAGCGTTGATTTCTGTAAAGTAGCAGAAGGGCTTGGCTGTGCAGCCATCCGTGTGACGAAGAAAGAGGAGGTTGCTCCAGCTTTAGAAAAAGCACTCTCTCTTGGACGTCCGGTATTGTTAGACTGCATGATTCCTGAGGATGATAAGGTATTCCCGATGGTTCCGGCAGGCGCACCAATTAGTGAAGTGTTCGATGCACAGGATTTGGAGAAAAGTAATTCTTAATAACCGTCAGAACGATAGGAAAAACAGAAGATGAACGGATATTGAGATTATTGGAAGCATTTTTATGAAGAAAAAAATAGCAAGATATGTGGTGCTTTTTACAAGTATCCTTTTAGTCAGTCTGATGGCAACCTACATCGGACTGGCTGTTTATTATCACAATGCTTTTGAGTATGGAACCTGGATTAATCAGGTGTACTGTACCGGAAGAAGCATTGAGGAAGTGAATGAAGAACTGGTCAAGGACTTTCACTATGATGGCATTACCATTGTGGACAGAGATGGCAATTCCTACGAGATTGTGGCAACGGATATTGCCTATCAGTTTGACTTCGTGAAAGCTTTGGAAATCTATCAGAAACGCCAGAATTCCTGGGTATGGATAGACAGCCTTTTCCATGCACAAGTAAGAGAATTGACTCCGGTAGTCAGTTTTGATGAACAGAAACTGGAGGAGTGCCTCGGTGGGATTCCGATTCTGCAGCAGGCACAGGCAGAAGAAGACAGACGGGTAGCCATTATCAAGACCAATCAGGGGTATGAACTTATCAATGAACGTGTGAATGTGCTGTCTACAGAGGAGGCAAGAGAAGCCATTATAACGGCAATATCGGACTCGAAGACAGAGTTATCCCTGGAAGAGGCAGGCTGTTACCATGACCTGGAATTAGACGCTGCCATGCAAGATACGCTGGCATTATGGAAAAAACTGGATGCCTTTCAGCATCAGTGCAACGTGGTTTACCAGATGGGAGAAGACCAGATACCTGTGGATGCATCTGTTGTATGTGAATGGATAGAGCTTTCTGAAGATGGCAGCTTTGCACTGGATGAAAGCGGAAATCTGCAACTGGCAGAGAATGCCATTCCTGATTTTATTAAGAATCTGGCGGCTGAATACGATACGGTGGGAGGCACCAGACAGTTTCAGCCGACCAGAGGGGAAGCGGTAATGGTAGAAGGCGGTATTTACGGAAATCAGATAGACCAGGGTGCGGAGGTGGAGTATCTGACCGATGCCTTTAACCGGAAACTGACAGAGGTACATGAACCCACTTATAAGCAGAAAGCCTGGAAACAGGGGAAAGATGATATTGGTGCGACCTATATTGAAGTGGATATGGGCGAACAGATGATGTACTACTATAAAGATGGTGTGTTACAGCTGGAGACACCTATAGTGACCGGAAATACTTCGTTAAGGAGAGGTACGCCTTCCGGTGTGAATTACGTCTATCTGAAACAGACGAATCGTATCCTGCGAGGACCCGGCTACGCATCCCATGTGGATTTCTGGATGCCGGTAAAAGGTGGAATCGGGATTCATGATGCTGCCTGGCGCAGTAAATACGGCGGTGAAATTTATAAGACAAATGGTTCCCATGGCTGCATCAATACCCCTAGAGATGCCATGGAACAGCTTTTTGATATGGCAGAGGTGGGAACACCGGTAGTCATGTTTTATTAAGAAAAAGGATAAAAATTTAACAGAGTAATTGACTAAAGTGTTTGAAAAAGGTAAAATAAGATTTAGTTTATAAAATTTTAATAAAACTGGAGGAGAAAAAAGTGGCTAGAGTGTACAATTTTTCAGCAGGCCCTGCAGTGTTACCGGAAGAGGTATTAAAAGAAGCTGCAGAAGAAATGTTAGACTATAAGGGAACAGGAATGTCCGTTATGGAGATGAGTCACCGATCTAAGGCTTATGATGCGATTATTAAAGAAGCAGAAGCTGATTTGAGAACTTTGTTAAATATTCCTGACAATTACAAGGTTTTATTCTTACAGGGTGGTGCAAGTCTGATATTCGCGTCAGTTCCCATGAACCTGATGAAAAATCGTAAGGCTGGTTACATTCTGACAGGACAGTGGGCCAAGAAAGCTTTTGCAGAAGCTAAGATTTATGGAGAGGCAGTAGAACTTGCTTCCTCCGCAGACAAAACATTTTCCTATATTCCGGATTGTTCTGATTTACCGATTACAGACGATATGGATTATGTTTATATCTGTGAGAACAATACCATTTATGGTACGAAATATCATACCTTACCAAATACAAAAGGTAAGATTTTAGTATCTGACGTTTCATCCTGTTTCTTATCGGAGCCAATGGATGTAAGCAAATATGGTATGATTTATGCCGGTGTCCAGAAGAATGTAGGTCCTGCCGGTACACAGGTTGTGATTATCAGGGAAGACCTCCTGACAGATGATGTTCTGCCGGGAACTCCTACCATGATGAAATATAAGATTCACGCAGACAATGATTCTTTATACAACACACCACCATGTTATGGTATCTATATCTGCGGTAAAGTATTCAAATGGCTTTTGAAGAATGGTGGGCTGGAAGCCATGAAGGAAATCAATGAGAAGAAAGCAAAGATATTATATGATTTCTTAGACGAGAGCGAGATGTTCAAAGGAACTGTCAGAAAAGAAGACCGTTCCCTTATGAACGTTCCGTTCGTAACAGGTAATGCTGACCTGGATGCTAAATTTGTCAAAGAAGCAGCAGAGGCTGGATTTGTAAATCTGAAAGGACATCGTACCGTAGGAGGTATGCGTGCAAGCATCTACAATGCTATGCCGACAGAGGGGGTAGAGAAGTTGGTTGCTTTCATGAAAGAGTTTGAGAAAAACAACAAATAAGGATATGCAGTTTAGCAAATAGAGAAAAGAGGACATACAGATGTTTAAATATCATTGCTTAAACCCCATCGCAGGTGTGGGTCTTAATAAATTCAGTGAGCAGTACACAAAGACAGACGATATCAATGAGGCAGATGGTATTCTCGTAAGAAGTGCAGCCATGCATGATATGGAATTACCGGAGAATCTGCTGGCAATCGCCAGAGCCGGTGCCGGTGTCAATAATATTCCATTAGACAAATGCGCTGAGAAGGGGATTGTAGTATTTAATACACCAGGTGCCAATGCAAACGGCGTAAAAGAGTTAGTTATTGCAGGTATGCTTCTTGCATCCCGTGATATCGTAGGTGGTATTGAATGGGTAAAAGAAAACCAGACAGATGAGAATGTAGCCAAGAGTGCGGAAAAAGCAAAGAAGAACTTTGCCGGAACCGAGATTGAAGGTAAGAAGTTAGGTATTATCGGACTTGGTGCTATCGGTGTCAAGGTTGCCAATGTAGCAAAACATTTGGGAATGGAAGTGTATGGTTATGACCCTTACGTATCCGTAGACGCTGCATGGAACTTGAGCCGGGATGTAAAGCATGTACTGAATGTAGAAGAGATTTATGAAGAATGTGACATCATTACCATTCATGTACCATTAATGGATTCTACCAAGGGAATGATTAACAAAGAAGCTATCGACAAGATGAAAGATGGCGTTATCATATTAAACTTTGCAAGAGATTTACTGATGGACGAAAATGCTGTATTGGAAGGCATCAAAGCCGGTAAAGTACGCAAATATGTAACAGATTTCCCCAATACCACAACCGCCGGAAAAGATGGCTGTATCGTCATTCCTCATCTGGGTGCTTCCACAGAGGAATCGGAAGATAACTGTGCGGTCATGGCAGTAAAACAGATGACAGATTATCTGGAGAATGGTAACATCATTAACAGCGTAAACTATCCAAAATGTGATATGGGTGTATGCGCCAAAGAAGGACGTGTCGCTATTTTCCATAAGAATATTGCTAATATGATTACTCAGTTTACAGCATGTTTTGGAGAAAATGGCATCAATATTTCTGACTTGACTAATAAGTCAAAAGGGGAGGTTGCTTATACCATGCTGGATATTGAGCAGCCTGCTTCTGAAAACATCGTTAAGAAATTACAGTCTATCGATGGTGTCTTCCGTGTAAGAGTTGTGAAATAAAAGAAAATCGTCATAAGGTAAAATAAAATCCCGTCATACAGATTGTATGGCGGGAATCTTTTGTTATGTTATATCTTTTGTAAAAGTTAACGGTTACCATTAGCTGATACGGTTAGCAATAGCAGAGAAATCACCTTCTTCGGTATCTTCGTCGTTTAAGGTTGCCTGTAAATGTTTCTCAGCCTCTACGGAAGCCTCACTGGCAAGGTCCATATAGAGAATGAAGACGTCTTCCAGTGCCATGCCTTTTTCATCGGCAATTTCCTGCATAACTGGTTTCAGGGCTTCTAATTGAAAAGAAATCCGTGTTTTCTGTGGGTCAATATCGGCAAGAACTTCTTCTGCGTAGGCATTGATACGGTCTAATATTTTTTTATTTTCCGGGGTCATAACTGCACTTCCTTCTTTAAACATAATGGTAATAGCAAATATTCTGATAATTTGCTATCAATATTTTAACACGCCAGTCTTGTGCTGTATAGGCTAATTTGCTAAAATAATTCTAAACAATAGCATTCCGTATTAAGGAAAAAGGAGAGCGTATGGCAAGAGTAATTCCCTTTCGGGCAATCAGACCAAGAGAGGATTTGGTAGAACAGATTGCAGCATTACCCTATGATGTATACAGCAGAAAAGAGGCTTATGAGAAAGTAAAGGGGGATTCCTATTCCTTTCTGCGGATAGACCGTCCAGAAACACAGTTCCCGGAAGATTATGATATGTATGCACCGGAGGTTTATGAGAAAGCAAGGAAAATGCTTTCCCAGATGATAGAGGAGGGATTGTTTGTCCAGGAAGACAAACAGGCTTATTATGTGTATGAACTGGTTATGAACGGCAGAAGTCAGGTAGGCATTACTGCCTGTGCTTCTGTGGATGATTATGAAAATCAGGTTATTAAGAAGCACGAAAATACCAGGGCAGATAAAGAGGCAGACAGAATCCGACATGTAGATACCTGTGGGGCACAGACCGGACCAATTTTCTTAGCTTACCGGAACCGGGAAGGTATTGCACAGGAGATTGCGAAAGCAAGGAAAACAAAACCGGTTTATGATTTTACTGCAGAAGATGGTATTACCCATCGGGTGTGGATTATAGAAGACGAGAAAGCTATTTCTCATATTCAGCAGGAATTTGAACAGATAGAGGCGATTTATATTGCCGACGGACATCACAGATGCGCCTCTGCTGTGAAAGTGTCCCAAATGCGCCGGAAGGAACATCCGGATTATGATGGAACAGAGGATTTTAATTTCTTTCTCTCAGTACTGTTTCCAGACGAACAGTTAATGATTATGGATTATAACAGGGTGGTAAACTCCCTGAACGGATATTCGGAAGAAGAATTTTTGGAAAAGGCAGGGCAGATTTTCCAGATTACGCAGGTGGGACAGGAACCCTGCCATCCGGCGAAAAAGGGTGAAATCGGCATGTATCTGAAAGACACCTGGTATCGTCTTACCATAAAGGAGGGACGATTTACAGGAAATCCGGTGGAAGATTTGGATGTGGCAGTTTTGCAGAAGGATTTGCTGGAGCCGGTGTTGGGGATTCTTGACCCCAAGATAGACAGCCGGATTGATTTCGTGGGAGGTATCCGGGGACTGGAAGAGTTAGTAAGACGGGTTCATACCGATGCGAAGGTAGCCTTTGCTATGTATCCTACGGATATTCATGAGCTGTTTGCGGTGTCAGATGCCGGAAAACTAATGCCACCGAAATCAACCTGGTTTGAACCCAAATTAAGAAGTGGATTATTTATGCATAAAATATAAAACCAAACAGTAACCTGAAGGGGGAAAATATGGACAAGAAACTGTATAAATTAATGAACTGGCCCGAGATAGAGGGCATTGTATATTCAGAGTCAGATACGCCGTATGAGCTGTTAGGAGCCCACGTGGTTGGCAATAACGTGCTGGTGCAGATGTTCTGGCCGGGTGCAAAGAGCGTAAGACTTCAGCTGGTAGAGGGCAATAAAAGCTATAAGATGGAAATGGCGGATGAGGAAGGATTTTTTGCAGTGCTTCTGCCGGGCAAGAATATACCGGACTATGAGTATATTATAGAAGAGGCTGACGGAACCCTGCAAAAAATAAGGGATGCCTACAACTATAAGCCGCAGATTACCAAACAGGATACGGAGAAGTTTAACGCAGGGATTCATTACTTGGCGTATGAATTTCTGGGAGCACACCCACAGAAAATTGACGGCGTAGAGGGCGTACAGTTTGCGGTCTGGGCACCCAATGCAATCCGTGTTAGTGTGGTAGGTGATTTTAATGGATGGGATGGCAGGATACATCAGATGGAAAGACTGTGGGATTCCGGTGTGTTTGCTATCTTTATTCCTGGCGTGGAGACCGGTGCCTGCTATAAGTTTGAAGTGAAAGCCAAGGGTGGAATTGTCTTTATGAAAGCAGACCCTTATGGCTTCGGGGCACAGCTTCGTCCGGAAACAGCATCTGTGATACGGGACCTTAATGGTTTCCAGTGGCAGGATGATAAGTGGATGCGAAACAGGGAGGTAGTACAGTCCCAGGATGAACCAGTTAATGTATATGAAATGTATCTTGGAAGCTTTGCTAAACCGGAGGATGGCAGAGAGTATTATAATTATAGGGAACTGGCACCGAAGATTATTGATTATGTGAAGAAAATGGGATATACCCATATTGAATTAATGCCGATTATGGAGCATCCATTGGATGCCTCCTGGGGCTATCAGGTTATTGGATATTATGCGCCGACAGCACGTTATGGAACCGCCGAAGATTTTATGTATTTTATGAATGAAATGCATAAGGCTGGAATTGGTGTGATTCTGGACTGGGTGCCTGCCCATTTTCCAAGGGACAGCCATGGTCTGTCTGGTTTTGACGGCACCTGTCTGTATGAGCATCAGGATCCAAGACAGGGATATCATCCGCATTGGGGAACTCTGATTTATAATTACGGAAGACCTGAAGTAACCAACTATCTGATTGCCAATGCCCTTTACTGGGTGGAGCAGTACCATGTAGATGGTATCCGTCTGGATGCGGTAGCCTCCATGTTATATCTGGATTATGGCAAACAGGATGGAGAATGGGTTGCCAACATTTACGGTGGCAATGAGAACCTGGAGGCGGTTGAATTCTTAAAACACCTGAATTCCATTATGAAGAAACGAAATCCGGGAGTGCTGATGATAGCAGAGGAATCTACGGCATGGCCGAAGATTACCGGTGCCCTGGATGAGGACGGTCTTGGATTTGACCTGAAATGGAATATGGGTTTTATGAATGATTATCTCAGCTATATCCAGACAGACCCTTATTTTAGAAGTGGCAGACATAATGACTTGACCTTCAGTATCATTTACGCTTACAGTGAGAACTTCATGCTGGTATTTTCCCATGATGAAGTGGTTCATGGCAAGGCAACCTTATTAGGAAAGATGCCGGGCGAGCGGAAAGACCAGTTTGCCAATATGCGTCTGACCTACGCTTATCACATGACTCATCCGGGCAAAAAGCTGCTCTTTATGGGACAGGATATCGGAGAATATGATGAGTTCGATGAAGGCAGAGCAGTAGAGTGGGAGTTATTGCAGTACGAGGAGCATAAGGGATTGAACCAGCTGGTAGCAGATATGAACCGCTTATACGTATCCAAACCGGCACTCTATGCAAAAGATACATCGTGGGACGGCTTTGAGTGGATTAACTGCATTACACCGGATTGTTGTATGCTATCCTATATAAGAAAAGCAGAGAAACCGGAGGATATGCTGGTCATCGTTGCCAATTTTGCTAATAAGGCACAGCAGTTCAGAGTAGGCGTACCTTATGAAGGAAAATATAAAGAGATATTAAATACAGATGCTAAGGCTTATGGTGGAAGTGATGATGTAAACCGGGAAATCTGCCATACCACAGAAATCGAGTGGGACGGAAAACCTTACGCTATTGACATGGTGAGTGCACCCCTCAGTATCAGTATCTTCTCCTATACCCCTTATACCAAGGCAGAAAAGGAAGAGATTGAAAGGGAACGTGCCGAGAAGCTTCGCCTGGAAAAAGAAGCGGAAGAAAGGCGGTTAGCTGCCGAGGAAATGGAACGCGCGGTGCGGGCTGCCGAAGAAGCAAAACGTTTGGCTGAATCTGCCGTAGCGGAAGCTGAAGAACAGGCACGTCAGGCAGCTAAGAGAATCGAAGAACGGAAACAGGAGGCTGTCCAGTTAGAGAAAATAGCCAAAGAGGCAGAGAAAAATCTGGAACTACTCGCTGAAAAACAGAAGAAGGAACATGAGGAAAGACAGCAGGTAAAGAATAACTCTGTTAAAAAGCCTGCCAGTAAAAAGAAAGCGGAACAGAAACGGAGATAGATAAATGGAGAATGCAATCACAGATATTGAGAGCATAGCAACAGAAGAAGTAGATGTAGGGCTTATCCAAAAATTTCTGGAAGAACTGCCGGATAAAGCACTTCACTTCGGTGTCCGTGTATTATTAGCACTGATAGTATTTATCATTGGTGTACAGTTGATTAAACTGATTCGCAAAATCGTGAAGAAATCGTTGAAGCGCGGAAATGCAGATGTTGGTGTGATGCAGTTCCTGGATTCCTTTATCAAAGTGATTTTGTATATACTGTTACTGTTTATGATTGCCTCTGGCTTTGGGCTGGATGCCACCAGTGTGGTAGCTCTGTTGGGGTCTGCTGGTGTGGCAATCGGTCTGGCAGTACAGGGAAGTCTGTCCAATTTTGCAGGCGGTGTCCTTATCTTACTGTTAAAGCCTTTTAAGGTAGGAGATTATATTAAAGTAAATGACAGTGGCAACGAAGGAACAGTAAAAGAGATTCAGTTGTTCTATACGAAGCTTGCCACACCGGATAACCATGTGGTAATTATTCCAAACGGTGTTCTGTCCAATTCCAATATGACCAACATGAATATGCTGGAAGACAGACGGTTAAATATCAATGTAGGTATTTCCTATGGGGCAGATATCAAAACAGCCCGAAAAGTGCTTCTGAAGGTATTAGCCGAGGATGAAAAAGTATTGCAGTCATATGAAAAGCGGGTTATTGTGGATGAACTGGCAGACAGCGGCGTTAATCTGATAGTACGATGTTGGACAAAGAATGAAGACTTCTGGGAAACCAAGTGGCGACTGACAGAGGCGGTAAAGTATGCACTGGATGAAGCCGGTATCGAGATTCCCTTCCCGCAGTTGGATGTCCATCTGGACAAATAATTGTCCCGGAATGATTTTTACACTTGCAAAAAAGCTTTGCCCTAAGTATAATAGTCTTTGTTGCAAGTGATATGCTGGAATAGCGCAGTCGGTAGCGCAACTGATTCGTAATCAGTAGGTCGAGGGTTCGAGTCCCTTTTCCAGCTTATAAGTGGACAGCACTATGTCTGAGGGCACAGTGCTGTTTTTCTATTTAATTTCTCTATGGTGAACTTATGAAATTTGTTTGTGTGGGTCGGGCAGCGGCACAGAAAGAGACCCTGAGTGAAGAATACAGAAATGCGACAGTATCCGGCGAAGTACGCTTGGGGACAACCCATCTGTTTTACCGCTATTTTATCCGGATTAAATATCTGGCTTATGAAGAGATAACGCAGATTTACCTGCGGGAAGAAAGCGGTGAGAGCGGAGAGTTCTTACTGAAAGAACACTACCTTATGATACAGACGAAGGATGGTATGCTGCATAAGTTCCGTATGGAACGGGAAAACAATGCCAGGGCAGTGCTGGAACAGCTGGGCAGACAGCAGAAGTGCATTAAAATTGGTTACAATCGACCAAGTCAGTCGATGAACATGCAACCATAATTTAAGCAATCGAGATGAGATAAGACCATAAGGGAAAAATTGTAAAATATAAACCACAATACCTTGACACAATATATATAAGTGATACAATATATAGTACATGCGATATTTTCGCATGTACTATTTTTTGTTATGGCGACGAGGAAAATGCACACAAGAGTGTGGGCATTTGACGACCGCTAGTCAGAGCGAGATTTGCGAAGCATATCTCGTCTCTAGTTATAGCGATGAGAAAATGTACACACTTGTGTAGTGCATTTGACGACCGCTAATCAGAGCGAGATTCGCAAGGCGTATCTCGTTTCTTGGTAAATGTGAGTAAGAATGTGTAAAAAGATGGGTGGGTGTTTAGTTCATGAAGATTATTAAGAGAAGCGGCGCAGAGGTAACCTTTGATTTGGATAAGATTATTGCGGCAATCAACAAGGCAAATAACAGCGTAAAGGATGAAGAAAAACTCAAAGACGAAGAGATAGATGAGATTGCCCAGGTTGTAGCAGACAAGTGTGCCCAGATGCGGCGTTCTCCCAGTGTGGAAGAAATCCAGGATATGGTAGAAAACCAGTTGATGAAATATCGTGCTTATACTATGGCAAGAAATTACATTACCTATCGTTATAAGAGAGCCCTGGTAAGAAAGTCCAATTCCACAGACCAGCAGATTTTAAGCCTTTTGGAATGTAATAATGAGGAAGTAAAACAGGAAAATTCCAATAAAAACCCTACGGTAAACAGTGTGCAGAGAGACTATATGGCAGGAGAGGTCAGTAAGGATATTACCAGAAGATTTCTGCTGCCGCCGGACATCGTAGATGCCCATGAGAAAGGGATTATCCATTTCCATGATGCAGATTATTTTGCACAGCACATGCATAACTGCTGTCTGGTAAATCTGGAAGATATGTTACAGAATGGTACAGTAGTCAGTGAAACCATGATAGATAAGCCTAAGAGCTTTTCGACAGCATGTAATATTGCAACCCAGAGTATTGCGCAGATTGCAAGTTCCCAATACGGTGGACAGAGTATCTCCTTGTCCCATCTGGCCCCGTTTGTACAGGTAAGCCGTGACAAGTTCCGTCTGAAAGTCAGACAGGAGATGGAAGAGGCAGGCCTGGAGGCAACCGAGGAGCAGATTGCCCAGATTGCAGAGAAGCGTGTGAAGGAAGAGATAGAGCGGGGTGTACAGATTATCCAGTACCAGGTCATTACCCTGATGACTACCAACGGACAGGCACCTTTTATTACGGTCTTTATGTATATTGATGAAGTGCCGGAGGGACAGCTGCGGGATGACCTTGCGATGATTATCGAGGAGATGCTAAACCAGCGAATCAAGGGGGTTAAGAATGAAAAGGGAGTCTATATTACCCCTGCATTCCCGAAGCTGATTTATGTGCTGGAGGAAGATAATATCAGAGAAGGCAGCAAATACTGGTATCTGACTAAGCTGGCGGCAAAGTGTACTGCCAAACGTATGGTGCCGGATTATATTTCTGAGAAAATCATGAAACAGTTAAAAGACGGAAACTGTTATCCCTGTATGGGCTGTCGTTCCTTCCTGACGGTATACCATGATGAGAATGACAAACCGAAATTTTACGGAAGATTTAATCAGGGTGTGGTTACCTTAAATCTGGTAGATGTGGCATGTTCTTCCGGTAAGGATATGGATAAATTCTGGGCAATCATGGATGAACGTTTGGAATTATGCAGAAGAGCCTTGATGTGCAGGCATAACCGATTGAAAGGAACTCCTTCTGATGTAGCACCGATTTTATGGCAGAATGGTGCACTGGCAAGGCTGAAAAAGGGTGAGAAGATAGATAAGCTGTTATATCATGGGTATTCTACGATTTCCCTTGGCTATGCCGGTTTATGTGAGTGTACCAGATACATGACAGGTAAATCCCATACAGATTCCGATGCAACACCATTTGCCCTGGAGGTAATGCAGCATTTGAATGACGCCTGCGCTAAATGGAGGGAAGAGACCAACATAGATTTCAGTCTATATGGTACACCACTGGAATCCACTACCTATAAATTCTCCAAATGCTTACAGAAAAGATTTGGTGTGATTCCGGGCGTGACCGATAAAAATTACATTACAAACAGTTATCATGTGCATGTCACAGAACAGATAAATGCCTTTGATAAATTAAAATTTGAATCCCAGTTCCAGAAGCTTTCGCCGGGGGGTGCAATCAGTTATGTGGAAGTACCTAATATGGAGAACAATTTGGATGCAGTATTGTCTGTGATGCAGTATATTTATGAGAATATCATGTATGCAGAGCTGAATACCAAGAGCGATTACTGCCAGGAATGTGATTATCACGGCGAGATACAGATTGTGACCAATCCGGATGGAAAGTTAATCTGGAAGTGTCCAAACTGTGGCAATACAGACCAGAATAAGATGAACGTAGCGCGCAGAACCTGCGGCTATATCGGTACCCAGTTCTGGAATCAGGGGCGTACCCAGGAAATTAAAGAGAGAGTATTACATCTGTAAGGCAGGGAGCAAAATGTTCTATTCAGATATAAAAACATGTGATATTGCTAATGGACCGGGGGTACGGGTTACTATCTTTGTCAGCGGCTGCACCCATCACTGTAAAGGATGTTTTAACGAAGTAACCTGGAATTTCCAGTATGGCAGAGAATTTACGGAAGATACCATAGAAGAGATTTTGCAGGCACTTGCACCGGATTATATTACGGGGCTCACCCTTTTAGGAGGGGAGCCCCTGGAATATGTGAACCAGAAGGGGCTGCTGCCTCTGGTAAGGGCGGTAAAAGAACAATATCCACAGAAAGATATCTGGTGTTACAGCGGGTATCTGTTTGATGAGCAGATAGTGAAGGACTTCTGTAACCGTTGGGAAGAAACCAGGGAACTGTTAGGGTATCTGGACGTTCTGGTGGATGGTAAGTTTATTGAAGAGCAGAAGAATATCAGTCTGCAATTTAAAGGTTCGGAAAACCAGAGAATTATCCGGGTACAGGAATCCTTGAAAAGCGGGCAGATTGTTCTGTGGCAGCCGGATGAGACGTGAGAAGAGGCTTATATTTTCTTGCGATAGAGATGTTCTGCACTCTGGATACTCTTGTAGAAAATCATGGCAATGGCACAGAGGATAATAATAGAAGTAATTACCATATTTAACTGGAACACCTGGGAACCATAGATAATCAGATATCCAAGACCTCTTCTGGCAGCCAGAAACTCGCCGATGATAACGCCAACCAGGGACAGCCCGATATTTACTTTCATATTACTGAGAAGTAAGGGAATGGAACTGGGGAGGATGACTTTGAGAAAGGCATCCATGCGGCTGCCGCCCAGGGTGTAGATAAGTTTTAACATATCGGCATCTGCCTGACAGAACCCTGTGTAAAGGTTGATGATGGAACCGAAGACAGCAACGGAAATACCAGCGATTATAATAGTGTTTGTACCGGTTCCAAGCCACACGATAAGGAGAGGAGCCAGGGCTGATTTGGGTAGGGAATTCAATACCACCAGATAGGGTTCCAGAACTTCCGAAAGACTGTTGTAATACCATAACAGGGTTGCGGTCAGCAGACTTAAAATGGTAACAAGCAGGAAGCTTGCAAGGGTTTCTAACAGGGTAATACCTGTGTGGGTAAAAAAAGAGTAATCCAAAAGCATCTGATACAGATAAAGAAGAACATTACTGGGACTGCTGAAAAAGAAAATATCGATGTAGCCTTTCTTAGAGGCTAATTCCCAAAGACCTAAGAACAGGATTAACAGAAGCGTACGGCAAAGGCTGACCTTATGATGGTGCCGCCTGTGGGCGTTCAAAAAATCCTGTTGCTTTATGGAAACAATTTCATTCTGTTTAGTTGGCGATGGTTCCATCTGTCAACACCTCCCATAACTGATTAAAATAGGATTGATATTCCTTGGTGCTGCGGATAGTCAGTGGGTCATTCCGGGTAGTGTCATAGGAAATTGCCAGTTCGCCTTTGATGGTGGCAGGCCGTCTGGAGAGAACCAAAACCCGGTCTGCCAGAGTGATAGCTTCCGACAAATCATGGGTAATTAAGAGGGCCGTTTTGCCGGTTTTTCGGATAATGTTGGCGATGTCTGCCGATACCGTCAGACGGGTCTGGAAATCAAGGGCACTGAAAGGTTCATCCAGAAGAAGCAAATCCGGATGGATTGCCATGGTACGAATCAGGGCAGCTCGTTGCCGCATGCCGCCGGAAAGCTCAGAAGGCTTTTTGTCTTTGAAGGTATATAAATCATAATCCTCTAACAGATGCATCACATAGGAAATCCTGTCCGGTGTAATAGTATGGCTTAACTCCAGACCAAGAATAACATTCTGGTAAATGGTTCTCCATTCAAACAGATGGTCTCGCTGCAGCATATAACCGATTTTGAAATCTGTCTGCCCGGTACCTGGAGGAATGTGCTGACCCTTGTAAAGCAGAAAGCCCTCTTCCGGGGCGAGAAGCCCTGCGATAATGGACAACAGTGTGGATTTTCCACAGCCACTGGGACCGACAATTGCCAGAAACTCACCAGGCAAAACATCAAAACTGATATGGAAAAGAGCAGTGGTTTCTCCTTTTAGATTGTGATAGGAAAAGGAGACATCCTGTAATGACAAAAGTGGTTGCATAAATGAATCAGCTCCATAACGTTATACTTCATTTTATGATTTAAAGCAAAAAGTGTGTTTTGATTGAAATGAAATCCTATTTATGGTATCATCAAATTCAGATTTAACTAATTGGAGGAATGTTGCATGGCACAGCTATGGGGCGGGCGTTTTACGAAAGAAACAGACAAGCTTGTATACAATTTTAATGCATCTATTTCTTTTGACCAGAAGTTTTTTAAGCAGGACATTGAGGGCAGTATAGCCCATGTGGTAATGCTTGCAAAACAGGGGATTCTGACCAAAGAGGAAAAGGATGCAATATTAAAAGGTCTGACAGAAATCAGGCAGGATGTAGAAGAAGGAAAACTGGAAATTTCGGATACCTATGAGGATATTCACAGTTTTGTGGAAGCAAACCTGATTGACAGGATAGGGGCTGCCGGTAAGAAGCTGCATACTGGACGAAGCCGTAATGACCAGGTGGCATTGGATATGCGCCTGTATACCAGACTGGAAGTACTGTATGTGGACGAACTGATAAAGACCTTATTAGAAACATTGTTACACATTATGGAAGAGAATGTGGACACCTATATGCCCGGTTTTACCCATTTACAGAAGGCACAGCCGGTAACTCTGGCACATCATATCGGCGCTTATTTTGAAATGTTTAAAAGAGACCGTTCTCGTTTGAAGGATATTTATCACCGGATGAATTATTGCCCATTAGGAGCAGGGGCGTTGGCAGGGACAACCTATCCGTTAGACAGAAACTATACAGCTTCCCTGCTTGGATTTGAAGGTCCCACCTTAAACAGCATGGACTCCGTTTCCGACAGAGATTATGTGATTGAATTTTTGTCTGCATTATCCACGATTATGATGCATCTGAGTCGTTTCTGCGAGGAAATCATCATCTGGAATTCCAATGAATACCGTTTCGTGGAGATAGATGATGCATATTCTACCGGAAGCAGCATCATGCCTCAGAAGAAGAATCCGGATATTGCAGAATTAGTAAGAGGAAAAACCGGGCGTGTATACGGAGCTCTGGTATCCATTCTTACTACTATGAAAGGGATTCCGTTAGCTTATAATAAGGATATGCAGGAAGATAAAGAACTTACCTTTGATGCCATTGATACCGTAAAAGGCTGTCTGGCTTTGTTTGAAGGTATGATTCGCACCATGAAATTCAATAAAGAAGTCATGGAAAAGAGTGCAACTATGGGATTTACCAATGCTACCGATGCGGCAGACTACCTGGTAGGGCGCGGCGTACCATTTCGGGATGCGCACAGCATTATCGGTAAACTGGTACTGTATTGTATTGATAAGAATTGCAGTATTGATGATATGTCAATCGAAGAACTGAAAGAAATCAGTCCTGTTTTCGAGGAAGATATCTATGAAGCAATCAGCCTGAAAACCTGTGTGGAGAAGAGACTGACTGTAGGGGCACCGGGACCGGATGCCATGCGCAAGGTAATTGAAGTACAGAAAGAATACCTGTCAAAAGACTGGCAGGATGAGGATGCCATTGACATCCCAAGATAAAATAAAAGCGGTGAGGAGAAAAGAAAAATGAGTGAAAAGTTAAAAGTAGGTATCTTAGGTGGAACTGGTATGGTTGGACAGAGATTTATTTCCTTGTTAGAGAATCATCCATGGTTTGAGGTAACAACGATTGCAGCAAGCCCGAGGTCGGCAGGCAAAACTTATGAAGAGGCAGTAGGTGGC
>CAKRWT010000033.1 GCA_934418125.1 uncultured Lachnospiraceae bacterium
AAGGAGAGATTTGTACTGGAACGGAGAATACAGGAAGTGGGTACCCCTTATGGAACAATAAGGAAAAAGATTGCTGACGGCTATGGCATACACCGGGAAAAGTACGAGTATGAAGATTTGAGCAGGATTGCCAGAGAGAAGAAAATGAGTCTGACACAGCTTTTGGAACAGTTAGAAAAAATAAGATAAGTTGAGGTGTTACTATGAAAAATACAAAAAAATTAGTATTAGCAGCATTGTTTATGGCATTGGGAATCATTTTACCCTTTTTTACGGGACA
Organism: uncultured Lachnospiraceae bacterium; assembly: GCA_934418125.1. GTDB lineage: Bacteria > Bacillota > Clostridia > Lachnospirales > Lachnospiraceae > UBA3282. The sequence goes on from CAKRWT010000033.1 coordinate 281, forward strand.
GATTCCACAGATTGGAAGCATGCTTCTTCCGATGCATATTCCGGTACTTTTGTGTGGCTTTCTCTGCGGCTGGCAGTATGGACTTGCCGTAGGTTTTATCACACCACTTCTCCGAAGTGTACTGTTTGGCATGCCACCGATGATGCCTACCGCTACTGCCATGGCATTTGAACTGGCTGTGTATGGTGCCGTAACAGGAATCCTTTACAGCAAATTGCCCAAAAAGACATTCAACATTTATGTAAGTCTGCTGGGTGCTATGCTGGCAGGACGTGCGGTATGGGGAATCGTATGTATTCCGCTTTATGGGATTGGTGGAAACAGCTTCTCTATCCAGATGTTTTTAGCAGGCGCATTTATCAATGCATTGCCGGGCATTATCTTGCAGATTGTACTGATTCCTGCTATTATGATTGCACTGAAAAAAGCGAAGGTACTAAACGATTATGAAGCAGACGATAGAAGAACTTCAGCAGGTTTTGAAAAAGCATAAGGAAAAATATCCGGAAATGGAATTGACTGATATAGTCAAGCTTATCTATCAAAACGAGTTTGGTGGCGGGCATCTGATTCCGGATGAGGAAGCCAGCCTGCAGTGGATACAACAGGAGTATGAGAACTGCAGGCTTTCGTCGCATGAGTGGGAAAGCCCCTTGTGGGAATCCATCGGAAACGGCAGTTACCGGCTGTCTTTGCAGTGTCTGGAGGAGGGACTGGCAGCCACTACCTTAAACCGCATGTTTGCAGAGTCAGCAAAGCAGATTCAGGGCAGTGTATCCGGTCTGGAACAGAAGCTGGCACTTTTGCAGGAAGAGAGCCAGTCTTTTTCCGAAGAAGAGATAGCCGCTTATCTGACAGACTATCGGGAGAAGGGGTATCCGCCGGTAAGCCACAGTGCCCGTTTCCGGCAACAGTACGCTCCCGCCTACCGGTTGGTAACGGAAGCCTTTCATCAGGTGTACCCGGTCTGCCTTGCCATAGACAAAGCCTTGGCGAAGCAGGAAGGCACAGAGCCGTTTGCCATTGCCATCGATGGATTATGTGGCGGTGGAAAGACTACCCTGGCAAGGATTCTGGAAGAGATTTATGACTGCAATGTATTCCACATGGATGACTATTTCCTGCGACCGGAGCAGAGAACCGAAGAACGGTATGCCCAGGCAGGCGGTAATGTAGATTATGAGCGTTTCCGGGAAGAGGTGCTGGCACATCTGGGAGAGCCGGAAGGCATCACGTATCAGCCCTTTGACTGCCGTACTTTTACTCTGGCAGAGAAAAGACATCTGCCTGCGAAGCGGATAACCATTGTGGAAGGCTCCTATAGCTGCCATCCCTATTTCGGGGAAGCAGTTTACGATTTGCGGTTTTTTGTGGATATTTCCAGAAAAGCGCAGCAGGAGCGGATTTTACTGCGTAATGGGGAAGAAATGCTGCAGCGTTTTATAGACCTGTGGATTCCTTATGAAAATAAATATTTTGAAACCTATCAGATAAAAGAAAAATGTAATAGAGTGGAGATGAATCTTTAACCGGATGCATCTCCTTTTTCTTGAAAATTTCCTACAAAGGATGCTTTGCCAGGATAGAATCGATTTTTTCTACAGCGGATTTGATGTACTCACTCATGGAAGCTTCGGCGCAGCCAGCTACGAAGTGGTTGCAGCGGTTGACTGGAATCAGAACCTTATAAGCCTTGCTGGCACCTACCGCGGTGGCAATCGCCGGTGTAATTTCCCCTAAGAGAGCGTTGGCAAAGACAATACCGATAGGTCCGATGACAATATCAGAATCGGCAGCATTGACGAGCACTGCATTTTCTCCGGTAGCACCATAATCCGCACCTGCCTTTAACATGGCAGAAGTAGCGATACTGTTGGTGCCGATGGCATATAGCTCCAAATCTTTATGGGCAGCCTTTAATTGTTCGATGATGGTCTTACCGATACGTCCGCCCTGTCCATCTATTACTGTAATTTTCATAGCCGAAAGCTCCTTGTTTTTCTGTGCTGCCACAATTTTACTATGGAATAAAAAGGATGTAAAGGGCAGTACCGGGATTTTTGTGGATGCATTTTTGTGGATGGATGGAATCCATAAGAATTTCCTTTTTGTGCAAACTATATAAGAATACGTTTTCCTTTTTTGGCAAAAATTACGTTGACATCCTCTGTGCAGTTTGTTATTATCATCACATGAACAACCGATTGCGCAAAGGCGAGTTGCACAACAGAAACCAACAAAAGGAAAAGACTAAGTGCACAACGGGATGCGCAATGAAACAATAAAACCAAGATAAAAACGGAGGACATTATGGATAAGTTTATTGTCAACATCATCCATCGTCCGGAGATGGTTCCTGAGTATGCAGAAAAGGTAACCGGACACGGCAAAGAAGAAGATATCGGAAGAAAGGCTCTTTTGACAGAGTCACTTGATATTTTCAAAACACAGCAGGCAATTGCACATAAGAATGGTCTGAAAACAACGATTCAGATGACGTATGCTTCTTTATTTAATGACGAAGCAGTCGAACTGGCAAAGGCAGACCATGAGAAGTATGGGGACGAAATTGCATTATCTTTATTAGGACTTCCCTGTAAAGAGTTCCGTGAGAAATATAAGACCAAAGATTTCTGTATCTGGATGTTTTCCATGGAAGACAAAAAGTCTATCGTAGATGACGTATTTGGCAAGTTCCATGACAGGTTCGGATTCTATCCGGAATCTACCGGTTCCTACTACATGGATGCAGACCTGGTTAATTACATCAAAGAGAAATATCCAATGGTAAAATGTGCCGTTGCAACCTGTTGGGAAGAAGGTCCTAAGGCATACCACACCTGCAACAATTCCTGGTACACCTTCATGGATGGTGGTCCATGGGCACCTTGGATTCCGAGTAAACAGAATGTACACGCACCGGCAGCGAACGCAGCAGAGGACAGCGGTATTGTAGCAATTCCACACTTGTCACGCGACCTGATTGCATGCTATGACGGAAACGGCTCTAACTTCGGAACCCATCCACAGAATGTACTCCGCAGTATGTGCTACGATTCCAAGACATGGGAATATCCTTATTTATATAATCTGATTGACCAGTATCGTGACCTGGCAAAATACAACAACGGATACGCATACAACATGATGTTCGTAGGACCAGGCTGGATGAACAAAATGGGACGCTGGGAAGCTCCTTACGAACTTCTGTTAAAGTCCTATGAAGATGGTATGGCATATTATGGCAAGCTGAAAAAGGAAGGCAAGCTGGATGATATGACCATGGCTGAGTTCGCTGATTACTATCGTCAGAAGAAGACGCTGACAGAGCCTGAATGTGCATTATGGAGAGATATTTTATATGGTTCAGACAAGCAGTTATTCTGGTACTGTGACCCATACATGAGAGCCTGCGTCAATATGGACCAGGGTGGAGCCATCGTTGACCTGCGTCCTTATGCAGCCAAATTAGAGTGGCCGGTAGGTATCGGTACCAAGCACGTAACAGATGCTTCCTACCCATTCCTGATTCAGGAAAAATACAGGGCAGGATACTTCACACACTATGCAGGGGAAGGAACCGTAAGAAGTGCGAAGTTAACACACAACGGCGAAGAAGTAGACCTTTGCCTGTGCAGAACCAAAGCACACTTCTCCCAGGAAGGCAACACCAGAATCCTGACACTGGACCCTGTTGATATCGAGTTCCAGGATTTAACTGTAAAATTGCAGACAAAGCTGTACTTTGAAGAAGGAAGCTCCAATATTAAGATTGAAAGAAATATCTTAGAAATGAGCGACCCGGCTGCAGAAGTAGAAATCAACGAATATATGGTAGCGTGCTATGGTACAACCGAATACTCTGAGGATATGACAAACGTGAAATTGTCCGTTACCGATGGCAGCAATACAGAAAGCATTGATTATGCGTACAAGTGCCGTGAAGCACAGATGGCAGGTGCTACCGAAGCAGTTGCCGTAGTTCCTGAAATTGAGACAAGGGTTTCCTTAAGCTGTGACAAAAAGGATGCCGTAGGCTATATCAAAGAAGGTTACGCATTCTCCCCGATGTTTACGTTAGGATATACAACCAGGTTAAAAGATAAGGAGGTATTTGCAACATGGCTCAATCTGGCAAAGGCAAATTAAATTACAGATGTCCCTCCTGTTTCATGAGAGACTTAGATATTGATATGTTCTATGACAAGGATAAGAAAGAATTCCATTGTATCCGTTGTCAGTATGTAGGTTCCGAAGAAGATGTATTAGAGAAAAATGAACTGGTACGCTTCCGCTATAAAGCAGCGATGAAGAGATTTACGAAGTTTGACTTTGATTAAACACAGAGCCGCATGATATAAGGACACAAAATACTTGTTCCTTGTTCAGATTCTACGGAACTAAGAAGTTCTAGCCGTTTCGTTTTCAGGTGTTGGCAGGTTACGCAACCGACGAAAACTCGCCATCCAGGCTCGGTTTCGTCTTTATCCTACGTCCTTGCAGGATAATTGCTGTATGCGGGGCGAAACAGGAAGAACTTCTAAGTTCCTGCGAAATTCACAATGTCCAAGTATATTTGTGTCCTGGATAAAGAGAATTTTGTAAATGCAATTCTGGATTTTAAACAAAAGGTATTGAAGGAAAAAGAAAGGGCAGGTTTTGGCATGAAATACATGAAGGGAATGGACCTCTCTACGGTCAAAGAAGTAGAAAGTCTTGGTGGTAAATTCTATGACCACGGAGTAGAGAAGGATGTTTTCGATATTCTGAAAAGCTATGATGTAAATGCAGTCCGTCTTCGTCTGTGGAATGACCCCTATACAGAAGATGGAAAGCCATACGGCGCAGGAACCAATGACCTGCCCACTACCATAGAGCTTGCAAAGCGGGCGCTCGACCATGACATGGAAGTGCTGTTGGATTTGCACTACAGTGACTTCTGGGCTGACCCGGGCAAGCAGCGTGTGCCGAAGGCATGGCGCGGCATGAATGTGGAAGAGTTAGAGCAGGCAGTCTATGATTTTACCGCAGATACGCTCAAAGCCATGAAAGCGGCAGGAGCTTATCCGACTTTGATTCAGGTGGGAAATGAGCTGACCAATGGAACCTTATGGCCTCTTGGACAGCTGCCTAATTATGATAATCTTGCCAGATTCATCAGCGCCGGTATCCGTGGCGTAAGAAGCGTGGACAAGGAAATGCCGGTTATGCTCCATCTGGATAATGGTGGTAACAATGCCATGTATCGGGACTGGTTTGACCATTATATCGAGCGTGGCGAGGACTTTCAGATTATCGGCTTATCCTACTATCCGTTCTGGCATGGCTCTTTAGAGGATTTACAGAATAACATGAATGACCTGGCAGCGCGCTATGGCAAGGAACTGATGATAGCAGAGGTTTCCATGGGCTTTACCATGGAGGACTATGCTTCCTATGAAAAGCTTGCCCCGGAAGAACGAAAAGGGTATGCAACGAAGCCGGAACTTGCTGCAAAGGTTCCCTTCCCTATGAGTAAGGAAGGACAGAAGGACTTCTTAAAAGCATTGTTTGATGTGATTAAGCAGGTTCCGGATGGAAAAGGAAAAGGCTATTTCTATTGGGAGGCAGCCTGGATTCCGGTTCCCGGCTCTGGCTGGGCAACAGAAGAGGCTCTTTCGTATATTGAGGAAAAAGGTCCCTGTGGAAATGAATGGGCGAATCAGGCACTGTTTGATTATGAAGGCAATGCATTGCCGGCATTGGAACTGATTCGGGATTATCAACCATAAAAAGTTGGCTCCGGCGAGCAAACTTGCAAGAATTTCCGGTGAAGTAAAACAGGGCTTCTTTCCTGTCAGAAAGAAGCCCGTGCAGTAGAATTCCGTATCACCAGCTGGGGACGAAGAAGTGTCCGGCTGATAGGAACCTGATTTATCAGGGAATGCAGGGTGTAGAAACCGGACTTACCAAGCTCCAGACGATTCTGCCGTATGGTGGTAAGCGGCGGATTCAGTTTCGCAGACAGCGGAATGTCATCAAAACCGATGACACTGATATCGTCCGGCACACGATAGCCCCGGAGGGAACATTCGTTGATGACACCGGAGGCAATCAAATCGTTACCGCATAAAATAGCGGTAATGCCCATGGAAAGCAGGTTTCCCACATGGTCTTTGGCAGCATCGGCTACATAATAGCCATAAGGCATGGTAGCTTCGCTGAAAGGCAGGTTTCTGGCAGTCATGCTGTCGATATAAGCCTGACGCCGCTGGTCGGAAATCATGGAATTGCGGGAACCATTAATCAGGGCAATCCGGGTATGACCCAAAGCAGCCAGATGGGCAATGGCATCATCAATGCCTTCATCACTGTCTGTTCCGATAGAACCGACAGCAGGATTTTTTCGAATATAGTTATCTAATAAGGCTGTGGGAATCATGGTGTTATTAAACTGCCCAATCCAGTCATCCTGGAGTGCAAACCCAATCATGAAAGCACCTACATAGCCATGTTTTAACATATAAGTATCATACTTTTGGGTAGATTGTATGAAGGGTGTGACAGGCGTAACGGTAACATCATAATGAGAGCAGAAAGCAACCTGTTTAAAACCAAGGATAATGTCATAACCGAACTGTTCCGGTGTTTCATAATCCATGTTTTCAACGAAGATGCAGAGCTTCTTGTTATCTTTTCCACGCATCTGTTTGGTGGTATATCCTAATTCTACCGCAGTGTCAAGTACCGCCTGCCGTAGAGATTCGCTGATGTCACTGGCACCATTTAAGCCTTTGGATACCGTGCTTACAGAGATGCCAAGGCGATTGGCAATATCTTTGATTGTAGCCATAGTAGTCCCCCTCGTACGATAAAAAAGTTCATTTGTTTTTAGGATAAAGGAAAGCAATCGATTTTTCAAGAAGGATACATAAAATGTGCGAAAAATTTCGATGATATATAAAAAATAAACAAAAACAATATGAAAAAACAGTTCAATATGGCAAAAACAAGAAGAAAAACGATTTCCATATTGACAAAAATGAGTAAAAAGTGTTAAATTTATCTCAGATACGAAAGTTTACGAAAATTTATCGAAAACATTTTCTCGTAGGTGAGGGTTAGAGAAGTGAAAGCAAAGTCATTAACAAGAGGGGCAGGCATCCTGTTATCCATATCCAGTCTGCCATCCGCATACGGAATAGGAACTTTTGGAAATGCAGCTTTCCGGTTTATCGACCTGTTAGCAGATTTGAAGCAGAAGTACTGGCAGGTATTACCGATGGGACCGATAACCATGGGCGACAGTCCTTTTCAGTCGATTTCCGTATTTGCCGGAAATCCTTATTACATCGATTTGGATGACCTCATTGAGGAAGGGCTGCTTAAGAGAGAAGAAGTCGTATCCCATAACTGGGGAAACAATCAGGAGAATGTCGATTACTCCATTTTATATAGAAACAGGTATCACGTTTTAAGAACTGCCTATCAGAGATTTGATACAGAATCTTACGATTACATAACATTTTGCAGGCAGAACGCTTCCTGGCTGGATGATTACAGTTTATTTATGGCAATCAAGGAACAGCAGGAGCAAAAAGCGTGGAACGAATGGGAAGAGGATTTAAAGAACAGAAATCCCAGGCGTCTGGCACAATGTGCCGAAACGATGAAGGAAGAAACCGGATTCTGGAACTTCTGTCAGTATTACTTTTTCAAACAATGGCAGACCTTGCGGCAATATGCTGCAAAGCATGGGGTACAGATGATTGGAGACATGCCGTTCTACGTTGCTTACGACAGCGTGGACGTTTGGAAACACAGAAATCTTTTCCAACTGGATGATGCAGGCAACATGCTTCGTGTGGCAGCCTGTCCACCGGACCGGTTTTCCGAGACGGGTCAGGTCTGGGGCAATCCGGTATACAACTGGGAAGAGATGGAAAGAGATGGATTTGCCTGGTGGCAGCAGAGAATGGAAGAACATGCGGCTATGTTTGATGCCGTGAAGCTGGATCATTTCATCGGTGTTGTAAAGTATTTCAGTATTCCTGCAGGGGAAAATTCCCTGCGGCATGGAAAATGGGTCAAAGGTCCCGGGAAAAAGCTGGCGGATGTATTGGAAAAGGCAGCCTGTGGGAAACCTATTATAGCTGAGAATATGGGAACGGTGCTCCCGGCGGTGAACAGAATGGTACAGAAGCTTGGCTGGCCGGATATGAAAGTATTGCAGTTTGCTTTTGATGGCAATGCGGATAATGAGTATCTGCCGCACAACTATACCGATACCAATACGGTGGTTTATGCAGGAACCCATGATAATGACACACTTATGGGATACTACCGGAACCAGACCGAGTATGAAATCGCTTACTTGTATTCCTATTTAAATATAGATAAAAAAGAAGATATTCCCGATGCTTATATCCGTCTGGCATATTCCAGCATAGCAGATGTGGTTATTTTCCAGATGCAGGATATCTTACAATTAGGGAATGAAGCAAGGATGAACCAGCCATCTACCGTTGGTTCTAACTGGAAATGGCGTATTCTGGAAGATGCACTTCCGGAGGAGAGAAGAAACTGGATTAGAACCCAGACAGCACTTTTCAGACGGTAATTCTTATGGTATGAAATGTGGAAACACATTTTATATAGAAACAAAATGGTAAAACCATAGGGAGTATATGACAGTTATACTCCGGAAAGAGAGAGGAAAAAAGTTATGAAGAAGAAAGCATTAGCAACATTACTTGCAACAGCAATGGTTGCTGGCTCTCTTGTTGGATGCGGAAGCTCTGATACAGCAGCTGAAAGCACCACAGAAGAGACAACAGAAGCAGCTACAGAAGAGACAGCTGCAGAAGAAGCTCCTGCTGAGGATACAGCAGAAGAAGCTGCAACAGATGCAGCAGACCCAGTAGCTAACTTAATCGCAGCTACAACAGATACCGTTACCTTAACAGTATGGGCATCTGAAGAAGATCAGGATCTTACAACAAAGTTACTTGACGAATTCAAGGCAGCTTACCCGGATGTAACATTCGATATCACACTTGGTGCTGAGTCCGAGTCTACAGCAAAAGATACTGTATTAACAGACGTTGAGGCAGCAGCAGATGTATTCGCATTCGCTGATGACCAGGTAAACGAGTTAGCAGCAGCAGGCGCATTACAGGAAGTTGCAGCAACCTATACTTATGATGTAGCTGCAGAGAACGCAGCAGGTGCTGTTGAAGCAGCTTCTGCAGATGGCAAATTATATGCTTATCCTATGACAGCAGATAACGGATACTTTATGTTCTATGATTCTTCCATCTTTACAGAGGATGATGTTCAGTCCTTAGAGAAGATGATTGAAGTTGCAGATGCAGCTGGTAAGAAGATTGCAATGGACATCTCCAATGGCTGGTATATCTACGCTTTCTTCCAGGGCGCTGGATATGACTTAACATTAAATGACGATGGCGTTACAAATACATGTACATGGAATGCTGATGGCGCAGCAGATGTTGCTCAGGCAATCATTGATTTAACAGCTTCTGGCGTACTTGTAGATATGGGTGATGAAGATATGGCTACCCAGATTGCAGAAGGCAACGTAGTTGCTTGTGTAAATGGTACATGGAGAGCAGAAACAGCGCAGGAAGCATGGGGAGACAACTATGCAGCAACAAAACTTCCTACCTTCAACGTAGCTGGTAAAGACTATCAGATGTCTTCTTTCTCCGGTTACAAGTTAATCGGTGTAAATCCTCATTCTGCTAACGTTGGCTGGTCTATGCTCCTTGCAGAGTACTTAACAAACGAAGCAAGCCAGACAGCAAGATTTGAAGCAAGAGGACTTGGACCTGCAAACATCGCAGCAGCAACATCCGATGCAGTTCAGGCTAACCCGGCAATCGCAGCTCTTGCAGCGCAGGCAGCTTATGCAACACCACAGCGTGTCGGTGCAAACTTCTGGTCTCCAGCTGAAACATTAGGACAGATTCTTGCATCTGGTAACCCGGATGGAACAGATTTACAGGAATTACTGGATACAGCAGTAGAAGGTATCACAGCTCCTGTAGAATAAAACTTAGTAAAGCTGAGTTTGAAGCCGTGATAAATGGCTTGCGCATATAGGATGGTATCTGGAAGCATTGCAGATGTAGTTTCACAAATGGGATGCTGAATGGATAATAGTCTTAAGCTGAAAGGGTGAGTGTTCATCACTCACCCTTTCTTAAAAAAGCGGGAAAATATGGGAAATTATCTCAGGGATTATTATTTCAGAGAAGAGCATCTCATATTACCATATTAGAACAGTTACTTCTGAGAGGAGTTTCGTATGAAGAAGGCATTAAACGCTATAGGAAATTATTTTAAAAATTTAGGAATTGCCTTTGCCAAGGGAGACGTGTGGGTAAAACTATCCGCAGTATTTATGGGTGCAGGTTACTTTGCCAGAAAACAGATTGTGAATGGTATCTTAATGTTTCTGGTAGAAGCAGTATTTATTGTTATGTGTGTTGGTTATGCAGCACCGAATCTTGCTAAATTTGGAACACTTGGTACGGTACAGTTTGAGCAGGTATTTGACCCGCTGACGATGACCAGTACCGTAAATGATTATGATAACTCATTCCTGATATTACTTAGTTCCATTATTTCGTTATTCCTGATAGTGGTATTCGTATTATTCTGGATTGCAAATATGAAAACAGTATATCGTCTGCAGGTAAAGAAGGAAAACGGCGAGCATATCAATAACTTCCGTGAAGATGTGCAGGCGATGTTTAATGAAAAATTCCATATCACGTTACTGACATTGCCGGCATTAGGCGTCATACTGATGAACGTATTACCAATTCTGGTGCTGATTGCAGTTGCATTTACCAACTATGACCAGCAGCACATGCCGCCGAGTGCGTTGTTTACCTGGGTAGGCTGGACGAACTTTAAAAACCTGTTCTCCAACTCGGTAACAGTAACTTTTGGATATTCCTTTAAAAAGATTTTAGTATGGACTTTAGAGTGGGCTGTACTGGCGACCTTTACGACCTATATCGGTGGTATCCTGCTTGCGAAGTTTATTAACAATAAGAAAACAAAGCTTCCGAAGCTCTGGAGAACTTTGTTTATTATCGCCATTGCAGTACCACAGTTTGTAACCTTATTGCTGGTTCGTAACTTCTTTGCAGATAATGGTATTGTAAATACCTTCTGCAGCAATATCGGATTAACCGGTTTCCTGCAAAGTATCGGACTGGTAAGCAGCAACCTGACATACATTCCATTCCTGACCAATCCGGGATGGGCGAAGGTCATGATTGTGCTGATTAATATCTGGGTCGGCGTTCCTTATCAGATGCTTGTTGCAACCGGCGTATTAATGAATATTCCGGAAGACCAGATTGAAAGTGCAAGAATCGATGGTGCCAATGCATTCCAGATTTTTGTAAAGATTACAATGCCATACATGTTATTCGTAACAGGACCAAGTTTGATTACAGACTTTGTAAAGAACATCAATAACTTTAATGTTATTTATCTGTTAACACAGGACGTATATGTGACATCAGACCAGCTGCTTGCCAACTCTAATGCCAAGGAAATTGACCTTTTGGTAACCTGGCTGTTCCGACTGACAAACGAGTACTACAATTACAAGATGGCATCCGTTATCGGTATTATCGTATTTATTATCTGTGCGGCATTTACACTGATAACCTTTACCAGAACAATTAAAGGCGATAAGGAGGAGGAGTTCCGATAATGAGAAAGAAGATTAATTTTGTTTTGAGACATCTTTTCCTGCTTGTTTTAGCAGTATTCTGGCTGGTGCCAATCCTTTGGTTGTTTGTAACATCATTCAGTGGTTACAAGGGAATTAATACAGCACATTTCTTCCCACAGACATGGACCTTTGATAACTATAAGCAGTTATTCTTCCAGTCTGACTCAATTGTGCAGTATAACCAGTGGTTTATGAATACGTTAATCATTGCAATCTTTACCTGTATTATTTCTACGGTACTGGTATTGATGGTAAGTTACGCAATGAGCCGTCTTCGGTTCCCGGGAAGAAAACAGATTATGAGTTTCAGTATTATTTTGAATATGTTCCCCGGTGTCTTGTCCATGATTGCTGTGTACTTCGTTATGAAGTCCATCGGTCTGACAAACAGCCATGTCGGAATGATTATTGTATATTCTGCAGGTGCAGGACTTGGCTTCTTAATCTGTAAAGGTTTTATGGATACTATTTCCACTTCCTTAAGTGAAGCAGCAAGACTGGAAGGTGCATCTGAGGCAAAGATTTTCTGGCGGATTATTATTCCGTTATCCAAGCCGATTATTGTTTATACCGTTATCAGTTCTTTCCTGATTCCATGGGGAGACTTCGTATTTGCGAAGCTGATGTTAAACTCTGGTATTGCTGCGGATCAGACGGTTGCACTGGGACTGTTTAACATGTTAGGACGTTCCATGATTAACAAATACTTCTCGGTATTCTGTGCAGGTGGTGTAGTGGTTTCCGTACCGATTTCCATTCTGTTCGTTATCATGCAGAAGTTTTACGTAGAAGGAATTACTGGTGGTTCTGTAAAGGGCTAACGGCTATTGAGGAGAGTAAATGCGCAAAGAGCGTAAGATTATGTGAGAAATTACAGCAAGAGACATAGATATCTGAATGAAAAGGGTATCTGTGTCTCTTTCAGTCTATCATGGGAAAGGAGAAATTATGAGAAGAAGAACATTGCGGGTTACGGCAGTGGCGATGACACTGGCGATGCTCATGAGTGGATGTGGTACGCAGAATACAGCACAGGATAATCCGGTAACAGAGCAGACCGAAGTGCAAGACGGAAGCACAGAAGAGAATATGGTAGTAGAGCCGGAAACGGCAGAGGATGAGACAGACAGGATTCCGTTAAATGTGATAGAGGATAATTACAGAACCTATTATGAAGTGTTTGTATATTCTTTCTGTGACAGTGATGGGGATGGTATCGGGGACATTCCGGGCTTAATCTCTAAGCTGGACTATATCAACGATGGGGATGATGCCACGGATACGGACCTTGGCTGTAATGGCATCTGGCTGATGCCGGTCAATCCGTCTCCGACCTACCATAAATATGATGTGGCAGACTATTATGGGATTGATGAGCAGTATGGTACGCTGGAGGATTTTAAAGAGCTTCTGGCAGAGTGCGACAAGCGTGGTATCAAGGTAATCATGGATTTAGTATTGAATCATTCCTCTTCCCAGAATCCATGGTTCCAGGAGGCATACAGTTATCTGCAGCAGCTGGACGGCAAAGAGCCAAGTGTGGAGGAATGCCCTTATTTAGACTACTATCATTTTTCAAAGGAGCAGGCAGGAGGATATTATGCGGTAGAGGGAACCGACTGGTATTATGAAGCCCAGTTCTGGTCTGAGATGCCGGACTTTAACCTGGACAGTGAGGCACTGCGGGAAGAGTTCGCAGAAATTACCGATTACTGGCTTTCTATGGGCGTTGGCGGTTTCCGGTTAGATGCGGTAAAAGAATACTATACCGGCGCAGCGCAGTCCAATATTGATTTTCTGGCATGGCTGAACGACACAGTGAAGACACAGAAGGAGGATTCTTATCTGGTGGGTGAGGCATGGCTCGATATGGCAGAATATGCGCCCTATTATGGCAGCGGAATTGACAGTATGTTTGACTTTGCTTTCGCGGATAAAGATGGCATTATTTCCAAGGTATTAAATGGTGCTCCGGCATCCAAATACGGACAGGCGGCAGCAGGTCTGGAGGATACCTTTGGCGCTTACAATGAGAACTATATAGATGCTCCTTTTTATACGAACCATGATATGGGAAGAAGTGCCGGCTATTATGCAGGAGAGGACTCTGCCTGTCAGACCAAAATGGCGGGAGCCATGAATCTGTTGATGAGTGGTTCTGCCTTTGTCTACTATGGTGAGGAACTGGGCATGAAGGGTGCTGGTAAGGATGAAAATAAACGCGCACCGATGTACTGGAGCAAGAATCCGGAGGCAGAAGGTATGTGTGACGGACCGGCAGATATGGATGATATAAAGATGAAGTTTGACAGCCTGGAAGAGCAGGCGGAGGATACCGCTTCTGTCTATCAGTATTATAAGAAAGTAATTAAAGTCAGAAATCAGAATCCGGAGATAGCCAGAGGAAGTGTTACCTGTCTGGAAGAAGGAGCCGCAGATGGGTATCAGGTAGCGCAGCCAGAGGGAAAAGAATCCGTCTGTGTTTTAAAGAAGAGCTATGAGGGCTCAGAGATTTTGCTGGTATTTGTGACAGCGGGAACGGAAGTATCTGTAGATTTAAGTAGAATTACCTTAAATGGAAAAGCGATTGGAACGGATACGGAAGTAAGAGCTATGATAGAAAGTGGAGAAGAAACGATTTCTTATGAAGATGGAGTGGCACAGATGCCAGGGTATTCCGTTCTTGTATTGCAATAAAGCAACAAACGAAAATCCCGAAGGGTTAACCTTCGGGATTTTCGCTTGTGTAAAAGGGGAATTCTTCCGGAATTGCTATTACCGACTTGACTTCCGTAATCAAGTCTGTAATTAATATATCCTTTTTCCACTGGATAGTCTATAAATATATTGCAAAAAAATAAAACTATATTAGCGAAAAAGGTTGAAAAAGGTATTTTGAAAAAGAAATACAGGTAAAAAATAAAAACATTTTGCGTATATAGAATTGAAAAAAGGAATTTTAGTGCAAACTACATTACAATTTGTCCGGAATTTGATTTTTATGGGAGGTTATGGTATCATAAAAAACTGTTCAGGGGCATTGAAAACAGCGATAAAAGCTGCGTCCGGGCGCATCGGACAAAGGACAGAGAAGTATGAGAGAAGGAATGCGCAGAAATGAGGATGGATATGAACAGTAATATGAACACACCTGCAGAATTGATTGAAGCAAACATTAACGCAGGTGTTACGAAGGCGCATCTGCCTTTGGGGAAAATGATTTTATTGGGAATGATGGCAGGTGCTTTTATTGCACTGGGGGGCTCCAGCAGTAATGTGGCAGTACATACTATTGCAGATGTGGGACTGGCAAGAACACTGGCAGGCTGTATTTTCCCGGTCGGACTCATGATGATTGTCCTGGTTGGCGGAGAACTTTTTACCGGTAACTGTCTGATTACCATGGGTGTTCTGGAGAAGAAGGTAAAAGCGTCTGAAATGGTACGGGATTTGATTATTGTATGGCTGAGCAATCTGGTAGGAGCACTTTTAATCGATGTTATCATTTTTTTCAGTGGTCAGTATAATTATACCGGTGGTGCACTTGGTGCCTATACCATTAAGGTAGCATTGGGGAAAACCAATCTGTCTTTTGGGACGGCATTTACATCTGGTATTATGTGTAATATTCTGGTATGTGGTGCGATTCTGTTAGCAGCTTCTGCCAAGGATGTTATCGGTAAGCTGTTTGCCTGCTTTTTCCCGATTCTGGCATTCGTTGTAAGCGGCTATGAGCACTGTGTTGCCAATATGTATTATATTCCAGCCGGTATTCTGTCAGCCACCAGGGCCGAATATGTGGCCAAGGCAGAAGAACTGTATGGCATTACGGCTGCGCAGTGTGCGTCTGTCAATGTTGGAAGTATGATGAAGAATCTGGTGCCGGTTACCCTTGGAAATATCGTAGGGGGTGCGTTACTCGGTATCGTTTGCTTCTATATTTACCGTAAGGACTGGAAAGTAAAACAGAAGTAAGTATTTTGAAAAAGAGAAGATAAGATATGGAAAAGGTGCGGATTCTTGATGGGAAACCGCACCTTCTTTGCGTTTTGTGCCAGATTTTTATTTTTCCAGATAATGGCGTTGCTTTTCCAGAACTTCCGGAATTTCCGCATTCATGTTTTTGAGTTTCTGGAACAGGTTGTCATAGTGATGCAGCCACTGTTTCTGTCTGGCCTCGTAATGGGCAACCAGTTCCTTGTATAATGGATTGATTTTTAAAGATTCCCGGCATTCCTTTGCAAATGGGCAGTAGGTAAAGAGGATGCCTCGTGCTACCTTGTTCAGCCTGGGGGAACCGGCACCTTCAAAGGTAATCCAGGATTCATAATCACGGATAAACATTTCTTTAAAGCTATTCTTGGCTTTCTGCATATTTAATTTAATCTTGTCCTTTGCTTCGGCAGACAAATCGCGGTTCTTGCGATAGAACTGAATGTACTCAAAGTATTCACTGGTAAGGGAAGCATCGGTAATATCGTTCCAACGGGCACCCTGGATACGGCGGCACATTTCCCAACGATACTCGCCGGTCAGACGAATCAGCAGGTGGTTCAAATCTTCCATTTCAAAGATAGAGACCATCATACGTGCCGGAGTGGTACGTTTCCTGCCCTCGATTTCCTGCCACATAACACCACGGATACCGATGTTCGGCATGAGGATGATATCCGGAAGGATTTCCACACTGATAGCTTCTCTGCCGATACCAAGCTCGGAGTTAGTATAGATGGTATCCCGATAGTAGGCGCTGAAGTCCAGTGCGCGTAATTTGCTAAATGCTTCCGTAACTCTGTCTGCGGAAACGATGGAAGCGGATAGGTCTTTTAAAATATTATGCTCCGAGAAAACCGGACAGAAGCTGGAAATACGTCCAAAGGATATTTTGTTGACCGGCGGGAACATATTCTGAATCTCGAACTGTACCTGTTTCTCGTGGTCGTTAGCCAAGGCAGTTTCCTGGGCTGCGGTAATCTTACCGGTTACTTTCAATTCGTGGATATGTGCCTGGTAATCGGTGTCAAATTCGTTTCTGCTAGGCACCTTCTGCCCATTGTAGATGGCTAACAACCATTCATACATGCTGTATACCTTCTTGGCAGGATTGGTTGGAAGCCTGTCCACAATGGAATACAGGTAGGCGGCATTTTCCATGCCTGCCAGATGCTCGTCCATGTAACCGAAGTTAAAGAACATTTTGACCACTTTGGGAACATTCGGGTCACGGAGACTGCGCATAAAAGCTGCTTCATAGATAGTATAGTACATCTTTGTGATAGTAAGCCGCAGCTTTCTGCAGGCATCGTCTGTCGCATTTTTGTCGCTTAAATTACTGAATTTACTGATGGCAGTACGGAAAGAAGATGCGGTTTCCTCATCCACACCGGAGTAACTTAAGATGGTGTTTAGGGAATCTACGATTTCCGGGGTACTGTCGGACAGGGACTGCTCGTCGGATTGGGCTTGCTGGTATTCGCTTAAGGAATTTAAACGGTCCTTATATTCAGCAACACGTTCCCGGTACATATCCTTGTCAATGGAAGGCAGACTTTCCAACTGAATCATCATGGTGCTTAGAGCAGCGATGAGAGAGGTTGAGTCCTCTGCATTTGAGCCGGTTTTGTATAAAACACTGGCATAAAGGTCGAAGAAGTCCAAATGGTTTTCGTTCATTAACAGACTGGCAATTTCTGATTTATAATCATACATGACACCACAGACAGAGATAACGTGATGGATGTCCTGGCTGGCTTTCAGGATAAGTCCTAAGAGAAAGTCAGGATCCTGGTCTTTGACAGGTGTCTGGGATACCATATCCCGCAGATGGCGATAGAAACCGCTGAGCCAGCTTTCCACATCTTCTTCCAATACCAGTTCGGACAGATTGTCTAAATCCGGAAGTGCCCTTGCGGCAAAATTATGTCTGGCACAGAAGCTGCGGTAATCTTCATAACTGGATACGAGATAATTGTAGAGATTGGAGCAGTCAAATTGTAATAGTTCATACTGGTCTAAAATTTCATGAAACTGGTGGAATAAAGACAGAATAATCAGGTCTGTCATATCCGCATTGTTGTGTGTAATGTGATGTAACTGCTGAGCAGAGCATGCATAAGATGCAATGACAGCGTTTTCTTCTACCTGGTAAGATATAAAATGCATGTCATAGAATAATTCACAGACACCGATTACATCCCCCTTTTGTAAGTAAAATTCACCACCCGGATAGGTTGCCTTTACCGTACCCCTGGCGATAACATGAATCGCATTAAGCGGCTGCTCGCTTTGGACGAGCTGCGTTCCTGCCGGAAATTCTTTTGCAGCCATGGAAACCCCTTTCTTTCAAATCAATACTTATTATTATTTATACTTCTTCCAGTATAAAAGTTTTTGGAGATAAATACAAGGAATAGAGAACAGATAATGGCTCATTTTGGCAATGTGCACAAGAAGCGGAAGTCTATTTTGTGCTGTACTTTTAAGTAAAATATGATAAAATGAAAAACGACGGACTTGTCAAATGAAAAGGAAGGTGTACACAGGATGGAAAACGAAGATATTGCATACAGACAGCAGGTAGTCGAAAAATACAAACCGGATATTCAGAAGTTACTCCGTTACCTTCCCTGGCTGGAGGAAAAAGCAGGCCAGAATGTGTGCGAGACCTTTGACGGCTCCGGTATCCGGGGAAGTTCCATTCCCTTTCCGGTATATGACGGAACCCTGATGAGCTTTCTTAAAGAAGCCCAAAGAACGAAGCTGTTAGACAGAAATTATGTTTATGTATATTCCAAGTACCGGATTCGCACGATACAGGATGAGTTGAAGATAATCGAAGAAACCGATATTACCCAGATGAATATTCTGACAGCAATTTTATCGAAATATGTTATGGGTGGTATGACCAAGGCAGTGCTTTGGACGGAGGCAGTGCAGTATGGTGTTTTTGCCAAAGTTGTGAAGAAAATGTGGGATAATGTGGAATTCTGGGATGATAAGCCTAAAGAATAGAGGCAAAGGCTATGAGAAGGAAATAGGAATGCTATGGGAGAAAAATCAGTACAGAAAAAGCAATATATTCTGGAGACTGCCAGAAAAGTGTTTGCCACAAAGGGCTATAAAGATGTAACCATGAAGGATATTGTAGAGGCTTGTGAAATCAGCCGGGGTGGATTATATCTATATTTTGAAAATACAGAGCAGATTCTGTTAGAAGTGTTACAGCTGGAAGCAGGGGAAGCAGATGATGTTTTTATCAACCATATCTCGGAAGAGGATACGGCAGCGGATATTCTGACCCTGTTTTTGAAGGAACAGAAAAAGGAACTGTTACGCAGGAAAAACAACCTGGATGTTGCAGTCTATGAATATTTCTTCGGGCAGAAGGAAAAAGAGGAAGCCAATATGCTGGGAAAACAGTTTTCTGCAGGGGTTAAAGTACTGGAGAAACTGATAGAGGCAGGAATTGCCAGTGGAGAGTTTTACTGTGAGGACCCTAAGGGTGCTGCCAGCAATATCATGTATGTACTGGAAGGCATGAAAATCAAGGCAATGACCTCCGGCATCACAGAGAAGATGGTAGACGAACAGCTTCTTTACATTATGCAGGGTCTGATTGTGGAATGAGAAGAATCAAATAGACAGGATGAGTAAAGATGCTTCCGGAAATACCAGAAGCATCTTTTTTTGGAAGGATAGCAAATGATAACAAAAGTATGCACTGTGGAATTACCAGTGGGAGAAAATCTGATTATTTATAAAAACCGGATTGCCAAAGACAATTACACCGGAAAGGAAGGCAGAATTTCCATCGTATCAGGAATTCATGGAGATGAGCTGGAGGGACAGTATGTCTGTTATGAGATTACCAGAAGGCTGCAGGAGCATCCGGAATATCTGACCGGTATTGTGGATATTTACCCACAGTTAAACCCATTGGGAATTGATGTGGCAAGACGGAACATTCCAAAAATGGATATGGATATGAACCGGATTTTCCCAGGTTCTGCAGAGGGTGCTGTGATGGAACGGGTAGCAGCTGCCGTGGTGGATGATATCATCGGTTCGGATGTGTGTATTGATGTACATGCCTCCAACATGTATGTACGTGAGATACCGCAGGTGCGTGTCAGTGCGGAATTCGTCCAGAAGCTGCTGCCTTTTGCCAAGCTGCTTAATACCGATATGATATGGCTGAATGCAACGGCAACGGTACATGAATCCACACTGGCCCATTCCATGAATATGTTAGGAGTGCCTACATTAGTTGTGGAGATGGGACTTGGCATGCGGATTAACCGGGAATATGGGAATCAGGTGGCGGATGGTATTTTCTATCTGATGCATGAAATGGGACTTTGGACAGGTCCGGTAACACCGGTAAGGGAAGCAGCCATATCCACAGACGGCGAGGTCGAATTTTTGCGGGCAGAGTGTGCGGGCATCTTCCTGCCCAATATTGTCCATGAGCATTATGTACAAAAGGGAGAAAAAATCGGAGAGATAGTGGATACCCTGAAAGGGACGGTAAAACAGGTAATCCGGGCAGGCCGGGGCGGACTGGTTTTTACCCTGCGGGAATATCCGATTGTCTATGAAGGGGCATTGCTTGCCAGAATCCTGATGGAATTGGAGGATGCAGATGTATAAGGATGAGATTTTCAGAATAGAGGCACCCTACAGAGAGCCTATGGTGGTATGGGGTTACCGGTTTGGTAAAGGGGATAAATCTGCCTGTATCTTAGGACCTGTCAGGGGCAATGAGATACAGCAGCTTTATATCTGTTCCCAGCTGGTACGGGTGTTAAAGGAACTGGAAGGAAATGGCTGTATCAGTGCGGGCAAAGAGATTCTGGTAATTCCTGTAGTCAACAGCTATTCCATGAATGTAGGAAAACGCTTCTGGGGTGTAGAGGACGTGGATATTAACCGCTGTTTTCCGGGAAATACCTATGGGGATATGGCATCCCGCATGGCTGGCGGTGTTTTCGAGGCCATTAAGGATTACAGTTATGGTATCCAGCTTGCCAGCTTCTATATGGATGGAGAGTTTATTCCGCATGTTCGTATGATGGAAACGGGTTATCAGAATACGTCCCTTGCGAATTTGTTTGGCTTGCCCTATGTGGCAGTCAGAAAGCCCAAGCCCATTGATACCAAGACCCTGAACTATAACTGGCAGGATGAGATGACAGCAGCCTTCTCCATCTATACCAATAAGAATACCGAAATCGATGAAAAGAGTGCAGACCAGGCGGTAGCTGCCATACTGCGTTTCCTGACCAGGATGGGGATTATCCGGTATGAGAGCCACAGCGGCTATATCAGCCATGTGATTGTGGAAAAGGACCTTTCCAATATCCATGCCGGAAGCGGTGGTATCTTTAAAGGGCTGGTAAAACCGGGGGATGACGTGCGTTATGGAAATAAAATGGCAGAAATCATAGACCCCTATGAAGGAACGGTAAAGGAAACCATTGTTGCCCCCACAGACGGGATTGTCTTTTTTACCCACAGGGAGGCACTGATTACGGAAAAAGACATCGCCTATCGGCTCATTCACAGACTGCATGCGTAAGTAAGCATTGAAAAGTGGCAGATTCTGTGGCACAATCAATAAAGAAAGCTATTTATCAAAATACATACACGGAGGAAAAATTCATCATGGGTAATGTGAAACGCATTTACGTGGAAAAGAAAGAACCTTTTGCAGTCAAAGCAAAGGAACTAAAGGAAGAGATAGCAAGCTACCTGAATATCAATGGAGTAAAGGAAGTAAGGGAGTTCATCCGTTACGATGTGGAGAATATTTCAGAAGAAACTTTTCAGAGAGCCTGCAAGACCGTTTTCTCTGAGCCGCCGGTAGACATCTTATATGAAGAGAACATTGAGATTCCCGCAGACGGCAGAGTATTCAGCGTAGAGTTCCTGCCGGGACAGTTCGACCAGAGAGCTGACTCCGCAGTACAGTGTGTGAAATTCTTAAAAGAGGATGAGGAACCGGTTATCAAGACCGCAGTTACTTATCTGGTAACCGGAAATGTATCTGATGATGAATTTGAAAAAATAAAGTCTTATTGTATCAACCCGGTGGACTCCAGGGAAACCGGTATGGTAAAACCGGAAACCCTGATTACAGAATATGACGAGCCGGCAGACGTAGCTGTTTTTGACGGATTCAGCACCATGTCAGAGCAGGAACTGAAGGAACTCTACGATTCCCTTGGTCTGGCAATGACCTTCAAGGACTTCCAGCATATCCAGAAATACTATCAGAGCGAGGAACACAGAGACCCTTCCATGACAGAAATCCGTGTTCTGGATACTTATTGGTCTGACCACTGCCGTCACACCACGTTCTCTACCGAGTTAAAGGATGTGACCTTTGCAGATGGCTATTACCAGAAACCGATTAAAGATACCTATGAGAATTATTTAGGAGTCAGAGATGAAATTTTCAAAGGCAGAGAGGATAAATTTGTCTGCCTGATGGATTTGGCATTGATGGCAATGCGTAAATTAAAGAAAGATGGCAGACTGGATGATATGGAAGAATCTGATGAGATTAACGCCTGTTCCGTAGTGGTTCCTGTGGAAATGGATTATGGAAACGGACCTGTGACAGAAGAATGGCTTGTCTTTTTCAAAAATGAGACCCATAACCATCCAACCGAAATCGAACCCTTCGGTGGTGCCGCAACCTGTCTGGGTGGTGCCATCCGTGACCCGCTTTCCGGACGTGGCTATGTATACCAGGCAATGCGTGTAACCGGTGCAGCAGACCCTACCGTGCCGGTAGCAGATACCTTAAAGGGAAAACTGTCCCAGAAGAAACTGGTGCGCGGTGCAGCAAGCGGTTATTCTTCCTACGGTAACCAGATTGGACTGGCAACCGGATTTGTAAAGGAAATCTACCATCCGAATTATGTGGCAAAGAGAATGGAAATCGGAGCCGTTATGGGAGCAGCACCCCGTAAAAATGTTATCCGTGAGACCTCTGACCCGGATGATATCATTATCCTGTTAGGGGGAAGAACCGGACGTGACGGCTGTGGCGGTGCAACAGGTTCCTCCAAAGTACATACAGAAAGCTCCATTGAGACCTGTGGCGCAGAGGTGCAGAAAGGTAATGCACCTACAGAACGTAAGATTCAGCGTCTGTTCCGCAGGGAAGAAGTAAGCCGTCTGATTAAGAAATGTAACGACTTTGGTGCCGGCGGTGTGTCCGTAGCAATCGGTGAGCTGGCAGACGGACTGGTCGTTGATTTGGATAAAGTACCGAAGAAATATGCCGGACTGGACGGAACTGAACTGGCAATCTCCGAATCCCAGGAGAGAATGGCAGTTGTGGTTTCCCCAAAAGATGTAGATACCTTCTTAGGCTATGCAGCAGAAGAAAACCTGGAGGCCATCCCGGTTGCTGTTGTTACCAGGGAGCCAAGACTGGTATTGAAATGGCGCGGTAAGGAAATCGTCAATATCGCAAGAGCCTTTCTGGACACCAACGGTGCACATCAGGAGACCAGCGTAGCAGTCGATATGCCAGATGAGAAAGACAATTATCTGGAGAAGATTGCAACCCCTGCCGTGGCAGAGGCTTTGGAGAAAGATGACGTAAAGGGCGCATGGCTTGCCCTGTTAAATGACTTAAATGTATGTTCCCAGAAGGGACTGGTAGAAATGTTTGATGCTTCTATCGGTGCAGGCAGTGTATTCATGCCTTACGGTGGTAAGTATCAGCTCACAGAAACCCAGGCAATGGTTGCCAAGCTGCCCGTCTTAAAAGGAAAGACAGATACCGTTACCATGATGAGTTACGGTTTTGACCCGTATCTGTCCAGTTGGAGCCCATACCATGGTGCGGTTTATGCCGTGACAGAGTCTATGGCTAAGATTGTGGCAAATGGCGGCGATTACAAGACTATCCGCTTTACCTTCCAGGAATATTTCAGACGTATGAGTGAAGAGGCATCCCGCTGGAGCCAGCCATTCGCAGCCCTGCTTGGTGCTTATGATGCACAGATGGGATATGGACTGCCATCCATCGGTGGTAAAGATTCCATGTCCGGAACCTTTAATGATATCGACGTACCGCCTACCCTGGTATCCTTCGCAGTAGATGTGACAAAGAGCGGCAGGATTGTAACACCGGAACTGAAGAAAGCCGGGGATAAACTGGTTCGCTTTAAAATAGACAAAGATACCTATGACCTGCCGGTTTATGAGAAAGTCATGAAGATGTTCGACCAGGTTATGGCACTGATGGCAGAGAAAAAGATTGTGGCAGCTTATGCACTGGATGCAAAAGGTGTGGCAGCAGCCGTTTCCAAGATGGCGTTTGGTAACAAACTGGGCGTGACCATCGATGCTTCCTACAGCAAAGAGCAGCTTTTCGGTAATGGTATCGGTGATATCGTGGCAGAAATGCCGGCAGATGCCGTAGAGGCCTTAAAGGGAATCGATGTTTCCTATGAGGTAATCGGTACCGTAACAGAAGATGGCAAGTTTGGCTATGGCGATGTACAGATTACCATGGACGAGGCACTTGCTTCCTGGACAAGCAAGCTGGATAAAGTATTCCCTTATACCGCATCCAAGGATAAAAAGCCGGTAGCTTCTGACGTATACCAGGCAAAAGATATTTATGTATGCAAACATAAAGTAGCAAAACCTACCGTATTTATTCCGGTATTCCCGGGAACCAACTGCGAGTATGACAGCAGCAAAGCCTTTGAAAGAGCCGGTGCAGATACCATTGTAAAAGTATTTAAGAACCTGACCGCAGAAGATATCCGTGAAAGTGTGGACGTATTCGTGAAAGCCATTGAACAGGCACAGATTATTATGTTCCCGGGCGGCTTCTCCGCAGGTGACGAACCGGATGGCTCCGCTAAGTTCTTCGCAACAGCCTTCCAGAATGAGAAGATGAAGGAAGCTGTTATGAAGCTGTTACAGGAAAGAGACGGTCTGGCACTGGGTATCTGTAATGGTTTCCAGGCGCTGATTAAGTTAGGCTTAGTACCTTATGGTGAGATAGTAGGACAGAAGGAAGATTCCCCTACCCTGACCTTCAATACCATAAACCGCCATATCTCCAAGATGGTTTATACCAAAGTCGTATCCAATAAGTCCCCATGGTTACAGGGAGCGGAACTGGGTGCAACTTATGTAAACCCTGCGTCCCACGGAGAAGGACGTTTCGTTGCGCCGCAGGAGTGGATTGACAAACTCTTTGCGAACGGACAGGTGGCAACACAGTACGCTGACTTAGAGGGCAACGTATCCATGGATGAAGAGTGGAATATCAATGGTTCCTATGCGGCTATCGAAGGTATTACTTCCCCGGATGGCAGATGCTTCGGTAAGATGGCTCATTCCGAGAGACGTGATGATGCCGTTGCCATCAATATTTACGGCGAGCAGGATATGAAAATATTTGAAAGCGGCGTGAAGTATTTTAAATAAAAAAGAGAGTCGATGATAGAAAAAGGGGGCAGAATGATATGCTCCCTTCTAGGTAGACAAGTGAAATAATAAAAACTTGTCACTTAGGAGGGAGCATATTTTATGTCTAAA
>CAKRWT010000034.1 GCA_934418125.1 uncultured Lachnospiraceae bacterium
CCCTGCCCCGCAAAGGAGCATGACTGCCAGTACACTGTAGAAGACCGGCAGATTGGCATGGGCGGAAGGATGACAGATTCCTGCCACCAGAATAAACAGGGTAAAGACCATAATGCCGATTCCCCCTGCCAGAACAATTCCTCTTTCTCTTACCTGAAATGCAATCTTCTCTTCCATCTGTCGCTACTCATCTCCCACAACCTCTTTATAGGCTTCTATCATATCCGGAAGGGGCACACTTGCCGTTTCACCCTGACCGGTGCCGCCGGAAATCATTCCTATCAGATGCCCTTTTCCATCAAAGGTGCCTCCGCCAGACATTCCCTCTTTAGCAAAACCGCAGGCATACAGCATATTGCTGTCAAACTCTTCAATGTACCGGCTGGTGTCCACCAGTGTGCCCTCATAGGAAACCAAATCAGACAATTCTTTGTCTGCTCCCACACTAAAAAGACTATCGCCCTCCTGTAAGGTGTCATATATGGTTTCATCCACGGCTGCATAGCACATGGTTTCCAATTCTTCATAAGTAAAATAGTCGTTGTCTATCGCCAGAAATCCCACGTCATACCGGGCAGAACAGCCTAGTTTTGTAGCAGACGCATAATAGCCATCCGGGAAATAGACAAAACTGCTCTCATCCTTCCAGTAGTCTAGTACATGGGCATTGGTGGCAATCATTATCTGCTGCGGCGTTATGCGGTAAACAATCCCGCTGCCATAAGCATTCCCCATTTCCACCCGGACTACACAGTCCTTTACCAACTCATACGCCTGCTCCCAGTCCGTTTTCTCCAGGGTATCGTTCTGTAACATATCCAGTGCCAGCATGCCCTCGAAAATATCCTGTTCCGTAACTGACTGAATCAGATGGGGCGGTAAGTCCGGCTCCTTTGCCGTTACAGCCAGGGGGCTTTCCCACTGCCAAAGGACGGCGGTCAGGAAAATGACTGCCAAAAACCACCTACGGCTGCCGCTTCTTTTTTGCTTTTCTTTTCTATGCCTGTCTCTAACCATGCTGCACTTCCCCTATTTTCTGAAACAGGGCTCCAAACAGGGAACAGCCCAGGTCTGCCATATAAGTGGCATCATCTTTCATACCATTTTGCAGCCAGGTACTGAACAATGCGCTCATGCCTCCTTCACAGTATTTAAAGGCATACAGTTCTTCCTGGTTTCTGGGTTTGTAGAAATCCGTCATCTGGGGCAGGAAAATCACATTATTGTGCTGCTCCATTTTCCGCAAAGTTTCCATCGTTTCCCGATGCTGTTTTGCATACTGGAATATCGCCGTAAACAGTTTCTTCATATCTTTCTGATACTCCTTTTGCTGCACCAGATTCTTAATCTCCGTAAATATCTGCTGACGGATAGAAAATAATACCGCTTCCTTAGAATCGTAGGTTCTGTAGAAGGAAGAACGGGAAACACCGGCTCTTCCTACAATTTCCGTAATGCTGATATCCAAAAAGGGTTTCTCTTCCATCAGTTGTGCCAGTGCTTTCTCGATACATTCCCTGGTCAGCTTGTTTGCCTGTGCACCGGAAAGCCGGATGCCCCCTCTGTTCTTCATGATTTCTTCCAATACCGTACTCATACTAACCTCATTCCTGCGCATATTTTTGCGCATATCCATTTTCTTCTGTCCCTCTCTTCTTACACGCGCTTTGGTTGACAAGCTTTCTCTGTCATGTTACGTTTATTGCACTGTTACACTTGTGTCACTACAGTATCACTGATTCCACAAGATGTCAACCAACTACAAAATGGAGATTACGAAGATTATTATGTCAAAAAAGAATGTTATTCCGACCAATAAACCTGCAAAAATACACAAATGGTTTCTCCTTGTGCTTATCCTTCTGTGTTATCTGCTGCTTGCCGTCCTGCCCTACCGCAAACAGGGCGGTGTCTCTCCAGAAACCATGGAAACTTTCGAGCTGTCTGACTATTATGGGGACGAAGTCTCTTCTGTCAGAGCTGCTATTCTTACCACCAATGAAGAAGCCCTCACGGAACGGCTGCGGCTGATACAGCAGGCTTCCCGGCGGATTGTTTTGTCCACCTTTGACTTCCAGGCAGACAACAGCGGTAAACTGATGTTAGCTGCCCTATACGACGCTGCCAGCCGTGGCGTAGAGGTCAATATCCTGATTGACGGCTTTTCCTATCTGGCTCACACCACCAGAGGCATCGATTACTTCCTTGCCCTGGGGCAACTGGAGAACGTTACCATTAAAGTCTATAACCCTGCCAGTCTATTACAGCCCCAGAAGAGTATGGCAAGGCTTCATGATAAATATCTTATCATTGATGATACTGCCTATATCCTGGGCGGCAGAAATACCTATGATTTCTTTCTGGGGACGGATACGGACTACCTAAACTATGACTGGGATGTCCTGGTTTATGAAACCGCTTCCACACCAGATGTTTCCCTGAACCAGTTACAGTCTTACTTTTCTGCCCTGTGGGATTCGAAGGACTGTCGGATTTCCTGTGACAGCACTCCCTTTTTCTTAAAGAAAAAGGTCACTGCCGCCACCCAGATACTCATAAACCTTCATACAGAAGCCCTGCAGTCCCACCCGGACTGGTTTACTCCCATCGATTATGAAGCCATGACCGTACCGGTAAACCATATAAGCCTGTTGTCCAACCCGACGGAAACCTCTGTGAAGGAGCCGGTTCTTTTCTATCAGATGACAGAGCTGATGCTACAGTCCGGAGAAGCCGTTACCTTCCATACCCCTTATATTCTCTGTAATGACTATATGATGGAGCGGTTACAGCTTCTCTGTGATGGGAACCACTCCGTTACCATGATGACAAACTCCGTGGCAAATAACGGCAATCCTTTCGGTTCTGCTGATTACAGTATCCACCGTCAGGAGCTGTTAGACACCGGGCTGTCCATCCTGGAATATGACAATGGTGTATCTTACCATGGGAAATGCTTTACCATCGGCAACCGGCTGACCGGTATTGGTTCTTTTAACTGGGATATGCGGAGTGCCTACCTGGATACCGAGCTGATGTTAGTCATTGACAGTGAACCGTTAAATGCCCTCATGCAGGCGAGCATGGCGCAATACGAAGCCGATTCCCTGATAGTATGCCCGGATGGCACCTATTCCTTACAGGAAGGGCAGACCCCACAGTCTCTTACTCCATCAAAAAACCTGCTTCTGAAACTGGTTCGTCCCTTAAGCAGGTTTGTACGTTATCTGATGTAATCTTCATAATCTTTGCGCAGAAAGTCGATTTTCTTTTCCGGATAGGTAACCCAGAAACCTTGGCATTAAAAAAAGACCTTATACAAGGTCTTTTTTCAAATGCCAAGCAAAACGATAAGCCGGGTTATGTCGTGAATAATCATCTATCTAGAATTACTGTTACCAGTAATTTCAAGCGACCCACCTGAAAGCAGATCGGGCAAATCTGTTGCTTTCTTTTTGGTCTTGCTTCGGATGGGGTTTACACAGCCCATGCTGTTACCAGCACAGCGGTAGTCTCTTACACTGCCATTCCACCCTTACCATAATCCGGCTTACGCCAGCCATGGCGGTTTCTTTTCTATTGCACTAGCCTTGGAGTCACCTCCACCGGACGTTATCCGGCATCCTGCCCTGTGAAGCCCGGACTTTCCTCACCTGTACCCTTTCGTCTGTACAGCCGCGATTATTTATCTTACTTGGCATTTCTATATATACCATAAAATCTTCTATACGTCAAAGCAGCTTCCGCCTACAAACTCTCTGCACAGAGAATTATTCGGCAGTGCCTCACTGCTGACCCCCAGGAAATACTCCAGGAATTTCAGAAGCCGTTTGGCTTCGTGATATTCCGGCTCCCCTTTCTTAATACCGAACAGCAATGGTTCTGCATACTGTTTAATCACTGCCAGTTCATATATCATGGCAGAATTAAACATGGCATCCGCTTCCTCCTGAAATGGGAAAATATACTTTTCCTCTCCTCTTCTGACAGAAGGCCACATGGCAATGGTCTTGCTGGCAGAAGAACCTCTTGTTTTGGCATCCCTTACCATTCGCCGGAGCAATCGGTTATCCGTTGTCGGAATCCGGTTATGCTCATCTACATTCAGGGTGGTCAGTGCACTGATGTAGATTTTATATTTACTTTCTGCCGGAAGGGAATAAGACATCTTCTCATTCAATCCATGGATACCCTCAATTACCAGGACATCTTCCTCTTCCAACGTGGTTATTTTGCCGGTGTATTCCCGTTTTCCGGTTTTAAAATTAAAGGTCGGAAGCTGCACGCTCTTTCCTGCTAACAGTTCGCTCATATCTTTATTAAACTGCTCCACATCCAACGCTTCCAGGCATTCATAATCCGGATTGCCATCTTCATCAATCGGGGTTTTATCATGGTTTACATAATAATTATCCAAAGCAATCGGATGCGGCTTCAGACCATAAGTACGAAGCTGTATGGATAATCGGTGGGAAAAGGTTGTCTTACCAGAGGAAGATGGTCCTGCTATCATGACAAACTTCACGCCACCACGTCTGGCAATGTCTCTGGCAATCTCTCCGATTCTTCTCTCCTGTAACGCTTCCTGCACCAGAATCAAATCCTCAATATTTCCCTGACATATCTGGTTATTCAGTTCGCCAACCGTATCGATGCCCATTTCCTTGCCCCATTCACAGGTCTGCATCAATGTCTGGAACAGTTTCTTACGCGGTACGAAGGTTCCCAGCTGTTCCGGTGTTTCCTGCTCCGGCAATAACAAAATCAAGCCCTCTTCATAAGGGAATAAATCATAATGTTTCACATAGCCGGTACTTGGCATCATATAGCCATAATAATAGTCATAATAGTCCCCCAGACAATATACATTAATGCTGGAGCTTCTCCGGTAGGTAAACAGAGACACCTTATCTTTCATTCCCAGGCTGTCAAAAAGTGCGATAGCTTCGTCTGCCGGATAAGCTTTTTTGGTTACCATCATATCCATATCCACCAGCTGTGCCATACGCTCTTTAATCCGTGCGATTGTCTTCTCATCTAATTTCAGTCCATTCTTAAAGCTGCAATAATAGCCGGGGCCAATGGTAAACTCCACCTTCACATTAACTGCAGCCTCCATACCTGCCACATCCTTGATGGCTTTCATCATCAGCATGATGGCAGACCGTACATATGTCTTGTGTCCTATGGCATCACGGTATGTAATAAAATCCAGTTCACAGTCTCTGTCGACCCGCTTCATCAACTCCCGTATTTTACCATTTACCAACACCAGTGCTATTCTGCTGTCGTACCGGTCCTGATATTCCTGGGCGATAATCTCATATTTGATGCCTTCCTCATATAACTTCTCTTCTCCGCCAATCCTGATAGTAACCATAACCACGCCCTCCTTATGATTGATATAAGCGAAATCGCCTTTCTCATATGCGATTTGATTGAATCATGTTTCTCGCTGTCTGACATTCTTCTAACATCTGACTGACCTCCTGGTATCTTTGCTTTCTACCCGGCTCCTCCAGACCTCTTTCCATAAGCTGTTTTAGTATTTCCCGATATACTCGTTCTTCTTTTTGCAAGTATGTCCATAATACCGGTGACTTCTTTTCCAACAATACCGGTCCATACCGGAAAGCCAACACCCCTGGTTCCTTTTCCATCCCCTGCGCTTTCACTACCCGCATGATGGGATAGAATTTACCATCTTCCTCTATCATATTCTCCTGTACAATGGCATATCCGCTCTGGAACAGAAACCGGCGGAATTCCTCCAGCTCCGACTGGGGCTGTAAAACCAGTTCCCGGAAGGAATCTGTTTTCTCCTTCTCCGCTGACAGAATCCGCATCATCAGCTTACCACCCATACCGGCACAGATTAACGTATCTGCCTCTCCGATATTATACTTATGTAAACCATCTGACAGTCTGGTCTGTATCACACCCTGTAGCTTACGCTCTGTCACATGTTCCATTGCGGCTCCCAGAGGACCGCTTCTTACATCCATCGCCAGTACACTGGAACTAATGCCCTGCTCCACTAAGTAAATAGATACAAATCCATGGTCACATCCCACGTCACAGACACGGTTTCCTTTTGTTACCATATCTGCCACAGCCTGTAACCGTTTCGATAATACAACAGGTTTCATTAGTCCAGATAATCCTTTAATTTACGGCTTCTGCTTGGATGACGCAGTTTCCGCAGTGCCTTGGCTTCAATCTGACGGATACGTTCACGGGTTACATTGAATTCCTTACCAACCTCTTCCAGCGTTCTGGCACGTCCGTCATCCAGACCGAAACGCAATCTGAGCACTTTCTGCTCTCTCTCGGTCAGGGTTCCCAGCACCTCTACCAGCTGTTCTTTTAATAAAGTAAAAGCAGCTGCATCGGCAGGCACCGGTACGTTATCATCCTGGATAAAGTCTCCAAGGTGGCTGTCCTCCTCCTCACCGATAGGAGTCTCTAAGGAAACCGGTTCCTGGGAAATCTTCAGGATTTCCCTGACACGCTCTACCGGCATATTCATCTCTGCTGCAATTTCCTCCGGCGTAGGTTCACGTCCTAACTCCTGTAATAACTGTCTGCTCACACGGATAAGCTTATTGATGGTTTCCACCATGTGCACCGGAATACGGATGGTTCTTGCCTGGTCGGCAATGGCTCTTGTAATCGCCTGACGAATCCACCAGGTTGCATAGGTGGAGAATTTATATCCTTTCCGGTAATCAAACTTCTCTACCGCTTTAATCAGACCTAAATTTCCTTCCTGAATCAAATCCAAAAACAGCATGCCACGTCCCACGTAACGCTTCGCAATGCTGACTACCAGACGTAAGTTTGCCTCTGCCAGACGCTTCTTAGCCTCCTGGTCGCCCATCTCCATCTTCTTCGCCAGTTCAATTTCTTCCTCTGCGCTCAGAAGCGGTACTTTACCGATTTCCTTCAGATACATTCTGACCGGATCCTCGATACTGATACCATCCGGGACAGACAGGTCGATGTTCTCCACATCTACCTCGTCTTCTTCACTTAAAATGATTTCTTCATCATCCACATCATCGTCCTCGGTGATACGGAGCACATCGATATTGCTCTGCTCCAGCATCTCCAGGATTTTATCAAACTGTTCCTCCTCTAAAGAAAACTCAGCAAAGAAATCACTGATTTCCTGATACTCTAATACATTCTTTTTCTTCTTCGCAATCGCCAAGAGCTCTTTTAACCGCTCTTCAAACTTTGCACGTACATTTTCGTCCATTACTTGGTCCATCCTTCCTATGTTTCAAGTTCTATCCATATCTGCCCTGCAGGTATGTGCCGCGTTCTTATTGTTTTCGCGAACATTATACCCCGCATTACAGGGAAATATGCGTTTTGCTGAGTTCTTCCAGTGCTTTTTTGCCCGAAATAACCTGATTTAAGGCATTCATATCCGATCCCATCCTGGCGGAATAATAATCAAAGCTGTTCTTCTTTACCGCATAGAGAATATCATGAAAAGCCTTTTCCCTCTCCTGGTCTGTGGTTATCTCGGCAAGCTTCGTGTTAAAAAGCTCTGCCACGGCGCGCTGGTCTTCCTCTTCCTCAAAAGTACTGATAATCGATGCCGGAGTAAACGTTTCCTGCTCTAAACCGGCAAACAGCTTCTGTGCTACTTCCTGATACAGTTCTTCCGTAAAATCCTGGGCACTGATATAAGGCTTTATCTTCTGGTATACCTGTGGTTCCTCGGTAATCCAGGTCAGTAACAGCCGTTGGGACTTCTTTACATTGTCCTGCGGTGTGTTTTTCTGGCTGATGGTGGACTTCGGTCTTGTTACCGGTGTCACCAGTCCAGTCCTGGCAGCGTAGGAATTTACCAGTTTCCGCAGATTCTCATAACCGATGTGGTATTTCTCTGCTACCGACTGGATGTAATTCTCCCGCTCCACCTCTTCTTCAAAGGTACATAACTTCTTCGCAATCTCTCTATGAAAAGCGGTCTTGGATTCCGGGTCTTTCATATCGTACTGCCCTTCCAACATGCGCAAATCAAAGAAAAAGCTGTTCTCTGCCTCGTCAATCCGTTGCTGGAAAGCTTCCGCCCCCAGATTTTTCATAAATTCATCCGGGTCCTTATAGGGGCGCATATTGATAACCTTTCCCCGCAGACCGGATTCCTTCAGAATACCAATGGCACGAAGGGCAGCATTCACACCGGCACCATCACTGTCATAGGCAAGCAGTACTTCCTCGGTGTACCGTTTCAGAAGACTTGCCTGTCCTGTAGTAAAAGCGGTGCCAAGGGAGGCTACCGCCTGGGTAAATCCCGCCTGGTGCATAGCGATAACATCCATATACCCTTCACAT
Source organism: uncultured Lachnospiraceae bacterium (assembly GCA_934418125.1). Taxonomy (GTDB): domain Bacteria; phylum Bacillota; class Clostridia; order Lachnospirales; family Lachnospiraceae; genus UBA3282. The sequence continues at coordinate 8,353 of CAKRWT010000034.1, forward strand.
AATATAATATTTCCCTTTCGGGAAGTTCTCGCAAAATTCAATCCATACAGATTCCTGCTCTTATCAAAAATCAGCGTTTCCGGAGAATTCAGATACTTTGGTTTGGCATCGCCCATTACCCGTCCACCAAAACCAATGACCCGGTGGTTACTATCCTGTATCGGAAACATAACGCGATTCCAGAACTTATCGTGTATGCCTCTTTTCTCATCAAAGCCGATTAAGCCGGATTCCTTAATCAGGTCATCGGCATAGCCTTTGTTGCGAAGATACGCCGTCAGGTCACTTCCTGCCCCATCCGCATAGCCCAAACCAAACTTATGGATGGTTTCATCGGACAACTGCCTGTCCCGTAAATACTGATACCCTACTTTTCCTCTGGGGGATCTTAACATATAGTAGAAATACCTGGCTGCCTCCTTGTTTATCTCCAGCATGACATTCCGTCTGTTTTCCCTTTTCCTTGCCTCCTCAGAATAGGTAACCTCCGGAAGGGCAACTCCTGCCCGGTCTGCCAGCATCTTAACGGCTTCCTGAAAGGTAATATTCTCATATTGCATCAGAAATGTGATTACATTTCCCCCTGCCCCGCATCCAAAGCAGTAAAACATCTGTTTACTACCGGACACCGAAAAGGAAGGGGACTTTTCATTATGGAAAGGACACAGCCCAAAATAACTGCTTCCCTTCTTCTGAATCCTGACATATCCAGAAATCACATCCACGATATCATTTTTCATTCTGACTTCTTCTATCAGTTCATCCGGATAATACATAGTAAACCTTCTTCTTGTTTCTGTTCCTAGCCATGCCAGGTCTTCGGAATATAGATTTCCTGATACTGGGCTATGGCAAACCGATCCGTCATGGCACCGATGTAGTCACAGACTATTTTCTCAAGCGGTTCCCCGCCGTCATAAAGCCGCAGCAGAAAAGCCGGAAGCTTCTCTGTGTGATCCATATAATATTCATAAAGGGTAACGATTAACCCCTCTGCCTTACTTTCTTCACTCTTTGCAAGGGGATTTTTATAAACATTGACAAACATGAACCTACGCATATCCTGCATTGCCTGGGCTACTTCCTCGGACATACAGATATCGTCCCTGCCCTTGCTGTTGGTTACGATATTATGGATGAAAAGATCCAGTCTCTTACCACAACTGTCTCCTATAACAGCGCATATCTCCTTTGGCACATCCGATTCCTGTAAGATTCCCGCCCGGATAGCATCGTCCATATCATGATGGATATAGGCTATCTTATCTGCCAGACGGACAATCTTACCCTCTAACGTATGCGGCATGCTGGAAGTCTGGTGATTTAAAATACCATCCCGAACCTCATAGGTCAGATTAATCCCCTGACCCTCCTTCTCCAAAATATCAACTGTCCGTACACTCTGTTCATTATGCTTAAAACCATAAGGACAGGCTCTGTTCAGTGCCCGCTCCCCGGCATGTCCAAAAGGCGTATGTCCCAAATCATGCCCTAACGCAATCGCCTCAGCCAAATCTTCATTTAACTGCAATGCCTTGGCTATGGTTCTGGCAGTCTGGCTGACTTCCAGCGTATGGGTCAGCCGGGTCCGATAATGATCCCCTTCCGGTGTCAGGAACACCTGGGTCTTATCCTTTAACCTACGGAAGGATTTGCTATGTATGATTCGGTCCCTGTCCCTTTGAAAAACAGGTCGGATATCACACTGCTCTTCCTCCTTTAACCTTCCTTTGGAATCCATACTGAGCATGGCATAAGGACTTAAATATTCCTTCTCCCACTGCTCCAAACTTTCCCGTATATTCATAGAAATGCCCTTCTTCTCTCTAGTTCATATACCCTCTATCGTATTCCATGTTGCAACTGTCCTATCTTTATTATTCGCGCCCCGGGCGCGGATTCCTTTTTTTCTATGATTTTTTCTTCCAAAATTTTTGTAAATCCTTTTTTCGGCGAATCGCTTTTCCGCAAATCTTTTCTGGCAATCATTTTGTAGTCACTTTCCAGCCAAGTTCTTTTTGGGCGAATCGTTTTCCTCTACCTGCAGATATCGTAAATAAATTCCGCGTTTTTATCCATCGCCTCATAAGCTGTCTTAAACGGCGACATCTGGAATACATGCCACATACCTTTGAATAAATCCAGTTTTACCGAAACATTGGCTTTCAGCAGCTTCTTGTAAAGCATATTGGAATCGTCCAGTAATATTTCATTGCTGCCCACCTGGATATACACCGGTGGAAATCCTTCAAAATTACCAAACAGGGGAGAAATCAGCGGATTGGTTAAATCCCGTCCCGGTGCGTAATTAGTAATCATTTCCTGCAAATATTCGGCATTCAAAACCGGGTCGATGGACGCTTTGGCAACATGGGACTTACCAGAAGAAGTTAAATCCGTCCAAGGTGACATCAGCACCGCTCCCCTTGGCAAAAGCCGGTTTTCCTGCTTCAGGCGGAGCATCAGTGACAATACCAGATTGCCTCCTGCTGAGTCTCCTGCCAGAATAATATCCCTGGCTCCATACCCTAACAGCATCAGATAATTCCACACCTGCATAGCATCTTCTGTGGCTGCCGGATAAGGATGTTCCGGTGCCAGTCGGTAATCAAAACTGAGCACATCCATGGAAGTGGTCGTAGCCAGTTTGGTTGTCAGCGTTCTGGCATACACACAGCTTCCGGTAGAATACCCTCCCCCATGACAATATAGAATAATATATTTCTTCATATGTGCTCGGTTTACATAAATCCATTCTCCATGAATTACTCTGCTTTCCTGTTCTTTACTGCCCTGTATCAGGTTCTTTATCTCTATTTCCTCTATCAAAACATCCTTGCTATTTCCCAATAAAGCTCCGAAGTGGTCCTGCGACTGTCTGTGTTTCTCAATATCCGTATTTTCTACTGCGCCATGCATTCTTTTAATCAGATGCATTAAATTTGTGTTTCTTTTTTCTGTTCTCTGAGAGTCCGCCATTTCTTTTCCTTTCCTTTTTTGAAATATTCTATTCTTTTTATTTTCCAGCTCTTTTTGTGGTATAATTTTAATATATCATTTTATTTCAAAAGAACAATTAAAAACTTCGAGTGAATGGTTACAAAGATATTCCAAACCAGTTTTCACAACAAGTTGCTCAGAAACGAGGATACTATGAGCGATTTACAATCAAAAACAAAGCTATCGCAGAAGCATACAGGCAGAAGCCCAAAAGATGTATGGTACAAGCTGGATTTATCAGCTATCGTATATCCTACCTTACAACGCCGGGATTTTTCCTCCGTTTACCGCCTTTCGGTGGTCTTAAAAGAGGAAATTAATCCAGATTTATTGCAACAGGCACTGAATATGTCATTGTCTCGTTTCCCAACCTACAAGGTTGCCATGCGCAAAGGGATGTTCTGGCGTTATCTGGAGCCCAACAATCGTCCTGGTCCTTATGTCCAGCCGGATATTAAGAATCCCTGTATGCCTATGCATTTTAAAAGTAATAACCGCTACCTTATCCGTGTGTATTACTATCACAACAGAATTTCCCTTGAGGCACATCACTCCCTGGGCGATGGTACCGGTGGCATGTGCCTGCTACAGACCCTGACTGCCACTTACCTACAGTTAAAAGGACATCCTATTCCCCCTTCCGGTTTCGTTCTGGACATCAATGAAAAACCTCATCCAGAAGAACTGGAAGATGCCTATATGCGTTATGCCAACGCCCAGGTACGTCCTCCCCGCCCGGCAGAGAAAACCTATCGTGTCCGGGGCACAAAGGAGCCTTTTTATACTTTAAACATCGTAGATGGGGTTCTCTCCGTCCAAGAGGTTATGACAGTTGCCAGGAAATATCATGCCAGCATCACAGAATATCTGAATGCTGTCCTGCTCTATGCCCTGTTGCAGAAGCAGTCGAAAGAGTTTCACCTAAAGCAATATCCCGTACGGATTGCCATGCCGGTAAATCTTCGGCGTTTCTTCCCTTCCCGGACACTACGCAACTTCATTACCATGGTATATCCTTCCATCGACCCCAGGCTTGGAGAATATACCTTTGAAGAAATCATTACCCAGGTGCATCACTATATGCGCTATTACATCAACGAGAAGTTCCTGCGGGGCGATATTACCACTAACGCTGCCACCCAGCGTAACCCGGTAATCCGCATTGTCCCACTGTTTATTAAAGATATTGTGGTCAGAACCTTTTATGCAAAGATTCAGGATAAAAACTCTTCTGCCGGTCTGACCAATATGGGTGCCCTAAAAGTGCCGGAAGAAATGAAACCCTATATCGAGCGTTTCGATATCTACATGGGACAACCCTTTTCCTCCCGTACCAACTGTGCTATCATCAGTTTTGAAGATGTTCTGACCATCAATTTTGCCAGCAGCATTGTAGAGGCAGATGTGGAACGTTATTTCTTCCGTAAGCTGGTACAGGATGGAATTCATGTGAAAATAGAAAGTAACCGTACCGACGAGTCCGCTTTCTGATATAAAAAAGTTTACTTTGGCAAATATACTTTTTCCACCACTTACGAACAATTTCTGTTCCCTTAAAAATAGCGCGTTTCTGCGCGGAAACGAGGATTCTAATTATGTCATATTGTGTAAATTGCGGTGTCGAGCTGGACCCTTCTTTAACCAGTTGTCCTCTCTGTAACACCCCTGTTGTTAACCCGAATGAAACAAATACAGAAAAACCCGATTCTCCCTATCCCACCGATAAAGGACAGGTGGAAATGGTTAAGCGTAAAGATCTTGGGATTCTGTTAAGTGTAGTGCTGTCTGCTACCAGCATTACCTGCCTGTTATTAAACCTGCTGGTATTTCACAATTCTTTGTGGTCCCTTTTGGTTATTGGCATCTGTATCTGCCTGTTTGTATTTACTTTTCCAGTGGTCTTCTACAGCAAAACGCCACTTTATATCTCCCTGTTAGCTGACGGAGTGGCAGTAGCAGTCTATCTGTATCTGATTAGCTTTCTGACTTCCTCCGATGTCTGGTTCTGGAAGTTAGGTCTGCCCATTGTTATTCTTCTGACTGGTATGGTGGAATTATATTCCCTCTTTGCCCGCGTATTGCCTTTTACAATTCTTTTTGGTGCTTTGTATCTGTTTATTGAGATACCGGCATTCTGTGTTGCCCTGGAATTGCTCATCAGACACCTGCTGGCTGTCCCTTACCGGATTACCTGGTCTGCGGTGGTTCTGACTGTCTGTGTTATCATCGACTTTGCCCTGATTACCATTCTGGCCAAAAAACGCCTGCGCAACGAAGTGCGCAGACGCTTACATTTCTGATTCACAGATATTTAATTCAAGGGTTGATGCTTTTCTTCTGCTTCTTCCAGCGAAGCATAGCCATAAAACTGCGTTTCATTGGCGATAGTCTCTTCCAACAGGCTTTCGCCTTTTTCATATGCTTCCTTTGTTTCTTTCTCTATCAGTTCCAATGTATGCATCGAATAGGTTAAAAGCTCACACCGCAGATAGCTTTCCATGGAAGAGCCTGCCATCACACTGTCCTCTGCGGTTGTCATAACTCTGCCCCGGTTTCGCAAATTCGGATATCTCTGCAGCATCTGTGCATCCCATTCCAGATTCATCTTTACAATTTCTTCCACCAATGGTTTCTTCGCTTCCACTGCCGGCAGATATTCCTTAATCTTCTCATATTCCTCTGGAAAAGTACTTTCCATCATCCTGCCATACTTTTCAAATAACAGGTTTCTCCCCTCTTCATACGCTTTCTGACAATCCTCTAAATAGCTGTGAAGCACTTCATCTGAATATACCATCCACTGACTCATACGCATTTTGAAAAAGGTATCCGGGTCATCCTGACAGGATGCCCTGCCACCTGTATTATATACGTGTTGAAACATATCCCATTCTGTCTGTGCAATTTCAAATATCAGCTGTTCCCGTTCACTGATTTGTGCCATCTTCCTGCCTTCCTTCTTCTGCTGTTGCCGAAGCTTTTTCGGTATCTTCCACGTTATCTTTTGCTTCCATACTGTCTTTTGCTTTACCGTCCTGCTTTTCCTGGATTGCCCCGCTCTCCTTCGGGCTTTCTTCCTCTGTCACAGCCTCCGGTGTCCCGTTTTCCTCTGCTGCCTCCTGGCTCTGTAACAGTTCTTCCGGTGTCCTTACCGTCATAGGCATCTCATAGGTGCCATAAGCCGTTGTCAGAGCTTCTCCCTCTATGGTTATGTAAATGCCTGCCGCCTTATAGTTTTCCAGGAACGTGTTGGTCAGAGAAGCAATAATTATACTCTCAGACTCTCTTGTCATCGTCTTTAAATAATTGAGAAAAGCTTTCGACAAATCAAGATGCAGCATATTGCCGCCCACAATCTCTTCCTCCTGGAAAGAGAGCACCTTGGTATCCAGCGAAACGATATTGTGTCTTGCCAGGGCAGATATGATATTCTCTGCTGTTTTTTCCTTATCACTGACTGTATCGGACGCAAGACTCTCCAAAGAACCATTGCTGTAATATATTACCATATCTTCTGCATTTTCTTCTATGTGTTGCTCCAGTTGCTCCTCTTCCTGTATGGTTTCTTTCTCCGTCTGGGAAATATCCTCCTCCACATCGGGAATGGCATCCTCCGTATCATCTCCCAAGAGATATTCCAGCCCATCCGCCAGCAATTCGCTGGAAGACTTCTGTGTACCGGTATCTTCTGTCAAACTGGCAGCCTGCTCTGTTTTCTCTCCGCAGGCAGCTAATGCGAACATCAGCACCAGTGCTGCCAACGTCATTCCTGTTCTCTTTTTCATAATTTCCTCCGCATTGATACTACCATTACTAAACCGGGTTATATTCTACCATATCATACTCCAAAAAGCAAAAACAAAAAAAGAGACAGTCGCAAGACCATCTCTTTCGTGCAGAAGAAGGGACTTGAACCCTCATGGTGTTGCCACCACACGGACCTGAACCGTGCGCGTCTGCCAATTCCGCCACTTCTGCAAAACTGTTTTGCATTGTTCCTGCTTCCGTTTATCTGCTGTAGCAAATAAATCCAATGCGGAAGATGGGACTTGAACCCACACGACCTTGCGGCCACAAGATCCTTAGTCTTGCTCGTCTGCCAGTTCCGACACTTCCGCATGCATTTCACAACGCAAGTAATATATTACTTTCTTATCATGAAAAAGTCAATACATTTTTTAATTTTTTTCTCTTTTTTACAAATTTCTTTTATTTGCTGTATTCCCAGAGCTTTTTAAAGCGGCTGCCACCCGGCCGGATATCCGGTCAAAGCAGCAGCCAATGGCAATGGAGTGTATGCCCTTAAGAAATTAACCCTTTACTGCTCCAGCAGTCATACCTTCGATAAAGTATCTCTGGAAGCAAAGGAATACGATGAACACCGGAATAATACCAAACATAGAACCGGCTATCAGTACGTCATAGTTATTGCCATAAGGTGTCAACAGTGTATTTAAACCAATCGGCAGTGTAAACTTCTCTGCACTTCTGTATACCAGCATAGGCCATAATACGTTATTCCATGCACCCATAGCACACAGGATGGACATAGCTGCAAAAGCAGGCTTGGTAATCGGAAGCATAATCTTAAAGCAGATACCATACTCTGTTGCACCGTCAATACGACCTGCATCCAACAGTTCCTTCGGCAGACCTGTCATATACTGTCTAAAGAAGAATATGGTTGATGCACCACAGATACCCGGCAGTACAACACCTGCCATGCTGTCAATCAGGTTCAGGGAAATCATTTCCTTATATAAAGGAAGAATCAGGATTTCGAAAGGAACCATCATGGTTGCAATTACCAAGAAGAACAGGAAGTTCTTCAGCTTATAGTTATACATAGTAAGACCATAAGCAACTATGTAACATACTAATAAGGTTAATACTACTGACACAAAAGTAAGAATCAGACTGTTCTTAAACCACATGAAATACTTCTGGGAATCTGCATTGTGTCCAAACAGATATTTATAGTTTGCAAGTGTCATGGTGCTGACATCCAGGTCAATACTCAGACCCTTACGAATCAATTCTGTTCCCGGTCTGAACGATGCTACCAGACCTGCTAACAGTGGAAATACGATAATCGCTGAAAGGATTGCAAAAAAAACGGTTGCAAGGATTGTTAAAATCGTTCTCTTGACTTTCATGCCGCCAACACTTTTTTCATTTACAGAGGATGTATTTGCCATATTAGTCTTCCTCCTTCTTAAATGTTCCATTCAGTACTAACTGAACAATATTGATAGCTAATGCAATTACAAGCAGTACGATACCTACTGCACTACCGTATCCTAACTGATTCTTGGTAATACCACGTTTGTACAGGTATCCAACGATAGTAAGACCGATATTGTTTGGTGAATCCGGTCCTGCCCATAACATATAGGACTCCATGAACATTGCCAGTCCGGCGTAAACACTGATTGTAAGTACATAGATAGTAGTCGGTTTCAATAACGGAATTGTTACATAACGAAACTTCTGCCATGCGGAAGCCCCATCAATCTCAGCCGATTCGTATAATGCGGTGTCGATTGATTTCAAGCCGGAGATAAAGTAAAGCATGTTGACACCGGTCCATCTCCAACAGCAGACAATCAATAACGCTGCCAGACCGGTTGCTTTCATTTTTAACCATTTAAAAGTTCCAAGACCAAGTGCTGTTGTGATTACATTCATCTGACCTGTCGGATACTCGGAAAACATCAGACGGAACAGGGTTCCGGAAATAACAACAGAGGTCAGTGCCGGTACATACAGACAGGCTTTCCAGAATCCTTTTGCTTTTACCAGTCTGGAATCCATCAGTACCGCAAATAACATTGGAAATGGAATCAAAAGTACCAATGTGAGAATCATGTACTCGAAACTGTTTAAAATCGCGGTATGGAATACCGTATCCTTTAATAATTTACTGAAATTTTTAAGACCTACCCACTCTGTCCCGGTTGGTGTAATATCCTGAAAACTCATGGTAATCGTACTACACAGCGGATAAATCCAGAAAAATGCAAAACTCAATATGAACGGAAGCACGAATACATACGGTGCTGCCTTCTGTGAATAGAAAAATTTCTTGAATTTGTTCATATACACACACTCCTTACCCAAATACCTTACGTTTTTACCTTATTCATCGAAAAGAAAAAGAGGGGATTGCGCACAATCCCCTCTATGAAATTTCTTACTGCTCTAAGTCAACTACATCCTGTGCTGCCTGTAATGCTTCGTCAACATCCATGCCATTCTCAAGAATGTCATTTAATGTTACGTTGCACATCTGCTCATTGATGGTAGGGCTGATTGCTACAGAGTAAATCTTGCCGATATCATCTTTGATGCTGTAAAGAACATCATAAGGATAGTTGATGAAGAATGCATTGTACTGGTTGCTGTCATCATGTGCGAATGCATCATCATTCCAAAGTGCTGTGTTACATACGTCGAATCCAAGGTTATCCCAGATAAGCTGCTCACCTTCTTCGGACATCTTAGCCCAGCAAAGGAATTCAGCTGCAAGTTCCTGGTTAGCGGACTGCTGTGTTACAACAGTACCTGTACCACCTACACCAACGGAGCAAGGCTGGCCTGCTTCAAATACAGGACATTTTGCAATGTACCAGTTACCTTTTTCTTCCGGCATATAGTTCGTGAAACGGCTCATATACCACATAGCCTTAGGGAAGGATACGATATTATGGTCAAGAATGTTCTGGAAACCAGCCTCTAAGTCAACGTGTCCATCAGGAGAAACTTCTGCAAGACCACTGTTTACCCAATTCTGTTCCATTGTCAGCATCTTCTTAACGGATTCAAGCTGTACGTTAGCTTTGCCATCAAATCCACCTGTCCAGTCTTCGCCGTACTCAGCCATTGCAATCCACTGCCAGTCAACACCGCCTGTATCAACGGATGTCCAGTATTTGCCGTCTGTTGCGATTGCATCAACGTATTCCTGACCAAGTGCTGCATAATCATCCCATGTTACAACGGAATCAATCTTAGCGATTACATCATCCTGGGAGATTCCCATAGCATCTGCCATAGCTGCTACGTTGTAGTACATAACAGTTGCACCTACGTGGTAAGGTGCACCATAGTAATGTCCGTCAGATCCTGCATAGACATCCATACGAGCCTTAACCATGGTCTCCATGTAAGGAGCTGCGTAATCATCCAGAGGAACAAGCCATGTATCCAGACCGGCTACCACATTCGGGAACTGTCCGATCTCTACGTCACAGATATCCGGAGCTCCGGTACCTGCTGTCAGGGATGTCAGAAGTTTGGTATGCATATCAGCGTAAGGATATGTAGTACAGGTAATCTCAATAGTTCTGTCAGGATTCTCTTCGTTCCACTTCTCTACCATGTTACCATAGTGCTGTCCGTGTAATTCAACGAATGTCCACATCTCCATATGGGTTCCGTTAGGGTCACCGAATGTAGATGTCGGAATTTCCTCTTCTTCTGCTGCACCATCTGCCGCTGCTTCATCTGTTCCTTCGTCTGTTGCATCCGTTGTCTCTTCAGCAGCATCCTCTGTTGCTGCACTGCTGTCTGTGGAAGAAGCGGAATCGCTGGAACCACATCCTGCTAATACAGAAGAAACCATCGCAACACTTAACAGAGTAGCTAATACTTTCTTTTTCATTTCTTTTCCTCCTTTAATAATGAAAATACTGTGTTTTCTGATTCCCAATCTTTTTGCTTAATATTTTAAGCTATTTTAAATTACTTTTAAGGCAGTTCAACTTAATATATAAAGTTGCCTAATTTTTTCAGAAAAACATAGGCATTTTGCTCTCGTTACCACCAAGCATTTGAGCATTTTGCATATTTTTCAAAGCCGATTGGTTATCTTATGTTCATATTGTACAATAGCATGTGCTTCTAGTCAATAGTTTTTTGAATTATTTTAGTTTTTTTTGAATTATTTAGGTTGGCATAAATTTTTTCGATAAGTTTAGCAATATTTTATCAAACTGACAATTATTCCATTTCTTCACAAAGGGCTGTCTGTGCCTTCCATTTCTCATACGGACAACTGTTTTTCTTCATCACTGCCCTCAGTTCCACATAGCATCCACATGCCCTGCACATCCCATCCGCCAGAAGGTCACACTTTTTGCAAATAAGGAGCCGCTTCTCATAAAGCGACTCCTCTATCTTCAGTTCTTCATCCAGATTCCGGATATAGGCATGCAGATTGTCGAAATATGCCGTCTTGTCCATTTCTCTGGTCAGACATTTCCGGCAGATGCGTTTCGTTTCAATCTCCATCATAATTTTCCTCTTTTCCGGTTACCAGGCAAGCCCCTTAACGGATACGTAAGCTGATAACACTGCAGGATGGTGCCGTAAAACAGATTTTTCCATCTTTAATCTCATAAGCCGTAAAGGTTTCCTCTTTTACTCTCTCTGGGTCTTCAAACGTATTATGCGCATGCATTTCCTCTTTCAGAATGGTCGCTTCCACCTGGGATGGAACCAGTTCTGCAAAAGCTATCTCTACCGGCGAATCCTCAGAAACAGACAGGTTGCTTAAGGTTACATTAACACAGCCCTGTTCATCCACGGATACCGATTCGCTTAAAGCTGACACCTGATATTCCTCTTCCACGCCGATTGTCTGGTTTCCCTCGATAAAGCTCTCTACCAGCTCTGCATCCTGGTGATGCTTATACATATGGAATACATGATAGGTAGGTGTCAGAATCATCTTCGGTCCCTCTGTCAGAATGACAGACTGTAACACATTTACCATCTGGGCAATACATGCCATCTTTACACGGTCACAGTGCTTGTTGAAAATATTCAAGGACACACCGGCTACCAGTGCATCTCTCATAGTATTCTGCTGGTATAAGAATCCAGGATTCGTTCCCGGCTCCACAGTAAACCAGCACCCCCATTCGTCTACAATCATGCCAATCTTTTTCTCCGGGTCATACTGATCCATGATGGCACCATGACGATTGATAAGTTCCTCTATGTACTCAGCTTTGGCCAATGTTTTGTACCACACTTTATCGTCAAAATCTGTGGCACTGCCCTTTATCTCCCATCCTTCCGGATGTACATAATAATGAAGGGAAAGTCCATCCATAAAGCCATGGGCAAAATCAGGATGCGGAGGCTCAAAACAGGTTTTCAGCACACCCTCTGTCCAGAAATAGTCTGCTACATTCGGACCACCACAGATTTTCTTAATCGGTTTATCCGCATGATACTGTCTTACATAAGTCTGATATCTTCTATATAAATTAGCGTAATATTCCGGTGTCATGCTTCCACCGCATCCCCAGTTCTCATTTCCCACGCCAAAATAGTCGATTTTCCATGGTTTCTCATGACCATTTTTCTTACGCAGGTCTGCCATCGGAGATACTCCGTCAAAGGTAATGTATTCCACCCACTCACTCATTTCCTGTACTGTGCCACTTCCAACATTGCCATTCACATAGGTTTTACAGCCAAGCTGCTCACATAATTCAAAGAATTCATGCGTACCAAAGCTGTTATCCTCTACTACACCGCCCCAGTGTGTGTTAATCATTTTCTTTCTGGTCTCTTTCGGTCCGATACCATCCTTCCAGTGGTATTCGTCTGCAAAACAGCCGCCCGGCCAGCGAAGCACCGGTATCTTCATCTCTTTTAACGCCTCTACCACATCCTTACGCATACCATTCACATTCGGGATATCAGAATCTTCCCCTACATACAGCCCCTCGTAAATACATCTGCCCAGATGCTCTGAAAAATGACCGTAAATCTCTGCATTGATATGCCCCTGTTTGTTTTTCTCGTTAATAAATAGTTTTGCCATACTGTTCCTTCCCTTTCTTCTATGATTTGTATTTATTATATGGTTACTTTTTACCATTGTTTTGTCTTTCTTATTCCTGTTCCGGACACTCCTGGCTCAACGGAACGAATCGCAGCACTTTGTCCAGTAGTTTCCTGGTCAGAAATGAAATACCGGTCTTCCTTCTTCCCATTCCACCGGCATTAACATAGCATGCCGGTTGGGATTGTATAATGGATCCCCCACAATCTCTGTTTCCGTTCTCGCATGGTATACCATTACGTCATTTCCCTCTTCATCTACTGTGAAGCTGTTATGTCCCGGTCCGTAAATGCCAACTACCGGATCTGACTGCAATACCGGATACCGCTCCTTCTTCCAGGAAAGCGGGTCTAACAGGTCGTCTTCCGCTGATGCCGTCAACATTCCCATGCAATACGCAATGCCTGTCTCCGATGCTGAATACGTCAGGAAAAGTTTCCCATCCCGCTTAATAACCGCCGGTCCCTCATTGACCCAGAAGCCAACTCTTTCCCAGTCATAATCCGGTGTTGTCAGAAGCACCTGCACTGTTTTCAATTTATATGGTGTCTCCAGTTCCCCAATATATAAATTGGAAATCTGTTTCCCCACACCAACCTTCTCTGCCCAGACATAATACCACTTACCCTTATTCTCAAAAACCGTACCATCCAGGGAAAAGGCTTCAAAGGAAAAATCGTCTTCCGCTGCTCTTCCCATCTTTCCCTTTTCAACCCAGGTTCCGGTCATCGGGTCCTCGTCCACGCATTCCAAAACATAAGGTCTTATCGCCCAAATATCATCTTTATCGCCGCCGGCATAATACAGATACCATACGCCATTAATATAATGCAGCTCCGGAGCCCAGATATGGCAGCTCATGATTCCGGATTCATGCTTATGCCACACTTCGACTTCCGGTGCCTCTGCCAACCCGGCCAATGTATTTGATTTACGTAGCACAATGCCGTCATAAGCAGGCACAGACGCTGTAAAATAATAGGTTCCATCCGTATGTCTATACACATAAGGGTCCGCCCTCTGCAATATCCATGGTTTGTTGTAAAGCAACTCTTTTTGTTCCCTCATCCTTTTTTCGCTCCACTTCATTATTTATAATTAAATTAAATTATTTTACTTATATCTAAATTATATTGTATTATTGCCTATAAATCAACCACTATCTTGCAATTTTTTGGTAATTATTCTATTTTCATATACTTTGGCATAACTAAGCTCAATATAACAAAAGCACCTTTTACCAATTCCATTCGGAATTCACTACTCGGTGCCCTGCGATGCTTATACTAATACTAACCTTGAATTTTTAAATAAATTTGTGACCATAGATTTGTATTTATCTGTTCTGTAACCTTCTATCATAACTCTATAATAGTGTTGTCAATCTTCTTCGTTTCTAATTGGTTTCTGTCTTTTTCGATTCTCTACTTTCAGTTTTCTTTCCTCTTCCTCCAAATCTATACGTGAGGCAAAAAGTTCTTCATTTTCTTCTATTTGTGGCAAATCAATAACCACTCTATTTTTCATTTTAACATAATTTCCCCCTTATTTTTTCAATTTCAATCCACGCTCCCACGAGGGGAGCGACGACATATAAACGCAGCTTCCCCACCATACCGACATTTCAATCCACGCTCCCACGAGGGGAGCGACGCGGCAGAGCGCAGCAGTATATCACGTCGGAATTTATATTTCAATCCACGCTCCCACGAGGGGAGCGACACAAAGATAATCCTTTGTTTTGATATTGTCAATATTGGTTTACACTTTTTTCTCAAGGATGTTCGACCTATGCTGCCTCCTGTAATGAATCGTAGTATTGTTGACGCTTAATCATCGGAGGTAAGCCACCATTAGCAGAGCAGATTCTTCGGTTATTCCAATAGCTGATGAAATATCTCCAGATGAGTGTTTTTAACTGTTCTACTGTCATTGAAGTGGTATCATAACGTCCATAAAGTAATTCTTCTTTGAATCTTGCCCACATGCTTTCGCATCTGGCATTGTCGTGGCATCTGCCGCCAGCACTGTTCATGCTTTGGAGAATGCCATATTTGCTGATTGCTTTACGATATAACTCACTTGTGTACTGTGTTCCTCTGATACAGCATCAGGATATACTTCCAAAGTTGATGCTGTATCATAAAAGTAAGGGGCGGCAGCACTTTAGGCTGTCGCTCCTTGACTGCCTAACTGCAAAACCGGGCGGAGCTGTCAACGGCGGCTCTGCAAGAGCCGTTCATCTTGCCGTTGACTGGCTCGCCTGGGTTTGCTATTCTTTAAGTGTTGTCTGTAAGTCGTTTGTAAAAATATCATCTCCGGCGCACAATCATTTTCTACCAAAGTAGCGGCATAAAAAATTTCATTGTCCTGCCTTTCAAAAATAAGAAGTTTCCATTTTTTTGACTGCAAATTCCGAGGCTGTCTCTTGTACAATTTCTAGTACATTGACATCTTCTGCTATATTTCCTTGACGGGGTTCCAGCTCATTGTTAGTTACCACTTCTGCCTTGCCAGCGTCCGATGCACCATAAGAGAAATTTACTATGGTAGCATTGCTGTATTTTTCAAAAGCTGCATAGTATTCTTCTTCTGTAATTACATCTGTTTCCTCTCCTTTTTTCATGGTATAAGCAGCATTTCCACTTTCGTCAAATTGCTCATAAATCCCCTCTGCCAGTCTGAGCGAACCGGATTTTTCAATTTCAAAACGCTGCATATCGTGACCGGAAGCAGCATAAATACCTGTTTCATCATAGGCGATAGGATATGCTGTTCCCATACTTTCTATTGTTCCTATGTTTTTAACTTCTTTATCTATCAAATAATATACATCACAATTAAGTGCTGCCTGATTTCCCAAACCGTCATTATATACTTGTGAGGTAACAAGTAAAACAGGTAAAGAAGCATTTGTATCAATAATTGCAAAAAGCTCATTATCTTCCAATCCTCCGACGGTTTCTCCATAAATAGCAGCGTTTTCACTACCTTTTTCTCCACATGCACATAAAGAAAAGATTAACACACATAAAGCCATATATGAAATAAACTTCTTTGCCTTATACATATTTTCAGTCTCCTTTTTTTCTTCTTTCAATGGTATAACTTATGAACAATATCACTCCGATTGCTGCCGCAATAATAGACGGTATCATTAACCGCATATAATCAATAGGGGCATTTTCGTATTGTCCTGTAACGATATATCGGTATAGCATATACTGGGTACTAAGTGTTGTGCTTTGTAGCGCAATTACATAGGCGAAATTTAATATGCTAACCATAATAAAAATCAGACCACTAATTAGCAACAGCGTCATTTTTCTGTTATGAAGATTTATTTTCATCAAATCTTCTAAAGTTATTTGCTCATCAGTTTTGTTTGCCACACCTGCTTCTCCTTCCTTTAGCAAATCATCTAATGACACATGAAAAATTCTGCTTATTTTAACGATACTTTCTAAATCAGGGGAAGTGCTATCTGACTCCCATTTGGAAATAGTCTGTCTGGATACGTTAAGTTTTTCTGCTAATTGTTCTTGTGTCATTCCCGAAAGTTTCCTTAATTGGTTGATTTTATTTCCAATTTCCATTTTGTGTCCTCCTTTAAGAGCAATTTTAAATAAAATAAACAATTTTTTCTATCAACATTGCTTTACATTTGCGCTCAAAATAATAACATTTATGAAATTGCTTGTTTTTCTGCACTTTAAGTGTTCATATAAAGGCATTTAAAATTTAGTAAAGTTCATAAGATTTCAATCCACGCTCCCACGAGGGGAGCGACTAGTACCCTGTCCCGATTGCTGCTTCCACATACAGATTTCAATCCACGCTCCCACGAGGGGAGCGACGCAAAGTCAAAGCAGACTATCAATGGGTAAATCACATTTCAATCCTCGCTCCCACGAGGGGAGCGACGTAAATACGTTCTCAACATTTCTTCACATACGTATTTCAATCCACGCTCCCACGAGGGGAGCGACGTCCTTGTCCATAAGTACAAATAATTCCGGCTTGCATTTCAATCCACGCTCCCACGAGGGGAGCGACGGCTGTCGGCAAGCTGTACCACCGATTCCCGATCAATTTCAATCCACGCTCCCACGAGGGGAGCGACGGCATATCTCCACAGCATTTTCAAAGACGTTACAAATTTCAATCCACGCTCCCACGAGGGGAGCGACAAATATCTACGTAGGTTTAATCTGCCCGATAGAGATTTAAATCCACGCTCCCACGAGGGGAGCGACG
>CAKRWT010000035.1 GCA_934418125.1 uncultured Lachnospiraceae bacterium
AGCCGGGAGCATAGCGCCGTTTGTTGTCAGCAGCCCGTTTCACGGTCTGCGTGTAGTTCCTTGTAAACTGACCTAAACAAAAATAACAATTACTTGTCTCTCAAGATTTTCCTAACTCGGAACTTGAAAAGAATATACTACGACATTTCAATGGAGTCGCCGGTGCTGTTTGGGTGCCGACCGGCTTCGACTAACCATAACAGTTGTTCCCTTTCGTGGTTACACTGTTGACATATATTGAGTAAACACATTTCTATCCTTCTCACACAAACAAACGGCATTCCCGCGGGAGTGCCGTTTGTTTTATCCTGTCATCATACCAGCAATGATAATGCTGGCGATAATTCCTACCATGGTAGAAAGTAATGCCCCTGCCAGCGTGTAACGTGTCTTCGTTACCTTTGCCGCCAGGAAATAGACACTCATGGTATAAAAAATCGTTTCCGTGCAGCTCATCATAATAGAGGTGGTAAGCCCAATCAGGGAATCCGGTCCGTGATTCTGAAAAATATCCAGTACCAGCCCCGTTGCCGCAGAGGACGAAAACATCTTAATTAACATAAGAGGAATCAATTCCGAAGAAAATCCCAGCTTTCCTGCGACTCCCTGGAACAGTCCTCCTATCAAATCCAGGAACCCGGATGCCCGCAAAACCCCCACAGCTACCATTAAGCCTATCAGGGTCGGCATTATCTGGATAACAGTATGGAATCCATCCTTTGCCCCTTTGATAAATTCCTCATACACATTACATTTTGCCGCAATTCCATAGGCTACAATATAAAAGATAATAACAGGAATGATAATATTAGAAATGTTAGACAGCACCGATGCCATGCCACAAACCTGCTTTTTTTCTCTCTTTTCAGTTTATGCAGGCTCTGCTTCTTTTATTAATCCGGATATTTTATCCAAAAGCATTTTTTACCCGGAAACTTGTGCTATAATTGTGTCAGCTTTACGGCTGTGATATGCACCGAAAAGGTAATCGCGCAAAAGCGTGCGCAGAAATGAGGATTTGTTATGAGTGAATTAAAGAAATGGAAATTAAACGAAATAGAACACTATAAGGTACATGGCAGAACCATTCCTGATGCCTGCCCGCTTCCCCTCTTTTTTAACGGAAGTGCTGTGGAAGTAAACGTATCCGGTTCGGAACTCTGGATTGATTTAGAGGTATCTTACACGGTTTTTGAACCCTGGATTACCTGTGAAATTAACGGAGATATGATGAGCAGACAAATGTTACTGCCTGGGAAACAGTCTATCTGCCTGTTCCGTGGCATGAGTCCGGAAGCAGTAAAAAACATAAAAGTTACCAGAGAATTACAGGCCATGTCCGATGACCCGGATAACTTCCTGTTGGTTCATGGTTTCCAGTCTGATGGTACCTTTTCGCCAGTCCCTGCGAAAAAACTTACCCTGGAATTTGTCGGCGACAGCATTACCTCCGGTGAAGGTACCTATGGTGCTATTCCCGATACCGACTGGCTTCCGATGTATATGGGATACAGCCGCAATTATGCCAAGCTTGTTGCCGATGCCCTGGATGCGGATACTTATATGATTTCCCAGGGGGGCTGGGGTGTTCTGTCCAGCTGGGATGCTAATCCTGTCTGCAACATTCCTTCCCGTTATGAGGCGGTATGCGGTTTATGCTGCGGTCCTATGAATGAAAAATTAGGTGCTTTCGCTCCTTATGATTTTACCAAAAGAAACATCGATGCTCTTATTGTAAATCTGTGTACCAATGATGCCTCTGCTTTCGTCCAGCCTAAATTTACAGACCCGGTTACGGGAGAGAGCTTTGAACAACGGCTGAATCCAGACGGCACTTACAACGAAGAAGATTTAAACCGCTTAAAACAGGCTATCCTTGCTTTCTTACAGATGTTGCGGAAACACAATCCGAAAGCACACATTGTGTGGTGTTATGGTATGTTAGGGTATGATCTGTCCCTGGCAATTAACGATGCCATCAATCAGTATATCACTGCTACCGGTGACCATAATGTAATCTTCTTACAGCTTCCAAACACTACCGAAGAAACGGTTGGCTCCCATGCGCACCCCGGTGCTAAATCCCATGCCAGAGCTGCCAGAGTTCTTCTGGAATATTTACAGGACTACTTCCGGGATACACAGGGCAATTAATTGCCCTGTAATTCCAGTTCCATTAAACCAAGCTTCAAAGCACCCATAATCCCCTGCTTATCATCCAGGCTCTGTACCACGATATAAGAATCCAAATTCTCTAACTCTTTGGTCTTTAAGTAGCCATTTAATAATTTGGCAAACTTCTCACGAATCATGGGCAGTAACTGTGTCTGATGCATTACCCCGCCGCCTAAAATAATTCTTTCAGGAGACAGGATACAGGTATAATTTACCAGTGCCTGGGCAATGTATTCTGCCTCAAGCTGCCAGACCACTTCCTTATCTGCCAGTTCGATGGCTTTCTTTCCCCATCTTTCCTCAATCGCCGGTCCGGCTGCCAGACCTTCAAAACAATTCTTATGGAAAGGACATTTTCCTTCGTATCTGTCACCCGGCATAGGATGTAACAGAATATGTCCTCCCTCCGGATGCAGCATACCATGTAACAGCTTACCGTCTGCAATCACACCAACACCAACACCGGTTCCGATGGTAATATAAATACAACTGTTAAGTCCTTTTCCGATTCCCCAGGTATGCTCGCCCAGAACAGAACCATTCACATCCGTATCAAAACCAACCGGTATTCCAAGGGCTTTCTGAAAAGCCCCTACGATATTATAATTCTGCCATGCAAGCTTTGGCGTAGAAGTAATGTATCCATACGTTTCCGATTTTCTGTTTACATCAATGGGACCAAAACAGCCAATACCAAGAGCTTCTATCTGCTTATCCCGGAAGAATTCTATCAATTTGGGAACGGTAATTTCCGGTGTCTCTGTGGGAACCGAAATCTGTTCTATAATCTCACCATTTTCATTCCCAATGGCGCACACCATTTTGGTGCCGCCCGCCTCTAATGCTCCAAGTCTCATAAGTTTTTCCTCCTTACCTCTTTACTCCCTACCATACCGATACGATATCTCTGGCCACATGCACACCGCTTGCCGATGCGTGGGAAAGGGAATGGGTTACGCCGCTGCCATCGCCGATAATATACAGTCCTTCATATTTGGTCTGAAGCCGTTCATCTATTTCTACTTCCATGTTGTAGAATTTAACCTCAACACCATACAATAAGGTATCGTCATTGGCTGTACCCGGTGCAATCTTATCCAGTGCATAAATCATCTCGATAATACCATCCAGAATACGCTTGGGCAGTACCAGACTCAAATCGCCCGGTGTGGCTGCCAGAGTAGGCTCCACCAGTCCTTCTTCGATACGTTTTGCATTGCTCCGTCTTCCTCTGACCAAATCGCCGAAACGCTGTACGATGACACCACCGCCCAACATATTGGAAAGCCTTGCAATGCTCTCACCATAACCATTGCTGTCCTTAAATGGCTCCGAGAAATGCTTTGCCACTAACAGTGCAAAGTTCGTATTATCCGTCTGCTTGTCTGCTCCTTCATAACTGTGTCCGTTTACCGTCACGATTCCATTTGTGTTCTCATTTACCACAATACCATGCGGGTTCATACAGAAGGTTCTCACATTATCTTCGAATTTTTCTGTTCTGTATACAATCTTGCTTTCATACAGTTCGTCTGTTAAATGGGAAAAGATAACCGCCGGAAGCTCCACACGGACACCAATATCCACACGATTGGACTTTGTCTCAATATCCAGCTCCTTACAGACTCTTTCCATCCATTTGCTTCCGCTTCTCCCGACAGAAACAACACACTTGTCACATTCATAAGATTCTTTCTCACATACCACCCGGTATCTGCCGTCCAGATTTTCTACCGTCTGAACCGGTGTATCGAAATAGAAATCCACTTTATCTTTCAATTCTGCGTAAAGGTTTTCCAGCACAATAT
Organism: uncultured Lachnospiraceae bacterium; assembly: GCA_934418125.1. Taxonomy (GTDB): domain Bacteria; phylum Bacillota; class Clostridia; order Lachnospirales; family Lachnospiraceae; genus UBA3282. The sequence continues at coordinate 3,984 of CAKRWT010000035.1, forward strand.
AATTGATATCTGTACCCAGATGTCTTACGGAGGCATCTAACAGATTCAGCTTATTCTGAAGACAGAGTTTCTTAAACTGACTGCCGGCTGTGGAGTATAACTTCGTTCCTGCTCCGCCATACTGCATATTGATGTCGTCTACATATTTCATGAGTTCTGTTGCCTTTTTCTTACCTACATACTCATATAGAGTACCACCAAACGCATTGGTAATATTATATTTTCCATCCGAAAAGGCTCCGGCTCCACCAAAACCATTCATAATAGAGCAGCTCTTGCAATTAATACAGCTCTTGACCTTCACACCGTCAATCGGGCAGTGTCTTTTTTCCAGTGGATGCCCTGCCTCAAAGACTGCTATTTTCAGATTTGTCTTCTGTTTTACTAACTCGTAGGCAGTAAAAATTCCTCCCGGTCCTGCCCCGATAATAATCACATCATAATTCATGTAATCCCTCACTTTCTCCGCCTTTATCCTACCATAAACACACAGTAAGGGCAATGCAAGATTCCTTCCACCCTTTGTTATTTCCTTATCCCGGGGTCCATTATTTTACAGAAAGCTACCGCTGCCAGTGTACTTAGCAAAGTTGCAACAATGGCAGGTGCAATGATGCCCGCGGGGTTCACACTGCCATACTGACTCCGGTAGGCAATCATATTAACCGGAATCAACTGCAAAGAAGAAATATTCAGAATCAGGAAGGTGCACATTTCCTTACTGGCAATATGGCTCTGGTTTCCCCGCTCCCTTTCCAGGTCTGCCAGCTTCTCCATGGCTTTTAATCCCGCCGGCGTACACGCCCACCCAAGCCCCAGCACATTGGCAATCAGATTAGTGGCTATATACTCCCTGGCAGGATGCCCTTTCGGTATTCGGGGAAAAAGAAAGCTGATAAAAGGCTGGATTCCTTTTGTCAGCTTCGTAATAAGCCCTGACTTCCGGGCAATCTCCATCAGACCGACCCATAAAGCCATGACTCCTATCATCGTAATACATAAAGATACTGCATCTCCTGCAGAAGCAAGGGCTGCGTTTGTCACTTCTGCCATTTTTCCGGTAAAAGCACCATACACAACCCCTGTTATAATCATAAATGCCCAGATATAATTCAGCATAATTCCTCGTTGATTCCTGTTTTCTCTCTATAATCTATGCTGTTTTCCCACATCTATTCGTTATTCTTTTGTCTCCTTATAGGTCGCCGACATCTGGTAAAGACCTGCTACCATAAGTACCAGTGCCAACCCTACAATAATACCATGGAGTACATCCGATACACTGTCCTGCATCATCAGATTGGCACCATTTAATAAAAGACCCACAAGCAGAAGGCTGTTAACCGGTCTTTTCTGATAACAGTTCTGCCGTCCTGCCCTGCCCTGTAATTCTCCGATGATTCTGCTGGTTTTTACTGTAATATTGGCAAGTGCCACTAAAAATATTGCGATAATTACCATGCACACAAATCCTGCGGTAGAACCTCTCATGGCTCCTAGCACTTCCATGTAGAAGCAAATCAGCTCTATCACTGTCACTACTTTGAACATATTACGGATTTTCTTGTAATGTTCAATACTGGACTCCACGTCCGTATATAATTTAAATTCTCCTTCACCTGCCTTCTTACGGAGAATTACCCAGTAGCCCCAGCAGCATACAATTTCAATACCAGCTTCCTGCATGAACTCCCGGTAATCCTCTGTTACCCGGAATAATCCATCCGTTAAATCTATCTGGTATTCATATTCCCCCGGCTTGCAGTCCTCAAATTTATAAAAGCCTGCACAGAATCCAGTCAGTGCATGACCTTCCTTTGCCAGGTCGTTGAGCCATGTTGTTTCTTTATCCTTATCCAGTCTTAATGCAAATTTAATCATTTCCGTTTCCTTCCTGTCTTTCCCTTTTCTTAATCTTCTTCATCCATCCGTCTGGCATTATCCAGCAGTTCCGCAAGTCGTTGTCTTTCTTCCTGAAAGACCTCCCTGCCTGTCTGGGTAATTAAATACTGCTTCTTCTTCCGGGATGAGGTATCCTCACTGTATATCTCAATCCAACCTTTCTTCTCCATAGATTGGATTGCGCCATACAAGGTTCCTGCTCCCAATGTAACTCTTCCACCTGTAATCTGTTCCACTTCCTGTATAATCCCATAACCATGATTCGGCTTGCGGACAGCTAACAGAATATAGAAGAGTGCTTCAGTCAATGGTGCGTTATTCTTCTCCATATTTCTACTCTCTTTTCTACCCTTTCCATTGTTTCATATTTCTTCTACCGATATATCTGTTCGCGATATGTCGTATCTATAATATATCGCATGTTGATATATCTGTCAAGGATATATTTAAAAAAAATTGCAACGGTTCAGAGCCATGCAAATCCGTAATAAGCTGACCAGTTATGGACAACTTATATGGTTCTGAATCGTTGCAACAATCTTGTTACTGTCTATTCTTATTATTTGTAGCTTTTTCTACCACTCGATAACTGCCGATGCCCAGGTAAGTCCTCCGCCAAAGCCTGCCAGGGCAATCTTCATACCCGGCTTTAACATGCCCTTCCGGTTCATCTCATCCAGCAGAATCGGTACACTCGCCGCAGAAATATTTCCACAATGGTCTAAGCTTACCGGAAATTTATCCTCAGATACCTTCAACCGTTTTGCCACGGACTGGATAATCCGGATATTGGCCTGATGGAGTGCGAAATAGTCAATGTCTTCCATGGTCAGCCCCGCTTCTCTTACAACCTTCTGTAAGGAAGCCGGTACAGAAGTCACGGCAAACTTATACACTTCCTGTCCGTCCATGTGTACATACTGCAATTCCTTAGAGGTTTCCACCAACGGATTGTTATTGGTTCTGTTTAAACCAGCCAGTACCATGCCCCGGCTGCCATCGGAACCCTGGTCATAAGCCAGTAAACCGGTATTGTCATCTCTTCTGACAACTGCAGCCCCGGCACCATCACCAAACAGCACACAGGTAGAGCGGTCTGTCCAGTCCATAATCTTAGATAAGGTTTCGGCTCCCAGTATCAATGCCGTCCGGTATATTCCTGCCTGAATGTAGGCATTTGCAATATGCAGTGCAAACATAAAACCAGAACAGGCGGCATTTATGTCAAAGGCAACTGCTTTGTGTGCACCAATTGCCGCCTGTACCTGGCAGGCACAGGATGGCGTAATATAATCTGGGGATACCGTTCCCAGAATAATCAAATCAATCTCTTCTGCAGTTACCCCGGCGTTTTCCAGAGCCTTCTTGGCCGCTTCCACGGACATGTCTGCCGTAGTCTCCTCTTTTACCAGATGTCTTTCCCGGATGCCGGTCCGACTGCTGATCCATTCATCCGACGTATCCATAATCTGTGCCAAATCATCATTTGTTACAATTTGTTCCGGCAAATAACTTCCGGTTCCTATGATTCTTGTTTTCATCTCTCTATCCTAACCCACTCTGTTTTCCCATATCATACCTTCGGATATCAGCCAGGTATCTTATGGTCTGAATTCTTTCATAATACTGCTTACATGTTCCAGTCTGGTCGCACGATAAGCATTTGTTCCGCAAAAGAGCAGCGCATCATCTACCTTTCCGGTAACTGCATTGATTAACGCATCCGTAATACAGTATGGTGTTTGTGTCGGGTTGCAGGTGCTGACACATAAATGACACCTGCCATGAGGAATCTGACCTTCCTTTGCCCGCTTCATAAAGGGATTTAAAATTGCCCTTCCCGGCATTCCCACCGGACTCTGTACTATGACAATATCTTCTTTTCTGGCATCCAGATAGCTTTGCTTATAGGCCATATCCGCATCACACTCATTCGTTGTGACGAACCGGGTTGCCATCTGGACTCCGGCAGCTCCCATTTCCATATAATGCTCCATATCTTCTCTGGTATAGATGCCGCCCGCCATAACCACCGGTATCTGCCTGTCGTGTTCTGCTGCAACCTCATTGACATGGGCAATAATTGACTGCACTTCCCCGTCATAATGAAGTCCCTCTATATCCTCTAATTGCTCCTTATGAAATCCCAGATGCCCACCTGCTAACGGTCCCTCTATCACAACCACATCCGGCAGCCTGCTGTATTTCTTCCACCAGTAGCGCATAATGACCTTGGCTGATTTCACACTGGATACAATAGGTGCCAGCTTCGTCCGGGCATTTCCAACGATTCTTGGTAACTCCATAGGCAGTCCCGCCCCGGAAATAATCAAATCAATGCCTGCTGCCACTGCGGCTTTCACGTACTCTTCGTATTTTCTGGTGGCAACCATAATATTGACCCCCAGAATACCACCTCTGGCAATTTCCCTGGCCTTACGGATTTCCAATCCGATAGCCCGCAGGTTTGCCCCAATGGGGTCTACATCAAAATCCGGCTCCCGGTAACCTATCTGCGCGGTTGAAATAATACCAATTCCGCCCTCCGCTGCGACTGCACCCGCCAGGGAAGAAAGACTGATACCCACTCCCATACCGCCTTGAATTACCGGCACTCTGGCAATCAGTTCTCCGATTTGTAAGGGTTTTACTGTTCCCATTCTTTCTATCCTATTGCAAAGGTAAGCTCTGCCTGTGTAACCAGTTTTCCGTCCACATAAGCTTTCCCGCTTCCCACTCCAATAGGTCCTTTCACCTTTATAATCTCTACTTCCAGCATCAGTACATCACCGGGCACTACTTTTCCTTTAAATTTCACATTGTTTAGCGCTGCAAAATAAGCTGTCTTTCCTTGAAAATCAGGCTGCTTTAAAATAGCTACTGCCCCTGCCTGCGCCATTGCCTCCACAATCAGCACACCGGGCATAACCGGTTCCTGTGGAAAATGTCCTGCAAAAAACGGTTCGTTGTAGGAAACACATTTTTTTGCCACCACTCTTTTTCCTTCCTCCAGCTCTTCAATCGTATCAATCAGCATAAAAGGCTGTCTGTGAGGAATTACTTCCATAATTTCTTTTGCTGTCATAACTGCCATAATCGGTTCCTTCTTTCTACTCGTGGTATTTCTTTACCAGAATACTTGCATTGTGTCCGCCAAATCCTAAAGAATTGGATAATGCGTACTCAAACTCCCCGGTATAAGACTCCTTACAGTAGTTTAAATCACATTCTTCGTCCGGAATCTGATAGCCAACAGTCTGATGAATATAACCTTCCTGTAATTCCTTTACACAGGTTACAAACTCAATGGCACCGGCAGCTCCCAACAGATGTCCTACCATAGATTTGGTGGAATTAATCTTAATATCCTTTGCATGCTCTCCAAATGCCAGTTTAATCGCCCTTGTCTCGAACAAATCATTGTGATGGGTACTGGTTCCATGAGCATTAATGTAAGTAACATCTTCCAGCGAAATACCGGCATCCTTTACCGCATACTCCATTGCCTTAGCCGCACCGGAGCCATCCTCTGCCGGGGAGGTAATGTGAAAAGCATCGGAGGAACAACCATAACCTGCTACCTCGGCATATATCTTAGCCCCTCTTGCCTTCGCATGTTCCAATTCTTCTAATACTACTATAGCAGAACCTTCCCCCATTACAAAACCACTTCTTTCTTTATCAAAAGGAATGGAACATCTGGCTGGGTCCTCCGACGAAGTCAGGGCTGTCAGGGCAGAAAATCCTGCAATGCCGATAGGGCAGATACTACCCTCTGTACCACCGGCAATCATCACTTCCGCATCACCATACTGAATGGTACGAAATGCCTCTCCAATGGAATTGGTTCCTGTTGCGCAGGCGGTCACCACGTTAATGCTCTTTCCTTTTAATCCAAACTGAATAGATACATTGCCTGCTGCCATATTGGAAATGGTCAGTGGTACGAACAAAGGCTCTACTCTGGCAGGTCCTTTTTCTACCAGTCTGGTATGGGAACGCTCCATTGCCTGTAAAGAGCCTGTTCCGGAGCCCACGGCAACACCAACCCGGAAAGGGTCTTCCTTCTCCATATCCAGTCCTGCATCTTCCATAGCTTCCTTCGTTGCTGCTACTGCATACTGGGAAAACAGCTCCATGCGCTTTGCCGCCTTAAAATCCATGTAATTTTTTCCTTCAAAGCCCTTCACTTCAGCTGCCAGCTTACATTTATACTCTGATGCATCGAATTTCGTAATTTCACCAAATCCGGTCTTTCCTTCTCTGACTGCATTCCAGAATTCTTCTACACTTAATCCGATGGGTGTGATGGCACCCATACCTGTTACTACCACTCGTCTGCTCATATCTCTGTCTGTCCTGCCTCCTGTTTTCTAAATTGCCATACCGCCATCTACCGAAATAACCTGACCGGTAATATAAGATGCCCGGTCACTTGCCAGAAATGCTACCATTTCTGCAATATCCCTTGGCGTTCCCACTCTTTTTAAAGGAATCTGTGCAAGGGTCGCCTCTCTGGCTGTCTCTGTCATCGCCTGCGTCATGTCCGTATCAATATATCCCGGTGCCACTGCATTTACCGTAATGTTTCTGGCTGCCAGCTCCCTTGCCACTGACTTGGTTAAGCCAATTACCCCGGCTTTGGATGCCGCATAGTTTGCCTGTCCTGCATTTCCCAGCACCCCGGAAACAGAAGACAGATTGATAATTCTGCCTGCCCTTTGTTTTAAGAAAGGACGATACATGTGTTTGATGGTATTAAAAGTTCCCTTCAGATTAGTGTCCATTACCGCATCAAAATCTTCCTCCGACATCTTAATCACCAGATTATCTTTCGTAATGCCTGCATTATTAACCAGAATATCAATATGTCCAAAGGCAGCCAGCATATCGGTAATCATTTGACCGCAGGCTTCATAATCTGCCACGCTGCACTGTATAGCTGCGGCTTTCCTGCCCAGCTGCTCTATCTGCTTTACCACTTCCTGTGCCTTTTCCCGTGAGCCATGATAATTTACAATCACATCCGCTCCATATTCTGCCAGGGTAAGCGCTATCTCACGCCCGATTCCACGACCTGCCCCTGTGACAAGTGCTACTTTTCCTTCCAGCATTCCGTTCTCCTTTCCCCATTTCTAGCCGATAAGTTCTTCTAATTTTGTCAGGTCTTCTATCTTTTCCACATTATAGACTTTCATTTCCCTGTTGATTTTCCGCATAAATCCGGATAAGGTTTTACCCGGTCCAATCTCTACAAAGGTGTCCACGCCATCTGCTATCATACGCTCTATGGTCTGCTGCCATCTGACAGAAGACGATACCTGCTTCTCCAATAAGCCCTTTACTGTCTCTTTGTCTGTCACATAATCTGCCGTCACATTGGCGATATAAGGAACCTGGATTTCTCCAATGGTTACCTGCTCTAACTCCTTTGCCAGCTTCTCACCAGCTCCCGCCAGTAAAGGAGAGTGGAAGGGTCCGCTGACCTTTAAGGTAACACATCTCTTTGCCCCTGCTTCTGTCAATTTCTCTACCGCACTGTTTATGGCATCTTCTTCTCCGGTAATTACAATCTGTCCGGGGCAGTTATAATTTGCCACACTTACCATACCCGGTGTTTCTTCACATATCTTTTCGATGACTGCTGTATCCAGTCCCAGAACGGCTACCATGGCACCTCCATGAGGCACCGCCTCCTGCATATAGATACCACGCATACGTACTACCCGGAATACGTCTTCTGGTCCCATGACTCCGCTTGCCACCAGTGCTCCATATTCTCCCAGACTTAAGCCCGCGGTCACATCCGGTTTTAAGCCTTTTTCTTCCACTGCCTTTAGCATGGCAACCTCGGTTGCCAGCATAGCAATCTGTGTGTATTCCGTAATATGAATCTGCTCATTTTCGTTAAAACAAAGTGCCTCTACATCTAACCCACTGGCTTTGCCGGCAAGCTCATACATCTGTCTGGAAACCGGAATGGTTTCATAGAAATCTTTACCCATTCCCACATACTGTGCTCCCTGTCCGGGAAACATAAATGCTATTTTACCCATGGTCTACCTCTTCTCTTTCCTTTTATGTAATCCGTTTCCTGTTCGTAATTTAGGCATTAAAATATTTTGACTATCAAAGTATCGGTTTTAAGAGAAGGGAGTTCTTACTGGAACTCCCATATGTTACTGCTATAAGATTGTTCTATCTTTTAAGTAATTTTTCTGCCTGCGTCATCACATCTTCAATGATTTCCGCACAGCTCTGCTCTTTATTAACCATACCTGCAATCTGACCTGCCATCAGGGTGCCGTCGACTACATCGCCATCGACTACCGCCTTTCTGAGAGAACCTAATGTCATCTTCTCCAGTTCTTCCAGCGTTGCCCCTTCCTTTTCCATCTTCAGATATTCTCTGGTCATCTTATTACGAATACAGCGAACCGGATGTCCTGTGGAACGTCCTGTTACTTCTGAGTCAATATCCTTTGCACCGATTATCTTCTGCTTATAATTTTCATGTACGATACATTCTTTGGCAACCACAAACCGGGTTCCCATCTGTACCGCTTCTGCTCCCAGCATCATAGCTGCTGCAAACCCTCTGCCATCGGCAATACCACCGGCTGCAATAACCGGAATCGTTACAGCATCTACTACCTGTGGAACCAGAGTCATTGTCGTTGCGGCACCAATATGTCCACCGGACTCCGTTCCTTCTGCAACTACTGCATCTGCTCCTGCACGCTCCATCATTTTGGCAAGTCCCACACTGGCAACTACCGGAATGACCTTAATGTCAGCTTCCTTCCACATTTGCATATACTTGCCGGGATTCCCTGCTCCTGTGGTTACAACCTTAACGCCTTCTTCCACAATGACTTTGGCAATTTCGTCTGCCTCAGGATTCATCAGCATCAGGTTTACGCCAAAAGGTTTGTCTGTCAGCTCTTTTACTTTCTGAATCTGCTCTCTTACGAAAGCTGCCGGTGCACCGCCTGCACCGATGATGCCCAGACCGCCGGCTTCGGAAACAGCCGCTGCCAAATGATACTCAGCTACCCAGGCCATACCTCCCTGAATAATCGGATACCTGATTCCCAGAAGTTCTGTAATCTTCGTTTTCATCTATTCTATAACCTCAACTATGCAGCTGACGCTTCTTACGCCTCTACACCTTTGCTTTTCATATACTCTACTACAGCACCAACGGTTGTAATCTGCTCTAAATCTTCAGAAGGAATCTCAACACCATACTCTTCCTCGAAAGCCATTACTAATTCAAATAAATCTAAGGAATCTGCTCCTAAATCATCTTTGAAAGAAGAATCCTCTGTGATTTCTACTCCATCTAAATTTAACTGTTCCTGAATAATCTGAATAACTCTTTCTAACATTTTCTTATCTCCTTTTCGTCATTAAAATAGTTTGACATTCAAAGTATATTATCTGCCCCTGTATTTGTCAATCTTAATTTTACGTGTTTTAGCTGTTTTGTCAACAGATAACATAAGCAAGTCCTTATTTTCCCCTATTCTCCATACCGGATGGATAACAAATACTGATAAATTTCCCTCTTCGGCACGCCACGGTCCTTTGCTACCTGCTTCATGGCTGCCTTTTCATCCATTCCCTCCTTTTCATAATATGCCATGTGCTCTTCGATTGTCATACTCTGCCAGGATGCCTGTTTTTCTTCCTTTTTCTGCTGCAGGCTCTTTCCTTCCAGCACCAGCACATACTCTCCTCTTGGTTCCTCTGTCTCATAATAGGCTAAAATCTCCTGAAGTGTTGTGGGCTGCACCGTTTCAAACCGCTTGGTAAGCTCTCTGCAGAGGGTAATTCTCCTGTCCCCCAACGCTTCATATAATTCCTTCAGGGTTTTTACGAGATGATGGGGTGCCTCGTACAGTATCATCGTTCTGGATTCTTGCTTCAATTCCTCCAGAATCTCTGTCCGTTCCTTCTTATCTGCCGGTAAAAAGGCTTCAAAACAAAATCTTCTTGTACTAAGCCCGGATAAGGTCAGTGCCGTAATACAGGCAGCCGGTCCCGGCAGGGATGTAACCGTAATTCCTGCTTCATGGCATTTCGCTACCAGCACCTCACCGGGGTCAGAAATCGCCGGTGTCCCGGCATCCGTAATCAGTGCCACATCTTTGCCCTGCTGCATCTGAGCTATCAGATAGTCTGCTTTTTCTACTTTATTATATTCATGGTAACTTGTCATAGAAGTCTTAATAGCAAAATGATTCAAAAGTTTGATACTGTTGCGGGTATCCTCTGCCGCAATCATATCCACATTCCGCAAGGTTTCCACAACTCTCGGTGTCATATCCCCCAGGTTTCCAATCGGGGTCGCACACAAATATAACATTCCAGACATGTCCTGTTCCTCTCTATCCTTTTCTAATAGCCGTAAATATCATAAATTTCCGGCATGTATACACCCTTTTCCTGATAAACAATAAGAGGCTTTTCGACCGTCATTCTGGGTTTTCCGCCCCGGTTTGCCTCCAAGAGCACCATATTCGGTTCCTTATCTACAAAAGGATACACCAGCTGCATTCGCTTCGGCTCCAGCCGGTATTGATGCAGCAGCACCATAATCTCTGCCAGCCGGAAGGGTCTGTGTACCAGAAAAAAGTTGCCACCGGGCTTTAATAATTTAGCCGCCTGGGAAATCACATCCTCTAACGTACATAAAATTTCATGCCTTGCAATCGCCTTGGCATCCTCCGGGTTCTTTATTCCATGCTGCCCTATCATATAAGGTGGATTGCAGGTTATAACGTCAAAAGAAGCAGCGTCAAACAGACTTCCTGCCTCTTTAATATCCCCTTCCACAATATCGATTTTTTCTTCCAGTCCGTTTAACTGCACACTGCGCCTTGCCATATCCGCACTGTCCGGCTGGATTTCCAGCCCGGTAAGATGTGCCGCCTTCGTCTTTGCTTCCAGTAAAATAGGAATAATACCGGTTCCGGTTCCCATATCCAGAACCTTCGCCCCTTCCTTTACCCTTGCAAAACCGGAAAGAAGAACCGCATCCATCCCAAAACAGAAACGGTTCGTATCCTGGATAATATGATATCCGTTGCGCTCCAGGTCATCTATTCTTTCATTCTCTTTCAGCGTAACTTTATTATCTGTCATGTATCCTGCCCTATTCGTCAATTCCTGCCTTGTTGGCATCCTGCTTTTCCAGCTTCTCCAGCTCTTTTAACTCAGCATCACTGACATCCATTTTACGATTCTTGTTATGCTTTCTCTTAAAACGTAACTGCTCTACCTTATATTCCTGAATTTCCTTTTCGTCATTCACATCTACGATAACTTTAACAAGCTGGCGCAGTACGTTGACACTCTGCACTTCACCCTTTAAGCCATCCTCTGTCGTCACATAATCTCCCACATTAGGCAGTCTTCTATTCAATTCTTCGTAAGTCTCTTCCTCGTTTTTCAGGCAGCACATCAGTCTGCCGCAGACACCGGAAATCTTGGTGGGATTTAAAGAAAGATTCTGCTCCTTCGCCATCTTAATAGATACCGGCACAAACTCGGATAAATGCGTATGGCAGCACAATGGTCTGCCACAGATACCGATTCCTCCGATAATCTTTGTTTCATCTCTTACCCCAATCTGACGCAGCTCGATTCTTGTCTTGAACACCGATGCCAAATCTTTTACCAGTTCTCTGAAATCAATACGTCCGTCAGCCGTGAAATAAAAGAGTACCTTGTTGTTATCAAATGTATACTCTGCATCAATCAGCTTCATCTGCAATTCATGCTTCTTAATCTTTTCCAGGCAAATCTTAAATGCCTCTTTTTCCTTTACTTTATTAGCTGCCTCCTGCTCGTCATCTTTCTGGGTTGCAACACGGAGCACGGATTTTAACGGCTGGATTACCTTGTCATCCTCCACTTCTTTCGGTGCTCCTACCACCGTTCCATATTCAATGCCTCTGGCAGTTTCTACAATTACATGGTCGTTTCTTTTAATATCCAGCTTTCCCGGATTAAAATAATATATCTTGCCCGCTGTGCGGAAACGTACTCCTATGACTCGTACCATAATCTATTAACCTCCAATTTTCCCTTGTTCCTACATGCTTTTTCTGTGGCTTTCCTTCTGCCTGCTGCCATTAGTTTTCTTTAATCGTCAACAGCAGTAATTCCATCGTCAGGTCAAAATTAACATTTGCATCCAGTCGCCGTTTTGCCTGCTGCAGGGCATTAACAATTGTTTCAATTCCCTCATAGGTGCTTCTGTCTGCCATTTTACTGATTTGCTGGAATTCATCCCTGAAAATCAGTCCGTTCATATCCCTGGTTGCCTTGTATAACAGTACATCCCGGTACCAGATGGATAGGATGTCCAGATAATCGTTTACATCCAGCTTATATTCCGATATTTTCTTGATGGCTTTCACCACCTCATGAGTTTCCATCTCACTGATGTGTTTTACCAGTGTGACTGCCTCATCTTTTACCTTTTCAAATTCCTCACTGTTTGCCAGAAGCTTTGCCTTTCCCACGTTTCCCCTGGCAAAAGCAACGCAGATGTTGGCCTTATAATCAGGCACCTGCAACTCCGTCATCAGATACTTTTTGACTAAAGCATCCTCTACCGGCTTCATATTTAATACAACACAACGGCTCAGAATGGTTGGCAGTAAAGAATCCACATTGGTGGTAAGAATGATAATTACCGCATATTCTGGCGGCTCCTCCAACGTCTTTAACAGGGCATTCTGCGCCTGCACCGTCATCTTTTCCCCTTCATTCATGATGTAGACCTTCCGTGGACTGCTGTAGGGTTTGATGCCAATATCGTTGTTAATCTGCCCCCGGATGTCTTCTACACCGATACTTCCCGGTTTCTCATGGGAAATAAAAATAATATCCGGCTGGTTGTTACTCATTGCCTGCTTGCAGGAATGACACTCTCCACAGGGTTCTGTTCCCCCTTTTTCACACTGCAATGTCATGGCAAATATTTTCGCAACAAATTCCTTTCCGGAACTTCGTTCTCCATTGATAATGTACGCGTGGGAAACCTTATTCATGGAAATCGCATTCTGTAAATGCTCCTTTAACTGTTCCTGTCCCACAATATCTGCAAATGTAGCCATCTATAAACCTCACTGTTTTCCTGTTCTGTGTTCCTTTTCCTAAAATAGAGTATTTCCCATTCCTGTCTGCCTTGTCTTTCCGGCTCTGGTTTAAGTAAAGATATCTAACAGAAGTCCTCGGATTTCTCCAATTTTATTTAAGATTGCCAGATGATCCTGCTCATCTTTTACCAGTTCCTGTGCCAGCTCGTCCAGATTCTGGTCCACCAGGCGGATAATTCCGTAAACTCTGTGCCTTCCCTTCCGGTCCAGGAAATTTTCTCTGGAAAAGGAATGGGAACGATTTACGATTTCATTCATAAAATCTTTAATCAATGCGCGATATCGTTTCATATCTTTAATATCACGCCGTTTCGCCAGCTTGTCCCCCTGACGGGTAATCTCCTCCATCATACTCGTCAATGCATTCTGGAGGTCCTGTTCCTCAATTCTGCTGACAAGAGTAAACTTAAAATTTCCATCAGATTCCTGTACCTGGCTTGCCTGCTCCACCGGCATCGCCTGCTGTACCTGATTTACTTTAATATCCACTCCCGTCACCTCTTTTCCCTACGCTTTTATCTGCTCTTCCAGATATCCCAGAATCTCTTCCAGACACCGGTTTAAATCATCATTATAAAATGTCCTGGAAATTCCTGCCTGCTTCATCTTATCTTCCGAAAAGTCTTCCGCATCTGCTAGGAATCTTCTGCACATCTCTTCGTATTTGGGCGAATCCTGCTGTTTCTCCCGGTCAAGTGCCCGCTGCAGTAACTCTCCACAGTCTAGTGCTATCATAACCGGAAGTACGTTTTCTTCCCCATAATACTGTTGTAATTGTGTATACGCCTCCAGGGTTCCTATCAGAATATAGGAATGTTTCTCCAGGTTAATGCTTTCATCTGCTACCGTAAAATAACGCCATATTCCAAAGCATGTATGATACGCCCTTGCCTCAATCACCCTACCCAAAGCTGTCAGTTTCTGATAGCCATCCTCACCGGTAAAATGATACTCCACGCCTTCCTGTTCCCCTACCCGGATAGGTCTTGTTGTATAAGGAACAATCCGCTGTAATCCAATCTTATTTTCTTCCAGTATTTTCTTATAAATGGTATCTTTTCCTGATGAACTTCTCCCCATCAGGCACACTATCTTTCCCATACTTGTACTACCTTATCTATAACCTCACGTTAATAATGCCATATTTTCACTAAAATAGCAATTCCTTCTCCCTGTTAGCCCTTATACATCTTCCGGTTATTATTTAATCACTAGAATTTCTCCTTGCGGTGACAATCCCTGCACCGTAAGGCCCATGGCTATGCTTTCCTTTATCTGGGTCACAAGCTCTTTCAGAATCTGTTCTCCCGGCACCAGTAACGGAATTCCCGGTGGATATAAATTCACGAAATCTGCAGCAATCCGCCCTTCTGCCTCTGTCAGCAAAACCCTTTCCTTTGCTGCCTGGAAGGCTTCCTTTGGTATAAGACACGCTTTCGGTCTGACTGGTTTTTCCCATTCTTTTTCAGAGTCCTTCTGTCTAAATTGTGTAATGGAAATTGCTTTATCTAAAGTTCCCTTCCCTATCATAGCATCCATCTGACGTAGTGCCGCAGCCAATCTCTTCCAGCCTTCTTCCCGGTCCATAATCGTCATCATTGCCAGCGCGTAGCTGCCTGCAGCCATCTCCAACTGCAAATGGTAGGTTTCCCGCAGCCATTCATATAACTGCTGCCCGCTTATGCCTGTCCCTTTTACCGACAGCACCAGCTTACCCCAATCCCAGCTCCGTAAGGCATAGCCCTTTCCGGTCAGTTCCTCTATGTTTCCTACCCGGATATGCTTACAGCTTTCTACTTCCCGGCGGAATATTTCATACTGTGCCCTCATTCTCTCTGCCAGCACTGCGCCCTGTTCCTCTACGAAACGCATGCAGCTGTCCATACTTGCCATCAATACATAGGATGGGCTACTCGTTTGTAACATGGCAAGATACTTGCGCAGACGGTATCGGTCCACCCGTTCTCCCTGTACATGGAGTAATGCTGTCTGGGTCATTGCCGGTAAAGTCTTATGCAGACTGTGAATCACCAAATCTGCGCCAGCCGCTATAGCATCCACCGGCTCTTTTTCCGTCAACTTTAAATGGGCTCCGTGTGCCTCATCCACGATAAGAATCTTTCCCTTTTCATGGACTACCCTGGCAATCCCTGCAACATCAGACAGAATACCCTCATAGGTGGGGGATGTAATTATCACTGCCTTGCATGCCGGGTATTTCTCCAAAAGAAGCTCTATGCCAGATGCCTCTACTCCGTCATAAATGTCATATTCCCTAATTACCTCTGGATAATAATAATGCAGCTTCAACCCCTGCAGAATGGCACCATGATAAACCGCCTTATGACAGTTTCTGGCAACCAACAGTTCTTCCCCTGACTGTGCCACCGCCATCATGACCGCCAGTATGCCGACAGTGCTTCCGTTTATCAGATAAAATGTTTCCTCAGCTCCGTAAAATTGATTGGCTCTCGTCTGCGCATCCTGAATCAGACCCTCTGCATGATGCAGATTGTCAAAACCATCTATCTCCGTAATATCGATTCCATAAAAATCTGCCATGGCACCTGCCTGAGGACTCCGCTTATGTCCTGGCATGTGATATGGGTAATAGTCACTTTTTACATAGACTGACAAAGCCTCATAAATACCCTGTTCTTCCGATGTTGTTCTTTCTTTATTTCGTTCTTCCACGTTTCTTTTCCTTATGATGCCCTTTTCCCATGTCCCTTATGGGCTCCCATGGTTTCCATCAAAGAGCAGTATTTGTCTGCGGCAGTTACCACCCAGGCTTCCCTGCAGGTCGGCGGTACAAGGGATAACGGCCACATGTGCTTTTTGATAATTTCCCGCTGGGTATCATTCAGCTTATATTCCTTTTCTGCATTCTGAAGTGCTGTCATCGGATGGTGAAAGCCATGAAGTCTCTGCCGATGTGCCAGATATGCCTTGTCATGCCAGTCATAAAGGAAATAATCATGCAAAAGTGCTCCCCGTATCAAATCATGCTGATTGCAATGTAATCCCAGCTTCTTATTAAAAAGCAGACTATACCTTGCCACATCCATGCTGTGATTATGAACTGTCATACTTCCATGCTGGATATGAGCATTGGTTTTCTTAAAATTATCAGAATTCAGAATATCATCCCCATGTTCTTTTAACAAGGCATGTATTCTCTTATACCGCTCATACAGCTTCTTCCTGCGGGCAATACGCTTTGCTTTCCTTTTCTCCTGATACGCTTTCAGAATCTCCATTATCAGCACCTCGCCTTCGCTAAAATACCACCTGTATCAATACCATATAACAAATCGTCCCTAAAGCAATGCTTAATAAAATATTTTTCTTCCATACATGCAGGATAACCACCAGCATACTGGCAAGAATTGCCGGTAACCAGTTTGCCAATGTCTGAAACTGAATCCCCTTCAGACAATATACCACCAGCACTGCCATAATGGAAGCCGGCAACACCACGCCCAGATACCGCACAATGCCAGGCACTTCCTTCTTCCCACCAAAGACCAGGAACGGAAATGCGCGCAAAAACATCGTACAGAGGGAAACCACTGCAATGATTGCCAGAGAATGTGTCACGCTGAAACTCATTTACCTGCCCTCCTGTGCTTCTATCGGATATCTTCTTCTCGTTACCAGTAATACCACCACACAAGAACATAGGGCCGGTAAGAGAAACCGGTCAGGTCCTAATATGAGCAGCCATACAATACCACACCCTGCTCCCAGAATTGCCGGGAAATGTGACTTCGCGTTCTGCCACTGCTCTACCACAATGACGATAAACAACGCCGTCATGGAAAAATCAATTCCCGTAGAATCAAAGGTAATATAACTTCCTGCCACTGCACCAATCACAGAGCCAAGAATCCAATAGCAATGGTTCAAAAAGGAAATCCAGAAAAAGACCTTATCCTCATGCAAATCCTCCGGTGTCCTGGTTCCGCATAAAACCGAATAGGTTTCATCCGTCAGGGAAAAAATCATATACGGATATAACTTTCCCATCTTTTTAAACTTTTCTACAAAGGACAATCCATAGAAAATATGTCTTCCGTTGATAAATAACGTCATAATTGCCGTATAGAATAATCCGGCCCCTCCTGTCAGCAGCGTTACCAGTACGAACTGCATGCTGCCTGCATAAATAACCACACTGGACAAAAGTGCCCACCAGAAACTGTACCCTGCATCCTGCAAAAGCAACCCAAAGGCAATACCCAGGAAAATATATCCCAACATTACCGGAACGGACTGTCGGAACGCAAACGCAAAGTCACGTTTTCTCTTCTGTACTACTTCCATTTTATTCAACATCTTTCTTCTGCATTTATTCTTTTGTCGCAATCCGGTTTACTCTTTTACCCAATTTTTCTTTTGTCTTAATTCGGTTTACCTGTCTGCCCTGCTCTGTCTGTTTTTACCGGATTTTTATTATATTCTTGTGATAGTATTTCCCTCTATCAGTTCATGCAGTACCTGCGCCCGGTGCCACCAGGTATGTCCTGCCTTCGCCATGGCATACCCCTTGTCGGCTATCTGCTGCATCTTATCTTCCTCTGCCAGCAGTGCCACCGCTAATTCCGGCAGCCGTCCCATTTCCGACAGGGAATAGATGCTGCAATCAATGCCATCATGCAGAATACCATCCAGATAAACGCTGCTATCTGTCAGGCATACCGCCCCATTCAGCATCGTATTAAAGATACGATCATGTGCTCCATCCTTAAACCATGGCATCACATTAAGGGACAGCTTCGTCTGGCAAAGCTTTTTCAGGCATCCTACCGAATCCAGATTATTCATAAGGAACAGATTTTCCGGTTTCTTACAAGGCAGATGATCCCAGCCATCTCCAAATACATGCACCTTAATTCCTGCATCTACCAGCTCCTGAACCGCCTGTCCCCGAAATGTATACCGCACATACAAATCAATAAAAGTAAGTGCCGCCATAGTTTTCTTCAGTTCTTTCTCCGGCACTTCCCCCAGTTCCTTTGTCAAATGCTCTTCTGCAACCGCCTCCACTGTTTTCCAGGGATGTGCCATCAAATCATCTATCATGCCATAATAAAATGCCGTGTATTCGTCATCTATTCTCGTAATATACTTCTCAAAAGTCTTAGGGGGACAATAATTTCCAACCATTGTCACATCATATTTCCGACAGGCAATGGGCACATTGGATTTATTCGGATACAACTGTGTTCCAGCTAAAGGCAGGAAAAGACTATTCTCAAGATTTGGGAAAAATCGTTCCATGTATCTCTGATGATTCCTGTCTATGCTGATATGATGATATCCTGTCGGCACCTTTTCCAGGAAATGATGATAGTACATTGGATGGTCCACCACAATATTATAGCTGGGTATCTCCAACGCCTCCCACATGGAACGTCCATTTTCATCCAGGAAATAATCCTCTCCACTCATTCCATGAAAATTGAAGTTGATGAGTACCGTGTTTCCCTGCTCAAAAAATCCATGAAAAAACTTCTGTGTACTTGCCCAGGGCTTGCTTAAATCAAAAATGAATACCTCATGCCCCATCTGCCTCATGGCTGCTGCAATTTGTTCAGAAAAATATCCCTGTGTTTCGATATCCCCTATAAAAAATAGTATTTTCTTCATCTTTTTATTTGCTTTCTGATTCCTTTTCCTGTTATCCACTTATCAGTTCCGTAAACCACTATGCCTTTTCCGTATCCCGATACGCCACTGCCGTAATGAAGAAACTTGCTACGAAAGATACTACACCCACAATTATGGCTTTCCATAAATTGGTCGGCTCCTCCGGACTATAGAACATCAAAATAGATGGAATACTTGGGAACGTATAGATATAACAGTGTACCGTAATGATACCCTGTATCATTCCCGCAATCATACATCCCAGCACATTTCCGATAATCGGTGTCTTTTCTTTAAAACAGATTCCAAAAATAGTCGGCTCCGCAATCCCCGGTATCAAGGCTGTTACCATGGCGCTAAGCGACATGGATTTCATCTCTTTTCTCTTCGTCTTTACGAATACTCCCAAATCACAGCCCGCCAAAGATATATTGGATATAAACAACGCCACCATAATACCATAGTCAACGCCTGTCAATCCGATCTGCGTAATCGCAAGTGTCATAAATATCCAGTGCATACCCGTAGAAACTAACAATAACGTCATGGCGGCAAAAACACCCCAGGCAATCACAGGGACTTCCGTCTGTAACCGGTCCAATCCTCCTGCTAGGGCACTGCTGATAAGGCTGATGACCGGTTCTATTACCAGAATTCCCAACATCGCAGTAAGGAAAATAGTGCATACGGCAAGAAAATAGGGCTGTAGGCTTTCCTTAATCAGCTTTTTCAATCCCTTGATTATCTGTGCCATACAATAAATTAACAAAATAATCGGTATTACACTATATGCGTAAGTGGCAGCCACTACCGGAATCCCTGCAAAAGTTACCTTCTCCCCGCTCTCCATCAACTGTGCAAAATCCGGTAACAGCATAACGCATACACTGATAATGGCAAGCAGCGGGTCTGTTTCAAAATGCTTCGCAGAAGAATAAGCTACCATTACCGGCAGAAAATAAAATGGTGTCGTTGCCAGTGCCGACATAATCACTTCTGTTGTTCCTTCTAAAATATGAAATGTACTTAACAAAAGTACTACTATTTTCAGAATACCACCTGCCAACAGAATCGGAATAATAGGGGCCATACATTCTGAAATATGGTCAAATACTGCTGAAAATGCCTTTTTTATCTTATCCATAATAATCTCTTTTTCCTTTCCCCCAGTCCCTTACTCCCATAAGGTAATGCTTCTGTTATCACTTTTTCTTACCAGTCACTGCCCCAGTCATCATATCCCGAATCCCAGTCACTTCCTGAATCCCAACTGCTGTCAGAATCCCAGTCACTGTCAGAGCTCCAATCGCTGTCGTCGTACTCCGTATAATATTCTGAATCTGAAAAATCAGAATATTCTGCATCGTAAGAATAACTGCCGCTATCATAATAATCATCTGCATTATCTACCAACGTACTGCTCGGTGTGGTATATTCCCATTCATCAGCATACGAGTCATACTCATACCAGCTGCTGTCTGCCTCCTGATAATAATATGGTGTACCATCATAGTAATAATAACCCGTACTTGGACCACTTCCTGCAATGACAATGGCTAATAAACCGCCCACAATCAGGACCGTAGCCGTTATGCCAATCTGGGATGGGATAAATCCTAATATTTTCTTACATTTATGCGCAGTGCTTGTATTACTCTTTCCCGATGCCGTTCTTGTTCCCTGATGCGCTTTCTGCGTAGCAACTCTCTCCTTCATTTTCAGATAAAGTTCGTTTACTGCGTATGCCTCGTCAGGTCCCTCATAACGTATTGCCCGGCTTCCATCATCCTTATTCTTATATACCACATAATTGCCGGTATTCTGGTCATAATAAATTCCAAATGCTCTCGCACCTTTATAATCTTCTCCGATATAGGTACGCATATCGTTTAAGGGAAGATTGTGTGCCTGCGCCCAGTTTTTCAGTTCCTCAATAGTAGTCGGGACTCCGTTACCCACTCTCTTATACCGCTCATTAGTCGCTCCGCAATTCGGACAAGTACTTTGATTCTCATCAATCCAGTTCCCACAAAAGTTACATTTAATTTTCATAGCTGATTTCTCCCTGTTACACATTTGCCATTTTAATATGTATGTTCTTTCCGTGCCCATTATAGCATAGCCTTGTCCATAAGGAACAGTACTCGTGGAAGAAAACATAAAAAAAGAACCTATAATTGATATAGATTCTCCCAGTAAAATAATTCTCTCTCTTCTCGTTCCCTTATTTCATAAAAAATGAAGCACGGGGGATTCGAACCCCCGACAACCTGATTAAAAGTCAGGTGCTCTACCGACTGAGCTAGTGCTCCATATGAATAGCATAAACTTCTTATCGAAATTTATTCTCTTATAAAAATTTTAGTTGTAAAACTCTTCGAAATAACGTGTTTTACACTTTTACTTTAGATAAAGTAAAATGCCCAGAACCGGAATCGAACCAGTGACACGAGGATTTTCAGTCCTCTGCTCTACCAACTGAGCTATCTGGG
>CAKRWT010000036.1 GCA_934418125.1 uncultured Lachnospiraceae bacterium
CTCCATATTCTTTCTTTGTTCTATTCTATTTTTACTATTTTATCTTTGTTTCTTATCCGTCTGCCTTTTCAACTCTTTCTATATTCTGTTTCTGTCAATTAAATGCCCACCTTTCTTTGTGAACAATCATTACTTTGCTTTAAGGTTGCTCTTAAACAATTGAGACATGGTTTCCTTACCTTTTTTCGTACCAATGTCGTCAATACTCATGTCTCCTTTAAATACAAGCTCCATTACACCTATGTAAGCTTCTCCTAAAGCCGCAGTAATAACGCCTGCTGTGCCCGCAGAAATTGCTCCACCAGCTACAGTTCCTATTCCGGGAATGAACTTCAATATATTGGTTACAACAGTTTTTCCTAATACGGTCGCTCCGCCAGCGCCAATGGTTGAAGACAATAATGCAGTGATGATGCTCTTATTTACATCAAATCCGAATATTACCGTAATTGAAGCAATCATTCCTAATTGTGTAGGTATCATCAAGGCACAGTCAGAGAACGGGATAGGCGCTGCTCCTTCACCTGCCGCTGCAAGCGCTGCTGTTGCTACCGCTGCCTGTGCTCGACGCTTTTTTTCTTCTAAACTCACAATCTGTAAATTTTGAAGTGTATCCATCAATTCTTCCGGTAAAGCTTCTCCCATTACTTTAATCAGGACATCCAAGCCATAAGCTTTTGCCGTACCCAAATCCTCGATTTCATAATCTTCTGCTAAGACAGGAATAACCTGAACAATATCTAGATTTTCATTCAAAAGCATCTGCCTAAGTTCTTGTGCCTTCTTCTTGGAGAACGCTTGCGTCAAGACGACAATAATTGGAACCTGCGTTATTTGGTTATCCATTGAAAGCTCCTTAAGCCACTCTATCTCTTCTGGCTCTACTCTGTTTGAAGCCGTGTTAATGCAATACCAAATGCAGTGAATAGCCTTATTAATGTCTTGCGTAGCTAATCCCTTACTGATGGTTTCAGTAACTTCTCTTTTCACTTCGGTCTGTACTTCTTTGCCAAGTTCAAACCCTCTCGTGTCATAGATTGCAAGAGGTACACCCTTCTTTGTAATTTTTCTCATATGCTGGGTTACCGGTTTGCCCATTCCGGTCTCAGCAAGCTTTTCTCTAAACACAGAATTAATCAAAGTACTCTTACCAACACCAGTTTTTCCAGCAACAATTATATTCAGTGTGTTAAGATTTTTGATTTTTTCTGCGATTGCATTTATCGCATCTTGCGCAACCTTATCAGCATCAATCGCCACTTTCCTCATCCTCCTTTTCTTTTGATGGAACTATTTCTGGTCCCATATTGTCAAAATCAATCTCTTCTTTTTTCAAAGAAAACTTGTATGCTTTATTAGCATACTTATCGAGCAAGCGCGGAATCACAATAAAACCAACTGCAGTCAGCACTATTCCACCAGCAATTATCAGAGTTTTTTTGCCTTTGCCCTTATTCTTTTCTTCTACCATGCAAACCTCCTCCTTTATAGTACATTGTTTATTTTGCGAATTTCTCACGACATCTATTTCACAGTCACAACCCGCCGTTATCTAATCCGAGGTCTCGAAACTACCACTTTTAGGTTTGAACTGTAATATTGTTGTCGGCAATTTTTTTACTCAATTTTACCTTCCAAAAGGCGCTCTCGTTTTTAACATCTAATCCACTGTCTCAAATCGTGACATCTAATCCGAGGTTACAACCTGACACACTTTTTGCAATAGATATGTTTCCATATAAGAAAACCGAGCTTTTTCAGAAGTCTGGCTTCAAATCCAAACCTCCGAAAAAGCCCGGAAATTTATGTTTTTTATTTGTCTTGCGCCACGCTGGATGCGCTACGGAAGCAAAGCTTCCTACGCTTATCCGCGGCATTCGCCGCATACAGCCCATCGCATAATGGTGCCTTTGTGAGCAAGCTCCCACAGCACCTTATGCTCGGTCTGTGCGTGGCTCATTGCTAACGCGTGACATCAAAACAACCGTCTCCACATGCACGGTCTGCCCAAACTGATCCACAGGCCTTACTCTCTTAAGCTCATACCCGCCTTCACACAAAATCTTCAGGTCCCGGGCGAGTGTCGCAGAATCGCAGCTCACATAGACGATTCGCTCCGGGCACATTGCCAGCATAGTTTCCAGACACTTCTCATCGCAGCCTTTTCTTGGCGGGTCTATCACGATGACATCCGGGTGCAGCTTCTCTGCTTCCGAAACATCTTTGCTTGCAGATGCCTTTTCATAGAATTCCGGTAATACCTCCTCTGCCTTTCCCACATAGAACTGGGCGTTGGTGATATGGTTGTTGCGTGCATTTTCCCTGGCATCTTCGATTGCCTGGGGAATGATTTCCACGCCATATACCTGCTTTGCCTTCTTCGCCATGAACAGAGAAATTGTGCCGATTCCACAATATAAATCCCATACAGTTTCTTTACCTGTCAGCCCGGCATATTCCAGTGCCAGTCCATACAGCTTTTCGGTCTGCACAGGATTTACCTGATAGAAGGATAATGGAGAAATGGAGAACTGGATGCCTCCCAGGGTATCCTGGATTCGCTCTTTTCCCCACAGTACGCGGATTTCTTTTCCCATAATAACATTGGTTTTTTCTGTATTTATGCTGACGGAGATACTTTCTATCCGTTTTGGTTCTCCTTTTTCTGCAAAGGATATTGCCAGCAGTTTTTCTACTAACTTATCTTCTTTTGGCAGTTTGCTGCCATTGATGACCAGGCACACCATAATCTGCCCCGACTGGAAGCCGGTACGGATGAGGACATGACGTACCAGTCCTTTACCGGTTGTCTCCCGGTAAGCGGGCACCTGATATTCTTTCATATATGCCAGGATGGTTTCCAGAATTGCCTGGTTTTCTGTTACGCCTAATGCACAGTCTGTATTGGCAATAATATCGTGGGTTCTTCCTGCATAGAAGCCGGTAATCAGTCGGTCTTCTCTGTCATATCCTATGGGGAACTGTGCTTTATTGCGGTAATGCCATGGTTCTTCCATTCCTATTATGGGCTCCATTACTTTTTCAAGCAGGACTGCATCGAAACCACCGATTCTTTGTAAGTTATTGCGTACTTTATCTTCTTTGAACTGTAGCTGTCTTTCATAACTCATAGGTTGTATCTGACAGCCACCACACTGTCTGTAGAATCTGCATTTTGGTTCTACACGAAAAGAAGAAGGTGTTACCACCTTCTCTGTTCTTGCATACCCATAATTTTTCTTACACTTGGTAATTCTTACTTCCACAGTATCTCCGATAACGGCATCTTTTACGAAAAGGGTATAGCCTTCCAGCTTGCCGATACCTTCCCCATCGTTCCCGATATCTTCTATAGTAACTGTGACAATATCATTCTTTTTATATTCCATTCAAATCCTCATTTCTGCGCATGTTCTTTGCGCATACCGAGTTTGTGCCTGTGCACGCATTTTTGTACTAACTTCCATTTCTGGGCAGCTTATTGCAAGAAAGCACAGTTTATCCTACTCCAATCGTGTCCCAATCAGGTTAGACTCGAACAGTCTGTTATAGCCAAGCCAGCCTGTCTCGGTTGTATTTTCCATCAGTTCGGTAAAGGTTTCCATCTTGGCATCGGTATTATCCGCAAAGGTCAGTGCCACGGCTTCTACGATTGCCGGTTTCTTCGGGGAACCGAATTCCAATTCTCCATGGTGTGCCAGGATACAGTGTTTTAACTCATTGGCAAGAAGGACTGGGAATCCTGGAATTTCTCTGATTTTCTCCCCTACCATTTCTGTACCTATTACAATATGTCCCAGGAACTGTCCGGCATCGGTATAGTCATTTTCCGGAAACAGGGATAATTCCCTTGTTTTACCGATATCATGGCAGATGGCTGCGGTAAGTAACAGATCCCTTTTCAGGATAGGGTACTGGGTACAGTAGTAATCACAGAGTTTCGTTACACCCAAGGTATGCTGTAACAGTCCACCTACGAAGCCGTGGTGTACGGTCTTGGCTGCCGAAGATTGTTTAAATCTTTTTGCAAAAGCTTCATCTTTTACGAAGAACGCCTCTAACAACTGTTTCAGGTAGGTATTCTCAATACTGTTGATAAAGCCTGTCAGTTCTTTCATCATTTCTTCAATCGGGAACTGGCTGACCGGAAGATAATCTGCCGGGTCATATTCTCCTTCCTGGCACTTGCGAATGCGTTTTACATTGACCTGCAGCGCACTTTGAAAGCTGGTTACTTCTCCATATACTTCTATATAATCCAGGGAATCAAAATCATCAATTCCTGCACTATTGGGGTCCCATATTTTGGCATCCAGAGTTCCTGTCTTATCCTGTAAAATGACATTATCATAAGGTTTTCCGTTCTTGGTTACGGCAGACTGCTTATGCTTACATAAATAGATGTCAAATACTCTGTCGCCTTCTTTATAATCTTTAATATACTTCATGATTTTCTTTCTCCATTTCTATCTTCTTCCCAGTGTTACGTCCATATTCATTTCTTTCTCCTGGCGCAATACCGTTATTTTAATCGTATCCTCCGGCTGTGCACTATACAATATGTTTAACAGGTCATTATAATTGGCAACCGAAATATTCCCTACCCGGATTAGCACATCGCCACCTTGAATTCCGGCAGCCATAGCGGGAGAATCAATTTCAATCTCCTTAATATATACGCCTTCCTGCGTTCCCAGTGTTTCTGCCATATTTTCCGGGATATCGGTTCCGTGGATTCCCAGGTATGTCAGTTCCTGGTTATTGGACATCTTCTCAATGGTTTTCTTCAGTTCGGTAATGCCGTATGCGGTCAGCCGGTTCTGCATATCGGTTCCTGTGTTGATATTATCAATAATTCCTACTACCATTCCCCGCAGGTTAATAAGAATTCCTGTTGCATTACTGCTTGTGTAAATATCTGTCGTAATCAATTTATAGGCAGAATCCGGTTGGTCAATGATAGTTCCCATAGAAGTAATGATGCCATAACACACAGAATTATTCAGCCCTGCCGGGCTTCCCAGTGCGATAATTGGCATTCCTAACAGCTTATCGCTATTAGAGCTTCCAAGCTTTGCAATGTTGATAACGTCCATTGTATCTTCATTTATAGCAAGCAATTCCACAGACAAAATTGCCAGACCGGTTGTATTGTCTTTCTGCACCAGTTCTGCTTCTACCTGAGCCTGATTGCAAAAGGTCACTACTATGTTATCCGCATCTTTTAAGGCACTGCTGCTGACCAGAATCAATATGGATTTACCATTATTGGCTATAATAACACCAGACGCAGATGATTCATTTTCGTAAATGTCATTAAACCAGTCTACATCAGAAGAAACTCCGGTTACGGTAACGACACAGCGGCTGGTTGTCTCTGCCAGCTTTGCCAGTTCTGCATACACGGACTGGTAATCATCCAGACTGAACTCCATCTGGGACAGAATTTCTTCAATCTGTTGGTTTTCCAGCTCTGCCGTAGTTGTTTCTTCGGTATCGGACACCTCTACCAGCATGTCTTCTGGCTTCATTTCCTCACTGATGGTTTCTTCCGGAAACTGTACTTCAGTTGTCTCTTCCTCCGGATACAATTTATTACTGATTAAGGGCTCCAGCACCAGAAAAGTAAAACACGCCACCAAGCCAAATACTACCGCCATCACTACGGTAATAATAGTCCTGCGGAATAATTTTTTCTTATTAACCGGTTTTTGTTTTATCGTTTCCCGCAGAAAGTCCGACTGCACGGATGGCGTGTATTCTGCCTGTTCCTTTATCGGTTCGGTTCCTGTCAGGTTCTGTTTCGTTTCCCGTTCGGACATAGCCATATCCTTCCTTCCGATTTGCTCTTTCCAGTATATCTTCTTTCGCTTTTCTTGTAAAGAAAAGGTGTATTTCCAACCTGTTTGTGATAAGATGAGGTTACTATCAGAAATGAGGCATGTTATGAATAAGAAAGTATTACGTGTTTTAGAATACAATAAGATTATTGAAGAACTAACACAGAAAGCAACCTCGGAACAGGGCAAGAAGCTGGCTTCCTCCCTGGTTCCCATGACGAATCCGGAGGAAATAACAACCGCGCAGCAGGAGACTGCTGATGCCTTAACTCGTCTTTTCCAGAAGGGTTCTACGTCTTTTGGCGGCAACAAGGACCTTGGCTTTGCCATCAAATCCCTGGAAGTAGGCAGTGCTCTTTCTATCACGGAATTACTGCGCATTGCTGCTTTCCTGGAAAATGTAAACCGTATTAAATCCTATGGGCGAAGAGAACGGGATGACCTGCCCGGCGATTCTTTGGACGTTTATTTTGACAGCCTGGAGCCGCTTACGCCCCTTGCCGGCGAAATCCGCCGCTGTATTCTGTCGGAGGAGGAGATTGCAGACGACGCAAGCCCCACTTTAAAACACATCCGGCGCAGTATGTCTCTTACCAATGACAAGATTCATTCCCAACTGAATTCCATGATTAATGGCTCCTATCGTACTTATTTACAGGATGCTGTTGTCACGATGCGTAATAACCGGTACTGTATTCCGGTAAAATCAGAATATAAGGGACAGGTTCCCGGTATGGTCCACGACCAGTCTTCTACCGGTTCTACCTTTTTTATCGAGCCTGCTGCCATCGTGAATCTGAACAATGAGTTAAAAGAACTTTCCATAAAGGAACAGGAAGAAATTGATGCGATTCTGGCTTCCCTGAGTGCCCAGGCTTCCCTTCACACAGAAGCTTTGCTGGCAGACCAACGGGCAATGACTGTCCTGGACTTTATTTTTGCCAAAGCATCGCTTGCCATGGAGCAGAATGCTACCATGCCGGTTTTCCGTACCGACCATCAGATTCGTATCCGGCAGGGTCGCCATCCTTTGATTGATAAGAAAAAGGTGGTGCCTATCGACATTCATCTGGGCAGTGATTTTGACTTGCTGATTATCACAGGTCCTAACACCGGTGGTAAAACTGTTTCTCTGAAAACGGTTGGTCTTCTTACCCTGATGGGACAATCCGGTCTGCACATTCCTGCCCTGGACCGTTCTGAGCTGTCGATTTTCCGGGAGGTATATGCAGATATTGGAGATGAACAGAGTATTGAGCAGAGTCTTAGTACCTTTTCTTCCCACATGACCAGCATTGTTTCCATTTTGAAAAATGCCGATGCCGATTCCCTGTGCCTTTTTGATGAGCTTGGTGCCGGTACAGACCCTACGGAAGGGGCTGCCCTGGCCATTTCAGTCCTGGATTATCTGCACAATCGTGGTATCCGTACTATGGCTACCACCCATTACAGCGAGTTGAAGGTTTACGCACTCTCCACAAACTTTGTGGAGAATGCCTGCTGTGAATTTGATGTGGAGACACTGCGCCCTACTTATCGTTTACTGATTGGAGTCCCCGGTAAAAGTAATGCTTTTGCCATCTCTTCCAAGCTGGGGCTTCCAGATTACATTATTGAAGATGCCAAACGTCACATTACAGAGGACAAGGAAAACTTCGAAGATTTACTTACCGATTTGGAAAACAGCCGCATCATCATTGAAAAGGAACGGCTGGAAATCGAGTCCTATAAACAGGAAATAAAGTCCTTAAAAGAACGGCTGGAATCTAAACAGGAGAAAATCGACCAGTCAAGAGACCGCATCCTGCGGGAAGCCAATGAAAAGGCACGGGAAATCTTACAGGATGCAAAAGACGTGGCAGACGAAACCATCCGTACCTTCCAGAAAGCAGGAGCTTCCTCTTCCATGAAGGAACTGGAGAAATCCAGACAGAAGGTACGGGATAAAATCTCCGAAAAGAATGATAAACTCGCCCTGAAAAACAACACACCAACCCACAAGGTCCTGAAACCAAATCAGATAAAGCTGGGCGACAGCGTAAAGGTCGTTTCCATGGGCTTGAAAGGAACCGTAAGTTCTCTGCCGGACAAGAGCGGAAAGCTATTTGTCCAGTGCGGTATCATCCGTTCCCAGGTAGCGTTAAGCGATTTGGTTCCTATAGAAGAGGAAACCATCCACACCGGTAAGATGCAGCGCACCTCCTCCGGTAAACTGAAAATGTCGAAATCCTTCTCTGTTTCTACCGAAATTAACCTGTTAGGAAAAACTGTAGACGAAGCATTGTCAGAACTGGATAAATATCTGGATGATGCCTATCTGGCGCATTTACCAAGTGTCCGTATTGTCCACGGCAAAGGAACCGGTGCCCTTCGCAGTGCAGTACAGAACTATCTGCGCAAGAATAAAATTGTCAAAAGCTACCGCCAGGGAGAATTTGGTGAAGGCGATGCCGGCGTTACCATTGCTGTTTTTAAAGAATAGAATCGTTCATACGGGCAATTCATGCCAATATAAAGGAGGTCTGGCTATTTATGGTAAATAAGCAGAAAATTTTAATTGTAGATGATGATAATAATATTGCAGAACTGATTTCCCTCTACCTTACCAAGGAATGTTTCGAGACAATGATTGTCAATGATGGGGAATCCGCCCTGTTAGCAGTAGACAGCTTCTCACCCAATCTGATGCTCTTGGATTTGATGCTTCCCGGAATTGACGGCTATCAGGTATGTCGTGAAATCCGGGCAAAATCCAGCCTTCCCATTATCATGCTTTCTGCCAAAGGCGAAGTATTTGATAAGGTGCTTGGTCTGGAAATGGGCGCAGATGACTATATGGAGAAGCCATTTGATTCCAAGGAACTGGTTGCCCGGGTAAAAGCCGTGCTTCGCCGTTATAAGCCTGCCGCACCGGAAGCCAAAGCTCCCGATATCAAATGTGTGGAGTACCCGGATTTGATTGTAAATCAGACCAACTACTCTGTTGTTTATATGGGAAAAACGATTGATATGCCTCCTAAAGAACTGGAACTTCTTTACTTTCTGGCATCTTCACCTAATCACGTCTTTACCAGAGAACAGCTTTTAGACCAGATATGGGGTTATGAGTATATTGGAGACACCAGAACCGTGGACGTACATATCAAACGTCTGCGTGAGAAAATCAATGACCACGACAACTGGCGCATTGCCACCATCTGGGGTATCGGTTACAAATTTGAAGTAAAATAATGTTAGATAAGGAAGGCTTTCTATTTCCATGAAAAAAACATTGTACCTTAAATTCATACTTGCCTATGTCATATTCGGACTCTTTGGCTTTCTTGTTGTAGCTACCTTTGTTTCCAATATGACACTGGACCATCTGAAGAAGGAAAAGGCAGATTCCCTCTACAAAGAAGCTACCCTCATTGCCAACACATACGCTTCGGACTTATACAATAACGAAGCGACTTTGGAAACCGTAAAAGCACAGTTAGATGCTCTGGATACTTATCTGAACGCTACCATCTGGATTATTAATCCTTCCGGACGTATGATTCTGGATTCCTCTGTACCGGTAAATGTGGAAAACGAAATTGTTGTGGAGCATTTTGACCCTACTATTACCGCCGGCTCCTACTATACTATCGGTAACTTTTTTAACACCTTTGACGAAGAAATGCTAAGTGTTTTCGCCCCTATTACTTCTGACTATAAGGTAAAAGGATATGTTGTTATTCATTCTTCTATGAACAGTATACGCTCTTCCGTAGACAGTCTGTTAAATATTTCCTATATTTTACTGGTTATCCTGTTCCTGTTGTCATTGATTATCCTGATTTTTTTCACAGAAATCGTGTATATTCCTCTGCGAAAAATCACAGAAGCTACGGAACAGTATGCCAGCGGAAATCTGCACTATGAATTCAGTGTGGAAAGTGAGGATGAGATGGGATATCTTGCCGCTTCCCTGTCTTATATGGCAAGTGAAATTGCCCGTTCCGAAGACGACCAAAAGAAATTTGTTGCCAACGTTTCTCATGACTTCCGTTCTCCTCTTACCTCCATCAAAGGCTTTCTGGAGGCTATGATAGATGGTACGATTCCCCCGGAAATGCATGAGAAATATTTACTGATTGTCCTAAACGAAACAGAACGTCTGACTAAGTTAACCAACAGTCTTCTGACCCTGAATAACTTAAACACCAAGGGTATGATGTTAAATAAAACGGACTTTGATATCAACCAGACTATCCGAAATGTAGCTGCTTCTTTTGAAGGCACCTGCCGGCAGAAGACCATTGGCATTGAACTGGTGCTTACCGGAGATGAGATGTATGTCCTGGCAGACATAGACAAAATCCAACAGGTTCTCTACAATCTGCTGGATAATGCCATTAAATTCAGCCACCACAACTCCTGTATTAAGCTGGAAACAACGGAGAAACACAACAAAATTTTTGTGAGTGTAAAGGATACCGGTATCGGTATTCCCAAAGATGACCTGAAACTGATTTGGGACAGATTTTATAAATCTGATTTATCCCGTGGTAAGGACAAAAAAGGGACTGGTCTTGGCTTGTCTATTACCAAAGAAATTATCCAGTCCCATGGAGAACATATTAACGTTATCAGCACCGAGGGTGTTGGTACCGAGTTTATTTTTACCTTACCGAAATCTTCTGTGGAGGATGAAGATTAATTATTCTTCCCCGTGCCAGTGCAGATGGTGCAGTTCTCCCTCCATCTGCATATTGGAAAAGTGATTCTGCCGCAAGGCTTCGTAGAGAACAATCGCTACAGAATTCGATAAATTCAGAGACCTTATCTGCTCCAGCATCGGAATGCGGATACAGGTCTCTTCGTTTTCCACCAGAATCTCTTCCGGGATTCCGGCACTTTCTTTTCCAAACATAATATAATCATCCGGTCCGAAGGAAACGTCTGTATAGACATGCTTTGCCTTAGTGGTTGCCATCCAGATTTTGGCATCCGGATGCTTTTCCTTAAATTCCTGGTAATTCATATACCGGGTCACATCCAGATGCTCCCAGTAATCCATGCCAGCCCGTTTGATTGCCTTTTCATCCAACCGGAAACCCAGCGGCTCTATGAGATGGAGGCTCGTACCTGTTGCTACACAGGTACGTCCGATATTTCCCGTATTTGCCGGTATTTCCGGCTGATGTAATATAATATGCATTCTAAACCATGCCTTTCTTCTCAAGCAGGATTTTATCCACTACTGCTGTTTCTCAGCCCGAAGCTTTTCCACAAAATGAGCCAGTCTTCCGATTGCTACCTTCAGGTTATCCAGAGAATATGCATAGGAAATTCGTAAAAATCCCTCTCCGCAGTCACCGAACGCAGTTCCCGGAACCACCGCAACCTTCTCCTCCTGGAGGAACCGGTTGGCAAATTCATCACTGGTCATTCCAAACTCTTTGATACAGGGGAACACATAGAAAGCTCCGAATGGCTCGAAACAATCTAACTGCATTTCCCGGAACGCATTCATCAGATACCGCCTTCTCTGATTGTAGGCAGTTCTCATCTCGACTACATCTTCGTCCCCATTGCGGAGTGCTTCTACTGCTGCATACTGGCTGGTGGTAGGTCCACACATAATAGCAAACTGATGAATCTTTGTCATCTGCTGTATAATTTCCTTCGGTCCACAGGCATAACCAAGTCTCCAGCCTGTCATGGCAAATGCTTTAGAAAAACCATTAATCAGAATGGTTCTCTCCTGCATACCCTCAATTTCCACGATAGAAACATGTTTGTCTGTATAAGTAAGTTCCGAATAAATCTCATCGGATATGACAAAAATATCATGCTTGCGGATAACCTCTGCGATTGCCTCCAAATCCTTCCGCTCCATAATAGCACCGGTTGGGTTATTGGGAAATGGCAGAATCAATACCTTAGTCTTGTCTGTAATAGCAGCTTCCAGCTCCTGCGCAGTCAGGCGGAATTCATTTTCTGCTTTTAATTCAATGATAACAGGCACACCGCCTGCCAGTATGGTACAGGGTTCATAGGAAACATAGCTTGGCTGCGGAATTAGTACTTCCTCGCCCGGATTCAGCATGGCACGAAGCCCGATATCAATCGCTTCAGAGCCACCTACCGTAACGAGCACTTCCTTTGCCGGGTCATAAGTGATTCCCTGTTTTCTCTTCAAATATTTGCAAATCTCTTCCCTTAACTCCATCAAACCAGAATTGGAAGTATAGAAAGTACGTCCCTTTTCCAGGGAATAAATACCCTCATCCCTGATATGCCATGGGGTATCAAAATCCGGCTCGCCAACACCTAAGGAAATGGCATCCTGCATCTCGTTTACAATATCGAAGAATTTACGGATACCGGAAGGCTTAATCTCTACTACTTTATCTGCTAATGGATTTCTCACGGTGTCACCTTCTCTCTGGTATCTTCATACTTCTTTGTCAGTACCGTACCGTGGTCTTTGTATTTCTTTAAGATAAAATGAGTTGCTGTGCTCAGAACAGAATCCAGGGTAGATAACTTATCTGTTACGAAGCCGGAAATCTCTTTTAAGGACTTTCCTTCCAGTGTTACTAACAAGTCAAATCCGCCGGAAATCAGATAAACAGAGTTTACCTCCGGATACTTGTAGATTCTCTCTGCAATGCTGTCAAAGCCCTGTCCTCTCTGCGGAGTAACACGTACTTCAATCAGTGCAGATACCTTTTCAATCGAAGTCTTCTCCCAGTCAATCATTGTATGATAACCGCAGATTATGCCTTCTTCTTCTAATTTTGCCAGTTCGTTTACCACATCAATTTCTTCTACGCCTAATATAATGGCTAATTCTTTTAAATCAATACGGCTGTTTTTCTCAACAATCGCCAATAATTCTTCTCTCATGATTATCCTCTTTTCTATTTTTCTTTTACCAGATATATCTGGTCTGTCTTGGGCATATCCAGAAACCGCTTTTCTTCTTCGTTATAGATTACCCGGTCGTTTCCCTCTGTCGTACGGCCAACCACTGTGGCAGAAATATTCTCTCTTGCAAGCTTCTCCACCAATCCGTTTCCATCTGGTGTTACCATTATCAGGCAGCCTCCGGATAACAATTCATACGGATTTACCTCAAAAAACTCACAGATTTCTACCGTTTCCTGCTTAATGGGCAGTTTCTTTAAATCAATTTCCAGTCCAACGCCTGCTCCGGATGCCATTTCCCAGAGTGCTCCGAAAATGCCTCCTCTGGACACATCATGGATTCCACAAACGCCGGACTTTATGGCGGTGGCAGCCTCCGGTATCACGGACAGATATTGCATAAAGCCTTCTGCCTCTTCTATCATACGCACCGGATACCTGGTGCATAACTCATCCTTATGCCCTTTCGCCAGACGTACCGTGCCTTCCAGACCAATCCACTTACTTACTACAATGTCCTGATTTGCTGTTATCCTCTGCGGGTAACCCGCTCGTGCAGCCTCTTTCTTACCAAATGCTGTCACGGTAAGTACTGCCTGGGTCACTACCGGTGTCACTTCGGTATGTCCTCCCAGAATCTCTACGTTCTGCTCCTCACAAACCTGCTCTGCCTGGGTCATAATAGTCTGCAAAGAGGTTTCTTCCTCATTCTCCGGTAATAACAGGGACAGCATAACCCCTACCGGCTCCGCCGCTGCTATCGTCACATTGTTTACCGCCATCGTAACCGCATATCTGGCAAGCTCCGTTACCGGTGCTGTCACAGAGGTGGTGGCAGTAACGATTTCATAGTCGCTTCCACAGTCACTGTTAAACGCCAAAATGGCGCAGTCTTTCCCTATCCCTGCGCCACTTACTGTTTCTTCCCTATGGTTTTTTATCTTTTTTAGTACAGAACGTTTCAATACGTTCTCTGATATTTTCCCTAATCTCATCCTGCTTGCCTGACCTGATTATGCCTGCTTTTTGTCTCTTATTGCGCCGGCGGTGTCTCCTGTCCGGCTGGTGCCTGTTCTGCCTGTGCCTGTTGCGCTGCCTGCTGTGCAGCCGCCTCTGCTGCCGCGGCATCCGCTGCTGCCTTATAAGCACCTGCTACCGCTTTTACCTGGTCAATGCTGTTGGTTGCTACTGCTGCCATAATCGCGTTGTAAGCATTCGGATCCTCTGTAGCAACTCCAACGGTTGCACTTCTTGGTGCTTTCATATAAGTGCTGCTGTTTACCTGCTCCCTGGATACTTCCACACCATTTTCCTTAACAACCTTCCATAACTGTGCCTTGTAACCCACATGGGCAGACTGTACCGCGCAGTAGCCTACCGGCTGGGATGCATCTGTATAAATAACCTCTGTATCCGGCACGATTCTCTCTAAAACAACACTTTCGTAGGAAACTTCCCGGTTGCTGTCTCTTGTCTCAACACCATAAATGGTAAACGTTATCTGTTTATCGGAAGTAGTTCTTCCCTCAATGTAAATCGGATAATCCGTATTGTTTTTAAATTTAAAATCTTTTCCGGAGGATTCCGCAATCGCTGCATCTGCAGAAGGGTCAACATAACTTACAATCATGGAATGGTTGTAACGCTCTGTCACTTCCAGTTCTGCCCGCAGGACAGCATTATACAGGGTCGTGGATACCTGGCAGATACCACCGCCTAAGCTGTCGACAACCTGTCCATTCAGATAAGAGCCTGCCATATAATAACCATTACTCTCACTGAAAGGAGATACGGTCTGGTAAGTAGAAAATTCCTCTCCTGGATACAAAGTTGTTCCATTGATAAGGCTGCAGCCGTTTGCCACATTGGCACTTCGGGAAGAACCGGAAGTAGAATAGCTGGTGGTAAAGGTACCCAGCACATCCTTAATCATAGCCAAATCTTCTGCTTTTCCATGAGGCTCATCTACTTTTACCACCAAATCAATCGTGGGGTCTTCTCCATTCCACTGCTGTGTCAGATAAGAGTATACCGCTTCTGTCGATGCCTCTGTATCAATTACCGTACCAGTCTGTCCCTCTGTAATCTGGAACCCGCTGTCTGTCTTTGTTAAAGTGGCATTTACTGCCTCTTTGTTAAACTGTTCACCCTGTTCTTCAATAAGAGCCTTTATCTTACTCTTATCAAAGTCAAAAGCAACTTTATAAACCTTGTTGGCATATTCCAAATCCTTCAGTTCTTTATAGCATTTCAGAATATCCCCATCTTTTCCAAATCCGGTTGCTTCATCCAAAATTTCTTCATTGCCCCACTTCAGTCCCAGCTCTCCTGCCGTTGTTGCAATGCTTCCATCTACTGCATTTAACACAATCTGCGTATCCGCAAAAGAATCTACATACGCCTGGATTTCCTGCTTCGCTTCCGAAGTAGTCATGCCGGACAGATTGATATCATTTACATAGATACCGGGTTCAATCGTATCTTCCTTTGCATTTACCGGCATACTAAACAGGAATACTGCTGCTAATACCGCCGGAAACACCTTTGACAACTTTCTCATAGGACTCCTCTCTCATGGCGACAAATTGCCCACCGCAAAAATTTATGGTAATATAAAAACTGTCAGTTACACTGCCACGCTTACTACCATGGTAAGTAACATAGCCAATACAACAATAATAATGATAATAGAAGAAATAATCTTTTTCGTTTTTCTGTTAAACATAAAACAATTCCTCCTTACTTACTGAAAGGATATTATATATGAATTTAGCGATTTTGGCAAGTATCGTAGCACTTTCCATCCTGATTGGAGTTGCCCGTTTTAAGGACCGCAAAACCAATGGGAAACAGCAGTCCGACTTCTGGGCAATGGAACGGAAAGCCAATGGTACCAGACGTAAATCTTTAGAATATTTAAATTATATTTCCATCCCCTTAGACCAGCTTCCCTTAACCGTTATGGCAGAGGATGAAAAGGTCGCCGATTATGTGCGCATCATCCGGGAATTAAGCACCTGTAAGATTGTTAATTTTACCGGTATTACCAATACCGAGCTGAAACTGCGTTATGGTGCCCCCAACATTGACCTTCTCAGCAGCTATGACCAGAATTACACCGTCCTTGCCAGGACGTTACAGCAGTGGGCGCAGCTATTGTCCGATAATGGCTATCTGGCAGAAGCCTGCCAGGTTCTGGAATTTGCCATTTCCACCGGAACCGATGTAAGCGGCACTTACAAACTTCTGTGCCAGATTTACCATTTGCAGAACACCCCTGAGAAAATCGGCTTTCTCTACCCTATTGCAGAAACCCTGCCGGAGTCCAGAAGAAATGCTATCGTCCGTATTCTACAAGAATCTGGGAAATCTTACGACTAGCTTCACTTCGGGTAAGTTTCTCCACTTCATAATCTACCATCAGTTTATGCTTGTCTAAGAGCTTATATAACTGCTCCCTTTGGGGAATGGTGATTGGTGTATCGCGCTTTACCTGATAGATAAGAGGTTTTGGCTCAAACAGGCTCTTGTCAGGGCTTAACCTGCACTCCTCCTGCTCCTTCTCATAAAACAATTCTGTCAGCTTATGATACAGCTCTACTGTAGCCTGTGCATCATCCAGGGCTCTGTGGGCATGATGGGCAATCCCATAATATCCACACAAATACCCAAGGCTCCGGCTCTCCAGTTCCGGTAAATATTTTCTGGCAATCTTTAACGTATCCATTCCCTTCCGCTCAAATTTCTGTTTCTGGTTCACTGCTGCCTTTTTCAAAAAGGAATAGTCAAATAATATGCTGTGTCCAAGCAGTACCTCTTCTCCTGCAAATTCCAGAAAAGCAGGAAGAACCTCTTCTATCGCCGGCGCATGGATAAGCTGCTCATCGCGTATTCCTGTCAGTCCGGTAATTTTATCTTCCAGCTTTCTGCCCGGACTTAACAGAGTCTGAAAAGTTTCTTCCACACGACCATCAACCATCTTTACTGCGCCTATCTCTATGATTTTATCCCGCTTGGGGTCTAAACCCGTAGTCTCCAAATCCACACATACATAGGATGTTATCATTCTTCCTGTTCTCCATTTTGTTCCTTCTGGTATTCGATGCAAACAGTCCGTGCCTCATAGGTCAGCGGATTTCTGTTACGGTAATCGAACAAAACAGCCATCGGCGGTATTTCCGTCAGCTTCGTAAGATCCGGCTTTTCCTTCCAGACCGGATAATGGAACAGCTCCAGATGTGTCATCTTGGCAAGCTGGCGGCTGTCATATTCTGTGTAATCGGGCAGATAAGTCCTCTCCTGTGCCTCTTTTTCATACAGGGTGCGCTGCCATTTCTTATAGGCTGCCTGCTCTTCTGCTGTCGCCGGTTCCGGTGCAAACTCCGGTCTGCTCTTCACATTCTCCCGCAGATACAGGTCATAGATAAGAGCCTCTTTGATAAGGTCTTCCTGCTCTTTCATAGCCGTTGTCATGGCAAATTCTAATAACACCTGATAGCGGTATCCCCTTGCCGGAACCTGCAGGAAATAGCCCTTTTCCTTATAAAATACCGCCAGTGCCTGATACAGCGCGAAGGGACTCTCAAAAACCTGTTCCAGTAATTGCAGTGTGTAAGTAAACTGGTTACTGTTATAATAGGTTTCTACCATTTCCTCCACTTCTTTTAACTGCAATACCTTCTCATAAGGAAGCCACTTCGTAGACAGCACTTCATAAGGAGGTGTGTCCAGATACCGCAGTTCATACGGCTCTGCCATATCATGCATATAGGCACCCTTTAACACCTTCAGGAACCCAAGCTGCAGCTGTTCCGGATGCATCCGGTAAACGGCATTGAAGGATTCCTGGAAGCTTTCATAGTCTTCATAGGGAAGTCCGGCTATCAAATCCAGATGTACATGAATGTTATGCCCTTTATGAATCTGCTCCACTACCGCACAGAGCTTGTCCATATTGGTCGTCCTGCGGATTTCCCGCAAGGTATGTGGGTTGAAGGTCTGCACCCCGATTTCCATCTGCGCCAGACCGGGACGCATCTTAGATAGAATGACCAGCTCCTCCTCAGAAAGAATATCACCCTCTATCTCAAAGTGAAAATTCGTTACCCCATTATCA
Source organism: uncultured Lachnospiraceae bacterium (assembly GCA_934418125.1). Classification (GTDB taxonomy): domain Bacteria; phylum Bacillota; class Clostridia; order Lachnospirales; family Lachnospiraceae; genus UBA3282. The sequence goes on from CAKRWT010000036.1 coordinate 17,857, forward strand.
TGCTCCAACAGGTAACGCCAGATTTCCATGGCATGTTCATGATTACAGTTAAACGTACGGTCCACAAACTTTACCTGCTTTACCTTATAGTCCAGGAAAAACTGTAATTCCCTCTTTACGATTTCCAGATTCCGCAGCCGTACCTTTTTATCAATGGAAGAAAGGCAATAACTGCACCGATATGGACACCCCCTGCTGCTTTCATAATAAATAATCTTATTTTCAAACTGTTCCAGATTCCTATATAAAAAAGGCAATCTGGAAATATCCGTAAGTTCTCTTGGCTTCGTCCGGATAATCTGCTCTCCCCGGTAGACAATTCCGGCGATTTCCTCTAATGGCTTTTCTTTCTCTATCAGTTCCTTAAAAGTCTCTTCGCCTTCTCCGACCATGATTCCACGAACCATAGGGTACTGTTCCAAAAGGGTTTCCGGATTATAGGAAACCTCCGGTCCACCCAGCCATATCTCCACGTCAGGCAGAATCTTTGGAATCTCCGGAAGCAGACTGCTTACCATCGTCCAGTTCCAGATATAACAGGAAATCCCTATCATGTCCGGTTGATGCCGGTAGATATCTGCCAAAATATCCTCCCGTCTGTGATTAATGGTATATTCTGCAATCTGAATCTCTCTTCCCGGCTTCTCTCCCGCATAAGCCCGCAGGCTGTAAACTCCCGGATTCGAATGAATATATTTTGCATTGACGGCAGTTAATAATATTTTCATAGCTGTTTCATTCCTTATTTATGATAATAGAAGTATACCACATCCGTCTTCTATTTCCCAATGAACCATTCTCGAATTGCAATTTAACTATATGTTAAGTTATAATGCAATTATACGCCAACATTTAACGATTCGTATAATTCAAATTTTATCACTCTTTTTTCTCTATACATACAATATATAGCGTTTCATTTATATTCGCATACTATTTCTAGCAATGAAAAATCTAAATATTCTGCTCAGAATATTGCTATTAAAAATTAGAATATTTTTTATTCTAAAATATTTTACAATAGACAAAGGGAAAACACTATGATGACAAGAATAAGAGAGCTCCGCCTGGAGAACAACCTGACGCAACATGCCTTAGCAAAACATCTTGGCACCAATCAGACTACATTGAGCAAAATTGAAAACGGCACCTGTATGCCGGATGCTACAATGCTTATCGATTTATCACGTCTGTTTCATGTTTCTACTGACTATATTTTACAGGTATCTAATCACCGTGTAAGTGCAGATTCTCTCATGGAAGATAATATTTACAATCTGAATAAATATCGCCACCTGATTGCTGTTTACCAGAAAATGAACCATAAGCAGCAGGGGGACTGTTACACCTTTCTTTGCAGTATGCTGGGAACGAATGACAAAATATAACCATTACATTGCATACGCTGTACTGATTATGACATTTCTTTATTTTCTTTATGTTTTCCGCTTTGGAAAACATGTCTAAAAGGCGGAATCCTTTTTCGGTTCCGCCTCATTTCTTATCCGTATTTTTCTTATCTGTTACGCATTTAAAGATGTGATAAACCGGTCAAAAGCTGCCTGTCCTTCGTCTGTTCTCTTATAAACACCGGCATCTTCCAATACCTGCATGAATACATCTCCGATTTCCTTATGGAGAATATCCATAATCGTATCCTCGTTTACATTGTCATATTTGGGAAGGAATTCATCTACCCAGTCAGCATGCTTACCAAGTACTTCATCCTTACGGATATCCGCATGGTTTAAAATTGCCTTTGCCAAATCTTCCATTTCCCCTTTTAATCTGGCAGGAAGAACTGCAAGTCCCATAACCTCGATTAAGCCAATATTTTCCTTCTTAATGTGATGCAGATTCGCATGTGGATGATATACGCCCAGCGGATGTTCCTTAGTCGTAATGTTATTACGAAGCACCAGGTCTAACTCAAACTTATCGCCACGCTTTCTGGCAATTGGCGTAATCGTATTATGCGGTTCGCCATCCGTCTGCGCATAAATAAAAGCTTCCTCATCCGTGTATGCACGCCATGCGGAAAGAATCTTATCTGCAAGTGCAATCAGTCTGTCTGTATCCTCTGCAGAAATCCGGATAACGGACATTGGCCAGTTCACGATGCCAGCTTTTACATCCTCAAATCCCTTTATACTAAAGGTTCTCTCCACCGGTGCCTTTGCCATGGCAAACTCATAATGTCCACCCTGGAAATGGTCATGGCTTAAAATAGAACCCCCTACAATCGGAAGGTCGGCATTGGAACCCACGAAATAGTGTGGGAACTGCTTTACAAAGTCAAACAGCTTGCAGAAGGTATCGTGCTCAATCTTCATCGGGATATGTTTGGAATTAAACACAATACAATGCTCATTATAATATACATAAGGGGAATACTGAAATCCCCACTGGCTTCCATTAATGGTAACCGGTATGATTCTGTGGTTCTGTCTGGCAGGATGGTTTACCCTTCCTGCATATCCTTCGTTTTCGATACAAAGAAGACATTTCGGATATCCGCTCTGTTTTGCATTCTTCGCTGCGGCAATCGCCTTAGGGTCTTTCTCCGGCTTGGACAGGTTAATCGTAATGTCCAGGTCACCATACTTGGTTGGTGCAATCCATTTCTGGTCCTTCTTGATACGGTATCTTCTGATATAATCGGTATTCTGGCTCAACTGATAGAAATAATCGGTTGCCTCTTTGGGACTCTTTTCATAAAGAGCGTGGAATCTGGCGATTACCTCACTTGGTCTTGGTACTAACATTCCCATAATCTTGGTATCAAACAAGTCTCTGTATACAATACTGTTTTCTGTCATGATGCCCGCTTCATAAGCATAATCAAGCATCTGTCCAAGCACTGTCTCCAGCTCCTCAACCTCCATGGTAACGTCCTCGTCACCATCCTCTAACTCTTCCAGTCTGAAAAGCTCCAGCAACCGGTTTGTTGTGTAAATCTTATCTTCCGGCTCAATCAGACCTGTATTTAAACCATACTGTACTAACTTCTTAATATTCTTCTGAATCATCACTGCTGCCTTCCTGTCTTCTTATAATTTAGCCGGTCCGTCACCAATCTCTACTACATAGAAATCTGCAGTCTTGCCAACACGTTCCTTGTAAGCAGCTCCTACCTTCTCCTTGAAAGTATCTACTGCTTCATCCTTGACAATGCTGACCGTACAGCCACCGAATCCGCCACCGGTAATACGGGAACCAATGACACCGTCAATCTTCCATGCTTCCTCTACCAGGACATCAATCTCTTCACAGGATACCTGATAGTCATCTCTTAAAGAAACATGGGATGCATTCATAAGCTCACCAAATAATTTCAAATCATTGTTCTTCAACGCTGCAACCGCACGAATAGTTCTCTGGTTCTCATATACCGCGTGTTTTGCTCTCTTTACACGAACCTCGTCCTGAATAACAGACTTGTTTGCTTCAAATTCCTCTTCGCTTAAATCGCCCAGTCCGTTAATCTTCACTACGGTCTGTAATTCTTCCAGTGCCTTCTCGCACTCACTTCTTCTCACGTTGTATTCTGAATTGACAAGAGAGTGTTTTACATTACTGTTGGTAACAACAATCTTGGCACCATCCAATACCAATGGTGCGTACTCATAAGATAAGTCTGCGGTATCTAAGAAAATAGCGTGGTCCTTCTTACCCATGGCAGACGCAAACTGGTCCATAATACCACAGTTCATACCATTGAAATTGTTCTCAGAATACTGACCAATCTTAGCTAAATCAATGTTCGTCACATCAAATCCAAATAAATCTCTCAGATAATATCCTGTCAGCACCTCCAAAGAAGCAGAAGAAGATAATCCGGAACCATTCGGGATATTACCATAAAGCACTACGTCAAGACCACAGTCCATCTTCATGCCGCGCTCTGCAAATGCCCACATAACTCCCTTCGGATAGTTCGTCCAGCCTGCTGCCTCAGAAGGGGTTAAATCGTCAATACTGGTCTCAATAATACCCAAGTCTTCAAAGTTCATAGAATAGAAATTTAACTTTCTGTCCGCTCTCTTTCTGACAGCTGCATAAGTTCCAATCGTCAGTGCACAGGGAAATACATGTCCCCCGTTATAATCAGTGTGCTCTCCAATCATATTCACACGACCCGGCGCAAAATATACATTTACACCATTGGTGTCTTTCCATAATTCTTCAAATTTCTTTAATACTGTCTGCTTCATACCTCTTTCCCTCTCCTTTTCTTTGCCTGTTCCCATAACAGTTGCCGTTTTGTTATTTTATTACTGCGTACCCCTGAGCCTTCCGGTATTCCATCTTTTGATGCGCAACCGGGTGCTCACTTTTATTTTTCTAATATTATGATATTAAAAAATAAATCCGTAATGAATACCACTTTGTTATATATACCTGTCAAAATGTTAATTGTTCTGTTATACTTCCTGACTGGTTCCCTGATGTAAGCTGTTTATTTGATTGATAAATTCCTCTACCTGCTTCAAATCTTCCTTGTTTCTTCTGCTTTCACCCTTCTGCACATCCTTACGGTAGCCCGTTGGTGAGGTTCCCTTCATCTGACGGAATGCCTTGGTAAATACCAATGGGTCCTGATAACCACAGGATATGGCAATACTTTCAATCGGCAAAGAAGTCAACTGCAACAACTCCGTTGCCTTGGTAATCCGAAAAGTCGTCAGAAACTGCTGGGGTGACATCCCCATGGAATTCTGAAATAAAGTATACAGATAACTCCTGTTAATACACACATAATCCGCTACATCCGTTACCTTGATAGGATTACAGTAATTACTCTGAATAAAAGAAACTGCCTTTCGCACATAAATATTCGCCCGGTCATCATTGCTTTTATCCGTAACAGAAGTCCCCTCCGCAATAATGGATAAGAAAATACCAAGCTGCCCATTCCGGCGTAAGTCATTCGCCAGCCCATAGGTATTATGCTCCATCATATCTTTTACCGTATGGTATAGTTCCTCCGATGCATCCGAATGAAATACCGGCTGCCGCACCGACAATCCTATCGTTTCCATATATTCTGCCGCCTGCGTTCCACTGAACCCAACCCACACATAAGTCCATGGGTCCTCCTCGTCTGCCTGATAAAAAGCAAGCTCATCCGGCGTAATCAAAAATCCGTACCCCGCTTCCAACAGATACTCCTCGCCGCCAATCAATACCTTTCCCTTGCCACTCAATATATAATGAATCAGGTAGTGTGGCTTCAGGGCAGGTCCAAAACTGTGTAACGGCTCCGTCTTCGACAACCCGCAACAGTTCACATACAGATTTCCCGTCTGCTCTCCCGCAAATTCCAGCTTGTATGCCTTTTCCATAAGACACCCCCTACACCTAACTTCGGAACATATCCCACGGATACTTTTCCCCAAGCCCCATGTTAATCAGTTCCCCCATCTGCTCGTCAAACTCATCGCTTGGCTTATAAAATCTCAACATGTGATGCAGCCGCTTCACACGTTCATCCTCTAATTCCTTTCCCTCCAGTTCCTGCATTACCTTCTCCTGCAAGTCCTTCATATTCTCGTAATCTCCCGGAAAAATAATACCCGTCAGATTCACAATCAACCCCAAAGAATATGCCAGTTCATAATTTCCTGTCATAACACTCGTGTCATTTCCACATTTAATAATGACCGCCTGTCTTGCTAATGATGGAACCATGATTAACCTCCCAGATTTATCCGCGCTTTCGCGCTCTTTGTCCTGCTTCGCAGTACCTTTGTTCGCTATCGGCGCATGAAAAACAAATGGCTGCTTCGCTGCCGCTTGTTTTTCTTTTGCGCCTATATACATTATACATAATTTTGGGCAACAAAAAAAGCGGGTGATGGGAATCGAACCCACGTATCCAGCTTGGAAGGCTGGTGTTCTACCATTGAACTACACCCGCATGTATAACTATTTATTTTTAAGACTATCAAAAGATACCATACCATAACCAAAATGTCAAGTGGCTATCTCTAACTTTACTCATTTAGTAACTCGGATAAATATAAGCAAACGCACTCCTGCCGATATGTCTTCCAAGAGTGCGTTGTATCCCTATCTTCCGTTAAATCTGCTGCTTTTATTTCATTTTCTGTTGAAATTCTTCCACTGTAATCTCCATCTGTGCTGCGGCATCTTCAAGGGTAATCAGTCCCTGTTGAACCAGAGAAGTTAGTGTTTTGAATTGGATTTCCTTTGTGAGTTCTTTTTCCAGTTCCTCCCTTATATACAGGCTCTCTGCCCTTTTGTACTTCTCCATCTCTTTCTCTTCATCATACTCAAAGATACACATGCTTACTGCCTCCGCTTTGTTCCTTAACAGAAACTCTCCTAAAATTCCTTCCCGGATACATTCATCCACCGCCCGGTTCACTGCCTCATCCAGGCTCATCCCCGGTATCCCTGCATAGCCTCTTACCCTTTCCACATACTGCATGTACTCCTTCAGGGTTCCACACTGCTCTTTCAGTTTCTCGTTATAGCCCGGGTTGATATTGAGCATGGTCACAACCAGTTCTAATTCCGGCTCCCCCGCATTCCTGTTGTAGGCATCGGACAAGCGCAGCTTCTGCTGCTCCGGCTGTTTCTCAGTGCCATTGTAGAACACCACAAACCGGGGTGTAGGCAGCTTTACCAGCCTTCTGGAATAGATGGATTCCTCCCTTACCAGGCTCTGGTACTGTTTCGCCACATAGAACAGGTTCCGTAGCGGCATATTGGGGTTCTTCGTGGACTGGTGTTCGTACAGGTGCAGTTGGAAGTCCACCAGGAATGCCAGGTCATTCTTCATGTTCATGTAGACGGCATTCTCCAGGGTCACTATCTGGAACTGGTCAGCATCGGTATATGCCGAATCATTCACGGCATTATACAGCTTCATCAGTTCCTCCTTGTCCCGGAACAGCATCCGGAAAAAGGTGTCCTTATACTTCGGGTTTACGGGCAGCTGTTTTGGTTCTCTGTTCATTTGTCCTCCTTCGCAGGAGTCCTTCCGAAAACCTCCTGCTCTTCCTTTGATTTGGGTGAAAGCATAGATTTTCAGAAATATAGACAACCCTTGATAGGATTTAGAATAGATAGAAACTTATGCTTTGTGTCGATAATAGCATAGATGATGCAGGAAATCAATTGCTTTTTGCACTATTTATAAACGTCTTTTCGTTTACATGTGCCCCTTACCTTATTTTTCATATATCTTGATAAAATAATTTATAAGCTAACTATAATACTATTGGGATTGATAATAAGAAGTTATCAGTAAAAA
>CAKRWT010000037.1 GCA_934418125.1 uncultured Lachnospiraceae bacterium
CTGCCAGCAGATAAATTTCTGCTGACAGGAAAAATTTATATTTTTTCAATTGTCTACTTGACGGGGCGCGGTTCAGAACCGTTAAGGTTCAGCCCCTTTTCCTGTATAAGATATGAGTATTTTTACGCGTTACTTACAGCAATCAACTGTTCCAGAGTCTGGGCAGCCTTACCGGAATCGATAAGCTCTGCTGCCAGGGTAATACCATCCTGTAAAGTAGCAGCCTTGCCGCCGATGTAGAGAGCAGCCCCGGCGTTCATCAGCACAGCATTTCTCTTAGGTCCTTTTTCACCCTGCAAAATAGCACGGGTAATCTGTGCATTTTCCTCTGGTGTACCACCCACTAAATCTTCTTTGGTACAACGCTCCAGGCCGAAGTCTTCCGGGGCAATGACATAGGATTTGAACCAGCCATCTTTGAACTCACAGACAGTAGTAGGAGCACTCATGGAAATTTCATCCAGCTTATCCTGTCCATAAACTACCATGCCACGTTCTACACCAAGGCTGATAAGAACCTGTGCCAGTGGTTCTACCAGGTATTCGTCATAGACACCCAGTAACTGCATTTTAGGGCTGCCGGGGTTGGTCAGAGGACCTAAGATATTGAATACGGTACGGAAGCCAAGTTCCTTACGGATGGCACCGACATATTTCATGGAAGTATGATATTTCTGGGCGAAGAAGAAGCACATACCGGCTTTTTGTAAGAGCTCCACACATTTTTCAGGACTCTGGTCGATGTTTACACCAAGTGCCTCCAGACAATCTGCGGTTCCACATTTGGAGGAAGCAGCGCGGTTTCCATGTTTGGCAACCTTCATGCCACCGGCAGCAGCCACCAGTGCGGAAGTGGTTGAAATATTGAAGCTGTGTGCTCCGTCACCACCGGTGCCGACGATTTCAAAGACATCCATGCCGGTTGTCACTTTGACAGCGTGGTCTCTCATGGCAGCGGCACAGCCTGCAATCTCATCTGTGGTCTCTGCCTTCGCGCTTTTGGTGGAAAGGGATGCCAGAAAAGCGGCGTTCTGGGTAGGAGTGGTTTCCCCACTCATGATTTCGTTCATGACGGTATAGGCTTCGTCATAGGTAAGGTCTTCTTTGTTTACAATTTTTACAATGGCTTCTTTAATCATCGTTTTGTCCTCCTGTTTTAAAAATTTATGGTTTCGTTTTTTACTTTCCTACAATGGAATGACAGTACAGAGACAAGATACGCTCTGCGAATCTTGCTCTGATTAGCGGTCGTCAAATGCACCTGCACAAGTGCATGCATTTTCCTCGTCGCCATAACAAAAAACGCCCTCGACAGAATACTATCTGTCAAGGACGAATAAAAAGCTTATCCGCGGTGCCACCTTGCTTTCATGGAATACCATGCGCTTATCGGATACTATCATATCCTTGGCAAGTAACGTTTGCCTTACGTTGCAGAATACTCTGTGAAAAGAAAGACACATTTGACTGCACCCTCCGCGGTCCATTTGACAACTTGTTTCACATCTGGTTCTCAGCATCCCAGACTCTCTGTAGAGGCATGATTGCCGTTATCTCCGCTTCATCGGTTTAATTGAGTAAAGTATAGCGCAGAAGGAAAGGTCTGTCAAGCGGAAAAGATACCACAAGTAGAAAGGGAGAAAGCCACAAGTAGAAAGTGTTAATCAAAAATATTGGTTGATTGGATTCCAAAATACCATTATTATTTTAGTGATATCTCTGTTTTTTCATAGGATGCTGGGAACCATTATCATATTTATCATTGAGCGGTTTGGTTTCTGGAGAAAGAAGTTCGTAAACCCACTGGCAGCAGGGGCAGTAAAGGAGTAGAAAACGAGGAGGAAATAGCATGGAAGCAGACATCAGATGGCTGGATGACCCGCAGGTTTTCCGCGTAGGACAGCTTGCGGCACGCAGTGACCATCAGGCTTACAAAAGCGAAGAAGAGGTACTGTCCGGGAAAAGCTCTTTGGAGCAGTTACTGGATGGCAAGTGGGATTTCCACTATGCGGTTAATGCCAAGGAAAGACCAGTGTCCTTTTATCAGGAAGACTTTGATGAAAGCTCTTTTGATAAGATTACCGTTCCGGGACATATTGAACTGGCAGGCTACGATAAAATTCACTATATCAATACGATGTATCCCTGGGAGGGAACGATTTTCAGAAGACCGGCATACGCCATGGGAAAAGAGCAGACGGCGGCTGGAAGCTTCAGCGAAGCCCGGTACAATCCGGTAGGCTCTTACCGGAAAAGGTTTGATTTGGACGAAGGCTTGTGGGGCAAGAGAATCTGTATTTGCTTTGAAGGGGTAGAGCAGGCGATGTATGTCTGGCTGAACGGACATTTTATCGGTTATGCGGAGGACAGTTTTACCCCATCCGAGTTTGAACTGACACCTTACGTGCGGCAAAAGGATAACCTGCTGGCGGTGGAAGTGCATAAACGCAGCACGGCAGCCTTTCTGGAAGACCAGGATTTCTTCCGTTTCTTTGGTATTTTCCGCAGTGTGAAGCTTTATGCAAAGCCGGACATACACGTAGAAGACCTTTGGGTAAAACCTTATCTGTCTGCGGATAACAGGCATGGCAGACTGGAACTGGATTTACGGATGTCTGCCACAGGAGGAAAAGGACAGGGGGCAAAGGTAACGGCCCGGTTGGAAGATAACAGCGGGAAACTGCTGTGGAGCGATGGAAGAGTATTAGCCGGAGGAGAGACACCAGAGGGCGACCAGTCCTTAATGGGAAAAGATGCGCAAGAGTGCATTTCCTTCCAGGGAGAAATCGACCAGGTAATTCCCTGGAGCAATACAAACCCGGCACTGTACCGGCTGTCTGTAACCATTACGGATGAAAAGGATGCCTGTGTGGAGGTAGTACCCTGCGCCGTTGGATTCCGGCGTTTTGTCCTTGAAAATAAGGTTATGAAGCTGAATGGTGAACGGCTTATGATATGCGGTGTGAACCGCCACGAGTGGAGTGCGGAAAGCGGTAGATGTATCACCTTAAAAGACATGGAGTGGGACATCGAATGCCTGAAACGCAACCATATCAATGCGGTAAGAACCTGTCATTATCCGGACAGGAGAGAGTGGTATCAGTTATGTGATGAGGCTGGCATCTATGTGATGGCAGAAACCAATCTGGAAAGCCACGGCTCCTGGCAGAAACTGGGGGCGGTGGAGCCTTCCTGGAATGTGCCGGGCAGTGTGCCGGAATGGAAGGAAGCGGTAGTAGACCGGGTACGCAGTAATTTTGAGTGGTTTAAGAACCATCCTTCTATTTTATTCTGGTCTTTGGGCAATGAATCCTATGCAGGAGAGAATATTGCGGCCATGAACCGGTTCTTAAAAGAAAGGGATGACCTTCGTCTGGTGCATTACGAGGGGGTATACCATACGCCTGCCTATAAGGAACAGATATCCGATGTGGAGAGCCGGATGTATGCTTATCCACAGGAAATTGTAGAATATATGGAACAGGAGCCGAAGAAACCATATCTGTTATGCGAATACATGCATGATATGGGCAATTCCCTGGGCGGCATGAAATCCTATATGGATTTGCTGGACCATTATGAGATGTATCAGGGGGGATTTATCTGGGACTATATGGACCAGGCACTCTGGGTGACGGACGAAGTGACCGGCAGACGGGTGCTGCGGTATGGCGGAGACTTTGATGACCGGCCAAGCGATTATGAGTTTTCCGGAAATGGTATTTTGTTTGCAGACAGAACCGAGAAACCGGCGATGCAGGAGGTAAGATATTACTATGGCACTAAAAATTGTAATAGGTGATGTGACAATCGGCGTACAGGGGGAAGATTTCTCCTATCTTTTCTCCATGGCAACAGGTGGACTGGAATCGTTGCAATGTAAGGGGAAAGAATGGCTGTACCGGACACCGAAGCCAACGTTCTGGCGGGCAGCCACAGACAATGACAGAGGAAATGGGTTTGCCTACGAAAGTGCAGCCTGGATGGCAGCCGACAGCTATATACGCTGCAAGAGTGTAACAGCGCAGATGGATGGTAAGGAGATAGTCCTTCCGGCAGCTCCTGCCAATAACGGGTATACGGGAGAAGAAACCTGTGGGGAAATCCGGCTGGTTTATACATTGGAGACGGCAACCATGCCAAGAACCCAGGTGCAGATAGCCTATCAGGTAACGGAGAATGGCAGAATCCATGTACAGGTGCACTATTATGGAAAAGAAGGACTGCCCCAGTTACCCGTATTCGGGATGCGCTTTATCATGCCTACCACAGCCGATAAGTTCTGCTATGAGGGACTTTCCGGGGAAACCTATCCGGACAGGATGGCGGGTGGAATCCCAGGAGTTTATGAGGTAGAAGGGTTACCGGTAACGCCTTATCTGGTGCCCCAGGACTGTGGCGTCCACATGGATACCAGGTGGCTTACCATATACCGCAGCAGTGTCCTGGATAATCGGACCCAGGAGAAGAAACAGACAGCCCTTCGTTTTGTGGCAGAGGAAGGGAAGAACTTTGCTTTTTCCTGCCTGCCCTATACCGCACTGGAACTGGAAAATGCCACCCATCAGGAGGAACTGCCGCCGGCGCGCAGAACTGTGGTATCTATTCTGGGAGCAGTACGCGGTGTGGGCGGTATCGACAGCTGGGGCGCAGATGTGGAACCGGCATACCACATCAGTGCCGGGGAAGATATAGAATATGGTTTCTTTATTGAGAAATTGTAAGAATGTCTTATACAACCGATGGCTAGAAATGAGGAGTTTTATATAGAGCATGGAAAATGGAAATACGCTACTCCCAATGGCGTTATGTTTTAGGGGGATGGTTAATTCTAATGTGCTTCATACTACCGATAGAATATATTACAAATTATCGGCTGCAAAAAGCCTGTTATATGTTGGTACATACCAGAGATACTATTTCTGCAATCAGTCAGGAGTGCGGATTGGGAAGCAGCAGCTTTTTTGGAAAGACGTTTCGAGCCAATATCGGTATAACACCAAGGGAATATCGAAAAAATGGCAGGATAATGACACATTATGTCATTAAAAAGATATTTTATTCTTGATAATTGCAATATAATGATAATCAAGGACAGTACTTCTTGATTAGATGGTATTGCGGTGGGAAATCCATGTAGAGTTATTCGTTATATAAAGGAGCAGAAAAAATGGATAAAGTTAAAATTGCTTTTTTTGATATAGATGGAACGTTGCTGGAGCTGGGAAAAACAGAGATAACAGCTAAGACAAGAAAGGCATTATACGCGTTGAAACAAAATGGTATCAAAATAGGTATCGCAACAGGGCGTGCATTCGCAACCATACCGGTATTTGACGGAATTGTATTTGATGCGGTTTTAGCATTCAATGGTTCTTTCTGTGTTGCCGATAATCAGATAGTAGCGAAATATCCGATTCCGAAAGACGATGTACAAAAAATTATTGAAAATGCAAAGAGAATGGGAAGACCGGTTTCTATCGCAACAGCGGAAGACATTGTTGCAAATGGAAGTGATAAAGATTTAGAAGATTATTATGCGATTGCGCATCATAAAGTGAATGTGTCCGAAAAATTTGCAGAATATGTGAAAACAGATGTATTTCAAATTATGTTGGGATGTAATTTGGAAGAACGAAAGCATATATTAGAGGGAACAAAAAATACAAAATTAGCAGCATGGTGGGACAGAGCGGTCGATATTATTCCGAAAGATGGTGGAAAAGGAACTGCAATCGAACAGGTCCTCTCATATTATAATTTCTCAAAAGAAGAAGCCATTGCGTTTGGAGATGGAGAAAATGATATAGATATGTTATTGTCAGTCGGAAAAGGGATTGCAATGGGAAATGCCGCAGAAAAAGTGAAAGCTATTGCAAATGATATTTGCGGAAGTGTGACAGAGGATGGAATCTATCATTATCTGAAGAACCATAGAATCATAAATGCGTAAAGCGTTTCGGTTCAGGATTATCCGTCATCTTTCCGAGGTGCCACTTGTGAAAATCAGACAGTGATGATAGAATAAGAAAAATGGATGATTTGAATATAAAGAGGTAGACGAGAGAACCATGGAAGAGACGAAAGAAACTGCAAATACACAGGAAAAAGGCACAACGGATACCACAGGCAGCAGTAATCCACAGACAAACCAGGTTCCGGGTTATACGCTGGAATCCGGGGTAAAGATGAAGCCCTGTAAGTATTGTCGTGTGATGGTGCCGAAGAAAGCGAAGATTTGCCCGAACTGTAAGAAGAAAATCAAGAAAAACTGGCTTGGGCTTCTGGTATTTCTTCTGATAATCGCTTTACTGGCAGGCGGCGGTGTTTACTATTATCTGTATCTGTATCAACCGGCACCGGCAATGAGCCCGGCGGCGACTACGGGAACAGAAACTGCCACCACCGATGCAGCTACCAAGGAGACTGTGGCAGACACGGCAACGGAAGATACCACAGCAGATATGGGAACGGCAGATACGACAGCTGATGCGGCAGCCGAAGAAACAAAGGCGGATGTCACAGCAGCCAATACGGATACTGGTGTGGAGTCCACAGAAGGGAAAGATGCTTCCAAAGATACGGCAATGGATACTTCTGATGCGACAGAAGAAAACGCAGAGGTAAATTTATTAAATCAGCCTTTAACAGAGGAAACAGCCACCGAAAACGGTACGGATACGAATCAGAGCACGGCGAAGGATAAGGATAAGGATAAGGATAAGGACGACAGTACCGACACCAAGGCAGATGCCCTGGAGAATCCACTGACTGTGGGTGATGAGGAAGCCGAAGAAGAAGCAGCACCGGAAGTGATTGACCCTGCCGCATACAGCGAGGAAGAGTTCCGGGCAATGTGCACCAACGTAGATTTTAAGAAGCTGATGCGGACACCGGATACCTATCTGAACCAGTGTCTGACCCTGGAAGTAACCATTGTGGCACAGGTGGATGGGGGATTGTTCGATGAGAATACCTATTATCTGGTTTCAGCAGAAGATAAAAATGGTGTGGAACGTTACTATATCCTCCGGGATGACAGGGGAGAAGAAGCTGTGTTGTTATTTGAAGGGGACGTGATTACGGTATATGGTCAGATGTTTGCGACCTGCAAAGTGCCGGTAGAATATGGGATAAGAAATAACATGGTTCCGGCAATCAGCATTGTGTATTGTGACCTGGAAGAAGAATAGAACCAGCGAACCAGAACCTAGGGACTAAGATGAAATAGAGCAAATGCTAGAAACACCCTCGCGGAGATTCCGCGAGGGTGTTTTCGCCTTTAACTTACCTTGAATTTGTCCAAATCCTGAACCAGTCCCTGGGACTGTAAAAATAATATTTTGAGAATCCAAATGACTATTTTGAACAAAAATAGTCAAAAAAATATGTAAAAAAATGTCGATTTATACAAAAACAAAGAACTGTATATTGTATTACTCTAATTTACAGTTGAAGACAAATTTTGCTCATGTTATAATTAGTCGATTATGGACAAAATAGATGAAAGGACAGGTCATAAGATGAAATCATTTCTAATTTTGGAAGATGGTACTGTATTTGAAGGAATTCATATCGGTGCGCAGAAAGAAGTTATCAGCGAAATCGTTTTTAATACTTCTATGGCAGGATACCTGGAAGTGTTGACAGACCCCTCCTATGCGGGTCAGGCGGTATGTATGACATACCCATTGATTGGTAATTACGGAGTGTGCAAGGAGGATATGGAGTCTAAACAGATATGGCCCGATGGCTTTATCGTAAGGGAACTGAGTAGAATACCAAGTAACTTCCGGTGTGATATTACTATCCAGCAGTTCTTAGAAGAGAGCGGTGTGCCTGGTATTGCAGGCATTGATACCAGAGCATTGACCAGAATCCTAAGGGATGAGGGAACCATGAATGGTATGATTACCACCAATGAAAATTATAAACTAGATGAAATTCTTCCAAAATTAAAAGCATATACAACCGGCAAAGTTGTGGAAAAAGTGACTTGTGAAAAGAAATATACACTGGCAGGAACCAGGGAACTTTCCGAAAATGGACCTATTTCCGGCAGTTCTGTTTTTAAGGCAGCCGATTATGCGGCAGGGATTCGTGAGAAGAAACCAAGCCTGGTAAAAGAATTAAATGGTAAGGGATTAAAGGTTGCCCTGTTAGATATGGGAGCCAAAGACAATATAGCCAAATCCCTGGCAGCAAGGGGCTGTGACGTGACCATATATCCGGCGCTGACAAGCGCGCAGGAGATTATGGAGGATGCACCGGACGGCATTATGTTAAGTAATGGACCTGGCGACCCGAAGGAATGTGAGAGCATTATTGCAGAAATCAAGAAGCTGTATGATACAGATATCCCGATTTTTGCTATCTGCCTGGGGCATCAGCTGATGGCACTTGCCACCGGAGCAGATACCTATAAGTTAAAATACGGACATCGTGGCGGAAACCATCCGGTAAAGGATTTGGAGACCGGAAGAGTTTATATTTCTTCCCAGAACCACGGCTATGTAGTAGATACCGATGCGTTAGACCCTAAGGTTGCCACACCGGCGTTTGTAAACGTCAATGATGGAACCAATGAGGGACTTGCCTATACGGGCAAGAATATCTTTACGGTACAGTTCCATCCGGAAGCCTGTGCAGGTCCGCAGGATTCCAGTTACCTGTTTGACCGTTTTATCAACATGATGTTATCCGAAAAGGAGGGAAACTAATATGCCTAAGAATCCGAATGTAAAAAGAGTATTGGTAATTGGTTCCGGTCCTATTGTTATCGGACAGGCAGCAGAATTTGACTATGCCGGTACCCAGGCATGCCGTTCCCTGAAAGAAGAGGGAATGGAGGTTATTCTGGTAAACTCGAATCCGGCAACTATTATGACAGACGGCGATATTGCGGATAAAGTATATATCGAGCCGCTGACAACCAAAGTATTAGAGCAGATTATTATCAAAGAAAAACCGGACTCCCTGCTTCCTAACATGGGTGGTCAGGCTGGTCTGAACCTGGGTATGGAACTGGATGAATCCGGATTTCTCGCCGAGCATGGAGTAACCTTGCTGGGAACTACCGCAAAGACCATCCGGAAAGCAGAAGACCGTCTGGAATTCAAAGAAACCATGGAGAAAATTGGCGAGCCCTGTGCACCATCCTTAGTCGTAGAGAATATTGAGGATGGAGTGGAATTTGCCGCTAAGATTGGCTATCCGGTTGTACTTCGTCCGGCATATACCCTGGGTGGTTCCGGTGGTGGTATCGCCCATAACCAGGTAGAATTGGAAGAAATTCTGGCAAACGGACTTCGTCTTTCCCGTGTGGGACAGGTACTGGTAGAGCGTTGCATTGCAGGCTGGAAAGAAATCGAGTATGAGGTAATGCGTGATGGAGCCGGAAACTGTATTACCGTGTGTAATATGGAAAATATTGACCCGGTTGGTGTGCATACCGGTGACAGTATTGTAGTGGCACCTTCCCAGACACTGAGCGATAAGGAATACCAGATGTTAAGAAGCTCTGCCTTAAATATCATCAATGAGCTTGGTATTACCGGTGGATGTAACGTACAGTTCGCACTGCATCCGACCAGTTTTGAATATTGTGTTATCGAAGTAAATCCCCGTGTAAGCCGTTCTTCCGCACTGGCATCCAAGGCAACAGGTTATCCGATTGCCAAGGTAGCAGCCAAGATTGCGCTGGGTTACACCCTGGATGAGATTAAGAATGCCATTACCGGCAAGACTTATGCCAGCTTTGAGCCTACACTGGATTACTGCGTTGTCAAGATTCCGCGACTTCCGTTTGATAAGTTCATTACGGCAAAACGTACCCTGACAACCCAGATGAAGGCAACCGGTGAAGTTATGAGTATCGGTAATAACTTTGAAGGTGCCCTGATGAAAGCAATCCGTTCCCTGGAGCAGCATGTAGACTGCCTGCGCAGCTATGATTTTACCGCTCTTAATAAAGAGGAACTGATTGAACGCATGAAGATTGTGGACGACCAGAGAATCTACATTATCGCGGAGGCAATCCGGAAAGGGGTTGACTACGATACCATTCATGAAGTGACGATGGTAGACCACTGGTTTATTGATAAGCTTGCTATTTTAACAGAGATGGAGGCAGCTTTGGAAAAAGGACCTCTGACGGTAGAACTGTTAAAAGAGGCAAAGAGAATTGAGTTCCCGGATAATGTTATTGCAAGACTGACCGGCAAGACCGAAGAAGAAATCAAGAAGATGCGTTACGACAATGGTATCGTGGCTGCCTTTAAGATGGTTGATACCTGTGCCGCCGAGTTTGAGGCAAGTACACCATATTACTATTCCGTATTTGGTTCCCAGACAGAGGTAACAGAGTCCCATCCGAAGAAGAAAGTACTGGTTTTAGGCTCCGGACCTATCCGTATCGGTCAGGGTATTGAATTTGACTACTGTTCAGTTCATGCAACCTGGGCGTTTGCAAGAGAAGGATATGAGACGATTATCGTCAACAACAATCCGGAAACAGTAAGTACAGACTTTGATATTGCGGATAAGCTGTATTTTGAGCCACTGACACCGGAAGATGTGGAGAATATTGTAAATGTAGAGAAACCGGACGGCGCGGTAGTACAGTTCGGCGGACAGACTGCTATTAAGCTGACCGAAAGCCTTATGAAGATGGGTGTGCCGATACTTGGCACCAAGGCAGAGGATGTAGATGCGGCAGAGGACAGAGAACTCTTTGATAAGATTCTGGAAGAAACCCAGATACCAAGGGCGGCAGGCGGAACCGTATATACCGCAGAGGAAGCCAAAGAAGTAGCCAACCGGTTAGGTTATCCGGTGCTGGTACGTCCTTCCTATGTTCTGGGCGGACAGGGTATGCAGATTGCCTTTTCCGATGAAGAAATCGAGGAATTCATGGCAGTTATCAACCGCTATGAGCAGGACCACCCGATTCTGGTAGATAAGTATTTACAGGGAAAAGAGTTAGAGGTAGATGCGGTATGTGACGGAACGGATATCCTGATTCCGGGTATCATGGAGCATATCGAGAGAACCGGTGTCCATTCCGGAGACAGTATCTCCGTTTATCCGGCACCAACGGTCAGCGAGAAAGTAAAAGAGACGATTGCAGAATACTCCAGAAGACTGGCAAAGGCACTGCACGTTATCGGACTGATTAACATTCAGTTTATTGCAGTAGGCGAAGAGGTATATGTTATCGAGGTAAATCCACGTTCTTCCCGTACCGTTCCTTATATCAGTAAGGTAACCGGTATCCCGATTGTGGATTTGGCAACCGAGGTAATTATCGGTAAGAAGATTCGTAACCTTGGCTATGAGCCTGGCTTACAGCCGGCAGCCGATTATTTTGCCATCAAGATGCCGGTATTCTCCTTTGAGAAAATCCGTGGGGCAGAAATCAGCTTAGGACCGGAAATGAAGTCAACCGGTGAGTGTCTTGGTATTGCCAAGACCTTTAACGAAGCCCTGTACAAGGCATTCCTTGGTGCCGGTGTAAATCTGCCGAAATACAAGCAGATAATCATTACCGTAAAAGATGCAGATAAGGGAGAAGCCATTGATATTGCCCGCCGTTTCGAGAAACTGGGCTATACCATTTACGCAACCAGAAGTACCGCGGCGGCGTTAAACGATGCCGGGGTAAAAGCGCGTAAGGTCAATAAGATTTCCCAGGAATCCCCTACGGTTATGGACTTAATCCTTGGTCATAAGATTGATTTGGTTATCGATACACCGACCCAGGGACGTGATAAGAGCCGTGATGGTTTCTTAATCAGACGTACTGCAATCGAGACAGGTGTAAACTGTATCACTGCGATGGATACGGCAGCAGCACTTGTGACAAGCTTGGAAAATGCAGAGACAGAAGAAGAAATGACGTTAATCGATATTGCAACGATTGCGAAAAGAGGCAATTAAGTAACGGCAGATAACAGGAAATAAGAAGGACATGGGCAGGCAGTATCTTTTCCCATGTCCTTTTGAAATGGAGTAAGGATGAACCAACCAAAACGAAATTACCAGAAAGAACTGGATAAGCTGATAGCGGATGGGCAGATAATGGGAAAGAAGCTTCTGCTCCACAGCTGCTGTGCCCCCTGCAGCAGTTACTGCATGGAATATTTGCGGGAGTATTTTGACTTAACCGTGTTCTATTACAATCCAAACATTACCGAAGAAGCTGAATACCAGAAGCGGGTAGAGGAAGAAAAACGCCTGATTCGGCTGTTTAATGAAGCGTATTCCCAAAGGGAAAAGGACAGCAGACGGGAGAGCCGGATGCCTGGAACAGACTGGCACCGGATTAAAATCATCGAGGGAGATTATAAGGCTGGATGTTTCTATGATGCGGTAAAAGGGTTGGAACAGTGCAAGGAAGGCGGGGAACGATGTTTTCGCTGCTATGAACTGCGCCTGCGGGAAAGTGCCAGAGTGGCAAAAGAGCTTTCCTTTGACTATTTTACAACCACTCTTACCATCAGCCCTTTAAAAAATGCAGACAAGCTCAATGAAATCGGGGAACGGCTGGGACAGGAATATGGAGTTTCCTATCTGCCTTCGGATTTTAAAAAGAAAAATGGCTATCAAAGGTCCATTGCCCTGTCCAAAGAGTACGGATTGTACCGACAGGATTACTGTGGCTGCATCTATTCTAAAGTGGAAAGAGAGAAACAAAAGGCGGCGGCAGAGTGCCGGGAAGCTTGACTTTTAGCCAAACTTAGGTACAATGGAAACAGATTGTTGTTAATGAAAATGTGTGAGAAAGGCAATAGAAAAATGCAGAAAATATTAGATACGATTACAGAAAAGATGATGGAAGCCTTTGCAGCAGCCGGTTATGAAAAAACACTGGGTAAGGTAACCTTATCCAACAGACCCGACCTTTGCGAATTTCAGTGCAATGGTGCCATGGCAGGGGCAAAGCAGTATCATAAAGCACCACTTATGATTGCCCAGGATGTGGCTGCGCAGTTACAGGACAGCGACATTTTCCGTGAAGTAAATGCAGTGGCTCCCGGATTTTTGAATTTAAAGATAAAAGAAAGCTTTCTGGCAGGCTATATGAATGCTATGGAGCAGTCGGAAAAATTCGGCTTAAACATGCCGGAACACCCGAAAAAGATGATTATCGACTACGGCGGACCCAATGTAGCAAAGCCCCTTCATGTAGGACATCTGCGTTCTGCTATCATCGGTGAGAGTATCAAGAGAATCTGCCGCTATGCCGGACATGATATTATCGGTGATATCCATTTGGGAGACTGGGGACTTCAGATGGGACTGATTATCACAGAACTGAAGTTACGTCAGCCGGATTTGGTTTATTTTGACGAAAGCTATACCGGGGAGTATCCGGCAGAGGCACCTTTTACCATCTCCGAACTGGAAGAAATCTATCCAACAGCCAGCGCAAAATCCAAAGAGGATGTGGCATACAAGGCAGCTGCCATGGAGGCAACCTATAAATTACAGAGTGGTGTAAGGGGATATCGTGCCCTCTGGAATCACATCATTGCCGTATCCGTGTCCGATTTGAAGAAAAATTATGCTAACCTGAACGTAGAATTTGACCTCTGGAAAGGGGAATCCGATGTTCATGATATGATTCCCGGCATGGTAGAGAAAATGAAGCAGGACGGCTATGCCCATGAGAGCGAAGGAGCCTGGGTCGTAGACGTAAAAGAAGAAACGGATACGAAGGAAATTCCGCCCTGTATGATTCTGAAATCAGATGGAGCTTCCTTATATAATACAACAGACCTGGCAACCATTCAGGATCGTATGGAGACTTATCACCCCGATGAATTGATTTATCTGACCGATAAAAGGCAGGATTTATATTTCGAGCAGGTATTCCGCTGCGCAAGAAAGACCGGTCTGGTAACACCGGAGACTAAGTTAGTGCATATCGGCTTCGGTACGATGAACGGCAAAGACGGCAAGCCTTTTAAGACAAGAGAAGGCGGTGTTATGCGTCTGGAGACCCTGATTCGTGAGATTAACGAAGAAATGATTCGTAAGATTCATGAAAACGCTGAAACAAAAGGCTATCAGGTAGAGGATAAAGAGGCAGAGGAAACGGCGAAAATAGTTGGTCTGGCGGCAATCAAGTACGGCGATTTGTCGAACCAGGCATCCAAAGACTATATTTTTGATATGGAACGGTTTACTTCTTTTGAGGGAGATACGGGTCCTTATATCCTGTATACCATTGTGCGCATTAAGTCCATCCTTCATAAGTATACTGAGCAGGGCGGCAGCCTGGAGCAGGTATCCATCAAAGAAGCCGTCAACGATGCAGAAAAGGCATTGATGTTAGAACTGTCCAAATTCCATGGCATGATGGAAGCTTCCTTTGAAGAGCTTGCACCACACAGAATCTGTGCTTATATCTATGACCTTGCCAATGCGTTCAATCATTTCTATCATGAGACAAAGATTCTGACAGAAGAGGATGAAACAAAGAAGGCAAGCTGGATTGCGCTGCTGAAACTGACCAGAGAGATTCTGGAAACTTGTATTGATTTATTAGGATTCTCTGCACCGGAAAGAATGTAAAATAGGCGGCAGGGAATGCCACGAATAAATAATTACAAAAAAGTGCAAAAAAGTTAAAAAAGCTATTGACAATTATACCTGATAGAGGTTATACTAGCAAAGTCGGTTGCGTCAGTAACCAAATGAAATGGGATCTTAGCTCAGCTGGGAGAGCATCTGCCTTACAAGCAGAGGGTCATAGGTTCGAGCCCTATAGGTCCCATCCATTTCAAAATTTGCAGTATGGCGAGATAGCTCAGTTGGCTAGAGCACACGGTTCATACCCGTGGTGTCGAGGGTTCGAATCCCCCTCTCGCTATGAAGAATGAGACTCCTGATGATTCAGGAGTCTTGTTTTTATTATATAGTGCCGATAAAGGAAACAGTATAAAATGGCTTGACTTAGTAAGTGTGAGGGTATACTACACTTATACAAGGAATGCTGAATATTTTCGAAGTAAGTAGCGTATGCTATTTATATAATTGGGATGCAACTCCTGGTTTCTCCGCTGCGGAGAGTTTAAATATGAGCAGAATTAAAATATAGTTGCATGAATAGGCTCTGAAGTGATTCAGAGCCTTTTTTCATCTCATAGACCCCTATGAAGTGAAAAATATTGATACACACACATGCCAAAGCAGAGGAAGATAAAAGGAGTTTGATTTGTACAAAGCCGAAGAACTGTATGGACTTTCAACAAAACCCAGACAAAGAAACCGCCACTCATACTTCCCTACACTGGTGGCATAAACAGCCCAATCGCAGGCGGCATATAGCTAAAGACAAGAAAGCACACCGCCAGTGCCAGCACCAGCAGCCGGAACAGCCATTTCAGGGCGAACAGCCTGCAGGACAAGGTAAGCCGGTATACGAACAGGAAACCAAACAGGACAGACAGCACAAAGGTTGCGATGTCAAAGAACATGAGATTTTTCCCCAGGATGCCTGAGTAAGTATAGAACAGAACCGGAATCAGGAAAGTGCCAAGCAGGATACCACCAAGCAAGGCAGAGCCCACACAGGGGTACTCGCCTTTTAACAGTCTGTTCATAAACAGGGCATAGAGAACCATGGGAAAAAAGTACAGTTTCATGTGTTCCCAGGTGGATTCATTGACCGGGAAGAAAAGTCCCACTATGAAGTTGTTGCCGGACCACTCGTAGACAAAGTGCCACAGGGTTCCAAGCAAAATAACGAACAGGATTCCAACGATAGTATAAAGATTTAATTTTTTCATAAGAACAGTATATGCGGAAAGAAAAGCAGATATGCAAAAAGCCGTTCCCTTCAGTGAGATAGAAGGGAACGGCTTTTATATGTCTTGGTATTTTATAACTGCTTACCGGTTAAGAGTTCGTAAGCCTGTAAGTATTTATCAATGGTCTTCTGAACCACTTCTTCCGGAAGGGTCCAGTCATGTCCCTCGTTGGCTTTGAGCCAGTCTCGTGCGAACTGTTTATCGAAGGATGGCTGGCTGTGTCCTGGTTCATAGCCTTCTGCAGGCCAGAAACGGGAGCTGTCAGGGGTAAGCATCTCATCTCCGATAACCATGTTGCCATTTTCATCCAGACCGAACTCGAACTTGGTGTCGGCAATGATGATACCGCGTGTCAGTGCGTACTCTGCACATTTCTTATATAAAGCGATGGTATAGTCACGAAGCCTGGAAGCGTATTCCTCGCCTTTGCCAGGGAAACGTTTCTCCAGATAAGCAACACTTTCTTCATAAGAGATGTTCTCATCATGGTCGCCAATCTCTGCTTTGGTAGATGGTGTGTAGATGGGTTCAGGCAGTTTAGCGGATTCCTGTAAGCCTTCCGGTAATTTAATGCCGCATACGGTGCCGTTTTCTTTGTAGCTTGCCCAGCCGCTGCCGGTGATATAGCCACGGACGATGCATTCGATAGGAAGCATTTCCAGTTTACGGCATAACATACTGTTGCCATGGAATTTATCCTGCTGGAAGAATTCCGGCATATCCTTTACGTCAACGGAAATCATGTGGTTTGGCAGGATATCCTGGGTCATATCAAACCAGAATTTAGACATCTGTGTGAGAACGGTGCCTTTCTTGGTTACCTGATTTTTCAGGATGACATCGAAGCAGCTGATACGGTCTGTAGCAACCATAATCAGGCTGTCGCCATTGTCATAAATCTCACGTACTTTACCTTCTTTGATTGGTTTTAATTCAGTCATAGTAAACCTCGCTTATAGTATATATTTTGTTGCAATAGTTCCATTTATAAGTATACACGTCAGAAATGGTTTGACAAGTAAATTTCTTATTGTCAAAAAAATATCAATGTGATATGATGTCAACGTATTGTATCTCGTATGAGAATAATAACAGGAGGACTTAGTACCATGAAAAATGAAAAAACCTACGAACTTGTGCTGACAGCACTGTTCACTGCCATTATTATTATTATGGCATTCACACCACTGGGATATATCCCGCTTGTAGTAATTAATGCGACGATTATTCACATCCCGGTTATCCTTGGAGCACTATTTCTGGGACCGAAGAAAGGTGCATTTTTAGGATTCGTCTTTGGTTTAACCAGCTTTATCAACAACACCTTTAAGGCAGCGACAGCATCTGCGTTTGTATTTTCCCCTGTCCTGGCTTACAATGTAGTCGGCGTGTCCGGTATTTTCAAGAGCTTGTATATCTGCTTTGTACCGAGAATTTTAGTCGGCGTGGTTCCTTATTTCATTTATATTCTGATTCATAAGATTGTAAAAGACGAACAGAAAACAGGCAGAATTGTTGTTGACGCACTGGCATCTTTGATTTTATTTATTTCCGTGAAAGCATTTTTAACCCGTTTACTGGATAGCGTATTAAATGCTACCGTATGTATGGTAATTGGTCTGGCAGCAGGTATTATTCTGATGATAGTTCTGACCATTACCGGTAATAAGAAGGCATCTGCCAATATTGCGCTAGCCTATGCAGGTCTGGCAGGCGCATTTACGAATACGTTATTCGTTATGAGCGGTATTTTTATCTTATATAAGGATGCATACGCCCAGGCAGTGGGAGTAGCAGGAGAAGCAGTTCTCGATGTCATTATGGGTGTAGTTACCTTTAATGGGGTGGTAGAAGCTGTTGTAGCAGCAATTCTGGTGGCAGGTATCGGTCTGGCACTGACCAGGATAAAGCCTGTTTACAGCAAATAACAATTGAAACAGACAGAGAACAATACAACTTATTTCATGGTGGGTATCGTAGGCTGCAAGGCTGCAGATACCCACGGAAAGAAGAAAGCGAGGCAGCAATATGATTTTGGCAATCGATGTGGGAAACACAAACATTGTAATCGGATGTATCAAAGGGGAAAAGGTTAAATTCGTGGAGCGGGTTTCCACAGACCTTTCCAAGACAGAACTGGAATATGTAGTAGAATTTAAGACGTTATTTGATTTATACAATATTAGTATGGAGGAAATTACCGGAAGCATTATCTCTTCCGTAGTACCACCACTGAATAACATTTTGAAATCTGCCCTCGGAAAAATGTTTCACAAGGAGCCACTGCTGGTAGGTCCTGGCGTGAAAACGGGTCTGAACATTCTGATGGACAATCCGGGACAGCTTGGTTCTGATTTGGTTGTCAATGCGGTTGCCGGTTTACAATATTATGGAGCCCCGATTATTATGATAGATATGGGTACAGCAACAACCATCAGTGTAGTAGATGATAAGAAGAATTATATTGGTGGTATGATTTTACCGGGAGTTAAGGTTTCTCTGGATTCACTGGTAAATCGTACTTCACAGCTTCCACGTATTAGTCTGGAAGCACCGAAGAAGGTCATCGGTAAGAATACCATTGACTGTATGAAGAGTGGTATCGTTATGGGACAGGCAGCTTGCCTGGATGGCATGATAGAGAGAATTCTTGACGAACTGGGGTATGAGGCACCGGTTGTGGCAACCGGCGGATTATCCGGCAGCATTGTACCACATTGCAAACAGAGCATTATTTATGACAATGAGCTGACCTTAAAAGGGCTTGGCATTATATATAAGAAGAACGCAGAGTAGGAGAGCATCACGGGTAAGTACGTGGGAATGGAGGAAAAGATGTTAGCAGGAAAACATATTGTGTTGGGTGTAACGGGCAGTATTGCGGCTTATAAGATTGCATCGCTGGCAAGTATGCTGGTAAAGCAGAAGGCAGATGTGACAGTTATTATGACACAGAATGCGACGAACTTTATCAATCCGATTACCTTTGAAACGCTGACAGGAAATAAGTGTCTGGTAGATACCTTTGACCGTAATTTTCAGTATAGTGTAGAGCATGTGTCCCTGGCAAAACAGGCAGATGTATTCCTCATAGCCCCGGCTTCCGCCAATGTGATAGCCAAAGCAGCGCATGGACTGGCGGATGATATGCTGACCACTACCCTGCTTGCCTGCACCTGTCCGAAAATTGTGGCACCAGCCATGAATACCCGGATGTTCCAGAATGAAATTGTGCAGGACAATATGAAGATTTTAAAAAAATATGGCATGGAAGTGATTCATCCGGCCAGTGGGTATCTTGCCTGTGGAGATACCGGGGAGGGCAAGATGCCGGAACCGGAAGTATTGCTGGAATATATTATCAAGGCAGTTACACCAAAGGATATGGCAGGAAAAAGGGTGCTGGTAACGGCAGGCCCCACTCAGGAAAAGTTAGACCCGGTACGCTATATCAGTAACCATTCCACCGGCAAAATGGGCTATGCCATTGCGAAGGCAGCCATGCTGCGGGGGGCAGAGGTTACTCTGGTATCTGGAAAAGTGGCAATTACCCCGCCTATGGGCGTGGAGGTTGTCCCGATAGTATCTGCCGTGGATATGGCAAAGGCAGTAAAAGAGCGGGCACAAGAGCAGGATATCATCATCAAGGCAGCTGCGGTGGCAGATTACCGCCCGGTAATGGTAGCTGAGGAAAAGATGAAGAAAAAGGATGGTGATATGACCATTCCATTAGAACGGACAGAGGATATTCTGGCATACCTGGGCAGCCATAGAAGACCGGGACAGTTTTTGTGCGGGTTTTCCATGGAGACGGAGCATATGCTGGAGAATTCCAGGGCAAAACTGGAAAAGAAAAATATTGATATGATAGTAGCTAATAATCTGAAACAGGCGGGAGCAGGTTTCGGAACCGATACCAATGTGGTTACACTGCTGACCAGGGCAGATACCAGGGAGCTTCCCCTTATGAAAAAAGAAGAGGTGGCAGATGAACTGTTAAGCTATATTTTAGGGCAGATGGAGAAGAACGAAGGACAGGCATAGTGCGCAAAGAGCATGTCCAGACACAAACTTGGCATGCGCAAAGGTGTACGCAGAAATGAGGAGTAAAATGATACAGGATTTGACAGTGGGGGATTCCCAGAAAACACTGGTTAAATATACGTTGCCCATGTTTATCAGCGTGGTGTTCCAACAATTATATAATATTGCAGACAGCATGATTGCCGGAAAATTTGCCGGTGAAGATGCCCTGGCTGCGGTAGGGGCTTCCTATCCGATTACCATGATTTTCATGGCGGTGGCAGTGGGCTCCAATATTGGCTGTTCGGTTGTGATTTCCCAGTTATTCGGGGCAAAGGCGTACGGCAAGTTAAAGTCGGCTGTCTCCACTACCCTGATAGCCGGTTTTGTTTTGTCAGCTTTTCTTACGGTGGTGGGATTGTTTACGACACCGCTTATGATGAAAGCCATACAGACACCTGATAATATTTTTGCAGATGGTGCCTTATATCTGCGTATCTACATTGGAGGCTTTATCTTTTTATTCCTGTATAACGTTACCACGGGTATGTTCAATTCCCTGGGAGACTCCAGGACACCGCTTTATTTCCTGATTGGTTCTTCGGTAGGAAATATTGTGCTGGATGTGCTTTTTGTGGCGGGCTTCCAGTGGGGTGTTGCCGGTGTGGCATGGGCGACCTTTATTGCCCAGGGCGTTGCCTGCATCCTGGCATTGTCAGCGTTTCGAAAACGTGCCGGGGAGATTCAGACCGAAGAGAAAACGGAGAAATTTTCCTGGGCGTTGTTTGGTAATATCAGCCTGATTGCCGTACCGAGTATTTTACAGCAAAGCTTTGTATCCATTGGTAATATTTTCATCCAGAGCCGGGTAAACTCTTATGGCTCGGATGTGATTGCTGGTTATTCCGCGGCAATTAAGCTGAATACCTTTGTGATTACCGGATTTACCACACTGGGGAATGGAGTATCTGGCTTTACGGCGCAGAATCTGGGAGCTGGAAAGGGAAGCCGAATCCGGGATGGTTTTAAGGCGAGCATTAAGATGGCACTTTGTGTTGCGATACCATTTTTTGCGGCATACTTTTTCTTTGGCAGGCAGATGGTACTGCTTTTTATGGACGATACGGGAAGTAATGCCTTGCAGACCGGGGTTACCTTTTTGCGGATTGTACCGCCTTTTTATTTCGTCATCGCGGTTAAGCTGGTGGCAGATGGTGTGCTGCGGGGAGCGGAGCTGATGAAGCAGTTTATGCTGTCCACCTTTACTGATTTGATTTTGCGTGTTATCCTTGCGTATGCCCTTTCAGCCTATTTGGGAGCAACGGGCATCTGGCTGTCCTGGCCTTTTGGCTGGACCATTGCCACGGTAATGTCTTTCGTATTTTATCGAAGCTATACGAAACGTTTCGCGCAGAGCGGAGAGCAGTAAAGGAACGGAGAGGGCGTTAATAGCTGCCCGTCCGCGCGTGTACATGTGGGTATAGGAGAAAAATAAGTCTTCCATACCCAGAAGATGCCCGCCTGCGAGCGTATGTGTGGGTATGGGAAAGCAGAAGAGTTCAAGATACCCAGGAATCGCCGACCTGTGAGGGTATGGATAGCAAAAATACCGCAAGATACCCAGAAGTCCACACAGAGTAAGCATTTGCGTGGGTATGTAGAGAAAAAGAAGTCTTCCATACCCAGAAGATGCCCGCCTGCGAGCGTATGCGTGGGTATGTAGAGAAAAAGAAGTCTTCCATACCCAGAAGATGCCCGCCTGCGAGAGTACGTGTGGGTATGGGAAAGCAAAAGAGTTCGAGATACCCAGGAATTGCCGACCTGTGAGGGTATAGATAGCAAAAATACCGCAAGATATCCAGAAGTCCACACAGAGTAAGCATTTGCGTGGGTATAGGCAGGAAAAGGAAGCAGAGACTGCAAAGAAACAGAAAATACAGTGTAATAGACAGAAAAATCGCAACAGCCAGCACTTGTCGGGGCAGGCTGTGCAACAGGAAGGAGTTGTAAAAGATGAGAATAGGAATGGGTTATGATGTACATCGTCTTGTGGAAGGTAGAAAGTGCATCATCGGCGGCGTGGAGATTCCTTACGAAAAGGGACTGCTCGGTCATTCAGATGCCGATGTGCTGTTACATGCGATTATGGATGCTCTGTTAGGGGCAGCGGCACTGGGAGATATCGGGAAGCATTTCCCGGATACGGACCCGGCTTATAAAGGGGCTTCTTCCATGAAGCTGTTAGAGCGTGTCGGAGAACTTTTGGAAGAAAATATGTTCCTGGTAGAAAATATCGATGCGACCATCATTGCACAGGCACCTAAGATGCGTCCTTATATTGATACCATGCGGGAAAACATTGCCGGGGCTTTGAAAATAGAAGTATCCCAGGTCAATGTGAAGGCAACTACTGAGGAGGGACTTGGCTTTACGGGAAGCGGTGAAGGCATTTCTTCCCAGGCTATCTGTATGTTGACCAGCCCAAGAGAGCTTTACAGTGAAGATGTCAATGGCAGAGGCTGTAATGGCTGCAGTGGATGTCCGGCACGAGGTTAACAGCGTGTTCAGAAAGTGCTAGGATTTTGCATAGCTTGTGTTAAGAAATGGAAATAAATATTTTCAGAATCCCCAATCTCTCATACAATGAATTTACACTTCCGGAAGGGAAGAGATTCTTGAAATGAATGATGGAGGATGAAAAAGACATGAACATTGGATTAATGATTGTTGCTATTATAGGTGGCCTGGCAGGTGCGGCTAGTACCCTGTATCTGTTATTCAGTCTGCCAGCAGTAATTGTTTGGAAAATATATCGTCGTTGTCGCTATGGAATTGCCATAACAGATTAGAAAACAATATTATGTGTGACATAAGACAACATAGAAAGAACCGGCTTTTTATCTGCCGGTTCTTTCTTGTGTTTTTATGATGTTAAAATTCCCCTTTTAACCGCTTTTATTTCTTTTCCAGCATGATAGAGTAGATAAAGCATCCGGCTAATGATGCAAAAACTGTTGCTAAAACGATAATCTGTACAACTCCCATACCTGTACCCTCCTGCTTCTTAATGATGTTCGTACCAGATTCCACCGAAAAATCCAACTATAGTCAGGACAATGGATAAAATCGACCAAAAGTCTAGTTGCAGTTGCATTTTGATTTCCTCCTGTTCATCTGTTTCTTTTTATTTTATGAACCAAGTCTAGCATAATGACACGGTATAAAACATGATTTTCACAGTTCCTTAGCACCATTTAAACGATTTATTTACACTATCTTTATGTTCTTAGCAGTTTCTTAGCAAAACTATCTATTTCCTTTTAAATAAGGAACGTTATAATAATGGTAGGAAAAATATGAGCAGAAGTGAGGATGAGCATGAAACGAAGTAAAAGAAAACAGTCGGCCGGCAAACAGAAGAAAGAGATAGTTATTTCTGTGTTTATAACGCTAGCCTGTCTGCTGGTAGCAACCTTGCTGGCTTTTGGACTTTTTGCACTGGTACCGAATAACAGTGCGAATATTGCTTTGGTGTACATTCTGGCACTGATTCTGATTGTGCGTCTGACGAAAGGTTATTTTTATGGACTTTCCGCATCGATTGTGGCGGTTATCTGTGTCAATTACCTTTTTACTTACCCGTATTTTGCATTGAATTTTACACTGACCGGTTACCCGATTACTTTTATTGAAATGCTTTCGGTAACACTTTTGATTAGTACCATGACCGTGAATATGAAACAGCAGGCAAAGATTATTGTGGAGCGGGACAGAATGCTGGCAGAAGCAGAAAAGGAGAAGATGCGTGCCAATCTGCTGCGTGCGATTTCCCATGATTTACGGACTCCCCTGACCAGTATTCTGGGTTCCAGTGCTTCTTACCTGGAGAATCAGGACGTGCTATCCGAAGAAGAGAAAAATGATATGATACAACAGGTGCAGGAGGATGCCACCTGGCTATTGAATATGGTGGAAAATCTGCTTACGGTAACCCGCATTTATAATCAAGAGGCAAAGGTCAAAAAGACAGAGGAACCGGTAGAAGAGATCGTGGCAGCAGCGATTCAGCGGATTAAGAAACGGCTGCCGGAGGCACAGATTGAGGTAAATGTGCCAGAAACCTTTCTGATGATACCGATGGACGGAATTTTGATAGAGCAGGTGTTAATTAACCTGTTGGAAAATGCGATTGTACATGCCAAGAGTACAGCACCTATCCAGTGTTTTGTAAAAGACCACCCGGATATGGTGTCATTCCATGTGCGGGATTATGGTGTAGGCATTTCCCAGGACCGATTGCAGACGATTTTCGATGGCATGCCGTATCATGGCAATGAACAGTCGGATTCCAATAAGGGAATCGGCATCGGCTTGTCTATCTGTAAGACAATTGTAAATGCCCATGATGGCATTATCGACGTGTGCAACCATGAAAAAGGCTCGGAATTTTACTTTACCATACCGAAAGGAAATCAATAATGGCGATAAAGCTGTGAGAAAGGGAGAACGACCATGATTCGGAAACAGATTCTTCTCATTGAGGATGAACGGAATATCTGTAATTTTATAGCGACAACATTGCGGGCGCAGGCGTATAAGGTGGACTTTGCACAGACGGCACAGAACGGGCTGAATCTGGCAGCCTCTTTGTGCCCTGATTTGATTTTACTGGATTTGGGACTGCCGGATATGGATGGCATGGAGGTTATCCGACAGATTCGGGGATGGACGAACATTCCCATTATTATCATTTCAGCCAGAACCCAGGAAAAGGAAAAGGTAGAGG
>CAKRWT010000038.1 GCA_934418125.1 uncultured Lachnospiraceae bacterium
GACCGCGTCAGAACCAAGATGTCCCAGAATAACAGAGTACATGGAGAAAGCCACACCCCAGGACACATCATTGCCAAGAGCCGGTAAGGACAGATGGATGAAATCCTTTAACAGAAGCCTGTTGCTGATAAACATATAAGCAGGATTTAACTTAATATCCTTACTGAAAAGGGAAACAATGATGCAGGCAGCCAGCTCGATTCCGCGGGAAAGTGCTGTGGCTATGGCAACACCGGTGGCACCAAGCTTCGGTGCACCAAACAGACCGAAAATAAAGGTCGCATTTAAGATAATATTTAAAACGAATGCCAGAATATTTAAAAACATGGAAATCGTAACCCGTCCGATACTCCGCAGGATGGACAGATAGATTTCAATAATACTCCAGCACAGGTAGGTAATGGACATAACCCGCAGATAACCGGAACCAATGGCAATCAACTCTGCATCTGTGGTAAACAGCCGCATCATCAGCTGTGGGGCAAACAAGGCAAAGGAAGAGAAAACGAGCGTAATCAGCAGCGAAAAACGCAGAGCAATTCCCTGGATAACCCGGATAGCCTGTAAATCCTTTTTCCCCCAGTATTGGGAACTTAACATGGAAGCACCGGTGCCCAGTCCGTAATAGACCATAAACAGTATGTTGGCATAGTTGGAAGCAAGCGAGACTGCCGAAATAGAAGACTGTCCCACATAGTTTAGCATCACCACGTCAGCTGAGCTGATGGCAGAGCTTAACAGATTCTGTACCACGATAGGAATCAGCAGCTTTAATACCTTGGGATAAAAATTGTCACGATAGTTTGTTGTTACAGTATTCATAATCATTTCCTCAATTTAAGTAAAGTACCTATATATTAGCTCATATAATAAGGAAAAACAAGCGAGAAATTGTCAGATTCTATACGTTTTATGCAAGTTGTATAATGCAAAAAGAAAGATTTATGATATACTAGAAAATGGTTGGTACAGGTATGTGGGTATACAACTATAGAATGATTAAGCGTAAAGAGAGGGCACTTACATGAAAAAAATCGAAGAATATGTACGCAGTATCCCTGATTTCCCGGAAGAAGGAATTATATTCAGAGATGTAACAAGCGTTTTACAGGATGCCGATGGTCTGGCACTTGCAATTGACTCCATGAAAGCAAAATTAGAGGGAGTTGATTTCGATGTCATCGTCGGAACCGAATCCAGAGGATTCATCTTTGGTGTGCCGATTGCGTATGCCATGCATAAAGCGTTTGTTCCGGTCCGTAAGAAAGGAAAACTTCCTATGGAGACTATTTCTAAGGAATATGACTTGGAATACGGCAGTGCAGTAGTAGAGATGCACAAAGACTCTATCAAACCGGGACAGAAAGTCGTAGTAGTAGATGATTTGATTGCTACCGGCGGTACGATTGAAGCGAGCATTCAGATGATTGAAGAACTGGGAGGCGAAGTAGTAAAGGTTCTCTTCTTAATGGAGTTAGCCGGATTAAAGGGCAGGGAACGCCTGAAAAACTACGACGTTGACAGTGTCATCATCTATGAAGGCAAATAAATGTAACCCATTAAACTTATGAGAAAAGGAGAAATGTGATGTTAGAGAAATTGTTTAAACTCAAAGAAAACAACACAAACATCAAAACCGAAGTGGTTGCCGGCTTAACAACATTTATGACCATGGCATACATTTTGGCAGTAAACCCATCTATCCTGTCTGCATCCGGTATGGACAGCCAGGCAATCCTTATGGCAACAGCCTTATCCGCATTCATCGGAACCCTGGCTATGGCACTGCTTGCCAATTACCCATTTGCTTTGGCACCAGGACTTGGCTTAAATGCTTATTTTGCTTACACAGTATGTGGCTCGATGGGATATTCCTGGCAGGTAGCACTGTGTGCCGTATTCGTAGAAGGTCTTATCTTTATCGTATTATCCGTTACCAATGTCCGTGAAGCCATCTTCAATGCAATTCCATTGCAGTTAAAGAAAGGTGTTTCCGTTGGTATCGGTTTATTCGTAGCTTTCATCGGCTTCCAGAATGCAGGTATCATCGTAAACAGCGATTCTACCCTGGTAACCGTTGTAAACTTTACAGAAAACTTCCGTACAGCAGGTATCAGTGCACTGTTAGCAGTCATTGGTACATTCATTATCGCTGTTCTCTATATTAAGAACGTAAAAGGTTCTATCCTGATTGGTATCTTCGTAACCTGGATTCTCGGTATTATCTGCCAGCTGACAGGTCTTTATGTGGTAACTCCTGATGCTGGATTCTATTCCCTGATTCCATCCTGGAGTGGTTTCAGCTTAGGTGCTATCGGATTAACCTTTGGTCAGTGCTTTAAAGCAGACTTCTCTACGGTAAAAATGGCAGACTTTATCGTTATCATTTTTGCATTCTTATTTGTAGATGTATTTGATACCTTAGGAACTCTGATTGGTTGCGCAAACAAGGCAAAAATGCTTGATAAAGACGGAAAGCTTCCTCGTATCAAACAGGCTCTGTTAGCAGATGCGATTGCAACCAGTGCAGGTGCCGTACTTGGTACTTCCACTACAACCACTTTCGTAGAAAGTTCCTCTGGTGTATCCGAAGGTGGTAGAACAGGTCTTGCTTCCGTAGTAACAGGCTTCCTGTTCTTACTGGCAATCTTCTTTGCACCAATCTTTACAACCATTCCAAGCTTCGCAACAGCTCCTGCATTATTATTCGTAGGATTCTTAATGATTACTGCAGTTGTAGAGATTGACTTTAATGATTTCGCAGAAGCCATTCCGGCATACCTTTGCCTGGTAGCTATGCCGCTTACCTACAGCATTTCCGAAGGTATCGCAGTTGGTGTTATCTCTTACGTTGTTATCAACGTATGTGCTGGTAAAGCTAAGAAAATCACACCACTTATGTATATTCTGGCTGTATTATTCGTATGTAAATATATCTTCCTGTAAAAGGAAAGAAAAGAAAGAACAAGGAAACTCCGGGTCGGTATGGTCCGGAGTTTCTTATTATGGCGATGAGGAAAAGAAACGATAAACGAAAAAACGTTTACAAATAATATAAAAAGGAATTGATTCTTAACACAATCCGTGCTATTATCTACACAAAGCATAAGTTTCTATTTATTCTAAATCTTTTCAAGATTATCTATATTTCTGAAAATCTATGCTTTTACCCAATCAAAGGAAAATTACAAAACACATTGTTATAAACAGGGAAATGACATATAATAAATGGCATAGAGAGTATTTAACTTTTCTTTCCTTGTATTAATAGCAATTATTGGAAAGTGCCATAATTCGAGGGAAGAGAGGTATTCTATGACAAATGGAGAAAAGATTCCTGCATCTATTGCCCAGGCAATAGATGCAGGAGGGAAAAAAGCACAGTATGATGCGGAGGCAAAACAGTTCCTTTCCAACGTGGAAATTTTATCCCGCATTATGAAACGGGTTGTCCCGGAATTTAAAGGCATGGAGTTGGGGGATATTAAGAAGTGTATCCTGAAACCCACGGTCGGCACGGAGTTGCTGGACGAGGGCCTGACAAATATAACCGGCGAGAACACGGAAAGCAATATCCCGTCGGAAGGCTATGTGACGTTTGACATTAAGTTTTCCGCAAGGGCGGACAGTAACCCAAGGGGGAAAGTAATCCTGGATATGGAAATGCAGCGCAAGAGGGAACTCCCATATCCGATAGAGAGCCGTGGCATCTTCTACTGTGCCCGGATGATTTCCTCCCAGAAAACCCGCGAGTTTTCCAACAGTGATTACGGCAATATCCGGAAGGTCTACAGTATCTGGCTCCTTTTTTCCGAGGAGGAGGAAGCGGAGGCGGCAATCACCAGTTTTTCCATGCGGCAGGAAAACGAGTATGGGGAAATGGAACGTCTCGGCGGGGCAGACTTATTGGAGGTAATCCTGATAAGGATTCCCCAGAACGTGCTGGCGTATGGGCAGGAACTGGATGGACTGATTCGGATGCTGGGGATAGTATTCTCCGGGAAAATATCCAGTGATGATAAGAAAAACTATCTGGAACAGGACTATGGGATAACGATTGGCATGGAGGATGAAAGGAGGCTTGCTGTTATGTGTAATTTATCCGAAGGATTCTGGGAAGCCGGAAGAAAAGAAGGAATGGAGCAGGGTATCGAGCAAAATAAGATAGCCATACTTAAAAATGCCTTGAAGATGGGACTCCCCGAAGAACAGATACAGAAGCTTTTGGGAATTTCCGTAGAAGAGATGAATCAGTTGAAACAGGAATTGTTTGAGTGTGTATAAGGCTTCCAAATGGATAGAGCTTGCCTGGAATAGGCAGGCTCTATTTTTTTAATCATTTTTTCCAACATCAATCTGCATAGCATATTCCGATGGCGCCATTCCGCACTGCTTTTTAAAATATCTGGTAAAATGGCTTAAGTTCTCAAACCCTGCCTGGGCGGCAGCCTGATTGATGGGCAGCTTTTCAATTTGCAGCAGATACTTGGCTCGCTCTATGCGGGCATCCAACAGTTCGGATTTCGGGGAACGGTTGAAGTAGAGTTTGTAATAGTGGTAGAACTGGCTGGTGCCTAAGTGGGTCAGGGCAGCCATTTGTTCTACGTTCCAGTCCTGTTCCGGGTGGGTCAGCATTTTAATGCGGGCTTTCTGGAACTGTTCATAAAGGCTGGCGTTGATGCCGGACTCTGCGGCGTAGGCATGAAGCTGCCTGGAGAGCAGGATAAAAAGGGTATGCATCAGCTTGTCAATCTGTTGGGTATAGTATTCCTGTTTAGTGACGGTTTCTACATAGATTTCCCGGAAAAGTTCATTTAAAGCCCCCGGGTTGGGTGGATAAAAGACCTGATTGACAGGAATGTCATATTCCTGCAGGAAAGCAGTTTCTTCCTTTTGAAAGTGGATAAAGCTGTTCTGAAATTTCCGAACCGCCTGATAGCACTGGGCGTGTCCGGGGGTAAAAAGGATAAATGCACCTTCTTTGGCGATGACAAGTTCGCCGTCAAGCTGTATTTTCATAGGGGTCAGAAAGTATAAAAACAGATAGTCACCGCTGCCGTCAGGGCGGTTTATGATATCATAATCGGGATTGGAACGATTGTAATCACAATAGTTGATGCGGAACATGGCACAGCCTCCTTTTGAAGTACCTGGTTACTATTATCCTATTAAAAACCGGAAAAAAAGTCAAATACAACGGAAGAAAAGATATGGTACAAAATATAGCTTCTGATAGAATAGAGTTACCACCAAGTAAGAAAGAAATCGGAAGAATAATGGTATTATGGGTTGATGACGTGAAAGGAGAAGGTCATGAAGAAATCACAGGTTATTATTGATAAGAATTACATTATCAGTGATATTGATAGAAGAATATATGGTTCTTTTATTGAGCATTTAGGAAGAGCGGTTTACGAGGGAATTTACCAGCCGGAGAGTAAATTTGCTGATGAGCAGGGATTTCGTAAGGATACATTGGAGCTGGTAAAGGAGTGTAATGTACCTATCGTTCGTTATCCGGGCGGAAATTTTGTATCCGGTTATAAATGGGAGGACGGTGTAGGTCCTAAGGAGAAAAGACCAAGCCAGGTTGATATTGCATGGCAGGTTATTGAGTCCAATCAGTTTGGCTTGAATGAATTTGCAGACTGGTCCAGGAAAGCTGGAAGTGACATTATGATGGCAGTGAATCTGGGAACCAGGGGAATCCAGGAAGCAAAGGATTTACTGGAGTACTGTAATTTCAAGGGCGGTACGCAGATGAGCGACCTGCGTAAGGAGCATGGTTATGCAGAGCCACACAATATTAAGACATGGTGTCTTGGTAATGAGATGGACGGACCATGGCAGATTGGACATAAGACATCGACAGAGTACGGCAGACTTGCCAATGAGACTGGTAAGGTTATGAAGGTTCTTGACCCGTCAATTGAGCTGGTTGCCTGCGGAAGTTCCCATTCCCACATGCCTACTTTCGGCGAATGGGAAGCAAACGTGTTGGATGAATGTTACGATACCGTGGATTATGTATCCATGCATCAGTATTACGGAAACAGAGACAATGATTCTGCTAATTTCCTGGCAAGCAGCGTGGATTTAGACCAGTTTATTTCTACTGTGGTTTCTATCTGCGATTATGTGAAAGGCAAACATCACGGCAAAAAGAACATTAATATTTCCTTAGACGAGTGGAATGTATGGTATCACTCCAATGAGGCAGATGAACAGCTTGAAAAGTGGATTCAGAAGCCACATCAGTTAGAGGATGTATATAACTTTGAGGATGCGCTGTTAGTAGGAAGTATTCTGATTACAATGCTTCGTCATGCAGACCGCATTAAGATTGGCTGTCTGGCACAGCTTGTCAATGTCATTGCGCCGATTATGACTTCTGATACAGGAGCATGGAGACAGACTATTTTCTATCCTTATATGCATGCAGCCACATTAGGACAGGGAACAGTTCTGAATACGATTGTAAAATCTCCTGTATATGAGGCAAAACAGTATGGAGAGGCTCCTTATTTAGACTGTGTTGTTGTAGAGAACCCGGAGAAAGAAGAACTGGTTATCTTTGCAGTCAACAAGGATTTGGAAGAAGATATGGAAGTGACTCTGGATTTAAGACAGTATGCAGATTATCAGGTAAAAGAGCATATTCTGATGCAGAATGATGATTTGAAAGCTGTGAATACAGAGGAGAATCCAAACAATGTAGCACCTAAGACAGGTGGCAACTCCAAGGTAGACGATGGCATTCTGACCGCTGTATTGGAGAAGAAGAGCTGGAACGTGATTCGTCTGGCAAAATAAACAGATGAAATAGAAAAAGAGGCTGTGAATGAAATCATTCATAGTCTCTTTTCAGGTGGAGCTGTAGTCAGTTCCTTTCCAGACAAGGCGCAGTGGCTGCAGGGAATCATCGGAAGGATAGCGCAGGATAAAACCGACCCGCCCATAGGAAATATATTCGTGGATACTGCTCAGGGTGCTTTCCAGTTGTGCCATCAGCACCTGAATCTGTTGCTGCGTGCCGTAGTCCCCGGTGTCACAGTAGGTTTCTGCCAATAAGGACAGCAGTGACAGCTTATGTCTGGCATCGATGAGAAAACAGCGGTTTTCCAGTTCCACGAGCATTTTCTGCCTGCGGTCACGGTCAGGTCCGGGAACAGCTTTGGCAGCGTTGATTTCCTGTTGGAAGGTGTCCAGTAAATCGGAAAAGGCGCGCACATAACGTTTATAATAAGGGGCATTCAGCACGATATTATCCCGGTATCTGTGAAATTTTACTTTGTCATGAAGCTGTAGTAATTTACTCATGACAATATTATATAACTTTTTGAAAAAATTTGAAATAGAGATTGCAGACAGAAATCCGATGTGATATATAGATAGATGCAGTTGCAATATGGAAAAGAAACAGAAATTATTTTAAGGGATAGAAAAGAGGATTTATTATGGAAAAGGATATGACGAAGGGAAGCCCTATGAAGCTGATTTTGGGATTTGCACTCCCGCTTTTGTTTGGTTTGCTTTTTCAGCAGTTTTACAGCATGGTAGATACCGTTATCGTAGGACATTATCTAGGGGTGGATGCATTGGCGGCGGTAGGTGCTACCGGTTCGGTAAACTTTCTGATTATTGGATTCTGTATGGGAGTATGTACCGGATTTTCCATTCCGATTGCGCAGGAGTTTGGGGCAGGACATGAATCCAATCTGCGTAAATATGTGGCAAACAGTGTCTGGCTGGCGATTATTTTCTCCGTGGTGATGACGATACTAGTGGTTGTTTTATGCCGCCCGATTCTGCAGGTTATGCGGACACCGGAGAACATTATTGATGGTGCTTACGATTATATTGTTATTATTTTTATCGGGATTCCGGTGGTTTATCTGTATAATATGACGGCGGCGATTATCCGTTCCCTGGGAGACAGCAAAACGCCGGTTATTTTCCTGGTAATGGCAGCGATTCTGAATATCTTTCTGGATTTACTCTGTATTATCGTGATTCCTATGGGAGTGGCAGGAGCAGCGGTAGCTACGGTCATATCCCAGGCGATTGCCGGTGTATGCTGTCTTGTCTTTATGTGTAAGAAATTTGCCATCCTTAAAATAAAGAAGGAAGAATGGAAATGGAAT
Source organism: uncultured Lachnospiraceae bacterium (assembly GCA_934418125.1). Taxonomy (GTDB): domain Bacteria; phylum Bacillota; class Clostridia; order Lachnospirales; family Lachnospiraceae; genus UBA3282. The sequence goes on from CAKRWT010000038.1 coordinate 8,145, forward strand.
GGGAACTGTGTGGCAAAGCTTTGCAACATGGGGATTCCGATGGGGCTGCAGTATTCGATTACGGCAATCGGCAGTGTTATCCTGCAAAGTGCGGTAAATGGAATCGGCTCCGATGCGGTGGCAGCGGTTACAGCCGGAAGTAAGCTGAGCGGTCTTTTGATGTGTCCTTTTGATGCAATGGGTTCTACCATGGCGACCTATGGTGGACAGAACGTAGGAGCGGGCAATCTAGAGCGTGTGGACAGAGGACTGAAATCCTGTACGTTACTGGGACTTCTTTATTCCATCCTGGCAGTGGGGATTGTATATCTGGGAGGGCGTTATATGCTGCTGCTGTTTCTGGATGCAGGGGAAACAGAGATTCTGGCAAATGCCTTTACTTTTATCGTAGTGAATGTGTGGTTCTATTTCCCGTTATCCCTGGTAAACATTGTCCGCTTCCTGATACAGGGCATGGGCTTTAGCAAACTGGCAGTTTTTGCAGGAGGGTTTGAAATGCTGGCAAGAGGACTGGCAGGCTTTGCCCTGGTGCCGGTTTTTGGTTACATGGCAGTCTGTTATGCCAATCCGTTAGCCTGGATTTTTGCAGATATTTTCCTGATTCCGGCATTTTTCTATGTACGAAAAGTGATGGCTGGTGTGTTGGGCAGACAGAAAACCCGGTAGGAATACAGAAAGAGGAAAACAATAAGGCAGAAAGAAAGCGCAGCAGGAATCCGGAAAGAGGAAACGGAACGCAGTTAGAAGCACAGTGAGAGGACAGAAGCAATGGGTGTAACCATTTTTACTATGACACATAAGAAATTTAAGACCCCGAAGGATACCATCTATGTACCATTGCAGGTAGGACGGGCAAATGTAGAAAATCTGGGGTATATGGGAGATGACGCGGGTGTCAGTATTTCAGAAAAGAACTGTTACTATGGGGAACTGACCGGGGTATACTGGGTCTGGAAAAACATTCGTACATCCGATTATGTGGGAGTATGTCATTACCGAAGATATTTCTGCACCGAGGAGGGACGTATCTTCACGGCAGCAGATTATGAGAAGATTTTGAAGGACTACGACATCATTACTTCTAAGAAGCTGAAACTGAATGATTCCTATTATGATGGCTATGCCAGTGATTATAACCTGCATGACCTGATTGCCACAGGAGAAGTGATGCGGGAGAAGTATCCGGAGTATTACGAAACCTTTGAAAAGCTGGTTCATGGAAAAGGAACCTATTTTGGCAACATGATGGTATGCCGGAAAGAGCTTTATGATGCCTACTGCGAATGGCTGTTTACGATTTTTGAGGCATTGGAGGAGCGGGTAGATGCTTCCGGATATGACGATTACCATAAGCGGGTATATGGATTTATTTCGGAGTTTCTGCTGATGGTATGGGTAGAGGTGCAGCATCTGAAGGTCTTTGAATGTAAGATAGGCATGACTGATGAAAAACGGGAAACGGCAGAGATAAAGAACCGGCTGGCACAGTATTTCGTACAGAAGGACATAGCAGGCGCTAAGACTTACCTGCTTGCCTGCCTGGAGAAACGGCCGGATGTGCTGATGGAAGCATCGGATATTACGGGAGAGTTGAAGCTTTCCATGCAGGTTATTGCTGTCTGTGAACTGGAACAACAGGAATATGACAGAAGTGTCATAGATAGCATACAGGATTTTAACGAATTGATGGCTTATTTTACACGGCTGAATGATGCCGTTGTGCTGGGAAAGCAGAAGCTGGCAGAAAGAGTGCCGGAAGATGCAGAGACAGAGAATGGGAAGGAAAGTCTATTCCGGGAAGTAAAAAAAATCCTGCAGGATACCCCCATTTCACCAATTGCGGTGGAGGCATCTGCAAGATTATTTCCTTAGAATTCTTTATGATTCCTGAAAAGTTGTAAAATCAACACCCGGTCTGGATACATCGCCGGTTACCTGTCCTAAATATTCCAAGGTACCCTGTCTGGTATAACGGAAGAAGTAGGATACCTTATCGCCATCAACGATAGAGAAAGGAACGGCGATTTCCACATAGGAGTCGGAAGAATCCATATCATAGAGCAGATAATCGGTACCGGACAGATACCCCTTCGATAAATCAATGTGCTCCTTTAACACATCTTGCAAATCGACTCCGTTGATAAAAAGGTGCAGGCTGCTCTCAGCAGTATCACTATCATATACCATATCATAGAAAGCAATGTTATCTGCGGTGCCATCGCCATTCAAATCATAAGAATACTCCCCTTCCTCGGTCAGGGAAATCTCACCTGTTTCGTTGTCATAAGCAGACTGGTAAGGCTGTCTTATCATAAGCGTACCAGGGTAGGCATAGTCCTCTTTCAGTCCCATGGAAGCGATATCCGCATAAGAAACCGGAAAATAAATCGTACCGGCTGCATAAGGTCCCAGACAGTAAGGGTCGCTGATAAACGCAATGCCGTCATTGGTAAAGAACCATTTCTCGTCTGCCAACAGGACAGATTCAATATTTTCTCGGGTGCCCGGAGCAAACATGCGGTCAGCATAAGAAGATAGGGCGGAAAGGTCTGTCAGATAACCCAGTACAGAGGTACGGAAAGTGGCAGCATCTGCCGATAAGTCTTCAAAAGTTATCAAATCGCCGGTAACTGCATTATAATTACGGCCGATGGAAGCATAATTTCCGTGTGCACCGCCAGTGTAGCTGGCAAAGGTAATCTCAAAGGAAATGACAGAACTGTCAGCTCTGGTGGCCGCAACATACACATCATCGGAGTAAGCGATCATCGTATCAGTAATTCCCTCATCCAGCCGGAACGCATAGTCATCCTTGGCATAGTCCAGATAAGCATCGGAATCCCCAAACGTAGCATAATAAGCATCCAGGTCAGCATTTATTTTGGCGGCAGCCTGTTCATTTCCCTCGATGGAAACTACGGGCTTCTGGCAGCTCCATGTCAGAAGAACGGTGCCATCATCGGCGCTGGCTTCGGAAGAAGTTTCTTCATAAGTAATCGTGATACCATAGTCAATACTGTTTGCAGCAATAAACGCATCGGCATCAAAAGAGGTCTCCTCAGACACATCGGTTGTGGGTTCCTGGGTGTCGGTATCAGATTCGGTATCCTCCGGGGAAGCTGTTTCTTCTTCACTGCCGGAAAGCGTCTGTTCTGGAATGATTTCTGTTTTTACCGGAGGATTCTGTGCTTCCGTCTGGGAACCGCAGGCGGTAAGCTGTAGTGTAGTAAGGGATAAAAGGATAAGCATCCATTTCTTTTTCATAATATTCCTCATTTCTGCGCACACTCTTCTTGGTTTTATTCAATGGTAAACTGCTGTAATAATTCGGTTAATTCTGTAGCACGCTCTTTCAGGGCGGTAGCAGCAGCATCCAGCGTGGTAATTGCATCCTTCTGGGCAATCACAGTAGTATTTACATTAGAGGAGCCTGCAGAAGTCTGGGCAGAGATAGCTGAGATGCCTTCAATGGCATTCAGGGTAGTGCTGCGGGCTTCCTCCATATTCTGCATGTGTTCGGAAATACCCGCAATGGAATCAAGCAGACTGTGAATTTGTTTATCCATTGCCAGGAAAGATTCCGTAGTCTGGGAAACGGCCTGTTCCTGGAACTCTACGGTAGTTTCCGCCTTTTTGGCAATGGCTACAGCGTCCTGTGTATTAGCAATAATATCATTGATAATCATCTGAATCTGTCCGGCAGAGGCGGCAGACTGGTCAGCCAACTGTCTTATCTGCTCTGCGACAACAGCAAATCCACGTCCGGAATCGCCGGCTCTGGCGGCTTCGATGGAAGCATTTAAGGATAACAGATTTGTTTCCTTGGCGATGCTGTTAATGCTTTCCACAATCTGTCCGATGGAACGGGACTTATCAGATAGAACCTCAATCGCGGAAATAACATGGTTGGTAATTTCCGAAGTCTGTCTGGCACTGTCTGTCAGGGTGTTCATGGAGGAGATACCAGCACTGATAGAAGAACTGGTGGCTTCTGTCAGTTCGGTAATCTGGTTTGTATCGGAGGTTACATCTCCGATACGTCCGGATAAGCTGTCCATCTGGGTAAGACAGTCAGCAGAATTTTCATCAAGCTGGGTAACACCGGATTCAATTTCCGCAATTGCCCGCTGTATATCCTGAGCGGTAGCAACAAAGGTGTCTGAGGAAGAAGATACCTGGGCGGCTGCGGCACTTAATGCATCATTCGCCGAGGTTACTTTGGTAATCAGAACCTTCATACTGTCTGTCATGGAAGAAAGACCATCGGATAATAAGCGGAATTCATCTTTGCTCTTTGTTTTAATCTGGATGGTCAAATCGCCTTTGGCAATTTTCTTAAGCTGTTTGATAAAGTAGTTAATGTTCCTATTAATATGTCCGGATAAGTACAGTCCTAATACACCGGCGATAATGACGGCGAAGATAACCATGATAACAGCAGCGGTCTTAATACCATCAGCCTGTGCCAGAATGGTAGACTCCGGAATCAAAGAACAGAGCATGGCACTGTGGGCCTCAATTGGTGCATAAAGGAACAGATAATCTTCCCCATTGTAAGTAACGTATTTCATATCACTTTCCGTGGCAGAAAGCGCTTCCTGGTAAAAGTCGGTATCGGAGAACAGAAGGTTCTTACCGGAGGTACCATCTGCAAAAAATTCTGTGCCGTCCTGGGTAATCAGTGCCACATAGCTGCCATCCCCGGCATCCATGGCAGAAAGGGTATCGGTCAGAAGATTTTTCTTAAAGTCGATTAACATGATTCCTTTTCCGCTGGTCAGATGCTTGGCAAGACGAAGAGAATACGAATCAGAGTCTGTGCCCAGATACTGGTCTGCATCAGACTGGTTACCGAACAGAAAATAACTGGAACGATTCTCTGTTACCAGGGCACCCTCGGAAGTCCCTGCATACGCTGTGTAGATGGCAGAAGTGGTAGGGGAACTGGAGGTAATGGAAATCTGGTCATCAGAAATAAAGTAAATATCCGCCACTAATGCGTTGGTATTTACATCGCGATTGACTTCTTTGCTATAGGTAAGTGCCAGTGCTTTTCCGGCAGCACTGTCTAATAAGCCCTTGAAGTATTTAACCAAATCTTCGTCGGACAGATAGGATTTATAATTGGTACGGACCGTATCAATCGCTAGGGTAAGATAACGGCTGGTCATGTTCATGGTCTGGCTGGCAGAATTCTCATAGCTTGCAATAATTGCAGAGGATGCCTGTTTATAGGAAGTGGCACCCAGAAAAATAATACATAATACCGGAACCAGAAAGGAAGCGATGATTTTGGTGCGTAATTTTCTGTGGAGGGCAACCTGGCTGCGTTCTTTCGGTATAGTAGATTTGGGTTGTTGTTCTTTTCTGGTCTTAGAATTATTTTTGTGCTGACTCTTCATATATGATGTCCTCCCCTGGATATAAAATCACGGAATACGCAGCCGGTAAATCCACTGTGTATCGTAATCTCAGTATATCATATTTAACCGAAAACGCCATCCCATTTTCCGAAAAAGTACGAAAAACATTGAATAATCAAAGAATACGGCTGAAGATTGAGAGAATGGTGGATTTATGTTATAATCAGGATAATTTAGGAAATAGACAATGTAACAGAGAGTGTGAAAAGGAGAACTATATGAGATATCAGGAAGCGTATGCAAAATTAGAAAAGTATGGGCAGCTGCATGTTCTGAAGTATTATGAAAGTCTGACAGATGAGGAGAAGGAAGCACTTCTTACCCAGATAGAAAATACCGATTTGGATGTGCTGGCATTATGTCATGATAAGGAAGAATTGAACCCGCGTGGTATCATCAGTCCCATTTCTGTCATGCAGTTGCCAGAAATTGCACGGAAAAAAGATACCTTTACCGAAGTTGGCTTACAGGCAATCCGAGAAGGAAAGGTGGGTGCTGTTCTGCTGGCGGGCGGTATGGGAACCAGACTTGGTTCTGATGCCCCGAAGGGAGTATATAATATCGGACAGACGAAGGATGTATTTATTTTCCAGAGGCTGGTTGAGAATCTGTTAGATGTAGTACATCAGGCAGATGCCTGGATTCCGCTGTATATCATGACCAGTGATAAGAACCATGAGGCGACCACCAGCTTTTTCAAGGAAAAGAATTACTTTGGATATCGACCGGAATATATTACCTTTTTCATGCAGGATATGGCACCGGCATCGGATTATGATGGCAAGGTTTATATGGAAGAAAAATATAAAATGTCCACATCGCCAAATGGCAATGGTGGCTGGTTTTTGTCGATGATGAAATGGGGTGTGGTAGATAAAATCCGGGAAGCTGGCGTGGAATGGCTGAATGTTTTCGCAGTAGATAACGTATTACAGCGTATTGCAGACCCCTGCTTCGTAGGAGCGACTATTGCTACCAACAGCGCAGTAGGGGCTAAGGTAGTAAAGAAAGTTACTCCGGATGAGAAGGTAGGAGCCATGTGTTTAGAGGATGGAAAACCTTCTATCGTAGAATATTATGAAATGACAGACGAACTGATGGCTGCCAAGGATGAAAACGGCGAGCCGGCCTATAACTTCGGTGTTATTCTGAATTACCTGTTCCGGGAAAAGGACCTGGAAGAGATTGCGGCAAAGAAACTGCCGCTTCATATTGTGGAAAAGAAGATTCCTCATCTGGACGACAATGGAGAACTGGTAAAACCGGAAGCGCCAAATGGCTATAAATTTGAACAACTGGTGCTGGATATGATTCATGAACTGGATTCCTGCCTGCCCTATGAAGTGGTAAGAAATTATGAGTTTGCACCGATTAAAAACAAAACCGGAGTAGACTCTGTAGAGAGTGCCCAGGCACTTTGCAAGGAGAACGGAATCCAACTGTAGTATTGCAGATATAACATTTCGACAGTTTTCATTAACATTATCATATTGAATAGATACGATGTAACATTGTAGACTTAGGTTAAGTTAAGAATATAAGCCGAGAGCATAGAAAGCAAATGATTAACAAATTCACATAGCAGATGTTCCCGGATGGCAGGATGTTCCGGAAAAGCGGAACATGCGGAAAGATGAGGTGTATTGATATGGCAATTTTAGTAACAGGTGGTGCCGGATATATTGGTTCCCATACCGTAGTAGAATTACAGAACGCAGGCTATGATGTAGTTGTTGTAGATAATCTGGCAAACTCCAGTGAGAAATCCTTACAGAGAGTAGAGAAAATCACAGGAAAACCGGTAAAATTTTACAAGGCAGACATTCTGGACAGAGAAGCACTGGAGAAGATTTTTGCGCAGGAGGATATCGATTCCTGTATTCATTTCGCAGGTTTAAAGGCAGTCGGAGAATCGGTACAGAAGCCATGGGAATATTATGAGAATAATATTGCCGGAACTTTAACGCTGGTTGATGTCATGCGTAAGCATGGTGTGAAGAATATTATTTTCTCTTCTTCCGCAACCGTATATGGTGACCCTGCCATGATTCCGATTACGGAGGAATGTCCTAAGGGACAGTGTACCAATCCTTATGGTTGGACCAAATCCATGCTGGAACAGATTTTAACCGATATGCAGAAAGCAGACCCGGAATGGAACGTTATTTTATTACGTTACTTTAATCCAATCGGTGCACACAAGAGTGGAACAATCGGGGAGAATCCTAATGGAATTCCAAACAACCTTATGCCTTATATTACACAGGTTGCAGTTGGCAAGCTGAAAGAGCTTGGTGTATTTGGTAATGACTATGATACACCGGACGGAACCGGCGTGCGTGATTATATCCATGTAGTAGACCTGGCAATCGGTCATGTAAAAGCTTTGAAGAAGATTAAAGAAAAGGCAGGACTTTGCATTTATAATCTGGGAACCGGCGTAGGGTACAGCGTATTGGATATTGTAAAGAATTTTGAAGAAGCAACTGGCGTGAAGATTCCTTATGTGATTAAGGAAAGACGTGCAGGTGATATTGCAACCTGCTATTCCAATGCAGATAAAGCAAAGAGAGAGTTGGGCTGGGAAGCACAGTACGGAATTAAGGATATGTGTGCAGATTCCTGGAGATGGCAGAGCAATAATCCAAATGGATATGATGACTAAGCATGGTCTGGCTGCTGGACAGAATATGGGAAATATGAGACAGAACGAGGCGGAACCCAATGGGCTCCGCCTTTCGTGATTACAAGACTGCTTCAGATGATTTATGCCACGTACAAATACATAAAGATAAAGTGGCAGATGCTGCCGCCCATGACAAATAAATGGAAGATTTCATGGGAACCGAAGAATTGGTGCCTGGCATTAAAAATCGGTAATTTCAAGGCGTAAATAACCCCTCCGGCTGTGTAGATAATGCCACCGGCAAGAAGCCAGAGAAAAGCACTGTGAGGCAGACTGTTCCAAAGGGTTCCGAAGACTGCCAGACATACCCAGCCCATGGCAATATAGATAACAGAAGAAAACCATTTCGGACAGGTAATCCAGCAGGCTTTCACAATCATGCCAACCAGAGCAATTCCCCAGACCACTGCCAACAGGGTAATTCCGAGTTGACCGCCCAGGACAATCAAGCATATCGGAGTGTAGGAACCGGCAATCAACACGAAAATCATCATGTGGTCCAATTTACGGAAAACCTTAATCAGCTTAGCTTTAACGTTAATGCTGTGGTATATAGTGCTGGCACCATAGAGGGCAACCATGCTGCACATGAAAACACACATGGCAAGAAAAGTGGTTCGGTCAGTGCTCAGTGCCGCCTTTACTAAAATAGGAGTGGTGGCAAAAATAGCCATCATCATGCCAATAAAATGGGTAATGGCACTTCCGGGTTCACGAATTGTTATTTGCATATAAATTACCTCCTTAATACACAAGCCATAACAAGTAGTTTTCAATACTACGTAAAGCACAACACAATACTACTATATAAGATACTCATAGTCAATAGAAAGTATTCAATTATTATGAAAACTTTATTATGAAAATTAAAAAAAGTCCGCCACGCGGCGAACTTTTTAATCTTCTTCAATCACATGAATTTCCAGAAAATCGAAATCAATCGTTTCTATAAAATTGTCTTTTGTAAAACGTGCTTTATCGTGTCGTTTAAAATCTTTAATCGTGGATTCCAGCCAGATAGGTTTTCCCAGGTCAAACTGATAGCAGACCTCGTCCAGAGCCCGGAAAATCTTGTGCGTTCTGGTATCATCACTGTCATCTGCAATGACAGTATCCTTCAGCATGTGATTGTCTTTAAATTCTTTAGCCCATAAACGAAACATATCGGTGCATCCTTTCCTTATAATAAGCAGTATCAGTATAACGGAAAAAACAAAGGCTGTAAAGCAACAAGGTAGCTCTTTCTCTTTTCGCTGTAAAATGGTACACTACAGATATGAAAACGATGACAGAAAAAAAAGCGACAACGAAACAGATACAAATAGTCATATCTTTGGGACTCTCTATCATAAATATACTTTTGGTGGAATCTTATGCCCGGTGGATGACAAGTCACGGCATGGTATTAAGGGTTCTGCTGTTCCTGGCAGGAACAGCGTGTGGCACAGTGTTACTTTATTCGTTTCTGCAACGGGAAGACAGAAGGCTGAAAAGCCATGCACTGATACTGGGAATCTTGCTGGCAATGGCTTACGTGCTGGGCTGTCGGATGCGGGAAGAAGGAACGGCGTTAGCCAGCTTGTCCGGACTGCCATTTCTCCTTATCGGTATTTTAAGCCTGGGCATGCTTGCGGCTTCCTGTTGTGCGTTCTGCCTGACAGGGGTCAGACAGAATCTTGCAAAGCTTGGGATAACAGAGAAAAGAAACAGGAAAAAGTATGGAAGCTTTCCGGTTTTTCTGTTTTATACAGCAGTGATATTCCTGTGCTGGATTCCGGTGTTTCTGGCATATTATCCATCGGTTTTTGCCTATGATGCAGAGGGGCAGTTATATCAGGTGATTGCCCATGATTACAGTACACATCATCCGCTGCTGCATACCCTGTTTTTGGGGGCTTTTTTCCGGTTGGGAGAAATGCTTGGCTCCTATTCAGCAGGCATGGCAGTCCACTCCGTGGTGCAGATGCTCCTGATGGCAGCAGCCTTTGGTTATGCGTTGTTACTATTGTATAAGGAAGAGACGGCATGCTGGGCGCGTTTGCTGCTGTTGGCATTTTTCACGTTATTTCCCACTAATTCGGTTCTGGCAGTCAGTACGACAAAGGATGTACTGTTTGCCGCACTGGTGCTGTTGTACACCTTACAGTTATGGCGCTTTGCCAGTGGAAAAAACCAGGGGAAAAAGGACATGGCAGTTCAGATAATCCTGACGGTACTGATGCTTTTGTTTCGCAATAACGCAGTGTATGCACTGGTAGCCAGCATACCGGTTGTGTGTGTGCTCTGGAACAGAAGAAAAGTGCAGGAGGGGGAAAAGCAACGATGGAAAGTGTATGCGATTATGACACTGATGGCGCTTATTCTTTATGCAGGGGCAGCAGCAGGATTGAAAGCCGCTACCGGAGCCTGTAACGGAAGCCCCAGAGAGATGCTGAGTGTGCCATTGCAGCAGATGGCAAGAACCAGAGTGTGCCATGAAGCAGAAATAGAACCACAACTGCGGGCAGAGCTGGAACAGTATCTGTCTTCGGAATGGGTATTTGCAGCCTATAATCCCCATCTGGCAGACCCGGTAAAGCTTCGGGCGGTTATTCATGATAATCCGGCAGGATTTTTGAAAACCTGGGTAAAATTAGGTATTTGTTTTCCACAGACTTATATGGATGCCTTTTTAGACAATTCGGTTGGCTACTGGTTCCTGGAAGACACCAGTCATGCAGCGATTTATGGAGTGGGAACAGAAAATGGCTTTGGATATCTGTCTACCGATAACCGGCAGATGCCAGCAGGATGTGAGATTGTTCCGCACAGTTATTTGCCGGGTGTCAGGGTATTTATGGAGCAGATTGTCTCGGAAAATCAGTATCAGAAGATTCCGGTGCTATCTGTTATCTTTGCACCGGCATTTTACTGGTGGCTGCTGGCGCTTTATGTAGCGAAGGCAAGCTATCAGAGAAGATATGACCGCATGATAGCGGCAGTCTTTCCGGTCATTTATTATCTGACATTATTGTTGTCTCCAACAGTATTGATTCGCTATATGTATCCTTTTGTGGTGACTGTCCCTGTTTTACTTGGATTGATGACCGCTCCAGCGGACAAAACAGATAAAAATCAGAAAAATACACAAGAAAAATTAAAATTTGATTAAAAAATTGTGAAAAACACACATTTTTAAAGATAATATGGTAGAATAGTACTATAAAAGGAAACAGAAGAAAGTCAGAACTGTGTAAAGGATTAAAGGGAAAACGGAATGAGAGGAATTATATGGAGATAACAATAGGTCGTGATGGCGATATTGACAGTTGGAAAGAAGTGCAACTGATTTACAATTCAGCGTTGAAACAAATATCAACAAAACTGGAAATATTAAATGATGAATTTCAGCATGTGCATAGGTATAATCCTATTGAGCATATCAAATCCAGGATTAAGACACCGGAAAGCATTGTAAAGAAGTTAAAGAAAAATGGCTATGAATCTACCATTGATAATATGGTGAAGTATGTAAATGACATTGCAGGAATCCGTGTCATCTGTTCTTTCACTTCGGATATTTATCAGATTGCGGAGATGATTACGAATCAGAGTGACATTAAGGTTATTTCGGTAAAGGATTATATTGTCAACCCCAAGCCCAGTGGTTATAAGAGCTATCATATGTTAGTGACTGTGCCGGTATATTTGTCAGACCGGATTGCGGATACGAAGGTGGAGATTCAGATTCGAACCGTTGCCATGGATTTCTGGGCGAGCCTGGAGCATAAGATTCATTACAAGTTTGAAGGAAATGCGCCAGAACATATCAAGGAGCAGCTGGTAGAATGTGCACAGATGGTGTCAGCTCTGGATGCCAGAATGCTCTCTCTGAATGAGGAGATTCAGCATATCGGGCAGCAGGAGCAGGACGAAAACCGGAAAAGTGAATAAGAAAGTGGATAAGAAGACGTGAAAACGGCATAGCAGAAAGTCTGCTATGCCGTTTGGTCTGCTTCGTGGCGAAAATGCCCATAAATGAGGAGTGCCCAAGCACCTTTCGGCACTTGGGCTATTATGAAAAAATTTATCTATGTGTGTAATGAGTTAACATTACATGTTATCTCGTTGCTATGGTTAAAGTATACGATGGAAATATGAACAAAATATGAACAACATGTAAAAATATCGTTAATATTTACAATGACGTAAAAAATAGAGCGATGTTTTTATGCAAATTATACAAAAATAGACAAACAGAGTATACAGATAACAAAAGGTAATATACGATGATTCTTGGTTGTCATGGCCATAGAAAAATGATAAAATGCGAATAAGCGTGGTTTTGATATTTATGCAGGTGTAGAGAAAAGAGTGGGATAGACAATGTTTGGAGGAAAGAGAATGGATACTTTTATTGATAAACTGGCATCAAAGAGGAATGCCCAGGAGATGATTCGGGCAAATTCCACAGCGGAGACACTGAAAATGAACCAGTTAGAGGGTCAGGTTGCTGCTTATGATGAACTGTTGCAGGAAATCCGGAAGGTCAATTTAAAAACTTCTGAAAATGCAGATAAAACCCAGAGCGTTTTGCAGGAATGCCTGGAAAAAGCGCAGACCTTACAGAACACAGAGGCGTCTAATGAAACCAAGGAACAGACTTATGCAGAAATGAAGGAGCTGTTGGAAGAGCTTTTCAAACAGTCTGATGATTTTCAGCATAAGGAAAATGTTAAAGTATACCGGAATGTACAGGCGGTACTGGTAGAAGAATTAGAGAAGCAGAACAAAGTAATCAACGACCAGCTACAGGAAATGAAGGAAAGCCTCAGCACAGAGCTGTCTGTGAAGAAGACAAAAGGCAATACAGCGGTACTGGTGTTTACGATTTTAACCTTTATTGGTGTATTGGCAGATATCGGTATTCATGTGGCGGTTTTACTGTTGGAAATGGCACTGTAATAATAGACAGATTTGCGGATGCGCCTGCAGGTGTAGAAGGGAGAGGACAGACAATGAGCAAACAGACATGGAAACCGGGCAATATGCTTTATCCGTTACCAGTGGTGTTAGTCAGCGTGGCCGACAAGATGGGCAACAGTAATCTGTTTACCGTAGCGTGGACAGGTACCATTTGTACTAATCCACCAATGGTGTCCATTTCGGTCAGACCGGAGCGGTATTCTTATGGTATGATAGAGGAAACTGGGGAATTTGTGATTAATCTGACCAATGAGGCACTTACTTATGCGACAGACTACTGTGGAGTACGAAGCGGCAGGGATGTGGATAAATGGAAAGAAACCGGACTGACACCGGTACCGGGAGAAAAGACGAAAGCCCCTATGGTGGCAGAAAGTCCGGTAAATATAGAATGTCGTGTAGTGGAAAAGAAAGAACTTGGAAGCCATAGCATGTTTCTGGCAGAGGTGGTGGCGGTACATGCGGATGAGGCTTATATGGATGAGGCAGGAAGATTTTCCTTAAACGATGCTCGTCCAATCGTGTATTCCCATGGAAAATATCTTGCAGTTGGGAAAGAACTGGGCAGCTTTGGCTACAGTGTCCAGAAAAAACCAAAGTCAGGAAATGGAAAACAAAGTACGTCAAAACGGCACAAATGACTTGACGAAGCCTGAAAAAGAAAGTATGATAGGGATACAAAACAACATAGGGAAAGAAAAATTTGTTACGAAGAGGTAGCACTGGAGCAGTGATGTTCCGGTGCTTTTTTTATAGGAAATTTCTCATAAGTAGTGGGAAGATGTAAATATTTTATGGAGAGACAAGATGGGACAGGTAGATCAGAATATAGCAGTTAATTTAAAAAGAATCCGTAAGAACAGAAATCTGAGCCTGGATATGGTATCGGAACTGACTGGTGTGAGCAAAAGCATGTTAGGCCAGATTGAACGGGGAGAATCCAATCCTACTATAGGAACCATTAGTAAAATTGTGGAAGGCATTAAGATTTCCTATGAGGATTTATTGTACGAAGAGGACGAACCGGTAGCAGTTATCGACAAGAGAAGTCTTCCTGTTTATCGTCAGAAAGAGAATGAGTATGCCATTAAACTATTACTTCCGTATGACAAACAGCGGGCATTTGAGGTGTACAGCTATGAGATAGAGCCGGGTGCAGTATGTGAGCCGGTTCCTCTGGAAGGAAGGAACAGTGGGCTGGTTACACTGCTGCAGGGTAGTCTGACGGTCACGGTGGAAAATAAGACATATGAGTTAGAAGCTGGAAAAGCATTCCGTTTTCAGACTGGCAGGGAATGCTTTTATCATAATCCAGGAGCAGAGAAAGCTGTATTTGAGATGATTCTGGCAAATCAGAGTGTTTAAGACGCAGGATTACTCTGGCTTTTCTTTAGATGGCAGCAGGCTGCCGCGAATGACAGCACTGTAACCATATTTCTTCCGGATGGTATCTAAGGCAGAATCTAATTGCTCCTGTTTCCTGGAAGAGATATTGTGTGTCGGGGCAAAAGGAGTCTGCTGTACGAGAGGCAGATCAAAGAGGCTGAGCTGTGTGGGTTCACTGGCAGCGACCAGCCTGGAAGAGCGGATGCCCAATAAACGTATGGGAGTGCCGTCCCAGATTTCATCAAAAAGCGTACAGGCAGTCTGATAAATAGTGTCCGTGTGGCAGGTGGGTGTTAAGAGCGTGGTCTGATGGCTTACCTTCCGGAACGTATTGTATTTGATTTCGGTGCTGACCATGGCTGCATTCTGACCGGCATTGCGAAGACGGCTGGACACAGATTCTGCTAAAGATAACAGAACACGGTAAGCCGTTTCCTTATCGGTAGCATCCTCGCTCAGGGTAGTAGAATTTCCGATGCCCTTGGCTTCCACCTGCGTGGTAATCACATCGGAAGCATCAATGCCATTGGCATATTCCCACAGAAGCTTGCCGTGGCTTTTCAGATGGGCAGTGAGGATAGCCGGGTCAGCCTTGGCCAGGTCACCGATGGTGAGAATTTCCAGTTTGTGCAAGGTTTCCACACTGGAATGACCACACATAAAAAGAGAAGATACTGGCAATGGCCACATTTTCTTCGGAATTTCCTGGGCATACAGTGTATGTACCAGATTTGGTTTCTTAAAGTCAGAAGCCATTTTCGCCAGGACCTTTCGGTCTGAGATTCCCACATTTACAGTAAAACCTAATTTCTTATAAACACTGTCCTTGATGAGAGCGGCAGCCTCCAGGGGGGAGGAAAATTGTCTGCTGATAGGGGTGTAGTCCATGTAGCATTCATCCACACTGACCTGCTCAATATCCGGGCAAAAATCTGACAAAAGTGTCATTAATTCCTTGCTGCGCCGATGATAGAGAGTGTGGTCAGGCTTTTCTGATACCAGATTCGGGCATTTCCGGAAAGCATTTACGATTGGTTCGCCGGTGGTAATACCATAAGCCTTGGCGGGAATGGACTTGGCAAGGACAACACCATGCCGGGTAGCCAAATCACCACCGATAATGGAAGGAATAGTACGCAAATCAATGGTAGAACCTTGATGAAGTTTTTCCAGGGCAGTCCAGCTTAAAAAAGCGGAATTCACATCAATATGAAAAAAGATTTTGTCCATAGTGCCTCCCATGTCTTGCTATTATGCTATTAGTATACCATAGTTTGTTTCCGTGAAAACAGCGCTGACTTAAAATTTTAAATTCCAGTGCACAGGTAAATTCCACCGAGTCTTTAAAAATTGCTTGAAATCGAATGGTTTTAGAGAAAAAATATTGGATTTCTGTTATAATTATAATAATTCATGGCAAAATTCTCTGTTTTTCTGTATGGCAAACAAGCCACTGGAAGGTAGTGTGTCAGACTAAATTCCACCGGCCACATTCAAAAAATGTGAAAAGTTTACTTCCAGTCTGACAGCAGATTTTTTTAATGAATTTATCGGGTAAAGCGTATCAGCTTGGGCGTCAGATTGACCTCGTCAGGGGCAATCCGCCTGAGCTGAAATGCTTTTAAGGTTTCTTCGCCCAGAGTTTCCAGTGCTACATCGTAAGGAGTTCTGCCCTGAAGGCTTTCTCTCGGTGTGGAATTGATATGGCTTACAATCAGGTTGACATCCCACTGGGTCAGAAACTCAAAGTTTGTCTTTTTGGGAAGGATCATCCGGAGCATGGTATGTGCCTGCTCCAGACCGCCTTTCTGCCCGCTGCGCATAGGGTCACAGTAATAGATGCT
>CAKRWT010000039.1 GCA_934418125.1 uncultured Lachnospiraceae bacterium
AAAATGGGGGATAAAGATTAGAAATTTTTATAGCAAGGGATAGGAAAAATAAGAAGGGGAGAAAGGAAGTTTATCCTCCTAGCGTCCCCCTCAACCCCTCACATCATTATAATTCCCTCTTATAACGTACCCGCTCCCTTTGGCAACAGTAATCAACACCCCAAGGAGTTTGAAAAACTTTCCCCTAGCATCACCAAAACACCCGATACATCCCCTTATCAATCAACATCTTTGACAGGATACGTAGTTTCTATTTCAGCCAGACTAATATAGTTGAGGTAATACATTGTTAAAAAAATAACAAATGCATATTGATTTGGAACTAAAGTAGGGAAGTCAGTAAAAAAGTCTTGCATTTTGTGTTTGTCAGCGTTCCAATGACATACACTGTAAAAACCTCGTCTGGAGGATTAGATGGGAAAGGCATCTGAATTATCAAAGAACAGGGTAGTAACAGTGAAGAATGAGGGAGCAATCATAGGAGGGATTATTCGATTGCTTTATCAGAATAACAGTTTAACAGAAGAGGAGTTCATAAACATTATGAGCCTAGTAAACACAGAGAGAAAAAGTCAGGAGGACAAAAGCGTATGAGTGAACTAGCGAATTTCCCACTCGAAACAAGGGTGGGAATCTATAACAGAGTTTCTACCGAGAAGCAAGTGCAGTTAGAAGCCTTGGATAAGCAGGTAGAGTACACAAGAAAACTGGTTTTGGAGAATCACTTAACCTTAGTGAATCAGTATGTAGAACCAGAGTCGGGTACGGAGGCAGAGCACAGATATGAATATCAACGTATGCTGAAAGATATTCAGGCAGACAGATTGGATTTAGTTGTCGTGAAGTGTTCAGACCGATTATGTAGAAGTCAGGTGGAATGGCATAACTTTATCAAGCTGATATTGCATAAAAATGTGAGTTTATACTTCTATCTTGACGACCATATCTATCAACATGATAAGGATGATTTACTTTATTCCATGCAAGCGATTGTAGATGCGGAGCAAAGTAAAGTAACATCTAAGAAAATCAGGGATATTCACAGTAACCGACAAATCTATGCAGAGGGTCAAAAGGCTTTAAATATTACTAGACCTATATTGGGGTGGGATAGGAAAGTAGAATTGATTGATGAGCGTAATAAAAGGGTTTGGTGGGAAGTAAATGAGAAAGAAGCCAGTGAGATTCGATATGCAATGTCACTGGTGGAAAATGGAGTAGGCTTTTACCGATTAGCTAATATCATGTTTGAACGAGGGGTATTAAGTAAAGGTACGAATGGAACGAAACAGCGTCAACCTGATAGAATCAGTGCTACGGCATGGAGAAATATCATCACATCCCCCTTATTGCATGGTGATTGCATTGTACATAAAACGGTATTAAATTTTTACACTAAGAAATCAATCAAGTTATCCGAAAAAGATTGGATATACAAGGAGAATGTGATTCCTCCCATTGTCAGCAGGGAATATCATCAACAAGTTTTGGATTGTCTGCAAAGCAGAACTTACAAAGTGGAGTGTGACAAATCCATGATAGGAAGGCATCGTTGGAGTAACAGAATATATTGTAAGAAATGTCATAAGCAGTTTTATCGAAATAGTATCACAACAGATTATGGTAAAAAGATGGCAGTATGGAAATGCTCGAATCAGTTTACCATGAGTCGGAAAGCCTGTGATACCATATCCATAAACGAGACAACCTTAGAGGAACAGTTGGAGGAGTCGTTTAAAAAGAAGTATGGAGAGGTATTCCATATTTCCAGTGACCTGATAGAGAAAACAATGCAGTTGGTTGAGAAAGCCTTATTTCATACGAACCATGATTCAGAAAAAAGAAGCATAGAAGGAAAACTCACTCAGCTTTCCAAGAAAAAGAACATTCTATTTGAAAAGTTAATGAGTGCTGTCATTTCTGATAACGACTTCAAAACTTACAATGATAAGCTCGATGAGGAGATTAGGAGTTTAACAGAGAGAATAGAAGAACTGAAAGAAAGTGAAATTTCCATGGAAGATAAATATAAGAGACTCAAGAAAATCAGAGCGGATATCAGGAATTATCAATGTGATACGAAGGCGATTTTACAACTCTTATTTCAGTGTGTAAAGGTAATTGAGATAGGGAACACCGAAGAAATCAATGTTACGATGGATAAAGAAGAAATGGAGAAAAACTTTGAGTTGTATCACCTCTTGGATATGGAGGATAGCTTATACACCTTTTCATTCAACTATCACAAAGAAACTATTCTCACCAGAAGAAGGAAAGAGAGTAATGAAAAGATAATCGGTTTAATTCGGAAAAATCCATATATTACAATTCCTGAAATGGCGGAACAGTTATCGGTAAAGTATAGTTATGCATGGACAAGTGTAAAGCTGTTAAGGGATGAGGGAAAACTAAGATATGTAAAACCCAGCTTTCACCATGAAGATTGCTATTGGGAGGTTATAGGGGAAGAAAAAGGGGAATATACATAAGGAAGGGGGTATCCCCTTCCAGTCGTAAAAAACTCCTAGAAACAGAATTCTTGTAACCCCGTATTTATTACCGTCGGGTTACGTATCGGGGTAGAACGATTCCATTCCTATTTCAAACAGTTTGGTTTGCTGGAGAAGACAGGGATTGATTTACCGGGAGAAGCAGGGACTATTATGCATGATGTGGAGAATATCGGACCGGTGGAGCTGGCAACGATTTCTTTTGGGCAGTCCTTTCAGATAACACCTATCCAGCTTGCCACAACCGTTTCTTCTATCATAAATGGTGGCAGGAGAATTACACCGCACTTCGGGGTTAGTGTAGCAGACAGTGATGGCAGTAACCGACAGGAATTTGCTTATCCGGTCAGAGAAAATGTGGTATCCCAGGAAACATCGGAAACCATGCGCTATATCCTGGAACAGGTAGTAGCGGAAGGCGGTGGAAAAAATGGTTCCGTGGAAGGTTATCGGATAGGTGGTAAGACAGCAACCAGTCAGACACTTCCCAGAGGGAGTGGTAAGTATATTGCCTCTTTTCTTGGCTTTGCTCCGGCAGATAACCCTCAGGTGTTAGCGATTGCGATTATCCATCATCCACAGGGAATGTATTATGGAGGACAGATTGCAGCCCCGGTGGTCAGACAGCTTTTTGAAAACATTCTTCCATATTTGGAGAAGATGGATTATAATAGACAGGGATTGGCAGACCATACAGAAAATGGGTCTGGCTCATAAGGGAAAGGATTTTTTATCATGAATTACACTATTTTAATATCCGTTATTTTGTCATTTGCAATCAGCGTGGTTTTAGGACCTATAGTGATTCCTTTTTTGAGGAGATTAAAGGTAGGGCAGACCGTGCGGGATGAGGGACCGCAGAGTCACTTAAAGAAAAATGGTACGCCGACGATGGGTGGTATTTTGATTTTAATCAGTGTAGTGATAACATCTCTTTTCTTTGTGAAAGATTATCCGAAGATTATTCCGATTCTGTTTCTGACACTTGGTTTTGGTCTGGTGGGATTTTTGGATGATTATATTAAGGTAGTATTAAAACGTTCCATGGGATTAAGGGCATGGCAGAAATTTGCATTACAGATTGTGGTAACGGGAATTTTTGTTTTCTATTTATTGCATTATACGGATGTTTCCCTGGCTATGAAGGTGCCGTTTTTAAATGGTGTTTATCTGGACTTTGGCTGGCTGAATATTCCGATTCTGTTCTTCGTTGTAATCGGAACGGTAAACGGAACGAATTTTACCGATGGTCTGGATGGTCTGGCAAGCTCTGTCACGGTATTGGTAGCTACTTTTTTTACGGTGGTAGCCATTGGAACCAACAGCGGAATCGAGCCGATTACCTGTGCAGTAGTGGGAGCTTTATTAGGCTTCTTGCTTTTTAATGTACACCCTGCCAGTGTTTTTATGGGGGACACCGGTTCTCTGGCGCTGGGAGGCTTTGTGGCAGCGACTGCGTATATGATGCAGATGCCGATTTACATTGTGATTGTTGGATTTATTTATCTTATAGAAGTGGTATCTGTTATTCTTCAGGTATCTTATTTCAAAATGACAGGCGGGAAGCGGATTTTTAAGATGGCACCGATTCATCATCATTTTGAATTATGTGGCTGGTCAGAGACCAGAGTTGTGGCAGTCTTTTCGATTGTGACAGCATTGCTGTGTCTGGTAGCCTTAATGGGAGTATAGCAAAAGTGCAGGAAAATACGCAGCATGGAGGGAAAGATGGAATTACAGAATAAAAAGGTGTTAGTGGTTGGTTCTGGAATCAGCGGAATCGGAGCGGTAGAGGCATTGTGCCGGGTAGGGGCCGTTCCGGTTTTATACGATGCCAACGATAAATTGACGAAAGAAGAAGTGGTTGCCAAATATGCAGAAGGCGTGACCGCCGAAGTGGTATTGGGCGTGTTACCGGAAGAGATAGAAAAACAGACAGAACTGGTGGTGTTAAGTCCTGGGGTACCTACAGACACGGAATTTGTAAACGGATTCCGTCAGAGAGGCATCAAAATCTGGGGCGAGATTGAACTGGCTTATGAACTGGGACGGGGAAAAGTAATTGGTATTACCGGCACGAATGGTAAGACCACTACCACCTCTTTGGTAGGCGAGATTATGGCGGCACATTGTAAGGATGTAGATGTGGTTGGCAATATAGGAAATCCTTATACACTGACAGCCCTGGATGCTACAGAGAAAACGGTAACGGTAGCAGAAATCAGCAGCTTCCAGTTGGAAACCATTGAACAGTTCTGCCCGGATGTATCAGCCATTCTGAATATTACACCAGACCATTTAAACCGGCATCATACAATGGAGAATTATGCAGCTGCCAAGGAAGCGATTACAAAGAACCAGACCAAAGAGCAGACCTGTGTATTGAATTATGAGAATGAATATACAAGAACTTTTGGGGACAGATGTCCTGCTAAGGTAGTATGGTTTTCTTCTGCCAGAAAGTTAGAGAATGGCTTTTACCAGGAAGGGGAAGAAATCTACCAGGCAAAGGATGGTGTGGCAACCCGCATTATGAATATCCATGACATGAATCTGGTAGGAACCTGTAATGTGGAAAATGTTATGGCAGCGATTGCTATCACTCAGGCGATGGGAGTGCCGATGGATACTATTTTATCAGTGGTACGGCAGTTTAAGGCAGTGGAACACAGAATCGAGTTCGTTGCTACCAAGAATGGGGTCGATTATTATAACGATTCTAAGGGGACCAATCCCGATGCAGCGATTCAGGGAATCCGTGCCATGAGTAAACCAACGATTCTGATTGGTGGCGGTTATGACAAACAGAGCGAATATGATGAATGGATTGAGGCTTTTGACAATAAGGTAAAATGCTTGGTTTTAATAGGGCAGACCAGGGATAAAATTGCTGCCTGTGCAAAAGCCCATGGAATAGAGAATGTTATTCTGGCAGATACCTTTGAAGAGGCATTTGCTATCTGCGTAAAGCAAGCCAGACCGGGAGACGCGGTACTGTTATCCCCTGCCTGTGCAAGCTGGGGAATGTTCCCGAATTATGAAGTGCGGGGCAGAATGTTTAAAGAGTTTGTAAATCAGTTGGAGGAAGCGTAATCAGTGGCGGGAAGAAATAATTCCAGAAGAGGACAACAAAATCACGAAAGCTATATGGATTACAGTCTGCTGTTTATCGTGCTGTTTCTGTTGGGATTTGGCCTGATTATGGTTTATTCTACCAGTTCCTATGAAGCCAATCTGGATTTTGGAGATTCGGCATATTATCTGAAGAAACAGTTATTTGCAACCATTCTGGGATTGATTGCCATGACCGTGGTAGCCAATATTCCCTATCATTTCTGGGAAAAGTTTGCGGTACTTGGCTATATTGTGTCGGCGGTACTGATTCTGTTGATTATTCCCTTCGGGCACGAAGCGGGTGGTGCGAAACGTTGGATATACATAGGGCCGATTTCCTTACAACCTGCCGAGGTGGCAAAGCTTGGAATGATTCTGTTTCTTGCCAGTATGATTTGTAATATGGGCAAAGCCATCCGGACGAGAAAGGGTTTCTGGATGGTTATTGGGATGCCTTTGCCGGTAGCTTTGATGATTTGGAAGATTACGAACAACATGAGTTCTGCGATTATCGTTATGGGAATTGCGGTGTTGATGCTGTTTGTTTCCAGTCCGGAATACAAGCGGTTTATTCTGTTAGGTTTAGCTGGTGTGGCAGGTGTAGCGGCCATTGTTTTTGCAATTGTACAGATGGCAGCCTCCCAGGCAGACAGCTTAAACTTCCGTGGTGCGCGTATCCTTGCCTGGTTAGACCCGGAGGCTTACGCCAGTGGAAAGGGATTTCAGACGCTGCAGGCATTATATGCAATTGGTTCCGGTGGGATTTTGGGCAAAGGTCTGGGACAGAGTATGCAGAAGCTTGGTTTCCTTCCGGAAGCGCAGAATGATATGATTTTCTCCATTATCTGTGAAGAACTGGGCTTATTCGGGGGAATCGCCATCATTGTCATGTTCTTACTGTTAATCTGGCGGTTTATGATTATTGCGAACAATGCACCGGATTTGTTTGGAGCACTTCTGGTAGTTGGTGTACTTGCCCATATTGCTATCCAGGTTATCTTAAATATTGCGGTTGTTACCAATACGATTCCGAATACTGGTATTTCCCTGCCGTTTATCAGTTACGGCGGTTCATCTGTGATGTTTCTGCTAATTGAAATCGGGCTTGTCCTAAGTGTAGCAAAGGGAATTCGTTTAAAAGATTTGTAAAGACAAGATAACTTATGTCAGAAAAACCATATAGATAGAATAGGTTATATTTTTTTATCGAGGTATCGTATGGATGCTATTCGTATCTATGGAGGAAGGTGTCTGGACGGACAGACACGGATACAAGGTTCCAAAAACGCGGCACTGCCCATTCTGGCAGCGACTCTTTTAATAAACGGCGTTTGTGAGATAGAGAACTGTCCAGTTATTTCTGATGGGTATCATATGCAACGGTTATTGCAAAGCATTGGCTGTCATATCAGGCGAAGGGATAACCAGCTGGAGATTGATACCAGGCAGGTTATGACTAACGAGATGCCGGCGGATTCGGTGGGTGTGATGCGCTCATCCATTATGTTATTGGGTGCGTTGATAGCAAGAATCGGTAAAGTGTGGATGGAATATCCGGGTGGTTGTGTCATAGGGGCAAGACCTATCAATCTGCATCTGGAAGGACTCCGGCGGATGGGGGTAACTATCCGGGAAGAACAGAATGGTTTTGAAGCAAGCTGTGACAGACTGCATGGAGCAGAGCATAAACTTCCTTTTGTCAGCGTAGGTGCTACGGAAAACCTGATTCTGGCAGCGGTACTGGCAGAAGGGGTAACAATCATTGAACCGGCAGCCAGGGAACCGGAGATACAGGCATTGTGTGAATTTCTATGTCTGGCAGGAGCCAGAATAAGAGGTGCAGGAAGCAAACGACTGGTCATAGAAGGGGTAAAAACGCTGTATCCGGTAAGCTACAGGATACCGGCAGACCGGATTGTTGCGGGAACTTATCTGGCAGCTTGTTTAAGTGCGGGAGGGCATATTTTCCTGGAAGAGGCACCAGCAGAGCAGATGCGGTCAGTATTGGAAAAGGCAGCCTGTATGGGCGCAGTAATAGAAGTGACCGGAACCGGTATGGAAATTATCTGTGAAGAGAAACCGAAGAATCTGCCTTATCTGGCGACGGCTTGTTATCCGGGATTTCCTACGGATTTGCAATCCCCTTTTTTAAGTGTGATGACGATTGCCAGGGGAATGGGTGTGATAGAGGAAAAGGTTTTCGAGAATCGTTTCAGAATCGTAGAGGAATTAAGGAAAATGGGAGCCTGGATAACGATAAATGGTCAGATGGCTATGGTGTCCGGGGTAAAACGCTTGCAGGGAACAAAAGTGTGTGCCAGGGAACTGCGCGGTGGAGCAGCATTAGTGGTTGCCGGTGCTGCAGCAGAGGGAATGACTGTCGTTGAGAATAAACATTACATTGATAGAGGATATGAAGATATCGTTACAGATATGTGTAATCTCGGCGTGAGAATCGAGAGGGTTAACGAGGCTTGTGAATGAGTGATAAGAAGACAGTAAAAAAGGGGAAAAAGAGCAATCCGAATTTACGATTAGTAAAAAACGGAGACATTACCCCGAAGAAAGAGAAGACAAGAAGAGAAGAAAAGCAGGAAAAAATACGCTTTGGCAGGAAGAAGAGACTTACAATCATCGGTGTTGTCCTGGCGGTTATTTTCATCCTGCTTTTGGCTGCTTATGAATATATTCTGAATAACTATACCATTACTACAGTCTATGTAGATGGGAACGTACATTATACCAACGAAGAAATCATGGAAATGGTTATGGGAGGACGGTATGGCAATAACTCCCTGTTCTTATCCTTAAAATACCGGGATAAGGGTATTGAAGGAATTCCTTTTATACAAACCATGGACGTTGCCATTGAGGCGAAGGATACCATTCGTATTACCGTCTATGAAAAAGCACTGGCGGGGTATGTATCTTACCTGGGGCGTTACGTGTACTTTGACAAAGACGGAATTGTGGTGGAAACCTCAGAAGAGGAAACAAAAGGGATTCCTCAGGTAACGGGGCTTACCTTTAACCATGTTATTTTACATGAGCCGTTGCCTGTGGAGAATGAGGAAGTTTTCAATGAGGTGTTAAATATTACCCAGCAGCTTTCCAAGTATTCCCTGACGGTTGACAAGATTTATTTTGATACGGATTATCATGTAACCTTATTATTTGGTAATGTGAAGATTTCGCTGGGGACAAGTGATAATATTGATGAGAAAATAATGAAGCTGCAATACATTCTGCCGGAACTGGAAGGAAAGAGTGGTACTTTGGACATGACGGAGTATAATGAAGATACCACAACTTATAGTTTTGAACAGGATTAGGAACTTGAGATATTGGAAAACAAAAAAATATATATAAAAATGCGGAAAAATGATAAAACAGGAAGTTTTAGACAAAAATCAAAAAAGTAGTTGCGAAATTACAGAAATGATTATATGATAGTCTATATGAGTTTATTTGGGAATAAAAGGAGGTATTACCTTGCTTGAGATTAAGTCAAATGATGCTGAATCTGCAGCTAAGATAATCGTAGTTGGTGTCGGTGGTGCAGGTAATAATGCTGTAAATAGAATGGTTGATGAAGAAATTGATGGTGTAGAGTTTATCGGTATTAACACAGATAAACAGGCTTTACAGCTCTGCAAAGCACCTACTTTATTACAGATAGGTGAGAAGCTTACCAAGGGACTTGGTGCTGGTGCGAAGCCGGAAATCGGTGAGAAAGCAGCAGAGGAAAGTTCCGAGGAGATTGCGGCAGCCCTGAAAGGTGCGGATATGGTATTCGTAACCTGTGGTATGGGTGGTGGTACCGGTACCGGTGCAGCCCCGGTGGTGGCAAAACTGGCAAAAGATATGGGGATTCTGACCGTAGGTGTGGTAACTAAGCCATTCCGTTTTGAAGCAAAGGCGCGTATGACCAATGCGCTGGCAGGAATCGAGCGTATAAAAGATAATGTAGACACTCTGATTGTTATTCCCAATGATAAATTGTTAGAAATTGTTGACAGACGGACAACTATGCCGGATGCTTTGAAGAAAGCAGACGAAGTATTACAGCAGGCAGTGCAGGGAATTACCGATTTAATTAATGTACCGGCAGTTATCAATCTGGATTTTGCAGATGTACAGACGGTTATGAAGGACAAGGGTGTTGCACACATCGGTATTGGTACTGGCAAGGGTGATGATAAGGCAAGCGAAGCGGTTAAGATGGCAGTGGAAAGCCCTCTTCTTGAGACAACTATTTCGGGTGCTACCCATGTTATTATTAATGTATCAGGTGATATTTCCTTAGCAGATGCTTCAGATGCAGCAGATTATGTAAGAGAACTGACCGGAGATGATGTAAACATTATCTTTGGGGCTATGTATGATGAGAGTATGACGGATACCTGTAATATTACTATTATAGCAACCGGTATTGAGGAAAAGGCCAAGCAGATGAATTCCGGACTTGGATTTAAGTCGGGATACATAACGCCTACTTCTTTACAGGGAAAAGGAAATATGGGAGCAGCTCCGACCGGAATGGGTAACTTTACCGCTCCGGCAGGCGGTGTGAAGCCGACTGTAGCAGCAACACCGATTATTGGTGGACAGGCAGTCCAGCAGACTCCTTTAAAACCGATTACCGGTATTAACAGAACAACTGATATTAAGAGTTCCGTAGAAGAAAAATCATTAAAAATTCCGGATTTCTTAAGAAGCAAATAAGAAGACAGGTGATAAAACCACAGGAGAATATCCTGTGGTTTTTTGTTGTTATATGTCCTTAAAAATATGGGAACAGCTCCCTGATTGTGACAGAATATTTACCTCCTGTTTTTTATAATGGACATAAAGCATGGAGGTGAACTGTGTATTACAAATTATATATTGACAGTGTGTTTATGATGCAGCTTATTTTGAATCTGTATCTTCTGTCTTTGGCAGGAAAAGTCTTACGATGTACTGCCACGCATGTAAGGCTTTGGCTGGGGGCATTTCTGGGAGCACTCCTTTTTTGTATGATACTGATACTTCCCATAGGTTCTGTATCTTTAAGGGTTCTTCTGGGAGCAGTACCTGTCAGTATGTGCATGATGTATGTGACATTTCATATTAAGTTAAGATTACTTTTCAGAAGCAGTCTGGTTATGGCAGGCTGTGGATTTTTTATTGGTAATATCATGATATGGTTTCTCAACCGCTTCAGAATCTCTGTAAACAGGTCTGCAGGAATGGTGGGTACGCTGTTTCTGGGGTATTTGGGATATGTGGTCTGCACGTTTTTGGTAAGCAGGCTCCAAAGAAGGCAGGAGAAGACAGAAAGAATCGTAAGGATTCCGGTTCTGGATAATAGGGAAAAGGTGCAGATAATGGCATTGTTAGACACTGGAAATCACTTGGTGGATCCTGTCAGCGGAGCACCGGTCTGCATTATCAGCCAAAAGTTGGCAGACAGACTGCAACCTTGCCTGGTGCCGGAAAAGTATCATGTGATTCCTTATACCAGTGTAGGAAAGAAAAGGGGAATTTTACCAGGTTATGAAATTCCAGTACTTTATATTGAGGAACCGTATCAGGAGCTTAAAAAAGAGAATGTCATGATAGCTGTTTGTGATACAGGAATATCAGCGGATAGTCCCTATCAGATGATATTGAACCCCCGGTTATTAAAAACTAGGAGGAAGTAAAATGGTTTTAAAAGTGGCAATTCCAGAAAAAATACAGATAAAGATGGTTCATAAGGACAGACTTCTTATGACCAGACAGGGAGACATTCATTATATAGGAGGGGCAGAGGTGCTGCCGCCACCCTTAGAGACAGATGAAGAAAATGAGATTATAAGTGTTCTTGGCACAGACGCAGAGGAGGAAGCCAAGACGATTCTGATAGAACATAACCTGCGTCTGGTGGTCTACATTGCCAAGAAATTTGACAACACCGGTGTGGGGGTGGAAGACTTGATTTCCATAGGAACCATAGGACTGATTAAGTCCATTAATACTTTTAAACCGGATAAAAATATTAAGCTGGCAACATATGCATCCCGCTGTATTGAAAATGAAATTCTGATGTATCTTCGAAGAAACAGTAAACACAAGCTGGAAGTATCCATAGACGAACCCCTGAATGTAGACTGGGATGGTAATGAATTGTTACTCTCGGATATTCTGGGAACGGATGAGGATGTGATTTATAAGGATTTGGAAAATGAGGTGGAACGCCGCCTGTTAGTAAAGGCGATTTCCAAGTTGTCGGAACGGGAACAGATTATCATTAAGCTTCGTTTCGGGCTGGGCAGTAAGGAAGATAAAGAACTAACCCAGAAAGAAGTAGCAGAAATGTTAGGTATTTCCCAGTCCTATATTTCCAGACTGGAGAAAAAAATTATGAAAAGATTAAAAAAAGAAATGACGAAGGAGGTGTAATGATAATCTGCACCAGCCTTAAGCGGTCAGATAAAGGCGCATAGTTTTTAAGGCATTTTTTTCCAGGCGGGATACCTGAGCCTGGGATATGCCGATGCGGTCAGCCACTTCCATCTGGGTTTTGCCTTCGAAGAAGCGTAGGGAAATAATTTCATACTCCCGTTCATTGAGTTTTTTCATAGCTTCGCTGAGGGAAATGTGTTCTACCCAGACTTCTTCCCGGTTTTTCTTATCACTAATCTGATCCATTACATATAGCGTATCACCACCATCGGTGTATACTGGTTCATAGAGACTCATAGGACTTTGGATGGCATCCAGGGCATAGACGATATCTTCTTTGGCAACGCCGATTTCATCAGCTATTTCGGTAATGGTAGGTTCCTTGGCGTTCTTACGGGTAAGATGTTCTCTGGCATAGATTGCTTTATAGGCAGTGTCTTTCAGGGAACGTGAGACACGGATACTGTTGGCATCCCGAAGATAACGTCTGATTTCACCTACAATCATAGGAACGGCGTAGGTGGAGAATTTAACATTAAGCGAAGCATCAAAGTTGTCGATTGCTTTAATAAGGCCTACACAGCCTATCTGAAAAAGGTCGTCCACATTTTCGTTGCTGGAGTGGAATCGTTTGATAACACTTAATACCAGGCGGAGATTACCATTAATATATTCTTTCCTGGCAGCTTCATCCCCATCTGTGATGCGTTTAAAAAGAGCTTCCTTTTCCGCATTTTTCAGAAGTGGGAGTTTGGAGGTGTTGACACCGCAGATTTCTACTTTTCCTTGTATCATGTAAGTACCTGACCTTTCTGAATTGTTCTTTTTGTATTCCTGTTGGAATCCGCTTTCTTTTATCAAGGATGTGCGAAAGTAAAAGAATTATTCATGAAATATTAAGGAAATCCGTAACAATGGTATTTTACAAAACGGAAGTTTTTTGTTACATTAGTAAGAAGGTAGTGTTTATGAAATTTACCGGTAATCAAAAGAAGATTGAAAGAGGTGATATACCCATGAAATGTACAAAATGTGGAGCAACCCTTTTAGATACAGACCAGTTTTGTAATAAGTGTGGAGCAAAGGTAGTAAGACAGAAACGATGTCCTGATTGTGGAACGGTTCTCAGAGATGGGACTTTATTTTGTCCCGGTTGTGGTAAGAAGGTAGGAGAAGCACAGGAAAAGGAAGTGGCAAAGGGAGAAACGCTGGATATTCCCATTGAGGTAATCGAACGGAATATTCTGTCAGAAACTGCTGCAGAGATGCTGACAGATGACAGAAAGAGAAATGCTATGGGAAAGAGGGAAACGCAGAGTATCCCGGCTAAGAAAAAGCCGACTCCGGAGCCACCTGTCAGAAAGAAAAGACCAGTCTATGAGGAAGTGGAAGAAGATGAGGAGGACTGGGATGACGAGGAAGATTTGGAAGAGGAAGAATGGGACGACGATGAGGATGAAGAAGGCCCTGATATTTTAACAATTATGACCATCATTATTGGCTGTGTCCTGTTAGTTGTGGCGGTTTTCATTGGCTATCATTTCTACAGACAGTATGTGCCTAAGGACTATGGGGAGGTTGCAGAAGAAATGCAGGAGGAACAGGAAGCGGAGAACTCTGAAGAAACCGATGCTTACGCCGGAACGTTGCGTATCCGCTCTAATGTGAATGTAAGAACCAGCCCTAGCACAGAAGGAACCAGTGTGATTATGGTAGCCAAACAGGATGAGACTTACCACTATTACAATATTTCAGAAGATGGTAACTGGTATTGCATCGCTCTGGAAGGTAAGGGTGGTACCTATGACAGGGGATATGTGTTTGCGGATTATGTAACCATAGAATAAAAGAAAACGAGATAGGAACCTTTTGGGGAAAGCTGCATTTATTAAATAAAAAGCCCCGGAGGTTCCTATGCTTTTTTCGGAATTAAAGAAAAAGGAAGTTATTAATCTTAAGAATTGCCAACGGCTTGGGCGGGTAAGTGACTTTGAGTTTGACGAATGCACCGGACAAATTTTTAAGCTGATGATACCAGGCGATAACAAACTCTGTGGTTTGTTTGGAAATGAGCCGAATTATGTCATCTGCTATAAGGATATTAAACAGATAGGACCAGATATTATTATCGTAGATATTTGCCTCTAAAGGGAAGAATCCGGAAAGAACAATAAATTTCACAGTTTTCATTTAGTTTCCATAAAATAGTTGACATAAATCAGAACATCCCCTATAATCATTATATTGGGTTAAGAAGCAACGTGAAGGTGTTAAGGAGGGTTCCAGATGAAATGTCCTTTTTGTGGTCATGAGAATACGAGAGTAATAGACAGCAGACCGGCAGAAGAAAATAATTCCATCCGCAGAAGAAGAGTGTGTGATGAGTGTGATAAACGATTCACTACATATGAGAAGGTAGAAACGATACCACTTATCATTATCAAGAAGGATAATAACAGGGAGACTTATGACCGGTCCAAAATAGAGGCAGGAGTGCTCCGGGCATGTCATAAAAGACCTATCAGTGCCAACCAGATTAACCAGTTGGTGGACGAGGTAGAAACAGAGATTTTCAATATGGAAGAGAAGGAAATTCCCAGCCAGGTAATCGGAGAACTTGTCATGAATAAGCTCAAAGACCTGGAAGCTGTAGCTTATGTAAGATTTGCATCGGTATACCGGGAATTTAAAGATATCAACACTTTTATGGACGAACTGAAGAAAGTGCTTGATAAATAAGAAACAGAAGTGGAGTGCATTATGACAGAACAGGAAAAAGAAATTGTGGCAAAGGCAAGTGTGCCGATGATGATTGCAAATGGTTTTCGGTGGTTTTTTCTTGTGATTGCCCTGTTACTTCTTTTGTTTTTATTTTTTGGAAATAAGCTGTGGGGACAGACGAACTGGTATCTTGCGTTTCAGGCGAAATCTTATGCCTTCCTGATGTGGGATATTCTGTTGATGTTGTTAAGCAATATTTTAAGAATTGCTTTTACAGCCAGATACAATAAAATTGTAAAAAAACTTTAGAAGAGGTTCAGCAGGTGTGGTTTTGTACCGATATAGTTAACATCTAAAGCAGATGAAATTACGTAGGAGAGGGTGTGAACCGTGACGATAGGTAACATATATGATTCGTTCCAAAGCAGTTACTGTTATGGAATACAGAAGCTTCCAACGATACAGCCAAACGAAGCAAAGCAGGCAGAGAAGCAGAATGATGCAGCGTTAGAACAACAGGCTGTCAGACTTGGAACAACAGGTTCTCAGGAAAATAGCACATCTCTTACAAAAGAAGAAACCAATCCCGCCAGCCGGATGGCGAATTTAGACCAGGTTGCTCTTACATTTAACAAAGAAGAGAGTTTTGAATATATCGGAAATGACAGCAGCCTCGACAATCTGGATATGCAAAAGGCCATATCTGTGATGCGGAAAGACCAGGTGCTCCAGGGTTATCAATATTTTGTAGGAAGTTCCAGAAACCTGATAGACGGGCAGCAGTCAGAAGATGGTATGGTTATTTTGAAACAGTGATGTTAACCCCTTGCAAGAATGCAAGGGGTTTTGTTATGATGGGATAGAAAAAGCAAAAAAGATGTGAAAATGGAGATTAGTGTGAGATTACTGGAACGATTTTATCCGGATACTTATCTGGATTCTACTTATGAGATAGATTTTGAAGCGTTGTACAAGGAAGGCTACCG
Organism: uncultured Lachnospiraceae bacterium; assembly: GCA_934418125.1. Lineage (GTDB taxonomy): Bacteria > Bacillota > Clostridia > Lachnospirales > Lachnospiraceae > UBA3282. The sequence goes on from CAKRWT010000039.1 coordinate 15,761, forward strand.
GGGTGTTATTTTTGATATTGATAACACATTGGTGCCCCATGGTAAACCGGCAGACGACAGAAGCATAGCCCTTTTTCAAAGATTACATGGGCTTGGCTATAAGACTATGTTACTGTCCAATAATAAAGAACCAAGGGTAAAGATGTTTCATGATGGCGTTCATTCCCCTTATATTTATAAGGCGGGAAAACCATCTGTAAAGAATTATAAGAAAGCAATGGAGCAGATGAAGACCACAACGCAGAACACGCTGTTTGTGGGCGACCAGCTTTTTACCGATATCTGGGGGGCTAAGAAGGCGGGCATCCGTACCATTCTGGTAAAGCCCATTCATCCAAAAGAGGAAATACAGATTGTTTTGAAAAGAAGACTGGAATGGATAGTGTTATTCTTCTATCACAGAGAACAGAAAAAGAAAAATGGTAAATAACACCATGGAGAAGTGAGGAAAAAAATGGAAATTACGGGAACAACAAGAACCTGTGGACTGATAGGAAATCCAGTAGAGCATACCCTGTCTCCGGTTATTCATAATACGCTGGCAGAAAGTCTGGGACACAACCTGGTATATGTTCCTTTTCTGGTACAGCCGGACAAGCTGGATGAGGCAGTAAAGGGAGCGGAAGCGTTGAACCTATTAGGCTTAAATGTGACAGTGCCCTATAAGAGTGATGTGATTAAAAGCCTGGCAGAGATTGACTCGTTGGCAAAAAATATTGGAGCCGTGAACACGCTGGTAAGAGTGGAAGATGGTTATAAGGGATATAATACCGATATGGAAGGGCTGTATCGTGCCATGCAGTCGGAACAAATCCGGATAGAGGGAGAAGAGATTATCCTGTTAGGTGCAGGTGGTGCAGCAAGGGCAGTAGCCTATCTGTGTGCCAGCAAGGGAGCGGAAAAAATATATCTGTTAAACCGTACCCTGGAGAAGGCAAAGCAGGTAGCTGAGGAAGTAAACCGGGTTATGGAACGGGAAGTCATTGTGCCGATGCAGTTGACCGATTACGGAAAACTGCCAGAGAGAAAATACCTTGCCATTCAGGGAACCTCTGTAGGTCTTTATCCACATGTGGAAGAGGCGGTCATTACCGATAAGCATTTCTATGAGATGATACATACCGGTTTTGATTTAATTTACAGTCCATGGGAAACGAAGTTCATGAGATTGGTAAAGAACAACGGCGGACAGGCATATAATGGCATGAAAATGTTGTTATACCAGGGAATTATCGCCTACGAACTGTGGAATCAGGTAACCGTTTCGGAGCAGGATGCTGCGGTTATCTACGAGAAGCTGAGAACACACTTTGTCTAAGCAAAACGGATATACAAAAGAATGAGGTTTAAGATGGGAAATGTAATTTTGATTGGATTTATGGGATGTGGTAAGACCACCGTAGGACTGAAATTATCCTACCGGTTAAGACAGTCTGTGATTGATACGGATAAAGAGATTGAGAAAGAGGAAAAACGTACCATATCCGATATTTTTGCAACCGATGGGGAAGCTTATTTCCGACAGCGGGAAACCGCCTGTCTGGAGAAAATGTTACAGACTACAAGAGATAAGATTATCTCCGTAGGTGGCGGGCTTCCCATGCTGGAAGAGAACCGGAAGCTGTTAAAACAGATAGGAAAGGTGTTCTATTTACGGGCTAAACCGGAAACGATTTATCAAAGACTGAAATATGATACCACAAGACCGCTTTTACGAGGGGACAATCCGGAAGGGAAGATAACGGAACTGATGGCAAAACGAGCCTCCTTCTACGAGCAGACAGCCGATGTGATTATCGATGTGGATAACAGGGATTTTGAACAGATTATCAGCCTCATTGAACAGGCAGTGCAATAGAGCGTAAGGAGAAGAAACAGGAAAGGCGGCAGAAAACAATGAAATTATTGGTAATTAACGGACCTAATCTGAATTTCTTAGGAATTCGGGAAAAGAGTGTCTATGGAACCCAGGACTATGATTACCTGCTTCGTATGATTGCAGAGAAAGGCGAAAAAGAACATTGTACGATTGAAGTGTTCCAGAGCAATCACGAAGGAGCAATTATTGACCGGATACAGGATTCTTATTTTGACGGAACCGAAGGTATTGTCATCAATCCCGGTGCATTTACCCATTACAGTTATGCGATTCGGGATGCCCTGGCAAGTATTATCGTGCCGAAGGTAGAAATCCACATTTCTGATATTACGAAAAGGGAAGAATTCCGTAAGGTATCTGTGACAGCACCGGTCTGTGACAAACAGATTTACGGACAGGGACTGGATGGTTATCTGCAGGCGATTGATTTTATCTTACAGAGCAAACAGGATAGTGAATCGTAGCAAAACAACGGATTTAACGGATTTCTGGATTATTTTTTGCAAAATAGTTGAAAAATGATATTTTTTAGTATAAACTAGTAAGGAATTATATTTGTGAAAATTTAGGAGGATTGTTTTATGATTTCAGCAGGTGATTTCAGAAATGGCATTACCATCGAATTCGAGGGTAATGTTTATCAGATAATTGAGTTCCAGCATGTTAAACCTGGTAAGGGAGCAGCATTTGTCAGAACTAAGTTAAAGAATATCATCAATGGTGGTGTAGTTGAAAAAACGTTCAGACCAACCGAGAAATGTCCACAGGCACGTATTGATAGAAAAGACATGCAGTATTTGTATTCTGATGGTGATTTATATAACTTTATGGATGTAGAGACTTACGACCAGATTGCATTGAATGAAGATACAGTTGGCGATGCTCTTAAATTCGTGAAAGAAAATGAAATGGTTAAGATTTGTTCTTACAATGGTAATGTATTTGCCATTGAGCCACCATTATTCGTAGAGTTAGAGATTACAGATACAGAGCCTGGTTTCAAGGGCGATACCGCTACAGGTGCAACAAAACCTGCTATCGTTGAAACAGGTGCTAAGGTTATGGTTCCTCTGTTCGTTGAGCAGGGTGAAGTCATCAAAATCGACACAAGAACAGGTGAGTACCTCTCTCGTGTATAAGCATGTAATTACAATCGATTAGAAGCCCATAAGACAATGGAAGCGTAAGCGACCGTTGTCTTTTTTTTCTCATAATTTGCAACAAAATAGAGGATAGGCAAAAATATGACCCTGCTGGAGAGAATGGGAAAGAGGAAACATGGAATTTCATATTTTTGTAGAAAAAGTAGTAGCAACATTAAAGGAAAGCCTGGGAGAGGCATACGAGATTCAGGTGACGGAGGTCGTGAAGAATAATAATATTCACCTGACTGGTGTGGTAATAACCAAAAGACCGGCGAATGTGTCCCCCACCATCTATCTCAACCAGTATTATCAGAAATACCAGGAAGAAGGCAATTTCCAGCAGACTGTGGGAGAAATGATGGCACTGTATGAGCAGCAGGCTAAGGAATTGCAGTTAGATATGTCCTTTTTCACGGATTTTACACAGGTTAAAGAACGGTTATATCACAAACTGGTACATTATGAGAAAAATAAAAAAATGTTGGAGGATGTACCACATATCCGCTGGAATGACCTGGCAGTTGTGTTTTATTATGCCATGGAACAGGACGTGGTAGGCAGAGCTACCATAACCATACGGAAGGAACATCTTGCCATCTGGAAACAGGAAGAAGGTATGCTTTTTGCCATAGCCCAGGAGAATATGAGGCGCGATATGCCTGAACTGTTGGTGCCGATGAAAGAACTGTTGGAGGAAATGACCGGGGTGGAACTGGAAAAACAATACGATGTACCCATGTACGTGCTTACCAATAAAGAAAAAATATTTGGAGCATCGGTACTTCTGTATTCTGAAAAACTACAGGAGCTGGCAGAAAAAACAGGAAAAAACCTGCTGATACTACCAAGCTCTGTACATGAAGTGCTGCTGATGCCGGATGAAGAAGACCGGGAATATGGATTTTACAGACAGATGGTGGAAGAGGTCAATACCACCCAGGTAGACCCGGAAGAAGTGCTTTCTTACAGTCTGTATTGTTATGACAGACAAAAAAAGGAAATTAAGGAAATTTTTTCTTAATAAATTGCCGACTAGACAAGAGTGCCTGCTTATGGTATTATAATCAAGATGTAACAAATTCGTAATAATTGTACAGACGGATTTGCTGCATGCAGGCACCCGTAGTCTAACGGATAGAACGTAGGCCTCCGACGCCTTTGATGCAGGTTCGATTCCTGTCGGGTGCATGGCACATAGAACGAATTGGGGTAATTCCCAATTCGTTTTATGTAATGGCAAAGTTGACAAATTTTAGAAGGGTGTTGTATATGAATACGTCAAATAACAATATAAAGGATTATATCCTGGCAAAACTGAACCGTTTTGTAAACTGGGTAACCAGGCATGCTAAGATTATAATGCCTGTTGTATTATTGATATGTGTCATGATTACCATTAGCATAGCAATCAGTGCCAGTAACAAAGAAGAAGAACAGAAAGAGGCTGCTGTTACGACAGAAAATGTAGAAGTGACAGGCAATCTGCTTGCTGTACCGGAGATTCCATTAGAGCAGGATGCCGTGCCGGAGATAAACGAACTTTTTAACAAGTACTATACCGCAATGGTAGAGGGGGATACCGATACCATGTCGCAGTTAGTAGACCATCTGGATGATACAGAGATTTTAAGGGCACAGGAAACAAGCAAGTATATCGAAGCTTACCCAACCATTGAAGTTTACACAAAAGTAGGACCAAAGGACGGAACTTACATTGCATACGTTTATGCAGAACTGAAATTCTATGATTATGAAGAAGCCATTCCGGGAATGCAGGTTTATTATGTATGTACCGATGAGAACGGCAATTATTATATCAACCAGGATGGTGACGAAAGCGATAGTGAGTTAAATTATATCCGCGAAGTTAATTTACAGGATGATGTAGTTGATTTAAATAACAGGGCGGCGGTAGCCTACAATGATATGCTGGCAGCCGATGAGAACCTGGCAAACTTCATTCTGGAGCTGAATGAAGAAATCGACAAAAACGTAGGTGAGACATTGGCTCGTGCAGAGGGCAGTGAGCAGACGGATGAGGCAGAAGCTGAAGAAACGGACGAAACCGAAAATACCGATGAGTCAGAGGAAACGGCAGGGACGATAGAAACGGTAGTAACTAAAGTAAAAGCAACGGATGTGGTTAATATCAGGTCCTCAGACAGCGAGACAGCCGATAAGGTTGGTAAGGCTGCTGTAGGCGATGAATTTACGTTACTGGAAGAAAAAGGAAACGGCTGGAGCAAAATCCAGTATGATGGAAAAGATGCTTATATTAAGAGTGAATTCTTAGAACCATCAGAAACCCAGGAAGTAGCAGTGGGAACAGATGCCACAGAATCAGAGGAGACAACCGATAATACTGCATCAACTGCTACGACCGGAACAGTTACTGTAAAAGAAAATGTCCGTATCAGAAGTTCAGCCAGTGAAAACGGCGAGAAACTCGGAACAGCTTATGTCGGCGAGAAGCTTGAGTTAATTATGAAACAGGCAGACGGATGGACGAAGATAAAATATAACGGACAGACCGCTTATGTAAAATCAGAGTTTGTTGAATAAAAAGCAGATACATTTAAGATGATTAGTCTGTGAAGATTATGGAAAGAATAAAGAGCGTAGGAGAATATCCTAGGCTCTTTTTTACTTTTTGTCTCCGCGGATAAAGTCTAAGAACCAGGGATAGTTCGTTTGAAAGAAAGATGAGGAATCGTGTGAAAAATCCATATACGAAAGATTTTTCACACACGAGATTTGTGGCCGCGCGCACTTGCCACAAACTGGGCATGCGCAAAGAACGTGCGCAGAAATGAGGAATAAGATATGAAACAGGATGATGTAGTAATCTTAAAAGAAATTCAGAAAAATACACAGATGGCGATGAAAGCAATCGATACCCTGCAGGATAAAGTGTTGGATGATGAGTTCTTAAGGCAGTTGTCCAAACAGTCCCTTCGGTATTCTGAAATCCATAACGAAGCAACCGATAAACTGGTGGAAAACGATAGAGAAGGTTATCATGGAAATTATTGGAATGACATGATGTTAAAAAGCGGAATCCACATGAAAACAGCCTTTAACGTAAGTACCGGACATCTGTCAGAAATGATGATACAGGGAAGTAACCGGGGGATTACCAGTATGTGGAAGATAATGAAACACCATCAGCTTGCCAGCAATACCATTATGGAGATTGCCGAAGAACTAGTTTCCTTTGAAGAAAACAATGTGAAGCGATTAAGAGAATTTCTGTAAAAAATAGTGCCCAAAGAAAGGGATGATATAGTGGACAAAGCGTGCGACATTGTATACACGTATTGCTGGATATGCGTATCATTGTACAAAATGTCTAAAAAAACGCATTAAATTTTTACGCTTTAACATATTAAATCGGGCTTGTGCATTTTTTTTACCCATACTATAATGATACGTGGATATAGAAATTAAAGGAGGGCATGAAAAATGTCATACGTTGATGAGGTTTATGAGTTAGTAGTAGCGAAAAACCCTGCACAGCCAGAGTTTCATCAGGCAGTAAAAGAGGTTTTAGAGTCTCTTCGTGTAGTGATTGAAGCAGATGAGGAAGCATATAGAAAAGATGCTTTATTAGAGAGATTGACAGTTCCGGAAAGAATCGTTCAGTTCCGCGTACCTTGGGTAGATGACAAGGGACAGGTTCAGGTAAACAACGGTTTCCGTGTACAGTTCAACAGTGCTATTGGACCATACAAGGGTGGTTTAAGATTCCATCCATCCGTAAACTTAGGTATTATCAAATTCTTAGGTTTTGAACAGATTTTCAAAAACTCCTTAACAGGTCTGCCAATCGGTGGAGGTAAAGGCGGTTCTGACTTTGACCCTAAGGGCAAATCAGACAGAGAAGTAATGGCATTCTGCCAGAGCTTTATGACAGAGCTTTGCAAGCACATCGGCGCAGACACGGACGTTCCTGCCGGTGATATCGGTGTAGGCGGACGTGAAATTGGTTATATGTTCGGACAGTATAAGAGAATCCGTAACTTATATGAAGGCGTACTTACAGGTAAAGGTTTAACATATGGTGGTTCCCTTGCAAGAACAGAAGCTACAGGATATGGTCTGTTATACTTAACAGAAGAAATGTTAAAATGCAATGGAAAAGACATCAAAGGCAAAACAATCGCTATATCCGGTGCAGGTAACGTAGCAATCTACGCTATCCAGAAAGCACAGCAGTTAGGTGCTAAGCCAGTAACCTGTTCTGATTCTACTGGTTGGATTTATGACCCAGAAGGAATCGATGTAGATTTATTAAAAGAAGTAAAAGAAGTTAAACGTGCTCGTTTAACAGAGTATGCAGCTAACAGACCAAGTGCTGAATACCATGAGAAGAAGAATGGTGAACATGGCGTATGGACTGTTAAATGTGATATTGCACTTCCATGTGCAACACAGAACGAGTTAGACCTTGAAGATGCAAAAGCATTAGTTGCTAACGGATGCTTCGCAGTAGCTGAAGGTGCTAATATGCCTACAACACTGGAAGCAACAGAGTACTTCCAGAAGAATGGTATTCTGTTCTGCCCTGGTAAAGCATCCAACGCCGGTGGTGTTGCAACATCTGCATTAGAGATGAGCCAGAACTCTGAGAGATTATCCTGGACATTTGAAGAAGTAGATGCTAAGTTAAAAGGAATCATGGTTAACATCTTCCACAACTTAGACGATGCTTCCAAGAAATACGGAAAAGAAGGCGACTACGTTGCCGGTGCTAACATAGCAGGCTTTTTGAAGGTTGCAGAGGCTATGAAGGCTCAGGGAATTGTATAATAGCTGATTTCTAAAATATAAAATGATATGGATAAGTCCTGTAAACCCAGTGTTTATGGGACTTTTCTTTATGCGTTGATGAGACAAAAGAATTGTCAGAATATTCATAAATAGAAGATAATTTACGCTGTTTTGCCATCGTGGGGCAGGTGTTTCATTTTGAGTTTTCCCATGCACGTATTAAAATTGCCGTTCATGTAGGTTCCGTAG
>CAKRWT010000040.1 GCA_934418125.1 uncultured Lachnospiraceae bacterium
TCAGCAAGCGGCAAACATTTACTTCTATCTTTAGTATATACAGTATCTTTGAAATAATCAACCTATTTCTCAAGTTTAGAAATATTATTTCTAGTACAACTTCGCCCCTGCCGGAATGTGGTCATCCACCATCAGAAGATGCAGTTCTTCTTCCTCGGAATCCTTAAGATTATTGATTGCTGAAAGCAACATACCACAGGATTCAATTCCCATCATAGCCCTAGGCGGAAGATTGGTAATTGCAATCAGTGTCTTTCCAACCAGTTCTTCCGGCTCATAGAAAGCATGGATACCGGAGAGAATTGTTCTGTCAACACCTGTGCCATCATCCAGTGTAAACTGTAACAGCTTCTTAGACTTCGGTACTGCAACACATTCCTTAACCTTTACTACTCTGAAATCAGATTTTGAGAAAGTATCAAAATCTACAGTCTCTTCAAACAGTGGCTCTATCTTTACATTTGAGAAATCAATTTTTTCTGCAACTTTGGTCGTAAGCTGGTCGTAAGTTTCTGCTGTATTGCTCTTGGATGCTTTATTTTCCTTGCTTCCACTGTCCAATGACTTCATTGTCGGGAACAATAATACATCTCTGATTGCCGGGCTGTTTGTCAGCAGCATAACCAGTCGGTCGATACCATATCCGATACCACCTGTCGGCGGCATACCGATTTCCAGTGCATTCATGAAGTCTTCATCGGTTGTGTTGGCTTCTTCATCACCTGCTGCCAGGGCAGCTTCCTGTGCTTTGAAACGTTCTCTCTGGTCAATCGGGTCATTTAACTCGGAATAAGCGTTACACATTTCTCTAGCTGTGATAAACAGTTCGAAACGCTCTACATAATCTGGCTTGTCCGGTTTTCTCTTTGTCAATGGAGAAATCTCTACCGGGTGGTCCATGACAAAGGTTGGCTGAATCAGGTGTTCTTCTACGAATTCTTCAAAGAACAGATTCAGAATATCACCTTTTGTATGACGTTCTTCATAATGAACCTCTTTTTCGTCTGCAATTTTTTTCGCAGCTTCAGTATCCGGGATTTCATCAAAATCAACACCGGTATATTTCTTAACGGCTTCCACCATAGTAATTCTTTCAAATGGCTTGCCTAAATCAATTTCTACATCGCCGTAAGGAATCCGTGTTTTGCCACATACTTCCTGGGCTACATGACGGAACATGTTCTCAGTCAAATCCATCATGCCGTTGTAATCGGTATATGCCTGGTATAATTCCATCAGGGTAAATTCCGGATTGTGTCTGGTGTCCAGACCCTCGTTACGGAATACTCGTCCGATTTCGTAGACTCTTTCCATGCCACCTACAATCAGTCTTTTTAAATAAAGCTCTAAGGAAATACGGAGTTTTACATCTTCATCCAACGCATTATAGTGGGTTTCAAAAGGTCTTGCTGCTGCACCACCTGCGTTAGATACCAACATAGGTGTCTCTACCTCTAAGAAGCCCTGTCCGTCCAGATAACGTCTGATGGAGCTGATAATCTTAGAACGGGCAACAAAGGTATTCTTAACCTCTTCGTTCATGATGAGGTCTGTATATCTCTGGCGGTAACGGATATCGGTATTTACCAGTCCGTGATATTTCTCCGGCAGAATCTGTAAACTTTTGGACAGAAGTGTTACCTGTGCTGCATGGATGGAAATCTCGCCTGTCTTTGTCTTAAATACTTCACCTACGATACCTACGATATCACCTACGTCGTATTTCTTGAAATCTGCGTAGGCTTCTTCTCCGATGTTATCTCTTGCCACGTAGGACTGGATATTTCCCTGTAAATCCTGTACGTTACAAAAGGAAGCTTTACCCATGATACGTTTGCTCATGATACGTCCTGCTATGGATACGCTCTTGCCTTCCAGTTCTTCAAAGTTATCTTTGATTTCCTGACTGTGGTGTGTTACGTCATATTTCGTAATCTGAAAAGGGTCTTTGCCGGCTTCCTGCAAAGCTGCCAGCTTTTCTCTTCTGACTTTTAATAACTGATTAATGTCCTGAACCTGCTGTCCATTTCCCTGATTCTGTATTTCTGCCATGATACTTCATACCTTTCTGTCTGCGTTGCTTTGTCTTATCACAAAGCGGTCTCTTTCTTAATTAGACCTCTGAATCTCTAATACTTTATACTGGAATACACCAGCCTGTGTTTCTACGTCTACCACATCGCCGACCTTGCAGCCAATCAGTGCTTTTCCTACAGGAGATTCATTGGAAATCTTGCCTTTTAAGCTGTTTGCCTCTGTGGAACCAACGATTTTATATTCCATTTCTTCGTTATACTCAACATCCAGAATTTTAACCTGACATCCGATATTGATTTTGTCCAAATCAACTTCATCTTCTACGACAACTTCTGCATTTTTTAAGATTTTCTCTAACTCTTCAATTCTTGCTTCAATGTCACGCTGCTCATCTTTGGCTGCATCATACTCAGCATTCTCGGACAAGTCCCCCTGCTCTCTTGCTTCTTTGATTTTCTGGGCAACTTCTTTACGTTTCACAACTTTTAAGTCATGTAACTCTTCCTCATATTTTCTAAGTCCTTCATAGGTTAAGATATTTTTCTTCTCCTGCATGGTATTCGCCCTTTCTATATAATAGATTGTTATATTATTTGCCTATTAAACTAATTTATCATACCTATTTTTTACCATAGTGTCAAGGTATTTCAGCGAGGAACGATACAGATTGTCCCCCCGGTAATCCAGTAATAATCCGGTTCTACGCAATTGATTGTCCTTCCCGGTATCCGTCTTCCGTTCCTGTCCATAGCTTTGCATCTCTACAAGGAGTCCATACTCGTAATAATATTCTTCTAAGAATTCGTCCAGTTCCTCCCGGATATCTACACCCGGAATGGGTTCATACCAGATAATACACTGGTTGATTCTGGACAGATAGGGCTGCAACAATTCCCAGGTCATTTCCATCTGCCAGTCAGCATCTTTTGCTTCGCCAAGCCATACAATGGCTCTGTCCGGACGTTTCCGGTATCCAGCTGCCTGCCCGGCAAGCTGTAATGCTGTCATCTGTTGTATGGTGTCCAGGCGGGGACGCCATCTTTTTTCCATCTCTTGAGGAAAGTATTTTTTCAGTGCCGGTGCCAGAAAGGTATCCGTCATTCCTTCTGCCTCATAGAGTACATTTTCCATGGCTTCGCATAGTACCTGTGGTTTCCAGTTTTTCTTTCTGTAATAAAAAGTGGGCACGGGACATGCCAGGATACTTAGTCCATCCGTCTCTGCCATCTCTTTTCCCTGCAGCTTTACTTCCTGCCACCAGTGTTTCTTTGCGGTGCAGAGAATTCCCTCCTGCTCTTTCATCGGAAAGTAGTAGATGATGGTTTCCTGCCTCATACACACTCCTGTTTTGCTGCAACACTGGAGATTCTATTCTCTCCCTCTATGAAACACTATATGTGATATATGCCTTTGCTATGTCTGTCCTTACATGGATTCCACCAGCCGGTTCAATTCTTCAAAGCTTTCTACCAGGTTCACACTTTGGCGCAGTCTTGCGGAATTGGGATACCCTGCCGTGTACCAGGAAACGTGCTTGCGCATTTCCCGGATACCGGTATACTCTCCCTTGCAGGCGAGCTGAAGCTTCGCATGATACAAAATAGTCTGTTTTACTTCTTCCAGAGTTGGCTTGGAAACGTTCTCTCCCACTTCTAAATAGCGCAGCACTTGATGAAATATCCATGGGTTTCCTCTGGCTGCCCTGCCTATCATAATACCGTCACATCCGGTCTGCTGGAAAAGCTGCTCCGCTTTCCGTCCGTCTGTCACATCCCCATTTCCGATAACGGGAATGGATACGGCCTCTTTAACCCTGGCAATGATTTCCCAGTCTGCCTCTCCTGCGTAATACTGTTCCCTGGTTCTTCCGTGGACTGCCACGGCACTGGCACCTGCTGCCTCTGCTATCCTGGCTATCTCCACAGCATTTACATGGTCGTCATCGAAGCCTTTCCTGATTTTTACCGTAACCGGTTTGTGAATCGCCTTTACGGTAGCGGATACAATCTCTTCTACCAGCTTTGGCTGTTTCATGAGCGCGGAGCCTTCCCCATTTCCCACGACTTTCGGCACCGGGCAGCCCATATTGATATCCAATATGGCAAAAGGTCTCTCTTCGATTCTCTTTGCCATTTCACTGATGATTTTGGGGTCTGAACCAAATAGCTGCAAGGAAGCAGGTCCCTCCTCCGGATGAATTTCTAACAGGCTTTCGGTATTTTTATTTCTATACATAATTGCCTTGGCACTGACCATTTCCATACCGGTCAGCCCTGCTCCCTGTCTGCTGCATAACAGACGAAATGGCAGGTCGGATACACCTGCCATAGGAGCCAGCATAATATTGTTTTCCAGTGTGACATTTCCAATTGTCAGCTTTTTTACAAATTCACTCATTCTTCCTCTAACTCATCTAATACATTTTCATGCAAAATAAATACCCGGTAATACAATTGCAGGGATTCCAGCATTTCCTGGCGGTTCCTGCGGATTTCCCTTACCAGGAGCCCGCTGCTGATTTCATCGTACAACAAATCGTCTTCTTCCGCGTTGGTTTCCAGGCTGATGCTGCCATCTTCCTCAAACACGATAGTAAAGATACCGCCCACCTCTTCCGTAAACAGAACACAGATAACATGCAGTTCTTCTTTGATGGATTCGGGAATCGCCGCAAACTTTTCATTAAAATAATATTTCTGCTCGTAGGCATTTGCCCCACACAGAACCATTCTTTTCTCTTCCATAGTTACCTCTTATGCTTATACATAGCCGTACAGTCCACGCACGGAAACTTCCCCTGCATAGACGTTGATGGTCTCGCCATTTTCTTTTTCCACCAGAAGCTCTCCCACCGCATTGATGCCTCTGGAGATACCGGTATATTCGCCTGCCGGGTCTAAAACACGCACCTGCGCCCCTACATTAATCAGGTGTTTTTCGTAGGAATCCATCAGTACGGACAAATCAAGCGTTTCTTCAAATTTCTCATAATTTACCTCGAACCGGGCTAGCATCCGCTCTGTCAGCGCGGCTCTGTTTATCAGATGTCCGGCTTCCATCCGAAGGGATGTGGCGGTTGGTCTGAGTTCCTCGGGGAAATCCTCCGGGCTGCCATAATTCACATTCGTTCCCACACCGATTACCACATACTGAATCTCGTCCATCTCCGGGGTGGTACTCATTTCCGTAAGCATACCGACTACCTTTTTCTTATGGACAACGATATCGTTTGGCCACTTGATATCTGCTTTCAGACCAGTTATCTCTTCGATGGCTTCTGCCACACTCAGAGCCATAACCAGTGTCAGCATGGAGGCCTTGTCTGGGGAAAAATCTGGTTTTAGCAGAATGGTAAAATAAGTATTTGCCCCTGCCGGTGACTGCCAGGTTCTTCCTCTCCGTCCTTTTCCAGCAGTCTGCATATTGGCAACGGTGGTAGTACCATGTGGCTCCCCTTCTTCTGCCAGCCTTTTAGCATCGGTATTGGTGGAACCGGTACTCTCTAAGTAATAGAGTTTCCTGCCTGCCCATTTGGTATGCAGGCGGCTTGCTATCTCACTCTTGGACAGAATATCTTTTGGTGTTTCCACCAGTCGATAACCTTTTCTGGGAACAGACTCAATCTCGTAGCCTTCTTCTTTCAATTGGTTAATTACTTTCCAAACAGCTGTTCTGGATACCCCAAACTGGTCACATAACTGCTGTCCGGACACATAATCTTTGCTATTGCGAAGCAGTGTTAAAATATCTGACTTATCTGTTTTCATCTCTTACTCAATCCGTTTTCCAAAACATGTTTTTCTGTTTGCACATGTTCTTACAACGTATACTCTCCTAATGTTACTGCCATCACTGCCTTGATGGTATGCATACGGTTCTCTGCCTCATCGAAAACGATGGACTGTGGGGACTCAAATACCTCATCTGTTACTTCCATCTCATCGATGCCGTATTTATCATGGATTTCTTTGCCAATCTTAGTTTTTAAGTCATGGAAAGCTGGCAGACAATGCATGAAGACAGCATCTTTTCCGGCATATTCCATAACGGTTTTATTTACCTGATAAGGCATCAGGTCATGGAGGCGTTCTTTCCAGACAGCATCCGGCTCTCCCATGGATACCCATACGTCTGTGTAGATGACATCTGCCCCTGTGGTACCGGCTTTGACGTCTTCTGTTAAGGTAATGCTTCCACCGGTCTGTGCTGCAATCTCCTCACAAGTCTTTACCAGCTCCTCTGTCGGGAAGTAAGCTTTTGTTGTGCAGGCAGTAAAATGCATGCCCATCTTGGCACAGGCTACCATCAGGGAATTTCCCATGTTATAACGCGCATCGCCCATATACGTTAATTTAATTCCTTTCAGATGTCCGAAATGTTCCCGGATAGTGAGCAGGTCTGCTAACATCTGGGTTGGGTGGAATTCATTGGTCAGTCCATTCCAGACCGGTACACCGGCATATTTGGCAAGTTCTTCTACGATTTCCTGCTCAAAGCCACGATACTCGATTCCTTCATACATACGTCCCAGCACTCTTGCAGTATCGGCAATACTTTCCTTCTTGCCTATCTGGGAACCGGTGGGGTCTAAGTAAGTCGTTCCCATTCCCAGATCATGAGCAGCTACCTCAAAGGAACAACGGGTTCTGGTACTGGTTTTTTCAAAAATAAGTGCCACATTCTTGCCCCTGTGTATGTCCACAAGAATTCCTTGCTTCTTTTTCTCCTTTAAATCTGCTGCCACCTCCAGCATATATGTAATTTCTTCCGGTGTAAAATCCAGCAGTTTTAAAAAGTTACGTCCTGTTAAGTTCATGGCTTTTCTCCTTTATCAACACTTTTTCATAATAAGCAAGAAAAACCAGCCTGTTGAAAAGCTATTTTCAAAAAGCTGGTTTTATCATTCACGCACACTTTACATGCACATTTTATTTCATAACTTCCTTCAAAGAGGTAGCAAGTCCTGCAATACCCTGAATCTCGGAAGGAATAATAATCTTAGTTGACTGACCGTCTGCAGCTTTCTCAAATGCTTCTAAGCTCTTCAATCTTAATACGGCCTCATCGGCACCAGCTTCACGAATCATCTTAATACCATCTGCAGTAGCCTGCTGCACTTTCAGAATTGCCTCTGCTTCACCTTCTGCCTCGCGAATCATTTTCTCTTTCTCAGCTTCTGCACGAAGGATGGCTGACTGCTTCTCAGCTTCAGCTTCCAGGATTGCGGATTCTTTCTTACCTTCTGCTACCAGGACAGTAGACTTCTTCTCACCTTCTGCACGAAGAATAGCTTCACGACGTTCACGCTCTGCCTTCATCTGTTTCTCCATGGCATCCTGAATGGCTGCCGGCGGGATAATGTTCTTAAGTTCTACACGGTTTACTTTAATACCCCATGGGTCTGTTGCAATATCCAGGGATGCTCTCATCTTAGTATTGATGACCTCTCTGGAAGTCAGTGTCTGGTCTAATTCCATCTCACCGATGATATTACGAAGGGTCGTTGCTGTTAAGTTCTCGATTGCCATAATCGGATTCTCCACACCGTATGCAAAAAGCTTCGGGTCTGTAATCTGGAAGAATACGACGGTATCAATTCTCATGGTTACGTTATCCTTTGTGATAACCGGCTGTGGTGCGAAATCAACAACCTGCTCTTTTAAGATAACTCTCTTGGCTACCTTATCGATAAAAGGCACCTTGAGATGAAGACCTACAGACCAAGTCTGCTGGTAAGCACCCAGCCTCTCTACAACGTATGCATGTGCCTGTGGTACAATCTTGATACAGGATGCCAAAATAATTACCGCAATGATAAGAATAACTACTAACGCTACAAGTCCACCCATTTTTTAATCCTCTTTTCTCTCTTCTACAATTAATTTTACACCGTTAATTGCAAGTACGGTTGCTACTGTGCCTACCGGCAGTTTCATGTTATCATCCCTGGTTCTTGCGGACCATTCCATGCCACCGATGCTGACCTGCCCGATTCCCTGCAGGTTATCAATTTCACTGATAACAATCGCCTGACGACCTACCAGGCTCTCCGCATTGGTCCGTACCCTGTCTTTGTTAAAATATTTTACCGCAATTGGCCTGGTAAAATACAGCAATACTGCCGAAACCACCAGAAAGACGATGACCTGTATGGAAACCGGCACATTAAAGATGGATAATATGGTCGCTACCAAAGCTCCGCCTGCAAACCAAATCGTAGTGAGTCCCATTGTTAAGAGTTCTATGATAATCAGTACGACTAAAATAATCAGCCACAATACCGTCATGTTTATATTCAGCATAAGACTTCACCCCTTTCATAGCACTCTCTCATTTTACTATATTCCCCAGGAACTAGCAAGCGAATTCTACCAGAACACCTGATTATCAATGATAATACCATCATGGTTTCCTGCCCGTCTGAAATGGGTTGCCGAGCCTACATTGGTCTCGCCGTTAATGGCTGCCTGGGCTGCCTGGATACAACTGTCCTTTATATTCCCATTGGTATATACCCGTGCCACCTTGCCGTTTAATGCCGGGGTAAACTGACCGGATGCAAAGATAACACCGGATATCGTACTGGGGTAAGCCCCACTTCTGACACGGTTCATAACAACTGCGCCTACCGCAAGCTGTCCGTTATAGGTCTCATTTCCTGCCTCACACTGAATCAGGGCTGCCAGCAATCTGGTATCATCACCACCGACCACTACCGCTCCCTGGTTGGCTGTCAGTTTTGCCTTCTTCTCTTCCTCTTCCCGCTTCTTGATGGCAACAAGTGTCTCACCTTCATCAATGTGGAAATCGATATTCACATATTCTGCGGAAACATAACATACCTCATCATCATATTCCACGCTAATCCAGTCATCATCAATAACCTCGATAATATCCAGTTCATCGTCCTGCGCCAGCAGTCCTACGACCTCTCCTTCGGTATTTGGCTCTTTTCGGACTCTAAGGGTTTCTGTCTGAATGGTTACAATCAGATTTCCCACATCGTTTGCCATCTCTTCTGCCTCTTCCCCGAAAAGAAGATATTCATCGCTTGCCCAGCCTACCAGTTCTCCACTCTTGATTCTGGTCCAGCCGTCCTTGCGCTCCAGTATCCTTCCACCACAGTCTCTGTATAAGACTCCTACTTTTTCTGCTTCTTCACTGGCCTCTGCCCTGACATTCATAGCTACCTGTACATTTGCCATGAAAAGGTCTGATTCTTCCAGAGTCTTCGCTGCGTTTATTTCTGACATTCTTGTCAGTTCTTCTAACGCATTTTTATCTGCCGCACCTGCTGTGGGGTCAATAATCTGTGCGATTCCGGCATTCATGGAATCCAGATATTCCCGTCTGTCAGTTGCCTGTACATCCATCCCACACATACTAAATAAACTGAAACTAAGAATCAGGCAGGTCAGCAGAGTATATACCATTCTGCTTTTCAGCATAATACAACCTCCATTTTAAAATGTTACAAATTTGTTAAATCCAAGTTTGGATAATTTTAGCAAAAGGTCTATTCTTTGTCAAGTTTATGCAGGATGTCCACATTTTATGCCGGTTTCAGTTCTACAATTTCTTCGATTTCTCCACACAGGCACTCAAAGCATCCATAATCGCACCGCGCATGCCTTTTTCTTCCAGCACCTTCACACCTTCGATGGTAGTTCCTCCCGGAGAGCATACCATATCCTTCAGTTCCCCTGGATGCTTTCCACTTTCCAATACCAGTCTGGCACTGCCATATACCGCCTGGGCTGCAAAAGTATATGCCTGATTTCTCGGCATTCCCGCTGCCACCGCCGCATCTGCCATGGCTTCAATAAACATGAAGACATAAGCAGGCGAACTGCCGCTGACTGCGCCTACTGCATCCATCAGCCGTTCCGGAACCAAGGATGCCTTACCGAAGCTTTCCATCAGCTGCAGGCTGTATGTACTTTCTTCTTCTGTGACGCGTTCATTGACACACACGCCAGTACAGCCTTCTCCTACCAGTGCCGGGGTATTAGGCATACAGCGCACCAGCTTAATGGGCTTTGCAAAGGTCTGCTCAATCCAGGAAAGGGTCTTACCGGCTGCAATACTGATTATCAGGGTATCCGGGGTTGTCACCTCTTTTATTTCTTCGATAACTTCCTGGAAAAACTGTGGTTTTACCGCAAGAATCAACACCTCTGCCTCTCTGGCAACATCACGGTTATCCGCCTTCACACAGATGCCAAATTCCTTCTGCATAGCTTCCATGGTTGCCTGTGTTTTGGCAGAACCGATGATATCTGCCGGCTGTACCATCTCCTTTTGCAACATACCGCCAATCATGGCTCTCGCCATATTGCCTAAACCAATAAATCCGATTTTCATAGCTTTGCTCCTCCTGTATATATAAGAAATTTATGGAAAGCAGCCTAGATTGTGACATTGCATAACCAAACGCAGGACCTTGTAGGACGCAAACGCGTCCAAGTTGGTTTGCAATGTTACAATCTTACTAACGAACCGACCTTCTTTGTCGATATGCCTCATATAGCAACAGTGACGATGCCACCGCAGCATTGAGGGATTCCAACTGTCCTTCCATGGGGATTTTCAGGTAAGTGTCCGCACTTTCCGCGGTTTCCCGACGCAATCCGTTTCCTTCATTTCCAATAAGAAATGCGCAGCCTTTCGTCAAATCATACTGGTCATAATACCTCTCTCCCGCCAGATGTGCCGCATAGACCGTGATTTCTTTTTTCTGTAATTTCTGTACGTTTTCTCGTATATTATCTGTGTACAAAAACGGTACCCGGTAGATAGAGCCCATGGTAGAACGGATGGTTTTCGGGTTGTAAATATCCACCGTTTCCCGGCTCATTAGAATCCCATCTATCCCAGCACCTTCCCCGGTTCGGAAGATGGTTCCCAGGTTTCCCGGATCCTGGATATCTTCCAGCAACAGCAGCAATGGTTCTTTCCTGCGCGACAGTATTTCTTCTATATTATAGTGGTACTGTTTTACCAGGCACAGGATTCCCTGTGGCGTCTTGGTGTCTGACATTTTCTGGAAAACTTCATCTGCCACCACTTCGTAGCCGGTTTCTGCCAGCTTATCACCACACTTTTGCTGCAGCTCCTGTTCTGCCCGCTTTGCCACATAAACACTGCAGATTCGCTCTGTCGGGGCTTCCCGGTACATCTTAACCCCTTCCACCACAAACAAATCCTGCTCTCTTCTTACCTTGGCTTTCTGACTCAGTTGTATTACTTCTTTTACAGATTTATTGCTGTAACTGGTAATCATGTCTGCTCCATTTCTCAACTTATTTTTTCTGTCGTTTTTGTATCATCTGATTTTTTCTGCATTTTATTTTTCTATATTGTCTTGTTTTTTGTATCGCTCTATTTCTGCTGTGTCATTATTTGTTGCCATTTGTATATCTTTTCCTGTATTTACAATAATTCCCCGCAAACTCACCATCTGCGGGGAACATTTAGCATAACCGATTCAGTTGGGAGTACGTCCTGCCTTTACAGGGAGAGTGCCTTTGCAATCTCATATTCATACTCGTTAATACTCTTTTGCATATTTAATGCTTCTTCAATATCAAAATCCACAAACTCACCATGCTGATACCCTACCACACGGTTAGACTTGCCTGCGCAGAGAATGTCTGCTGCATAGGAACCCATAATGGATGCATAATAACGGTCTTTACAGGTAGGCGAACCGCCACGCTGCATGTATCCTAAAATGGTTGCTCTTGTCTCAATACCGGTTGCTGCCTCAATACGTCTTGCCATAGAAGTCGAATGTCCGATACCTTCTGCATTAATGATAATGTGATGAGTCTTACCACGCTTTCTGTTGTTAATGATATTATTGATTATCTGCTGTTCGTTGTAATCATATTTCTCCGGTAACAGAATATCCTCTGCACCATTGGCAATACCACACCATAAGGCTATATAGCCGGCATTTCTTCCCATAACCTCAATAATACTGCATCTTTCATGGGAGGAAGAAGTATCCCTTACCTTATCAATCGCCTGCATAGCTGTGTTGATGGCAGTATCAAATCCGATGGTATACTCGGTACAGGCAATATCCAGGTCAATGGTTCCCGGCAGTCCGATGGTATTAATTCCGTTTCTTGCCAGTGCCTGGGCACCACGGTAAGAACCATCACCACCGATAACAACCAGTCCGTCAATACCGTATTTTCTACAGATTTCAGCACCCTTTTTCTGTCCTTCTTCCGTACGGAATTCACTACAACGTGCTGTTCCGAGAATCGTACCACCACGCTGTATGGTATCGGATACGCTCCATCTTTCCAAATCTATAATTTCTTCATTCAAAAGACCCTGATAGCCTTTCTTGATTCCTTTTACCTTTACACCATTGGCAATCGATTTTCTAACCACTGCACGGATGGCAGCATTCATACCCGGCGCATCACCACCGCTTGTAAGTACGCCGATTGTTTTAATTTCTTTAGACATATTTTATCCCAAGCCTTTCTGCCATTTCTACAGACATATTCTGCCACGAAATTCTATCTGTATTCTACTCTAATGCTAACGGCATTTCAACTTTTTTCTATAAATTCATGGCTGAAATGTTTCTAAACAAGCTTTACATTCTCTCTCCCAAAGGCTTCCTCCAGTTGTCCTAAGAGTCCATCCTCTGCATTGACATTCCAGTTTTGGGGCAGCGGATTCATTGCCTTTGGGTTTTCCACGTAAATAATCACGCTGTCTTTTCCCTCGGACTCTTTTAACAACCCATACAACGTTTCTTTCTTTTCCTCATAGGTTTCTTTCGTTGGAAACTTTATCCACAATTTCCTGGGAATGTCGGAAAACGCGGTAATTTTCTCGCAAATCAGCTTGCCGTCTTTTTCCTCTTCCACAGAGATTCGTCCTTTGATAAAGACCTTGTTATCTTCGATTAGCAGGCTGCCATAACGTTCATAGTCTCTCGGGAAAACAATCACTTCTATGGTGCCTACCAGGTCTTCCACCTGCAAAAATGCCATGACCTTTTCATTTTTGGTGTATTTGATTTTCTTCTCCGCTATCATACCGCCGATGACTGCCGTGGCACCATCCTGTACCTTGGTGGTATTGGTTTCCTCGTCCAGATAGAAATCTGCCGTTGTATTGCTGATATTTTTACGCCACAGTTCCTGATATTCTTCCAACGGATGTCCACTGACATAAATTCCCAGCACCTCCTTTTCAAAGGCAAGCTTCATTTCCTTGGAATACTCACCCACATCCGGCATTTTAATCTCAAATTCTTCTTTCTGGTCTTCTTCCACAATATCAAACAGGGAAAGCTGACCTGCCATGTTATTCTTCTTATCCTGTTGAATACTATCCACAATCTGCACATAGACACTCATAAACTGTTTTCGGGTGCCGCCCAGACTGTCCAGTGCTCCAGCCTTGATAAAATTTTCAATGGCACGTTTATTGACGTCCTTATCCGCCACACGGGTAATAAAATCCTTCAGATTCGCATAAGGTCCTCGTTCTTTTCTTTCCTGTACCACCGCATCTATGACCGGTCTTCCCACACTCTTAATGGCCGTCAGGGCATAACGTATCTGATTGCCGGATACAGAGAATCCGCTCTCACCTTCGTTAATATCCGGCGGCAGAATCTCAATTCCCATACTTTTACAGGTCATGATATATTCGGAAACTTTGCCGGAATTATCGATAACAGAGGTCATTAACGCTGCCATAAATTCTACCGGATGATAGTATTTCAGATAGGCAGTCTGGTAAGCCACCACCGCATAACATGCTGCATGGGACTTGTTAAACGCATATTTGGCGAAGTCCATCATGGTGTCATAAATATGGTTTGCCACTTCGGCACCGATGCCGTTTTTGACACACCCCGGAACACCTTCTTCTTCATTGCCATAAATAAAGTTCTTGCGTTCCTGCTCCATCACATACTGTTTCTTCTTACTCATAGCACGGCGTACCAGGTCGCTTCTTCCCATCGTATAACCGCCCAAATCCCGTACAATCTGCATAACCTGTTCCTGATAGACGATACAGCCGTACGTAGGTGCCAGAATCGGCTCTAGCTGCGGGCAATCGTAAGTAACAGATTCCGGATTGTTTTTTCCTTTAATATATTTCGGAATAAAATCCATCGGTCCCGGACGATACAGGGAGATACCCGCAATGACATCCTCCAGGCTCTGAGGCTTCAGTTCCTTCATGAAGCTCTTCATACCACCACTTTCCAGCTGGAACACCCCATCTGTCTTACCGGTGCCAATAGAGGCAAGTACCTCCGGGTCATTATAATCAACAGCATCCATATCTATAAAAACGCCACTGCTCTTTTCAATCATCCGTACTGCATTCTGAATGACCGTAAGGGTCCTCAATCCCAGGAAGTCCATTTTAAGAAGTCCCAGTTCTTCGATGGTTGTCATGGTAAACTGGGTCGTGATGGAGCCATCGGAACCACGGGATAAGGGTACGAAATTATCCGCTGCCTCCGGGCAGATAACCACACCTGCTGCATGCATGGACGTATGCCTTGGTAAGCCCTCCAGTCGTTGACACATATCAATTAAGTTGTGCACCTGTTCATCTTCCCGATACAGCTTCTTGAATTCCGGATTGATTTCCAGGGCTCTGCCTATGGTAATATTCAGTTCATTAGGAATCATTTTGGCAATGGCATCCACATAGGCATAAGGCAAATCCATAACACGTCCCACATCGCGGATAACCCCTTTGGCTGCCATCGTACCAAAGGTTACAATCTGTACTACCTTATCATTCCCATATTTCCTGCCTACATGGTCGATAACCTCCTGCCGTCTTTCATAACAGAAGTCCACATCGATATCCGGCATGGAAACACGTTCCGGATTCAGGAAACGCTCGAACAGCAGATTATATTTAATCGGGTCTATGTTAGTAATTTTCAGGCAATAAGAAACGATACTTCCCGCAGCCGAACCACGTCCCGGTCCTACCGCAATCCCATTTTCCCTGCAATAATTGATGTAATCCCATACAATCAGAAAGTAGTCTACAAAACCCATTGTCTTAATAATATTTAACTCATAAGCAAGCCGTTCCTGTAAAGTACCATCATCTTCCGGATAACGCTCTGCCATGCCATCCTGGCATAATTTATTCAGATAAGACCAGGAATCATAGCCATCCGGTACCTCGTAATGAGGTACTTTATAATGCCCGAACTCTATTTCCACATGACAACGGTCTGCAATCCGCTGGGTATTCTCCACTGCCTCCCAGGCATAGGGAAAGAGCCCCTTCATCTCCTCTTCACTTTTCACATAGTACTGACCGCCCTCATAACGCATACGTTCCTCGTCAGCCAGCTTCTTACCGGTCTGCAGGCACAGTAAAATATCATGGGGCTGGGCATCCTCTGCATAGGTATAATGCACATCATTGGTTGCTACCAACGGAATATCCAGTTCCTTGCTCAGGGTAAGCAATGCCATATTGACTGTCTGCTGCGCCGGAATTCCATGATCCTGTAATTCCAGGAAATAATTACCTTTTCCAAAACAGTCCTCAAATTTCTTCGCCGTCTTCCTGGCTTCCTCCAGCATTCCTTTCTGAATCAGCCTGGGCACTTCGCCTGCCAGGCAGGCAGACAGTGCGATAATTCCCTCATGATACTGCTGCAGCACCTCAAAATCCACACGGGGACGATAGTAGTATCCTTCTGTAAAGCCTTTGCTGACAATCTTCATCAGGTTGGAATAGCCTGTATTGTTCTCTGCAAGCAGCACCAGATGGTAATACCGGTCTTCTCCTCCGGTAATCTCTCTGTCAAACCGGGAATGAGGAGCCACATAAACCTCACAGCCTATAATCGGATTGATTCCCGCTTCTTTCGCTGCCTTGTAGAAGTCAATAACGCCATACATAACTCCATGGTCGGTAATGGCCGCACTGTCCATTCCCAGTTCCTTGACTCGTTTGACATATTCTTTTATCTTATTGGAACCATCCAGCAGACTGTATTCCGTGTGGACGTGAAGATGTGCAAATGCCATGAAACTTCCTCTTTTCTATGAATTAGATAATTGCGAAATAATAGGTTTTTGATAGCAAGATACAAACGAAAACCATCCTGGGTACGCTTTCGCTCCACCTCAAACGCAATGGTACATAAATGGCTAAAACACAGCCATTAAGTACCAGCGTTTTCCAAGGACCCCACGATTGGTTATTCGTTTGCATCTTTTGAACAAGAATCTATGCGTTTCGCAATTATCTTTGTTGCAAATACTTTACTTTAATTATATCCGAACTGATGTTTCCACGCAAGAGTGGCAGCAAAAAACCCGGCAGGAAGGTTACTCCCACCGGGTCTGTCAGCTCATTCTCTTGACTTGCTGTGTTTCTTATAAATATTTCTTTAAGACATCTACCTTGTCCAGTTTCTCCCAAGGTAAATCTAAATCATTACGTCCGAAATGTCCGTAAGCTGCTGTCTGTTTATAAATTGGACGGCGCAGGTCTAACATCTTGATGATGCCTGCCGGACGAAGGTCGAAGTTTTCACGAATAATCTCTACTAACTTCTCGTCACTGATTTTGCCTGTCTCAAAAGTATCTACCATAACAGAAGTAGGCTGTGCTACACCAATTGCATAGGATAACTGGATTTCACACTTATCAGCCAGTCCTGCTGCCACAATATTCTTTGCCACATAACGTGCTGCATAAGCTGCGGAACGGTCTACCTTGGTGCAGTCCTTACCGGAGAAAGCACCGCCGCCGTGACGTGCATATCCACCATAAGTATCTACAATAATCTTACGTCCTGTCAGACCGGCATCTCCGTGTGGTCCACCGATAACGAAACGTCCTGTAGGGTTAATGAAGAATTTTGTCTTCTCATCTACTAATTCTTTTGGCAGAACCGGGTCAAATACATATTTCTTAATATCTTCGTGAATCTGCTCCTGGGTTACGTCTTCGTCGTGCTGTGTGGATAATACTACTGCCTCTAATCTGACCGGTTTGCCATTCTCATCATATTCTACGGATACCTGGCTCTTACCATCTGGTCTTAAATAGGTAAGTGTACCATCTTTACGCACTTTGGTAAGCTGTAATGCCAGCTTGTGCGCCAGAGAAATCGGATAAGGCATATATTCCTCTGTTTCATTGGTTGCATAACCAAACATCATGCCCTGGTCACCCGCACCGGTATCCAAGTCATCTTTCAGCTCACCTTCCTTTGCTTCCAGTGCCTTGTCAACACCCATAGCGATATCTGCTGACTGCTGGTCCAGCGCAACCATAACGGCGCAGGTATTGCCGTCAAATCCTGTCTTTGCATCGTTATAGCCAATTTCATTGACTGTCTTGCGGACAATGGCAGGAATATCTAACTGTGCCTTAGTGGTAATTTCACCGGTTACCAGTACAAAGCCGGTACATGCTGCTGTCTCGCATGCCACACGGCTCATTGGATCCTGTGCCATGCAGGCGTCCAGGATAGCATCAGAAACGGCATCACAGACTTTGTCTGGATGGCCTTCGGTTACAGATTCAGAAGTAAATAATCTTTTTTCCATGTTTTTCTTCCTTTCTTTTGTGGAAAACCAAATACTATGTTCCTCACTAACGGGTTACTGCATCAAAAAATCCGCTTATTCCTACGAAATAAGCGGACTCGATAGTCGATAATCAAATCCTCTTATTGTTCGATTTGTCTTACGACAGGCTTTCGCTCAGGTTGGCACCTTCCTTACAGGGGTTGCCGTGGCTTCACAGATCCTATGTATCTCCACCACTCTGAATAAGAGAAAACTTACAATATTGAATTTTCATATCTACAGATAAGATACACCTCTGACTGGATTCTGTCAATCTATATTATTGCGATTTTTTTGCATTTTTCACAATACATTCCTTATCCGACCTTTAACTTGAATTTCTGTAAATCCCGCTCGGTGGATACCTTGTCAATCTGAGCGCCCAGTCCCTGTAATTTCAAATGGAAATCTTCATAACCTCTTTCGATGTATTTAATATCGTCAACCGTGGTAATGCCATCTGCTGCAAGACCCGCAATTACCAGAGCTGCTCCAGCCCTTAAATCCGGGGCAGTAATACTGGCACCGGTGTATTTTTCCACACCATCAATAATCGCCGTATTGCTTTCCACTTTAATATTGGCACCCATACGGGTTAATTCATCTACGTATTTAAAGCGATTCTCAAAAATACTCTCCGTTACAATGCTGGTTCCTGCGGATAATCCCAATGCCACTGTAATCTGTGGCTGCATATCTGTCGGAAATCCTGGATAAGGCAGAGTTTTTACATGGGTATGTCCCAATGGTTTTGATGCCACAACACGCACCGCATCATCAGACTCTTCTACCTCACAGCCAATCTCTAACAGCTTGGCACTGATAGACTCCAGATGCTTTGGAATGACATTCTTGACCGTCACATCACCTTTTGTCACAGCTGCAGCGAACATAAAGGTACCAGCTTCAATCTGGTCAGGAATGATACCATATTCTGTTCCATGAAGCTTTGAAACGCCTTTGATTCGGATAACGTCAGTACCTGCCCCTTTGATATTGGCTCCCATACTGTTTAAAAAGTTTGCCAAATCAACGACATGTGGCTCTTTTGCCGCATTTTCAATGACAGTCTGTCCTTCGGCCATAGCTGCTGCCATCATCACATTCATGGTAGCTCCAACCGTTACCACATCCATATACAGATGATTACCCACAAGCTCTTCCGCCTGTGCACTAATCAGTCCATGTGCAATATTAACTTCTGCTCCCAATGCACGGAAGCCTTTAATATGCTGGTCTATCGGACGCAAACCGATGTTGCAGCCGCCCGGAAGTACTACTTCCGCTTTTTTATATTTTCCAAGCAGGGCTCCCAACAAATAATAGGAAGCTCTTATTTTTTTTACATAATCCCCTTCAATGCTTAAGGTGTGTACCTGGGAAGCATTTATTTTTACTGTATGTCTGTCTATTCTGTTAATGATGACACCGATGCTTTCCATTGCCTGCATCAGTACATTGGTATCCCTAACATCCGGTAAATTCTCTATCACTACGGTTTCATCCGTCATAACTGCCGCTGCCAGTATTGCCAGTGCCGCATTCTTGGCTCCGCCGATTTCCACCTCGCCGACTAACGGATTGCCACCTTTAATCGCATATTGTTCCATTCCGCTAACATTGCCTTTCTATAGTTCACGATTTATAGGTGCAATATTTCTATACTATTGCTGTATCGATTCACAGCTTATTCTTCATAAATTGCAAAACAATTAACTATCAGTATACCATAATTTACGCATTTGTAAATGGGAACATCAGTTTAAGTAGTTTAGCGGATTGACCTGGGAGCCATTAATCAATATCTCAAAGTGCACATGCGGTCCCGTGCTGACACCGGTATTTCCACTCAGGGCAATCTTTTGTCCCTGACTTACCGTCTGTCCAACGGATACCAGTACCTTGCTCAGATGTCCATATCGGGTCTGCCTGCCATCTGCATGGTTAATATAGACAACATAGCCGTAGCCACTTCCCCATCCTGCCTTTACAACGGTTCCGGCAGAAGATGCCATAACTGCCGTTCCGACCGGTGTAGACCAGTCAATTCCCTTATGATAACTGCTGGCTCCCCTGGTCGGTGCCTTTCTTCTCCCGAAATTGGAAGAGAGTCTTCCTCCTGAAATCGGCTTGATGTAAGTCGGTGGTATCTTGGTTCCCCGTTCTACAATCTTAGGCACTGCCTCATAGGTAACTTCTTCTTTTAGGATTTCCCTGCTGACTTCTTCATTATTACGATAAGACACGTCAGCCACCACTATACGATGCCCGGCAGATGGCTCCTGTAAGGTCTGCGTCTGGGTGGTATACCAGTCATCATTATCTACATAGATAATGTCAGCCTCATAGTCCTCTTCATAGTAAACCTGTTCCATCCGTTCCACCGAAAGCTCCGGCTCTGGCACGGTAATAATCAGCTCATCTCCTACACGAATGGTGGAATTCTCATTGTCAATGGTTTCGTTCATGGCGATTAAATCTGCTACCGATATTTCTGTCTTTTCCGCAATCTGGGAAAGCGTATCGCCAGATACCACTTCATAAATCTGTTCCTTCTCCTGGTCCTTGGTCACTTCCTCAATCGCCTGTTCCAGAGAGGTAAGTTCGCCGTCCTGCAAATAGGACTCCACGACCTCTACCGTATCGCCAAACTGAAGGCTCATCAGACCCAGCTCATAATCATCGAAATCTTTTTCCACTGCCGGCTCAATATCTGCAAAAATCTCATCCAGTGTGGCATTGATTCCCACACTGCCCATAACATTTTCCGTTGCCTCTTCTTCCTGTTCCTGCTCCACCGTAGAACATATCTGAGTCGTCAGTACATTTAATTCTCTTTCGCCATCCATAACCAAATCCACATAATACTGATGTTCCGGGTCATAGCGGTTAATAGATTCCTGTAAAAGCGCCAAAACTTCCTGGGTGCTGGCAAGATTGACAGTGTATTCATTGATTTTTACCGTATAAGAACGGTTCAAAGTCTCCTTGACGCTGTTTTTTAATACAGAAGTCATGTTTGCAATCACATCTCCTGTATTGTCCACCGCTCCCCACAAGACTTCCTTTCCCTCATAAGTAATATTGCTGTCTGCAAGCACCAGTTCATCACTGGTTCCTGCCAGTCTCTTTCTTGCCGCAATCAGACAGCTATCCACCATGTCCTTGTCTGCCACAACACCAACTTCCTGTCCATTTAAATAGACAGTATAAATATTATCTCCCGTTTTTTCCAGCTTCTGAAAGCTTGGAAAAAACAAAATCGCAATTACCATGACAAGCATTGCAATTTTAATATATGCAATTTTCATTTTTTTATAATATCTGCTGACCTTTTTCATAAAACACTCTGTTTCTTTTCTCCGATTTCATTTTTTGTAACAAAAACGTAACATTTTTTATTGTAGCAGTATTTCCCACAAAAGTAAAGTCTGTACGAATAGCTGTTTTCACGGCCTAAATTTTTTATTTAAATTCCACCGCCCGCTTATGCGGTGGAATTTACTCCCGCACAGTTGATATTTACTCTTTCATATAAAAGTGATAGGCTTATCTTTCCTTCTGACAGCAGTTGGAGGAATAAGACTATGAGTAAATATATACCTGGTAACCAGAAACACTTGACTCTGGATGATCGTATTTATATCCAGAATGAACTTTCCAAAGGTACTTCTTTTAAGGATATCGCACGCTTCCTCTGTAAGGATCCCACTACGATTTCTAAGGAAGTGAAAGCACACCGGCTGTCCGACTGGTATCACAAAGGTACCTTTTATAATGCCAAAAACTTTTGTGTACACCGCTATCATTGCAAAAAGACCAATGCCTGTGGGAAAATCCTTCTTTGCGGTATCAAGTGCACTTCCTGCCCTACCTGCAACCAGACCTGTCCTGACTTTGAAAGGGAACGCTGCAGCAGGCTCGATAAAGCTCCCTATGTCTGCAACGGCTGTGACAAACAGATTTCTCACTGTACCATCGCACACAAATACACTTACAATGCCAGGTTTGCAGACCGCAAATACCGGGAATGCCTGAAGGAGTCCCGCTCCGGTATCAGCATGACCAGACAGGAACTTCACCAGAAAGACAGGATCATCAGTCCTCTGATCGAACAGGGACAGTCTCCTTACCAGATCATTACGAACCATCCGGAACTGGAGCTTTCTGTGCGCAGCGTTTACACCTATCTCGACATGGGGATCCTGACCGCAAGAAACATTGACCTGAAGCGTAAAGTGAAATTCAAACCACGCAAGGTACACAAAACCCAGATCTCTGACCGTCGTATTTTTCAGGGTCGGACCTATGCCGATTTCCAGCAGCTGGGACTGTCTTCCTTTGTGGAAATGGATACCGTGCATTCCGCCTCCGGTTCTTCCAAAACGCTGCTTACTTTCTTTTTTACAAGGGAAAAGCTGTTTCTCGCTTTCCTGATGAACCGCAACACAGAAGGTGCTGTAAGGCTCGT
>CAKRWT010000041.1 GCA_934418125.1 uncultured Lachnospiraceae bacterium
TAAACTCTTCGTAAACCACATCATCCATCTTGCTTCCGGTTTCTACTAACGCCGTTGCCAGAATGGTAAGGCTTCCGCCCTCACGCATATTACGGGCTGCACCGAAAAATCGTTTTGGCATGTGTAAGGACGCCGGGTCAAGACCACCGGATAAGGTACGTCCACTGGGTGGCACTACCAGGTTGTAGGCTCTTGTCAGACGGGTAATGCTGTCTAACAGAATTACCACATCCCGTTTATGTTCTACCAGACGTTTTGCACGCTCAATTACCATTTCCGATACCCTCTTATGATGATCCGGTAATTCATCAAAGGTCGAATAGATTACTTCTACATTAGGTCCTTCAATCGCTTCCTTAATATCTGTAACTTCCTCCGGACGTTCATCAATCAGCAGGATAATCAGGTGGGCATCCGGTGCCGTCTTGGTAATGGACTTTGCCACTTCTTTTAATAAAGTGGTCTTACCTGCCTTCGGTGGAGATACAATCATACCTCTCTGTCCTTTACCTACCGGGCTCATCAAATCCATAATACGCATTGCTACCGATGCCCCGGGAGTCTCTAACTTTAACCGCTCATTGGGGAAAATCGGTGTCAAATCTTCAAAATTAACTCTCCGCATAGCCACTTCCGGCGGATAGCCATTGATGGATTTTACATATAAAAGGGCACTGAACTTCTCATTCTGTGTCTTTACTCTCGTATTGCCTTCCAGAATATCACCGGTCTTCAGTCCAAAACGACGAATCTGGCTGGGTGCCACATAAACATCATTTTCACCAGGCAGATAATTCTCGCAGCGGATAAATCCAAATCCGTCACTCATAACCTCCAGAATACCACTGGCAGTTACCCCGCTATCCAAATCACTGGGGAACTTTTCTTCCTGGACTGTGCCTTCCTTTCTTGCCTCTGCTTCCCTGACTCCTGTGACTGTCCTGGATTCCCTTTCCCGGTCAGCATTGTCTGTCATTCTTGCTTCTGCTTTCCTTATCCCTGTGGCTGTTACTTTTGCATCTGTTTCTCTGGTATCACTGGCTGCCGCCCCAGACTCTGCGCCTTTTCCGGCAGTCTTATCCTTCTCATCCTCTGCCAGCATCGCCTCTACAATCTGACTCTTTTTCATCGTAGAAATTCCTTTAATTCCTCTTGCCTTTGCGATTTCCCGTAAATCTGATAACGCCAGTGATTCATACTTTTCTCTCATAAATACCTCCATTTCATAACTACATCTTCTATGGTAAAACTTTTATTATTCAATTCTTTCGTCTCGGGATTTTTTTCGATATGTCTTAGAAAAAATGAACTACTTTTACTTTGTATGCTGCTATTATACACTATCTTTTTCAAAATAGGAAGTCTTTTTTTGCAGAAGACATTCTTGCAGTCTAAACACAAATACTATATGATTAAAAAAGATGTGAAAACAAATAAGAGAAATGAGGGTAATTCTATGACAACCAACGAAAAAGCATTAGCATTACACGAACAGTGGAACGGTAAATTAGAAACAGTTTCCAAAACTCCAGTCAAAACCAGAGAAGACTTATCTCTTGCCTATACACCCGGCGTTGCAGAGCCTTGTAAGGTAATCGCCAAGGACAAGGAAGCTGCTTACACCTATACCTGGAAAGCCAACACAGTAGCTGTCGTATCAGACGGCAGTGCCGTTCTGGGACTTGGTAATATCGGACCTTATGCCGCTATGCCGGTTATGGAAGGAAAAGCTGTTCTTTTTAAAGAATTTGGCGGTGTCAACGCTGTCCCGATTTGCCTGGATACACAAGACACCGAGGAAATCATCAAAGCTGTTACCTATCTGGCCCCCGGTTTCGGCGGTATTAACTTAGAGGATATCAGCGCACCACGCTGTTTCGAAATTGAAGAACGTCTGAAGGAAATCCTGGACATTCCGGTCTTCCACGATGACCAGCACGGAACTGCTATCGTTGTATTAGCCGGAATCATCAATGCCCTGAAAGTAGTTCGCAAAAAGAAAGAAGACTGCAAAGTGGTTGTCAATGGTGCCGGAAGTGCCGGTGTTGCTATTACCAAACTGCTCCTGACCTATGGTTTCCAGAACGTTATTATGTGTGACAAAATAGGTATTGTCGGAAAAGAAACCGAAGGTCTTAACTGGATGCAGCAGAAAATGACCGAAGTAACCAACCCGAATAATGAAAAAGGTTCCCTGGCAGATGCCTTAAAGGGTGCCGACATCTTCGTTGGTGTATCCGCTCCGAACATTGTGACTCCGGAAATGGTAGCTTCCATGAATCCGGATGCCATCCTCTTTGCCATGGCGAATCCGGTTCCGGAAATCATGCCTGACGTAGCCAAAGCTGCCGGTGCCAGAGTCGTAGGTACAGGTCGTTCTGACTTCCCGAACCAGGTCAACAACGTAGTAGCTTTCCCTGGTATCTTCAAGGGTGCTTTAGAGGGCCGTGCCGTACAGATTACCGAAGAAATGAAACTGGCTGCTGCCAATGCCATTGCCGGTCTTGTTCCGGAAGAGGAATTAAATGAAGACAACATTATGCCGGAAGCCTTCAATCCAAAGGTTGCCGAAGTAGTTGCCGAGGCAGTAAAATCCCATATCAAACGATAAGAGGTTTCTCTATGCAATATCAGAACTGGTGCGGCAAGCCCTATTACTCTCTGGATGCCTATTGCAAAAACACTTATGGAGAGAAATTATACAAAATTGCATTAGATGCAGGCTTAAGCTGCCCCAACCGTGACGGTACGCTTGGCACCGGTGGCTGTATTTTCTGCAGTGCCGGTGGAAGCGGTGATTTCGCTGTTTCTACAGTGGCTCATCCTTCCATTGCCGAACAGCTGGACGCCGGACGTGCTCTGTTCCGTAGAAAACAGACCGGTCATTTAGCAATCGCCTATTTCCAGGCCTATACCAATACCTACGGTCCCCTCCCCTATCTTCGCAAGATTTATGAAGAAGCCCTGCGGGAACCTTCCGTAGCCGGTATCTCCATTGCCACCAGACCCGACTGTATCGACGATGATATTTTGACTTTACTAGTCAATTTAAAAGAGCAGTTTCCTGACAAGTTTGTCTGGATTGAATTAGGTCTACAGACAATCCATCAGGAAACTGCTGATTTTATCAGACGTGGCTACACATTGCCCGTATATGACACATGTGTCGACATGTTACGGCAGGCACAGATTCCTGTCATTACCCATGTCATTTTAGGACTTCCCGGCGAAGATTCCCAGATGATGTTACAAACCATCGACCACCTGAACTCCAACACCTGGGGAATTAAATTGCAACTGCTGCATGTCCTGAAGGGCACCAAACTGGCAGCTTACTACGAAGCCGGTCAGTATATCCCCCTATCTGAGGAAGCCTATATCGACCTGGTCATTGCCTGTCTGGAGCATCTTTCACCGGACATCGTAGTGCACCGGGTAACGGGCGATGGTCCCAAAGACCTGCTCTTAGCCCCTTTGTGGAGCAGAAACAAACGAGGGGTTCTTAACAACCTCCACCACACCATGAAAATCCAGTCTTCTTATCAGGGAAGACTCTATCCATAGAAAGGTATTATCCATGACACAAGACCCATTAACACTTTATAAACTGATTATCCTCTATATGCTGAACCGGGTTACTTTCCCCTTAACCAAGGCACAGGTCAGCGACTTTGTTCTGGAAAAGGAATACACTAATTTCCTGACCTTACAACAGGTTATAGCAGAACTGACCGATGCCGATATGGTTACCGCCCATTCCAATCATAATCGAACTTATCTGGACATTACAGAAGAAGGACAGGAAACGTTAGCATTCTTTGAAAATCGTATCAATGACTCTATCAAGACAGAAATTGACCACTTTCTGTCAGATAACGAGCTGGAAATGCGAAATGAAATTGCCATCCAGGCAGATTATTATAAAGCGACCTCCGGCGAGTACGAAGCCCATCTGATGGCAAAAGAAAAGAACGTGACCATGGTGGAAATTA
Organism: uncultured Lachnospiraceae bacterium; assembly: GCA_934418125.1. GTDB lineage: Bacteria > Bacillota > Clostridia > Lachnospirales > Lachnospiraceae > UBA3282. Next base: position 3,993 of record CAKRWT010000041.1, read on the forward strand.
CCCTGTCCGTTCCTGATGAAGAAACAGCCTCTTCCATCTGCGCCAACTGGCATAAGAATAATCAGGATATTTACCAGTATCTGATTACGCGGCTGTTTTGAGACGTGCACAAGCCTTAATCATACGATAATCAGGACAAGGATAATTATTTTATTCTTTCCCTGTCCTGTTCCATTCCTTCAAAACAGCTTCTACCTGGGCAATTAGCTGCTCTTTATTGGGAATGTAAGAAACATAACGCGAAGCAAAAATATTATTAGACAGACCACCCAGTGCATATTCAGCAGCTATGCTATCCTTGTCCGTACAAAGAATAATGCCAATTGGTGGATTATCATGTTCATCATTTACCTCTGCGGCATAATAGTTCAGATACATATTAAGCTGTCCGGCAGCTTCCGGTGTGAGCTTGGTTGTTTTCAATTCAACCAGCACATAGGCTCGCAGAATTTTATTATAGAAAACCATATCGACATAGTAATGCGTATTGTTTAGTGTAATGCGCTGCTGTGTTCCTACAAACATAAAACCGCGTCCCAATTCCAACAAAAATTTCTCTATTTGTGCAACCAGTGCTTTTTCAAGGTCACTTTCCAGCATGGGTTTATTCTCTGGCACACCCAAAAATTCAAATACATACGGATCCTTGATAATGTCTAAGGGCGAAGCCATTTCAATCCCTTTTTCTGCCAGAGCAAGCACGGTTTCTTTGTTTGTTTTTCCCTCTGACAACAATAACCTTTCATAGAGAGATGTGGAAATTTGCCGTTTTAATTCCCGTATCGACCATCCCGAGTTAATAGTTTCCTTTTCATAAAAGCTACGCCTGTCCACGTCTGAAATCGTCAACAATTCGCAATAATGCGACCATGACAATTTTCCAGACACCGTCTGGAAAATTGGATAGTTCATATAAAATAGTCGCATATTATAGAGATTGGAAACAGAAAAACCTTTCCCAAACTCTTTGGTTAAGTCTTTAGAAAGTTGTTTTAAGGTCTGTTTTCCATAATCAGCCCGGTCTTTGTTTTCCTGTTCATGCTCAACAATAATTTTTCCTACCTTCCAATAGGTAGACAACAATTCCGTATTTACTTGTACTGCCACACGCTGACGTGCATTTAATAATAATTCTCTGATTTCATTCATCATAGAATTAGTCTGCATCAAATCACTCAATTTTAACGCCTCTTTTATGGTATATTGTACTTTCCTGATTATTCAAACTTCACAAATCTCAGTGTTTCTGTATCACTTCACTCCAGCTTGAAATCCCGATAACCCTCAGTGCAAAGTCCGTATACCTGGAAGATTCTGCAGTATCCACGTATTTATAGGCATTATAAATGGATTTATGGGCACCGCCCGTAGTGCTGATTCCCAGCGCCAGTCCCTGTGCAATCTCCGAAGAAGCATCGGTTTCCCTGGACAGCAGCATACTGTCAATATACTGGTTGGCTTCGATTATCTTATAAGCATAGACAAAGGAAGCTGCCTGCAAATCCTGTCCGGCAGACGAAGTGTACCCCATCTCACTTAAAATAACATGCCGCACCTCGCCATCTGCAGTCCGGAACTTCTCCTTTTGCAGATAATCTGTCAGCACATGAATATTCCGGATGGAAAGCACCGGTGTGGTTTCAGAGTCCAGAATATAAGAACCGGCTTTTCCGGAAGTGCCCCATGCTTTGGCACTGGTCAGCGGATAATTATAAGGATGTTGTGCTACTCCCCAGTCAATATTTCCGTAAGTACCGATATAATCATTAAAGGCATCCATGATTTCTTTCGAGCCATAGCCATTGTTGGAATACAGGCTCTTTCCCCACTGCTGATCCAGAGAAATATAGACTCTGGCATTGCCGTTAATACTCAGAATCGCATTATAGAAAATACGGAAGGCATCCGCATACTCTTTGGTATAGCTTACCGCATCCATGTATTCAATATAGTTCCACTCACTTCTGGCATTGATTTCGTTACCGATAACCCAGTTCATGACCTTGCCATGACCACTTCCCGAATAACGGCTTGCCAGGAAGGATGCCACTGCAGCGATGTATTCTGTACCATCCTCATCTGTTGCATTGAACGCATAATAAGGAGCTCTGCCGCCACTTCTTGCTTTCGGGTGAATCAACTCCATATAACCTGCATTCATATCATTTAAGATAATCGCTGTGGTGGTAATTCCCTTATTGGTCAGCGTGGAAAAAATGTAATCATACTCTGCAACTACCTGTCCGTTAAAGGCATAACTTCTGCCATTGTAAGTATAATAAACCGTTGGATAATAGGCATTGGTGGTATTTCCCATCAATCTGCTCAACGGAATGTTATAGGCCGCATGCCTGACTCCCAGGTCATCCAACTCGGAACCACGAAGCTTCTCCGGGTCTACCAACAGTCCTTTTTTGGAATTCGTATTACCAAAAGATGGACTATATTTTGCAATTGCCTCCGGATTGGTAATATAGTGGGGCTTGGTAATCGGCACATATTTGCCGTTCTTTTTCACTGCCACTACAAACTTGGAAAACAGCCTGGAACTTACGGTATTATAATTCAGGTTTACCGAAAAGGTTAAATCCACGTCCTTCTGGTCTTCTATAATATACTCCTGACCGGTAATGCCATCCTCGTAAGTCTTTTCCGCAAAGAGATAATAATAGCCGTCGTCACTGATTGCCAGGGCATCTGCCAGCATAGTCACATCTATCTTTCCTGTTTCTGTATTAATCAGGCAGCTTTCTATGGTTGCAAATTCTTCCGCAGTTTCCTCTGAAATCTCCACCTCCGGTGGTCTGTTCCGAATACCATCCAGCATATATCTGGCTGCATCTACCAATACCTTGGTGGTATCTTTTCCGGCATTCTGTTTCAGACTGTCCTTCTTGTGCTGGGTCTGGCTGTACTCAGAAAGTTCTACTGCCTTCGTATGTACCATAGCCTCCACTGCCGCATCTTCCTTCGCCAGTTCCTTCAGATGCCCCGAAAACCAGAAACCAAAACCGGTTCCCACTAACAGCAACGCCACCATGGAGGCACCCAGAATCATCCATTTCTTACGATTCTGTACAGGACTATCCGGTGTCTGTTGCTTCTCTTCAATAGTATAAGTTTCCTCCACGGTAATAGTGCGCTCCACCACACCGCCTTCATTGACCGTAACGGACTCTCCCACGGTAACGGATTCCTCTAACAAGGTTCCTTTTTGAGATTTGGCTTTGATTTTTGCCTTTTCTTCCTTTAACTGTTTCTTCATAAGAGCCTTTTTCCGGGCTTCTCTCTTTTTCTTCTCTTTGATTTTCTGTTTGTTCTCGGCTACCTTCGCCTTATCGATTGTCCGCTTTTTCTTCTTTTTTTTCACATTATCCATTTTTTACTACGTGTTTCCTTTTAACTTCTTCATGTGCTCTCTTATCTTCGCCTCGTAGCCGTTGCCGGTAGGCCGATAGAACTCTTTTCCGTTCAGCTCATAGGGCAGATACTGCTGCTCTACATAATGGTTGGGATAATCGTGCGCATATTTATAACCGGTTCCATGTCCCAGCTTCGCTGCCCCCTTATAATGGGCATCCTGCAAATGGGTTGGAATCGGCAGATTGCCTGTCTTTTCTACCGTTGCCATCGCTGCAAACACTCCTTCACAACTTGCATTACTCTTCGGCGCACAGGCTACATAGGTTACTGCCTGTGCCAGAATAATCTGTGCCTCCGGCATACCGATTCGTTCCACTGCCAGCGAAGCACTGACTGCCACATTTAACGCATTGGGGTCTGCATTTCCCACATCCTCCGATGCGCATATCATAATTCTGCGTGCTATAAAGGTAAGGCTCTCCCCGGCATATAACATTCTGCTCAGATAATACAGGGCAGCATCCGGGTCAGAACCACGCATACTTTTGATAAAGGCAGAGATGGTATCGTAGTGGTTGTCTCCAGTCTTATCATAACGTAACACCCGTTTTTGAATACATTCCTGGGCTACCCCCAAAGTCAGGTGAATCTTGCCGTCTTCGCTGCGTTCTGTAGTCATAACACCCAGTTCCACTGCATTTAATGCGTGCCTGGCATCACCACCGGAAAGTTCTGACAGAAATTCCAGTGCATCCTCCTCTATTACGGCATCATAGGCACCCATGCCTTTTTCCTTATCATAGACCGCCCGCTTAATCAGTTCCTTAATATCGTCCTGGGAAAGCGGCTTTAACTCAAATACGATAGAGCGGGAAATCAACGCCCCGTTTACCTCAAAATAAGGATTCTCTGTGGTGGCTCCAATGAGAATCAGCGTACCATCCTCCACAAATGGTAACAGGTAGTCTTGCTGTCCTTTGTTAAACCGGTGAATCTCATCGATGAAAAGAATCGTCTTCTTTCCATACATACCACGCAGATTCTTCGCCTTCTCCACTACCTCTTCCATATCCTTCTTGCCTGCCACCGTAGCATTAATCTGTGTAAATTCTGCACTGGTTGTATTGGCAATGACCTTGGCAATGGTTGTTTTACCGGTTCCGGGTGGTCCATAAAAAATAATAGAGCTTAGCTTGTCTGCTTTAATGGCCCGGTAAAGCAGCTTGTCCTTTCCGATAATATGCTGCTGTCCCACTACTTCTTCCAATGTGGCAGGACGCAATCTGGCTGCCAGTGGAGATTCTTTCTCCTGATTGGTACTGCGCATATATTCAAATAAATCCATTTTCTGCACTTTCTTTCTCTCTGCGGAAGTATTTTCCCTCCAAATAAACGTATACTTTTTTATCATAACATTTTCATTGACGTAGTGCAAATTTATTAATCAAATAATATTTCATCCACAGTTACAAATTCGTAGCCCTGGTTTTGTAAAATATCCACAATTTCTAACGCTGCCGTCACACTGGACTTGTATTCATCATGCAGCAGGATAATGCTGTTTTCCTGCGCCTTCTCCACCACCTTACGCACTACACAGCCAGAATCGGAACAGCACCAGTCTAACGGATCGATATTCCACAATACCGGAAACATCATCAGTTCCGTTTCCAGCTTCTTATCCCAGGAGCCATAAGGCGGACGCACATACTGTACCTCCTGTCCGGTAATTTTCTCTATGATTTCATTGGTCTGAATCAGTTCCTTTTTAAAGGTTTCCCGGTTTGAACTGCTCAACTGGATATGGCTGTATGTATGATTTCCGATTAAATGTCCCTCTTCCTGCATCCGGCTGATAATCTCCGGATAGTTTTCTGCCGCCTGCCCTGTTACAAAAAAGGTGGCATGGACACCACGTTTCTGTAACCCATCCAGCAGCTGTTCCGTATAATAAGGATGTGGACCATCATCAAAGGTAATGGCTATCTTCTTTTTCTCCACCTCTTCTTCCCCGGAAAACCCTTGTATTACCGGCCAAGCGTCTTCTGCATTAAAATATTGCATTTTCACTAATAAACTCATGGCCAATAAAAAAAGTCCCGGAAGGAGCAGGCATTTTACTTTTTTCTTCATAAACAAACGATATCCATTCCTTTGTTTCTTCCTAACTAATGTATATGCCCGCCGTTTCCGGGATAATCTATTTTCGTTATTTATTTTTCTTCCTGTAACCGAATCATAAAAGCTTTCGTATAGCCCTTGCCGTAATCTGTATGCAGCTCCAGGCTGCCGCCATGCATCTGTACCACCTTTGCACTGATACTTAGCCCAAGGCCGCTGCCACCCTTAGTGCTGCGCGCTTTATCTGCCCTGGAAAAAGGTTCGAAAATGTGCTCGGCAAACTCCGGCTCAATTTCCATTCCATCATCTGCCACGGTCAGCACACCTTCTTCCAGTTGTATCAATACCTTACCGCCCTGCCTGCCATACCGGATGGCATTCGTCAGCAGATTGGTGACCGCTCTTCCCATCTGCAATTTATCCATTTCATAAGGAACCGGGTTTTCCGGCACCCGGATATCCACCTGCATGTCTTTTTCCTCAAAGTCAGCATACAGCAATGCTGTGTTTTCCCGTACCAGTTCCGCAAAATCGCCTTCTTCTTTCTGCAGGGCATACCCCTCACTGTCCAGTTTCACATACTCAAACAACAGCGTTATCAAATCACTCATGCGCATGGATTTTGCATAAATGGCATCCAGATATTCCTGTTGTTTCTCCTCTGTTACCACACCATCTGCCAGCGCCCTGCTGTAACCGCAGATGGTCGTAATAGGTGTTTTTATGTCATGGGCAATATCTGACAAGAGCAGATTCCGTTTCCGGTCAAACTGCCTGCGCTGCTCTTTATCTCGTTCCAGCAGCTCATTTACCTTGTTTGTAACAATTTTATAATAAAGGAATGCTCCCACCATATAAGGAAGCAGACTCACCAGCAGCATCATAAAAAGAAGTAAAAGCAGGACTTTTCCCAGAATTTCTCCCACGATTCCACTTGCCATAACAGAATGGATACTGATTTGCCAGGACTCACTTAAAGAATTGCTGACCATTCCCCGTAGGACACCACCTGGTCCATTTGGTAAAAAATCTGCCGCATAATATAATAACACCTGTAATAAAAATCCTATCGTCCCAGTCTGGTTCGTGATTTCTATCTGCTGCTGTTTCAGAAGCCCAAACAGAATCGGAAAAACAACTCCCCGGTATAACATACTGATAAGCTCTCCACTGATATAGATTCCTGCCATTATCAACAGGAATCTTTCTATCAGGAACCATCTTAATGCTTTTGTCTTCTCCGTGGTTTTTTCATCCATACCTGTTATTCCTTCTCCAGACGATATCCAAGCCCTCTGATTGTCTTAATATATTCTTTGCCTTCATAGTCAATCTTCGCCCGCAGTTTGGAAATACAGACCATAATATTGTTATCCGATACCACGTAATCGTCCTCCCAGCCCTGCTCAAAAAGCTGCTGCTTGGTAAATACCTTTCCCGGATTTTCCATGAAAAGCTTCATAATCTTAAACTCAATCGAGGTCAGTTCGATTGCCTTATCTTCCCGGTACAGCATACAGGATTCCACATCCAGCCGTAAATCCTGTACCTGCAATTCCTTCTTTTCACTGTTTTGCCGTCCTTTAGAACCCAGGGCATAAAAGCGGCGGAGGTTGGAATTGACTCTGGCTGCTGCCTCCAAAGGGGCAAAGGGCTTCGTGATATAGTCATCCGCTCCCAAATCCAGTCCCAGAATCTTATCCGATTCCGTTCCTTTGGCAGACAGGATAATGACCGGTATGTTATTCTTTTCCCGGATATTCTTCAAAACCCGGTATCCGTCCATTCCCGGCATCATGATATCCAGCAACACCAGATCAATTTCTTCCCGCTGCAGACACTGCATCGTCTCAATGCCATCCTTTGCCTCTGTTATCTCATAGCCATCCTTTTCCAGATAAAGCCGCAGGATATCCCGGATTTCCGCTTCATCATCTGCCAGTAAGATTCTGTAACTCATACATTCCCTCGATTCCAGTTCCACACATTTGTTATTCTGAATATTGTTTCTGTTTTATTGTTTTATACTCTTTAACATTGTTTTCTAATGCTGTCTTTTACCATTTTCTTCTTATTTAATTTTAATGGCAGCTTTTTCTGCACTGTTTTTACTGTACTGCTTTTTCTGCACTGCTTTTACTGTACTGTTGCCTCTACTGTTGCCTCTACTGTTGCCTCTACTGCTGCCTCATTCTCTGTATGTCTGGTACGAAGCGTGCAGTATAATGCAGCATTCGTCAGGTTCTGGTAAGGTGCCACATAAAGTATTTCAACAATACCACATGTTATCATTCCCAGGAAATGCCAGAGAAGAAAGGATAAGTCTAACACAAAGGTTTTCCATTTATAACCATTCATCATATCTTTACTTAATGACAAAGCTGTCTTGTAATCCATATCCGGTGTCTCTGTCATAATGTAAGGCACCATACGATACTGGTACATCTTATAGATGCCCGGAATAATAAAAAGTAAAGTCCAAAGGAACGTATATAAATCCCGGAAAAACATGGTTTTTACAATATTCATATAGCAGTGGTCAAATCCATAACCAATTTCCTTTACCTGGGCGGTATCTTCCACTCCCTTTATCATGAACCGCCTCAAACCAACTTCGAAAGGATTGTATAAAAAAGCTGTTACTGCAAATCCCACAACCAATGCTAATACAGCAAAGATAATACTTGCAGCGGCTATCGCTGCCATGGTTGCAACCAGGGCAACGGGATTCACATCCTGCACCGCTTCTGCTATGACATCGTTTATCGAGTTTGCAGTCCAGTCATCATTGTTCTCCTCGTAATCCTCTTCGTAAATCATGTCGCTATTTCCATCATAACTATAGTCTGTCTCATCGCTGCCGCCATGATTTCCATAGTTATTATAAGTAAAGCTTCCTGTTGTAATCAAGGCTAGTAGCAAAGATACCAGTACCGTCTTCCAGTAATTTCTCTTTAAGGCATCCTTTGCCCGTTGTTTTAATTCTTTTCTCGTCCACATAATCTGTTCCATTTCTGTACACGTCCTTTCTTTTCATCCACATTTTCAGGATTCTGTTGTTCTCCTTGAACTGATGATGTCAGGATAACATGTATTTATTAACTTGAAATCTGTCTTATCTTAACGTAACCTTAAAAATTCATATATTTTATATAGAGTTCGTCAAAGGCCTCCTGCTTTGCCAGATTTACATGCTCTATCCGGGCAAGCATTTCCTGTATTTCTTCCTTTAAAAGAACTTTCTTATGGAAATCACGTCCCAGCCGGTAGGCTCCCTCCAGCGAAGTATTTCCGACCGCCTGTACTTTTCCTCTCATCCGGTCTGGCAGCAGACCGATGGAAAAGGCTGCTTCCACGTCCAGGTAATAGCCAAAACCACCTGCCAGATACACCCGTTGCAATCCATATGCCTGCTCCGGACTCTGTGGCAGAATTTTCTCTCTGTTCCCGGTCTTGTCCAACAATTGCCATAAAATCTCTGTTCCTGCCCTCACTGCCGCCTTAGCCAGCTGTAAATCTCTAATATCCTTCTGGGTTATGGTAATTCCTCTTACCTGGCAGGGTGAAGTTGCCATATACCCTGTTTCTTCTATTACATTGGTCTGCAACAACTCTGCCGTCAGCGCAATCATATCTGTTCCGATTACCTGTGCACTGGCTCCTCCTTCAAAAGCAGGTCCTGCCGCTGTTGCTGTAACAATCATCCGGTCGCCATCAGTAACCGCCATCTCTCCGTTGGTACCCAGGTCAATCAACATCTTTATCTTTCCAGAATCCTGATGGTTCTTCGCTGGGGTACTTTCATCTGTCACAACTTGCTCTGTTACAGCCCTCTCTGGCACTGCTTGCTCTGTTACAGCCTGCTCTGTTTCCGCTTGCTCTGTCACAACCTTTTTTGCCTTACCCGTTTTCTGACCGGGCAGCATGGAAAGCGCGTAAAGCCCTGCCACAATATCGCCTCCTACAAAGGTACTTATCCCTGGTGCAATATAAACCGGGAACATATTTTCCCAGCTTTCTTCCAGCAAATCCAGCGTAATGGGCATAAAAGGACTTTGCCCCAGGCGACTCACGTCATAGTCCATCAATAAATGGACCATAGTCGTATTTCCCGCAATACACATACAGGAAATATTTTTCATACCATGCGTTATTTTATTGTTATGGAACTGTTCTACCCCTCTGCGCAGTACTTCCCAGACCGCACTCTGCAGTTTCTTATCCGCTCCTGCACAGGATGCCTGAATCCTGGACAGCACATCTGCGCCATAACTTCTCTGAGGATTCATTTCACAATAAGTATCTATCACTTTCCCGGAGTCCATTCCCCTTAGCTGCATGGCTATTGTAGTGGTTCCCAGGTCCACTGCAATCATATACTCTTCCTTTTCCTGCATAACCAGATTTGGAGATAACGTGCTTTGAGGAAGCATGCCCTGACAAGTCGTTCTTTGACCGGACAGCATTTGCATTGGTTGACTGTTTAAGTCATTCTCATCTGACACATCTATCATCCGGGTAAGAATCTGTACGGTTCTTTCCTCTGACATTGTCAGCCGGATGACACAGTTGTCTTTTGGTCTGCTCATACAGGCAAGCCGGTATCCCTGTCGCAGCTTCTCCGGTTCCATGCTGTTTCTCTCCATAGCTGTCGGCAACGGAGCCGGACTGATATACTGGATTTGGCATCTGCCACAGGTACCTCTTCCACCGCAAAATTGACCGGAAACCAAGCCATTTTCCAGCAGAGTTGACATGATTGTCGCCCCGGAATCATGTGTCATAACGATTTTTTGTAATTCTTCCTCCCGGGCTCCAGCATTGGCTTTTCTATCCGCTTTGTCGTTCTTTTTAATAACAATCGTAATTTTAATTTCCTTAGACAAATTGGTTTTTCTCCCTGTCATAGTGGTAATCTATTCCTGCAAGCTTTGCCTCGATTTCCGTCTGGCTGGCATCCAGGTCATCACATAATGCCTCCAGACTGCTGTAGAAATCACGCAGCTTCAGATTGATAAAACTAAGTAACATTACCGGGTCTTTTGGAATCATTGTTACTGCTCCTTTCTCATATTAACTTCATCTCTACCGCATACTTCTCTCCATCACTGCTTACCTCAGCGAAGCTTCCACAGATAAGCGGCATCATTGGTGGAAGGTGTCCGATATCCACGTCCATAATAATGGGCACATGATACTGCTGCAACATTTCATAGGCTGCCTGATAATGGTCAATCCCAAATTCTTCCACATCCATGCCGATTCTTGGTCTGCCAATCAGGAAACCGCTGCAATGCCGAAACCATCCGGCATGCTCCATCTGCCACATAGCCCGGCGGATTCCCATCAGATTTAAATCGCAGGCTTCCAGAAACCACAAAATACCATCTTCTTTATACTGCTCTGTAAAATCGGTGACTTTATCATATTTTGTTCCAAGAAGGTTTACCAGACAATCCACGCAGCCTCCCAACAATCTGCCAGAGAAGTGAATATCCGGTTTTCCTGTCTCCTGCGCTGTACCTTCTTTCCCCCGCAGACTGTCAATATTGGTTCTTCCATCCGGCAGGATATACTTTATCTGTGTCTTTTCCGTCAGATGATAGGGCACCAACGGATTTTCTTCATCTTTATAGGATTCCCTTTCCCACATCTCATACCCTTGCATGGTTAATTTCTTTCCACGAAGCAGTTCCATGGCATCTTCCACCGAAGCATGCCTTGGCTCCATGCCGAAGCTTCCGGCACAGGGACCATAGATGGATGCCGTATCGCACAGAGTTGTCAGAAGAAACGTCATGTTCGTATTATCGGAATATCCCATATACCATTTTGGCTTGGCCTGCTTTATCCGCTCAAAATCCACATAATCCAGGATTTCACACATAAGTTCTCCACCGCCGCAGGAAATTATGCAATCACTTGTTTCGTCACAGTAATACTTAGTCAGCTCTTCTCCGCATTTTTCCGGCAGGCTGCTGATTCCGATTCCTTCCATGGCATAACAGTTTGGTCCAAAATCCAGTGTATATCCTTCCTTACTCCATTTCTCCTGGGCATGCAGAAAAGCGGACTTATAGGGCTCCGTAGCACATCCAAAGGAAGGTGCAACGAAAGCAATCTTACCATTCTGTGGTAAAAATTCCGGGTATTTCATCTTCTTTTTTCTCCTTATTTTGTTATATGTTGAATTTACATTTAATATATCTTGTCGTTTTTGCAGGAAATCTGTCAAAACAGGAAACAGCTTCCCTAAATCTTTGTTTATCCTCCAGATTAGTTGTCATAACAAAAAATCTCCTTGAAACTTTCGTCTCAAGGAGATTTTATCATACTTATTTTCTTTTCGCTACCAGTGCACCATTTTCCACCGAAATCAGGATGGTATCTTTAGCAGATACCTGGTCTGCCAATATCAGTTTCGCAGATAAGGTTTCCACGTACTTCTGGATATATCGTTTCAATGGTCTTGCACCATATACCGGGTCATAAGCATTATCCACGATAAACTGCTCTGCCTCTGGTGTCAGTTCAATCTGTAACTCTCTGTCTGCAAGCCGTTTGTTCAGGTCCGCAATAATCAACTGAATGATACCGCCGATATTGTCCTTGGTTAATGGCTTGAAGAGAATGGTTTCATCCAGCCGGTTCAAAAACTCCGGTCTGAAGTGGTTTCTCAGGTCATTCATAACCAGTTGCTCTGCTTCCGGTTTGATATTTCCCTGTTCATCAATGCCATCCAACAGATAGCTTGCACCAATATTGGAGGTCATAATCAGAATCGTATTCTTGAAATCTACCGTTCTTCCCTGGGAATCGGTAATTCGTCCATCATCCAATACCTGTAGCAGCACGTTAAATACATCCGGATGAGCTTTTTCAATCTCATCAAACAGGACTACCGAATAGGGTTTTCTCCGTACTGCTTCTGTCAGCTGTCCGCCCTCTTCATATCCTATATATCCAGGAGGTGCTCCAATCAGTCTGGACACAGAATATTTCTCCATATACTCGCTCATATCGATACGCACCATATTGGTTTCATCATCAAACAGGGCTGCTGCCAGGGCTTTGGCAAGCTCTGTCTTACCAACACCGGTAGGGCCTAAGAACAGGAAGGAGCCTATTGGTTTGGTAGGGTCTTTGATACCCGCTTTGGAACGGATAATCGCCTCTGTTACCTTCGTCACACCCTCATCCTGTCCAATGACTCTCTTATGCAGCTCATCGTCCAGATGCAATGTCTTATTACGCTCGCTTTCTGTCAGCTTGGCAACCGGGATTCCCGTCCATCTGGATATAATCTTCGCGATTTCTTCCTCGGATACACTTTCGTGTACCAAAGACAGGTCTGCCTTGCTTACCCGCTCTTCTTCTATTTCTAACTGTTGCTTCAAAGAAGGCAGTTTACCATAGCTTAATTCGGCTGCTTTCTCATAATCACCATCTCTTTGGGCAACCTGAATCTGGTTGTTTACCTCATCGATTTCCTCACGAATCTTAGACAGCTTTTCCACAGAAGCTTTTTCATTCTCCCACTGTGCCATCCGGTTCTTGAGTTCCTCTTTCAGTTCTGCCAGTTCTTTCTGTAAATTAGCCAGACGTTCCTTACTCAAATGGTCGTCTTCCTTTTTCAGGGCAGTCTCTTCAATCTCCAGCTGCATGACCTTACGGCGCAGTTCATCCAGTTCTGTTGGCATGGAATCCAGCTCGGTCTTAATCAAAGCACAGGCTTCATCCACCAGGTCAATTGCCTTATCCGGCAGAAAACGGTCGGAAATATAACGATTAGATAGAACTGCTGCACTGACCAGTGCATTATCCATGATTTTTACCCCATGGTATACCTCATACCGTTCTTTCAAACCACGTAAAATGGAAATGGTATCCTCCACAGTTGGTTCATCTACCATAACCGGCTGGAAACGTCGCTCCAGTGCAGGGTCTTTTTCAATATACTGTCTGTACTCATCCAGTGTGGTTGCACCGATACAGTGCAGCTCCCCTCTGGCAAGCATAGGCTTTAACATATTGCCTGCATCCATGGCACCATCCGTCTTACCGGCACCTACGATAGTATGCAGCTCATCGATGAAAAGAATAATCTGTCCTTCACTGTTTTTCACATCATCCAGCACCGCTTTCAGACGTTCCTCAAACTCACCACGATACTTGGCACCGGCAACCAGTGCACCCATATCCAGGGAAAAAATTTTCTTATCCTTCAGCCCTTCCGGCACATCTCCCCGCACGATACGCTGTGCAAGTCCTTCTGCCACGGCAGTTTTACCCACACCAGGTTCACCGATTAACACCGGGTTATTCTTTGTTTTACGGGACAGAATCCGAATCACATTCCGGATTTCATTATCTCTGCCGATAACCGGGTCCAGCTTCTGGCTTCTTGCCTTTTCCACCAAATCCTGTCCATATTTTTCCAGAGTATCATAAGTAGCCTCCGGATTGTCGGAAGTTACCCGCTGATTGCCCCTTACGGTGGACAGTGCCTGTAAGAACCGCTCTCTGGTAATGCCAAACTCTCTGAAAATCTCTTTAATTTCCTTATTCGGGTGTTTTAACATGGCTAAGAATAAATGCTCTACCGAAACATATTCATCACCCAGGGCCTTGGCTTCATCCTCTGCACTTACCAGTACCTTATTTAAGTCCTGTCCTACATAAACCTGACCGCCCTGCACTTTGACACGCTTCTGCAAGCCCTGCTCTACCCGGTTTACAAAATATTCTTTCTGTATCTCCATCTTCTCAATCAATTTCAGAATTAAGCTGTCATCGATGGTAAGAAGACTGTACAGTAAATGTTCTTCTTCAATTTCCTGATTTCCATACTCATAGGCAAGTCTTTCACACTGCTCTACCGCCTGCATGGATTTCTGAGTAAATTTCGTTAAATTCATAATACGCACCTCCTCATTTCTATCATTATCAGGTAATTCCAAACTCACAATACAACCTTTTGTTAGCACTGTCAAGTAGTGAGTGCTAATTTAATGGCAGACAATAGCGTTATGACGCTACTGCTGCAAACTCCTGTAGCCGCTTTTTGGCATCAGGACTTAAATGCTTCGGTACCTGAATCTGTACTACCACATATTCGTCACCCTTTTGGGAAGGATTTTTCATCGAAACAATTCCTTTGCCTTTCAGTCTGATTTTTGTACCAGACTGGGTTCCTTCCTTAATCTTACAGCTTACCTTACCATTTAAGGTAGGCACAATCGCTTCGCCGCCCAATGCGGCTGTCTGGAATGGAATATTGACCGTTGTGTACACGTCCATTCCTTTTCGCTCAAAACCGGCTTTTTCCTTAACCGATACCTCCAGGAGCAGATTACCGGCATTACCGCCATTTCTGCCCGGCATACCTTTGCCTTTTAACCGAATTTTCTGACCGGAATCAATTCCTGCCGGAATGTGTATCTGTAGGGACTCTTCTTTGCCTTCAGGAGTCTGGAAACGGATTACCTTATCTGCACCAAGTGCTGCTTCTTCAAAGCTTACCTCTACCTTGGCAAGCATGTCTTCTCCTTCTTTGGCACGATTTCCCCTGCCAAAGAAAGCATCACCATAGCCACCGGAGAAATGACTGCCGGAACCACTGTGGAAATCTCCGTGAAATCCCTGACCAAAGATGCCATCAAAAATGTCATCCAGATTTTCACCCGTATATTGATATTCATGGAATCCGCTGCCCGGATTGCCATGGAAATGAAATGTCTGTCCGCCAAAATCTCCCCGGCTGCCAGCTCCCTGACCATATTTTTTATAAAATTCTGGGTCAAATCCTTCTTCAAAGGCTGCATGGCCAAACTGGTCGTAGAGTTTCTTCTTCTCCTGGTCGCTCAACACATTATAGGCCTCGGTCACTTCTTTAAACTTTTCCTCTGCATCCGGATTATCCTTATTCATATCCGGGTGATATTTCTTAGCAAGCTTTCGATAGGCTTTCTTAATGGCTGCTTCATCCACATTCCTGTCCACGCCAAGCACCTCATAATAGTCTCGCTTCTTTGCCATGTCATTCACCTTCTCCCATCTTCAAACATAACTCTCTGTTTCTTTCTTTTAGAAAAACCGCCCCAGAACAATTCCGGGGCGGCGCGTAACTGCTGTTAGCCTTCAATGGCTATCTGTTTCTTGGTTTCAACAGCTTTTGCTTCCTTCTTCGGAACATCCAGCTTCAGAATACCATTTTCAAATTTGGCATGAATATCATCTTCTGTGATATCCTTACCCACATAGAAGCTTCGGCTCATAGAACCTGCATAACGCTCCTGGCGGATGTATTTGCCTTTCTTGTCGGTTTCATCCTTATCCAGTCCTTTGGCTGCTGAAATATTCAGATAGCCATTGTCCAGTTGAAGCTGAATCTCATCTTTCTTAAATCCCGGTAAATCAACGATGACCTCGTAGCCATCCTCTTTCTCCCTGACATCGGTACTCATAACATGTTTCGCATGTTTACCATACAGCTCCTTATCAATGTCCGGAAAACTAAAGTTCATAAAATCATCAAAAATATCACTACCAAATACGCTAGGCATTAACATAAGTCATTCCTCCATTCTTTTTGTTTGACATAAATGCCATCTATAGTATTAACCATTCGTTTCTATCGAACTCCGGCAAATGGGATTTCTTCTCTATTTCTTTCCCTTTCCTTTGTTCTACATGTAATATAACACGCATTATTAGCACTGTCAATAGGTGAGTGCTAATTATTTTGTGAAGATTTTGTGAACTCTACGAGCCATGCACATTTACGTGAAAAGCCCTCGTTCAAGCTTGCTTGATAAAGAGGGCTTTTTCATGGAAATGTATAGGGCGACAGTCCGACAGCGAGGGAATTTATTCCCGAGCTGTGCATGGCGTAGCATTCTCTTTCGCACTCGATTTTCTTGATTTGACCACATTTTTACGACAAATTCTTGGAAAAATATATTCTTCTGATTTTCTTACCACATTTTACGACAACGACTTATGGTTTATACTACAGCAGGTACGGTTTCTGGCAGGTTCATTTTAGACATCTCGTTCTCCACATGCGACTTTTCTGCAATATGATTGTAGACATTCATTGTGATCTGTGCATCTGAATGGTCTTCGCTCCGCTACGGTCGGTGCTAAACGGATGTCCACCGGACATCCAACACCCCATGACATACTGCATAACTTTGGGATTGACATTATTCTCACCGAGTCTGATACATCCCGAAATAGGCGGCATGATTGGACGTCCATGCTTTGTATTGAAGATGAATCCACTGCGTCCACCAATCTCCACATTACTCTGTAAACCAAGCATCAGGTTCAGCTCTCTCTGTTTACGGAACGCATCATATACCATCTGTGTCATAGGAATGTCTCTGATTCCTGCATCCGTTTTTCCTGCAAAATGCTAATTTTTATTTGCCTGTTTTACAGGAATTTTTCCCTTTTTTAATTTTCATTCCGAAGGAAAGTTGTTGTATTTTATCTTCTCATCTTTCATTACACTGCCATTGCATCAAGATATTTTTT
>CAKRWT010000042.1 GCA_934418125.1 uncultured Lachnospiraceae bacterium
TTAGACATAAAATATGCTCCCTCCTAAGTGACAAGTTTTTATTATTTCACTTGTCTACCTAGAAGGGAGCATATCAAATCCCAGACCATGGCAATCCGTTTTTTCTTTGTTTTCAGTTCCCTTGTTTTAATCTGTTCCGTAGTCTCCTCCATTTTAACAATTTCGTCTCCCACCTTCCTGGAAACCTGATTCATCAGCTTAACCATGCGGTTCTGCTCTTCCGCAAATCCAACCACGTTATCAGCCGTTACCGAAGCATGCTCACTGATTTCTGCAATGGACTTCATAATATCCAGTAATTTTTCTTTGTCTTCATTAACCAGTTCAAACTTATCCGAAAAAGATTGCTGCACCTTTGCCAGACCATCTACACCTTCGTTTATTTTTTCAAAATACTGCATTACTTCATTTACAGCCGTTCTTTGTGCGTTAAACACTTCCTGGGACTGGTCCGTAATATCCTTTAACTGAGTCAACGCCTCTGTAATCTCCTGGATGGAAGCACTAATGTCCCGGCTGGCCGTATGACATTCCTCAGACAATTTTCGCACTTCCTCTGCCACATAAGCAAATCCTCTTCCAGCTTCCCCCACTCTGGCAGCCTCAATAGAAGCATTTAAAGACAACAGGTTGGTCTGTTTTGCTATTCCATAGAGCATGTCCGTAACGGATACAATCTTTTCATTCTTTTCCAGAACACGATAGATACTTTGGGTAATAACCTGTAATGTTTCTTTCAAAGACTCCTGAGTTTCTCCAAGATTCTGAATATTCTGTCTGCCATGTTTCTCATATTCCCGCACGGATTCTGCCTGACTCAGTATCTTATCACTGGCATCACTCATTTCCTGTATCTGTTCTGTCAGCTGTAATGCAACTCCTCTGCTTCGTGCAACATCCTGTGCCTGTTTTGCAGAGCCATCTGCAAGAAATTTGACTGCATGGTTTACCTTTTCAGAAGATTCCGCAATCTGGTCTGTTACTCCTTCCACCTGTTCCGCTGCCAGCGACATCTGGTCAAGCCCTATCTTTATGTTCTCAAAGTATCCCTTATACTTTCCATACACTTTCCCCTGGCTGTCCTCTGGTATCTCCTGTGTAAAATCGGCCTGCTGCAGTTTGCTTATTACTTCTTCTGTATTTTTGCTACGTCCATATAAAAACATACGTCCTCCTATCTGACCGCCGCTCTTCTGGCAAGCTCCAGGCATCCCATAATACCCTGGTCGTCATGCAGGCTGGCTGGCACGATGTAATGCTCCATATTCTCCAGTTCTTCGGTCTTGATGTAGCCCCCCAGATACTCCGTTACCTTCTGGCGAATCAGTGGGAACAACTGCTCCTGGTGCATCACGCCGCCTCCCAGGATTA
Source organism: uncultured Lachnospiraceae bacterium (assembly GCA_934418125.1). GTDB lineage: Bacteria > Bacillota > Clostridia > Lachnospirales > Lachnospiraceae > UBA3282. Next base: position 1,372 of record CAKRWT010000042.1, read on the forward strand.
TCATGTTCGGGGAGAGGGTCAGGATATAACCGGTCAGTGCCTGGGCAATGTAATCTGCCTCCAAATCCCACACTTCCTTCCGGTCTGCCAGTTCAGATGCTTTCTTTCCCCATCTTGCCTCAATCGCCGGACCTGCCGCATGTCCTTCCAGACAATTCTTATGGTAATCGCATTTTCCCTCATAAGTATCCCAGCTCTTTTTCTGAATCAACACATGTCCGGCTTCCGGATGTAACATGCCGTGCAATAACTTTCCTTCTATATAAATACCAGCTCCGATTCCTGTTCCGATGGTCAGGTAGAGAACACAATTTTTTTCTTTTGCCTGTCCGAAGGTTACCTCTCCCAACACTGAGCCATTCACATCGGTATCAAAACCTACCGGACAATGTAACCCTTCTAAAAAGGCATTCCGGATATTATAATTCCGCCACTTTGCCTTATTTGTCGTAGTAATGCATCCATAATCGGGTGCCGCTTCATCCAGTTCTACCGGTCCGAAGCTGGCAATACCTAACGCTTCGATTTCTTTATCCTGAAAAAACGCAAGCAGCTGCGGAATCGTTTCTTCCGGAGATTCTGTAGGAATAGATACCTGCTCATATATTTTCCCCTTCTCATCTCCAATGGCACATACCATCTTGGTTCCCCCTGCTTCCAATGCTCCTAATTTCATATTTCTACCATACCTCTCTCTCGTTTTCTTCCTTCAGTTTCGATGCATATCTCTCCTGATACAGATAAAGCCATGGTGTGCTGTCCTGCAGCTTGATAAAATCTTTCTTTTCATAGATTTCATCTGCTTTTCCATCCCGGATACGCACCAGCTTGTCTGCCAGTGCCAGAGAATCTGCAAAATTTAATGCAAGAATGACTACCGCAATTCCCTTTTTCAAAAACCGTTCAATCAATTCCCAGATATGACTTCGTATGGACACCTCTGCATTTTTAAAAGGCTGTACACACACTACTACCCTGGGATTCTGCAACAGTATTCTGGTATAAACCAGGTCATACTTCTGTCTCTTATTCAAATCATCTACTTTGCCGTAAAAAACCTCTTCTCCAAGCTGTTTTCCGAACTCCTCCATGACACTCCTTTTCACGCCTCCCAGAGTCCACATTCCTTTTGCCCTATGGTCCATGGTAAAACACAGATTATCCAGGTAACTGAGGTTGGAAAAGACCATGGTCTGCGCCGGCAGCTCCTGAATAACCGCAATTCTCCGGTTACCCTTTTTGCATTTCTTCCCTGCCAGTAAGAACTGTCCGCTCTCCGGAGCCGCCCCTTCCATCAGCTTCACGAAATCGCCGATAATGGAGTTATCCACATCCTGTAATACCACACATTCACCTGCACTTATCGTAAGCTGCAAGTCCTGTATATCGCCATACTGTACATTTTGCATGGTAAGCACTGCATCTGCTGCATTTTTGGTTTCTGCCAGGCTCATCTGCTGCTGTCTGACCCACTGGTCGAAGTCCTTGACCCCCTTCAGGGAAAAGGTGTCCGGTGTCTTATCCCCCTGGTAGAAACATTTCTGAATCTGTCCGTTTAACATAAGGGCTACCCTGCCACAAATCTGCCTTGCCTCTTCAAAATGGGCTGCTATATAAAGAAACGAAAAACCTTTTGTCGAATAATAACGAATAATTTCCTGCAATTTTATCAGTTCACTCTCACTGATAAAGGTACTGATATCACTCAGTACAATCAAATGATGTCCTGCTACCACCGCCTTCAGAAGCTCTACCACAAACCGTTCAAAGGGTGACAACTCACTGATATAGGCATCTGCCGGAATATCCATGCCAATTTCCTCTAAGAAAGGCTCTAACTGTTGTTTTAAAACGCGTGGCTGAATCACTCTCTGCTTAAATCCGGAACGCAATACAAAAATATTGTCTGCCACAGTCAAATCCTCTGCCAGACAGCTTTTGTTCTGGATGATGCTGATACGGTTCTCCCGCACTGCCGTCTTCTGCCAGGTATTGATAAGATGCTCCTGATAATAAACATACCCATAATACAACGGCAGATTCTGTTTCAGCAGGCGTAGCAGGTCCTCCAAACCATAGTGGTTGACCGGAACAAGACCAAATATCTCTCCCTCCCAGATGGTCATATTAAAGTTATCCAGGCAGACGAGTCCCTGTTCCACATAGGTAACCCGCTCCATACGCAGTGTTTCTTTCTTCATGCTATTCTCCATTTGCAGGCAGCCACCTGCTTTCCCTACAGACCTTTGCCGTTTATCTCACGGTCACTGGTAATGACCGGCAGGGTGATTTCCACATCTGTCCCCACATCTTCCATGGAAAAAACATGCATTCCATACTCTTCGCCAAACAGCAGATGAATCCGGTTATTCACATTAACCAGGGCGATACCGCCCTTTCCTTCTGTCTCCCCTCCGGAAAAGGCACTGGCACTCTTCTGTAACCGTTCATTCATATACGCTAACTTCTGGGCATTCATTCCAACACCATCATCTGAAATACGAATCAGCAGCCGTCCACCGCTTTTTTCCAATACAATCTTCAGATGTCCGCCATCCACCTTGCATTCTATTCCGTGAATAATACTGTTCTCCAGAATGGGCTGCATCGTCAGCTTGGGAATCCGGCAGCAGAAGATTTCGTCTTTCTCTTCCGGATTATAGGATATTTCCAGATGCAGCCGTTCCCCGAACCGGTATCGTTGAATTTTGAAATAAGTCTGACAGTTTTGCAGTTCTTCCTCTACTGAAACCAGATTTTCCACTTTACTGATGGTATACCGGAAAAAGGTTGCCAGTGCCTCTGTCATCTCGGCTACACTGTCTAACCCGGATATCAGTGCTTCGCTGCGGATGCTTTCCAACGTATTATAGAGAAAATGCGGATTAATCTGATTCTGTAATGCCAGATACTGCGCCTGTCTTTTGTTCAGCTTCAAAAGTTCCGAGGAATTCATCATCTGGTGTAATTTCTTCTCCATCTGCTCACCTGCCGGTGTCAATCCGATTTCGTCTACCGCCAGTGCTTCCGGAGCAATATAACCCTCCAGGAAAAGCTTTATATTCTTCTCGATTCTCCAATAAGGTCTGAGCACCCGCTGAATCATGAGCCATATCATGCCACCGAGAGCAACACCTGTTGCTACAACCGGCCATAAATGAACTTCTCCGGTCAGATAATTTACAATCAATACCCCAAACAGGAATACCAACAGGCAGAAGTATAATGCTGCCAGACAGAAAATCCTTTGGGACAGATATTTTTTCTTCCTGGATTTTTCTTGTTGCGTCCTCATTCCGACTCCCTCCTGCCTATCCATACAGTTTACGATACTGTGCCGGGTTTACTCCCGTCATCTTATGGAAGGTATAAGTAAAATGCTTCCGGTCACTGTACCCTACCCGTTCACAGATTTCTGCTACCGGAAGCCCGGTTTCCCGGAGAAGTTCCTTGGCTTCTTCGATACGGATTCTGGTCAGGTACTTGGCAAAGCCTTCCCCGGTCTCCTTCTTGAAAAAGACACTGAAATAGCTGGCACTGAATCCCACATACTCTGCCACCTCTTCCAGGGTAATGTTATTCTTATAATTCTGTTTGATATATTGCTTGGCTTCCCGAATCGGTCTGGAGGCATCCTTCTCCCGGTTTTCCACCAGTTCCGTAAAAATAATCTGCTGTAACTTACAAAGCTCGCCAAACAGCCTGTCTACGCTTCCCTGGTGCATGCAGCTTTCGGTAAACGTCCTCTGCAGCTTCTCACTCTGTTCTGCGCCCAGCCGGAACAGAAAGAAATTGCCTGCCTTTAAAACAATGTCCAGAATTTCGCCGCCCCGGATATCCTTTACGGAAAGCAAATCCTCTTTCAGCTTCTCTGCCGCCTGATGGGCTTCCTGCAAATCCAGTACCTCGATGGCATGCTCTGTCTCCTTGGCAAAGTGCTCCAAAAGCACCTGTTTCTGTACCCCGGAGCTTTCCGGGATTCCTTCTAACATCTTGCCGCAGCCTTCCACCAGTCTTTCTTCTATGATTCGTTCTGCCCATTTCAGGGAATCTGCCAGTTTCTCCGGCTGACCGCTCTCCCCGCCAAGTGCCAGCGTAAATTCCACTTCTCCAAAGAGATTTTTCTTACCTTCTAACCGCCGCAGCAGTTCCCGCAACTGGAACCGTACATGCTCTCTGTTCTGTGCCTGGTAGTTCAGGACACCATACCCGGTATAATCCCAAAAGCCGACTGTAGCATCGGCACACCACCTGGAAAGGCACTCTGTCAACAACTCCGTTCCTTTTTCCTTTAACAGATTCAGGGCATTCCGGTTGGTCTGCTCGCTGTCCATATCCATTTGCAAAACAAAGGTCTGATAACATTCCTGGGTTGCCTCGAATCCATATTCTTTACGAAGCACTTCCCCGGTCAGTGCAGTCTGTCCATTACGCAGTTCGCTTACCAGCCGCTTACGCAATACGCTCTTTTCCAGGCTGTCTCCCTCTTCCCAGATTCCATAGGAAACATCCTTTTCCCGCTTCTCTTTCAGATGTTTTACAACATTTTGTAGTGTGGTGCATAATTCATCCTGTTTAATGGGCTTTAAGATATAATTTCTGACACCAAGGGCAATGGCATTCTGTGCATATTCAAAATGAGCATAACCACTTATGATAATAATCTCCAACTGGGGCGTTATCTGCTTCGCCTGTTTTATCAGCTCCAGTCCATTTAACCCCGGCATACGGATATCCGTAATCAGAACATCAGGACGGATTTCTTCTATCTTCTGCAAGGCATCGGGACCATTCTCTGCCATTGCCTCCACCCGCATATCCAGTGCTTCCCAGTCCACCAGTGCCTGTACCAGCCGACATATCAACTTCTCATCATCTGCTATGATTACTTTCCACATAATGCTATCCCTTCCATCAGGTTATCACTCTATTTAACAGAAAATAAATTTTCCTGTTACATAAAAATTACCTCAAAAAACAGAATTTGACAAGAACGCCGGAAACTTCCGGCGCCCCTGTCTTATGTATATTCTAGGAAATTTATTTGGTTAATACAGAAACTCCTGTATCCGTTACCGCACCACCAAGGGATTCTCCCTCCAGTGCTTTTACACAAGCCTCTACACCCATAGAACCCATTACATCAGGATTCTGTGCCATGGTGCAGAGCAGACATCCATCATCAATCAGGCCTAAAATAGCATCGGATTTATCAAAACCTACACCAATAATGCCTTCTTTGCCGGAAGCCTTGATGGCATTACCAGCTCCTGTTGTGGAGCCTTCGTTACAGCCAAAGATACCAACCACACCCTGAGTGATATAGTTCTCTGCTATACTCTGGGATTTTGCTGCATCGCCTTCGCCGTACTGTGTCTCAAGAATCTCATAATCGGTTCCTTCAAAAGCACTGCGGAAACCTTCTTCTCTTGCCACACAGGAATCGGTTGCTGCATTGACGTTAATAACACCGATGGTGCCGCTCTCAACGCCTGCTGCCTGTAATGCTTTCTTCATTTCTTCGCCTGCTGTCTTACCAGCTGCCTTGTTATCAGTAGAGAAAGTTGCTTCTGCTTCTACGTTTGCAGGAGAATCTACATAGACAATCTTCACACCTGCATCAGCTGCTTCCTTCAAAGCGGAGGAAATAGCATCCGGTCCGTTTGCTGCCACCATAATGGCATTGTAGCCACCTGCTACAGCATTGTTCACACATTCAATCTGCTGTGCATCATCTTTGGTATTCGGAGACATAAAAGTTACGGTAACCCCTAACTCTTCTGCTTTTTTCTGAGCGCCTTCATTTAAAGTTACCCAGTGCTGGTCGATAGAGTCCATGGTAATCAGAGCAATTTTCCAATCCTGGGAAGCTGCTACATCGCCGCCTGCCTCTGCAGAACCTGCTGCAGAATCTGCTGTTAATACGGAAACACCGGTATCCGTTACAACACCGCCAAGTTCTTCGCCGTTGATGGCTTTCACAGCAGCCTTAACACCTTCATAACCCATTACGTCAGGGTTCTGAGCCATCGTTGCATGTAAATAGCCACCTTCGATTAAGCCAAGAATGGCATCGGATTTATCAAAACCTACCCCTACAACGGAAGCATCTCCGGAAGCCTTGATGGCATTACCGGCACCGGTTGTAGAACCTTCGTTACAACCAAAGATACCAACTACTCCCTGCGTGATATAGTTTTCTGCAATACTCTGGGATTTTGCTGCGTCGCCTTCGCCGTACTGTGTCTCAAGCAGTTCAAAGTCGCTGCCCTCAAAAGCACTGCGGAAACCTTCTTCTCTTGCTACGCAGGAATCGGTTGCTGCGTTTACGTTGATGATACCGATAGAGCCGCTTGTGATACCTGCATCACTAAGTGCTTTTATCATTTCCTCGCCTGCTGTTTTACCAGCTGCTTTGTTATCCGTAGAAAAAGTTGCCTCTGCTTCTACGTTAGCAGGGGAATCTACATAAACAATCTTCACACCTGCATCAGCTGCTTCTTTTAAAGCGGATGAAATAGAATCCGGACCATTGGCTGCTACAATAATTGCCTTTGCTCCGGCACTTACTGCATTGTTGACACATTCAATCTGCTGTGCATCATCCTTGGTATTGGGTGCCATAAACTGTACATCCACCCCAAGTTCTGCTGCTGCCTTCTGAGCCCCTTCATTCAAGGTTACCCAGTGCTGGTCAATGGAATCCATGGTAATCAATGCAATCATCGTATCCGAGCTGCTTGTTGTCACTGCTCCTTCTGTTGCTGCAGTGTCTGTGGCAGCATCTTTTGCTCCACATCCTGTCAGCATTGCAGTAAACATGCAAAATGCACTGAGTACCGCTAAAAACTTCTTCATGTTAAAACCCTCCTTTGATTATGAGTATAATTTATCTTAGCGCACTTGGCGGCTAATTCTATTTATTTTCTTTTTTCTTCTTGAATACACCATTTCTGACTACTACATCCAACAGTACCGCAAATACAACGATAACACCGATAACCAGTCGTTGGATACCAACCTGGGCACCAATCATATTCAGACCATTTTCCAGTGTCTGCCATACTGCAGCACCTGCCAGAGTTCCTAATAAGATACCGGTTCCTCCCAGAGGAGATACACCACCGATAACGCCTGCCGCTACACCGTACATCTCATACATATTTCCGGCTTCCATATTTCCCATTCCTGCCTGACCGCAGAGGATTAAACCTACGATAAAGGAGCAGAAAGAGCTGACCAGATAAGTCTTGGTGGTGGTGGCAAAAACACTTACGCCGGAAAGCTTTGCTGCATCTACATTAGAACCGATTGCATAAATATGACGTCCGGTTCTTGTCTTGGATAAAATAAAGAAGAAGATGACAAACAGAATAATGGCAATCCAGAATGTATTGTAAATTCCCAAGGTTTTACCATAGTAAAAAATATTCTGGAAGGTTTCTGCCTGTTCCTTCGGGATACCGGAAGCAATGGCATCTGTATTCCGGTTGCCGTTGACCATATATGCCACACCTCTTGCCACAAACATGGTACCCAGTGTTGCAATGAAAGGTGGCAGCTGGAATTTACCAACCAAAATACCATTGATAACACCAATCAGCATACAACATAACAGGGCAATTAAGATGGCCAGCCAGGGATTTACACCGGCAGCCATCAGGGTTGCACTAATCATGGCACTCATTGCCACCACGGAACCTATGGACAAATCAATATTTCCTGTAATCAGGACGTAGCTTTGTCCGATACCGATTAACAGGTATTTGGACATGGACCTTAACAGGTTTGTCACATTCTGTCCGGAGAATACGGTAGGATTAATGATACCAAAGGCAACATAGATAACTACCAGACCCACAAAAGCTGTGAGTGCTCCTCCCATTCCTTTTATTGCCAGAAGCTTTTTGATAGGACTTTGCTTTTTCTGATTCATTTTTTTGTTTCCCTCCTGTTATTCTCCACCGGCTATTTTCTTCTCGAATCTGGTTGCCAGTGTCAAAATCTCATTCTGCGAAGTATTTCTGGCATCCAGTTCTCCGGTAATCTTTCCATCACACATAACAATAATCCGGTCGGCAATTCCCATAACCTCCGGCATTTCCGAAGATACGAACATAACCGCAATGCCCTGCTTCTTCAATTCATTCATAAGGTTGTAAATTTCAACCTTGGCTGCTACGTCAATTCCTCTGGTGGGTTCATCGAAGATAACCACCCTGGAATTTCTGGCAAGCCATTTTCCTACAACGACTTTCTGCTGATTTCCTCCGGAAAGGTTACCCGCATTTACTTCCACACTCGGTGTTTTGATTTTCAGGTTCTGAACTGCCTCGTCGCACATAGCATCTTCCTTGCTTCTGCTGACTACCCCCAGCTTGTTGCACAGAAGGTCCAGATTCGGAAGGGCTATGTTATGACGGATACTCAGCTTCGTACAAAGTCCGTCTTTCTTACGATCCTCCGGTGCCAGTACGATACCTGCCTGAATGGCATCCTTTGGTTTATGTATCTTAACCAGATTGCCGTCCAGATAAATCTCGCCGCTCTCCTTCGGGTCCACTCCAAAGATAGCTCTCGTTGTCTCCGTTCTGCCGGCTCCCATCAGCCCTGCAAATCCAACGATTTCGCCCTCGTACAGGGAAAAATTGATATCCCGTACCATCTTCCCGGCATTTAAGTTCTTTACTTCAAAAACTTTCTTGCCTGCCTTACAGGACACTCTTGGAAACTTCTCTTTGATTTCCCTTCCTACCATGCCGGCAATAATTTCGTCCATGGTAGTATCCTTAAAGTTCATGTTTGTTATATACTGACCATCCCGCATAATCGTTACCCGGTCTACGATGTGTGCCAGTTCTTCCAGTCTGTGGGAAATATAAACAATACCACATCCCTTTGCCTTCAGTTCCTTGATAATCCGAAATAAGTCATCAATTTCCTTTGCCGTCAATGCAGAAGTCGGTTCATCCATAATCAGGATTCTGGCATTGATGGATAATGCCTTGGCTATCTCAACCATCTGCTGTTTGGATACCGGCAAATCCCCTACCGTCTGTCTTGGGTTGATATCTATTTTAAGTTCTCCCAGTATCCGGCGCGCCTCGTCCTCCATTTCCCCATTGGATAAGACGATTCCTTTTGTTTTCTCTCTTCCCAGGAACATGTTTTCTGCCACACTGAGGTGTCTGCACATATTCAGTTCCTGATGAATGATGGCTACTCCGGCTTCCTGCGCTAATTTCGGCGTTAAATCCCCATATTCTTTGCCAAATATTTTCATCTGACCCTCATCCCTGGTATAAACACCGCTAAGGATTTTCATCAGAGTACTTTTACCGGCTCCGTTCTCTCCTAAAAGTGCCATAACCTCGCCGGAACGCAGTTCAAATTTAACATGGTCCAGTGCCTTCACTCCCGGAAAGCTTTTACATATATTGTCCATAGAGACAATTACTTCATTCATTTGCTTATCACCTGCTTCCCTCGCTTTGTTTTCCTCAGTATAACAAAGAGGGACATTTCTAATAAGGGGGGAAACTTTCTTCTTAGTGGGGTTTTTTTATGCATTTGTTATAACGTATGTCTTGTTTTTTGTTCTTTCCATGACACAATGCATAGTTTTGAGTGAATATGCCACATTTTCTTATGTGCTTTTTGTATATTTTATACAATTCTTCCTTTTTCCTTATGTCTATAATACAGACGCCTCGTCAGAAATGGGATATGCCATTCTGAAAAAGAGTGTGCCCCTCTGAAGCGAGTGTGCCTCTATGAAGCAAAAAAATGTCTTACCTTAACCCCAAGGATTAAAGTAAGACATTTTAGCATAACACTTATTTTCCACGGTTACTTAGATGGAAAGGTCTAATTTACCGCCAACCCTCTCAACCGGCTCATCCTTAATCTCCGACCAGTCAACCTGTTTTAATTTCTCAATCAGCTCATCATAGGAAGAGGCCTGTACAGTCGTCTTCTTTGTTACAACATTTTGTTGTTTTTCCTCTTTTTCTTCCTTTTCTGCCTTCTTCTTTTCCTCTGCCTTTTTCTCTAAATTGGCATCAATCCATTCCTTCTGTTTGGCAGCGGACTTCTCAAGCTGTGCAAAATAAGAGGTGGTTCCGTCTGCATTAAAGGTAACACCCAGTCTTACTATGTCATCACTGGTAACACCATTTTCGTTACCATCTGTCTTATCGGCACGGAACTGCTCCTTAATCCGCTTCATGGTATCGATGGCATTGTCAATATCACCCATTCTTCCGTTCAGGTAATCCTCGTCCTCAGCCATCTTCTCCAATTCATCACTGGAAAGCAGTGCGGAATATTCCTTCGTACCGGCTGACATGATATTCTGCGCTTCCTCATCGCTGCTGTAATCTGCCACGAAGAAATCCATGTTAGCATATTTATTCTTTAACTTCTCCAATACCGCCTTTGCCTTCGCTGACAGGTTCTGTGTCCCGGTGGCAGCGGTCTCTTTTGCAGAAGCTGCTTTATCTGTCTTTTCTGTGGTTGCCTTTCTGGTCTGTGTTGCTTTGCCGGAATGATAACGCTCCGTAACCATATTTGATATACTTGCTGTTGATGAAATCATATTTAACCTCCTTGTTCTGACGATTGTCCAATCAGTAAATCCGTTTACTATTTTCTTTTCTGCTTTATTTATCGGCAGGAAACCGGAAAGAATTAACTTTTCACTTCCCCCTTACACTGAGGGGAATGTAATTGCAAATTCCAGTGCCTCTTCTATTCTGTCTGCGCCTTGGTAAAAAGCATGGTTCATGACACTCAAATTCCTGCTTTCTTCACCATACGTCTTGCGAATTCTGTATTAATCCGTACTTTGTCCAGTCCCATCTCCACGTCAATCAATACCACCTCCGTAATAGGAAGAGAATCCTTATGAAGAATCACTCCTTCTATTAACTCTGGTGTGTAACTGCTTCCTCCTCCAATAACTATCCGGGTAAAACAAAAAGCAATCGTTTTTTAAGAAAATTAAAAAACCATTGCTTTGCTCTTTTCTATCTGCCCTGTTTCTATCTGCTTTTCAGATAACTAAAAATCTTTAATTGGAATTTCAAGATTTTTACATCTCTTAGTTATCATTCATCTTCGCTAACTTTGCTGCCTGGTCGGCTGCGATACAGGCATCAATGATTTCCTGGATATCGCCATTCATAACCTTATCCAGTTTATACAAGGTCAGGTTAATCCGGTGGTCTGTGACACGCCCCTGTGGGAAATTATAGGTTCTGATTTTCTCAGAACGGTCTCCGGTACCGATCTGGCTTCTGCGCAGCTCTGCCTCTGCATCATGACGCTGCTGCTGCTCAATATCATACAGCTTTGCCTTTAACAGGGCGAAAGCCTTTGCCTTATTCTGAATCTGGGATTTCTCTGTCTGGCTGTACACCACAATACCGGTAGGATAATGGGTCAGACGTACTGCGGAGTCTGTTGTATTGACACACTGTCCACCATTACCGGAAGCACGCATAACGTCAATACGGATATCCTTGTCATCAATGACAATATCGATATCATCATCTACCTCCGGCATCACTGCCACACTGATGGTAGAGGTATGGATACGTCCACCGGATTCGGTTTCCGGCACACGCTGTACACGATGTACGCCACTTTCGTATTTCAGTACGGAATAAGCACCCTGCCCGGATACCATGAAGGTTACGCTCTTCATACCACCGATACCGATTTCTTCTACTTCCATGGTTTCTACTTTCCAACGGCGTCCTTCTGCGTAATGCACATACATACGATATATTTCTGCCGCAAAAAGGGCTGCCTCGTCACCACCGGCACCTGCCCGGATTTCCACGATAACGTTCTTGTCATCGTTAGGGTCTTTGGGCAACAGTAGAATCTTCAGTTCCCTTTCCAGTTCTTCGACCCGTTTCTTGGCATCGGATAACTCTTCTTTTAACATCTCACGCATATCCGGGTCGGATTCTTCCTCCAGCATGGCAAGACTGTCTTCGATATCCTGATTGCACTTCTTATATTCCTTGTAAGCATTTACGATAGGAGTCAAATCGCTCTGTTCCTTCATCAGTGCGCGGAAACGCTGCTGATTGTCTGCAACAGTAGGCTCACTCAGTTCGTTCATGATTTCCTCGAATTTTCTAAGCAAATCTTCTAACTTATCAAACATAACTACCTCCGTCTTCGTTCCTGACCTGACCAGCTGCCGTATACAACCCGGTCAAGTCCGGCAAAATCCTTTACAACTTCTATCTCCCGAAACCCTTCGGTTTCCATGATAGCGCAGACTTCCTCTGCCTGGTCACAGCCTATCTCATAATAGAGCATGCCGCCCCGGCTTAGATAGTCCTTCGCCTTCTTCGTAATTTCCCGATAGAAAAACAAACCGTCTTCTGTCCCATCCAGTGCCATCACCGGTTCATAGTCCCTCACCTCCGGCATCAGGGTCGGTATCACATCACTTCTGATATAAGGGGGATTGGACACGATAATATCATATCTTCCCTCCACCCTGGTAAACAGGTCGCTTTCCAGAAAGGAAGCCTCCATTTCCGGTTTCTGCTGCCTGATTCTCTCATAATTGCCTCTGGCAACTGCCAGGGCATCCGGGGACAAATCCACACCCACACCGGTACAGTCATTGGAATACTGTAACAGGCTTAACAGAATACAGCCGGAACCGGTACACATATCCAGTATCCGCATGCCATCGTGGAGATTGCGCATCACTTCCTCCACCAGCACTTCCGTATCCTGTCTGGGGACAAGGACTTTGCTGTTGACTGCAAAGGTCAATCCCATAAATTCCTGCTCGCCGGTAATGTGCTGCAAGGGAACATGGGCTGCCCGCCTGGCAATCGTTTCCAGATACTGTTCCTGCTCTTCCCCGGTTACCTCTCTGTCACCATGGGCTAACAGGGTATTTCTGTCGGTTTTACACACATATTCCAACAAGAGTCTGGCATCCAGTGCTGCTTCCGCTATGGCAGCCTCTGTCAGCACCTTTACGCCTTCCTGATATATTTCTCTATAGGTCATTGGAATCCCCATCTTCTCCGTTTTCTTCCACCGGCTCATCCACCAGCCAGGAATCGTCTACCTCGTATCCAAAGGTTTCATACAAATAGTTTTTCCAGTCAAACACGGCTTCTACCGCTGCAATTGCTACTTCTGCCATACTTTCGTCCGGCTCTTTGGTGGTCAGCCGCTGCAGCCACATACCCGGCGCGGAAATAATCTTAACCAGAATATTATCACTTCTGCCCGCCAGCCGGATGATTTCATAGGATATACCCGCAATTACTGGCACCAGTGCAATACGAAGCAATACTCTGTATACCGGATTTTCCACCCGGATAAAGAAAAATACAACAATACTTACCAAAACGACAAACAGCATAAAGCTGGTTCCGCAACGCTTATGCAGCCGGGAACTTCTCATTACATTTTTAACCGTAAGAGGACGTCCCTTCTCAATGCAGTTGATGCACTTGTGCTCTGCCCCATGATACATATAGACACGTTTAATATCCTTCATCAGGGAAATGCTTGCTACATATACAACAAATATCAGGATTCTTATCAATCCTTCCACAATCGCCAGCAGGGAAGCATTCCGGATATAATCCTCGAAAAAGGACGTAATATAATAAGGAAGCACCATGAAAATAGCTATCGCCAGAACCAGTGACAATGCCATTACCAGCCCGCTAAATACTTTTTCTGCCTTATCCTTAAACAGCTTTTGGAAAGCCCTGTCTGTGGCAGTTTCCCTGGATTCTTCTTCCTCATAAAAGGTAGCAGAGAAATTCAGGCTTCTCATGCCCAGAATCAAAGAGTCCAGGAATTGAAAAATGCCCCGGATAAAAGGTACTTCCATCAGTTTGCTGCCATGAATAATGCCATGGTAATGCTCTATCTCAACCTCTATCTCTCCGTTTGGCTTCCGGACTGCCACGGCATACTGGTCTTTATTTTTCATCATGATGCCTTCTAATACAGCCTGCCCGCCAATGCCGGAGTATCTTGTATTTTTTTTCTTACTCATATTTTACCTCTAACAACTAAAAGGTTGAGATATGCACCTCAACCTTTTTCAAATCACACTTATTTGCTTTCCACACCGTATTTCTTATTGAACTTATCAATACGTCCACGAGCCTGTGCAGCTTTCTGCTGACCTGTGTAGAATGAATGACACTTAGAACAAACTTCTACGTGGATTTCCGGTTTGGTAGAACCTGTTACGAATGTGTTACCGCAGTTACATGTTACTGTTGCCTGATAATATTCAGGATGGATTCCTTCTCTCATCTCTTTCACCTCTTCTAAACTCAAAAGTAAATAGACGTTATACGTCAACTATTGTATTTCTCATCCCACGCTGTCATGGACTGACAGCTTTTACATTGTAGCATAGGTTTTTTGTGTATGCAAGCCCTTTTTCGCACTTTTTATGAAGTAAAAATTTTGCTTTCCCCCATTTTTCACAACAGGAAATCCTGCGTTACAAAGTAACTTTTTTGTGGAGCAAAAAATATTATATGGTCACTCTCTGTCTGCGGAGCAGTCCCCAGGAGCCTGCTGCCAGAAGCAGTATCAGTAATACGCCGGCTGTCAGAAGTCCTTCCGGTGTAAGCTGTCTGTCTGCCAGCAACCCGAAATGCTGCATAAGTTTTGCTGCCTTTTCACTTTGGGTCAGATTACTCAGTAAGGCCATCGAAAAGATAAAACATATCCAGATACCCCAGAAAGCTTTCATGCCAAAGCGTAATATCAAAGCTGCCAGAAAGATTTCCATTACCGGCAGTCCAACCGCAGCAGCCACGAGCACTTTTCCCTGGAAATACCACCCAATACCGCTGTTATACACTCCCGGATAAAACATCTCCAACAGACCGCTTTCTATTGCTGCCAGCACACCAATCAGCACTTCCAGTACTCCCAGCTCTGCTATGGTAAAAAGCAGATAACCCATCACATAACTTTTCCTCGTGGCACCCATGGAAATTGCCATATTGAATTCTTCGACAAAGGAAAACATAATACCGAAAAAATGTATCAACAATACTGCCGCTATGGCAAGTATCGTTCCCAGGAAAGGAATTATCTCCTCTGCCACTGCTCCACCAATAATGATTAGAATGATATATCCAAACAAATAACCGCCAGCCGCAAACCCAGCAAACTGCAGCAGCTCCTTTTTTCTCGTATGAAACTGAATTCCCAGTTCTTTCATTTCCTTTCCTCCTTACGCTTTCATCTCGTAGCGTTTCATCACACGAAAAGCTACCAGTATGCTGATGCCATATCCTATAACAGTAACCAACGCTCCTGCTGCCAGAAGGATTCCCATACTGTTCCGGGAAGCAGACGACCAGGCATTTGCCAAATCTTCTATCTGCATCAACCCAACAAAAGTACCAACCGCCACCACTACCGCGATAAAAACGACACCGGCAATCATTCCCTTTTGTCCAAAATGCAGTTGTGCTGCCATGCAGAACTGTCCTACGGCACTAAATAAAACCATTCCTTCGAATATCAGGATATCCTTTGTAACCGACAGGCTTCCACTGTTCATATACTCGGTAAAAAGCACTACCATATAAGCGCTTACGATATAGGCTGCGTTCCGGAGCTGCGCTCCCCAAAGAGCTTCTTTTCTGCCGGAACCAAAGGAAATTACCATGGGAATATAGACTCCGGAATAACTGGGTGCCCCTATATAGGCAAACAGGATACCAATAATAAGTCCATAAAAATGTGCTGTCTCCCAGAATTTTCCAATATCGCCACCCATATTAAAGAGGAATCCATACAGTACCGTAAAACCCAACAGAATACCCGTTAACTGCACTCCGTATTTTCCCCAGAAAAGAACGTTTCTTTTCACGATTGCATTTTTCATCTTTCCATCCCTCTTCCCATTTTCTATGCTTCCGCGCCACATAACGCGATAAATAATTTTTCCAGATTAACCGGCTGGATGCTGACTTCATAGCCTTCCGGCAGTTTCTGTCCCGGCTGTAACAGAATGGTTACACTCTTGCTTCTGCCCATCTTTTCTTCGTGATGCTTCTCGTACCCTTCCGTTGCCTTATCCACCACTTCTGCCATTCCACTGACGTGATAGCTTCTCTCCAGTAAATCCTGGGTGTTTTCCTTTAATAACAGTTCTCCCTTTTTAATCACAATGACTTCTTCCATCAAATCAGATGCTTCCTCAATGATATGGGTGGAAATCACGAAGGTACGGTTGCTCTCTGTATACTCTTCCATCAGCTTATGATAAAAGTAATCCCGCACTACCACATCCAGTCCGGCTACCGGCTCATCCATAAAAGTAAAATCTGCCTTGCTGGCAAGGGCTATGATAATGGTTACCATGGAAAGCATGCCCTTGGACAGCTTATTGATACGTTTCTTCGTATCCAGCTCAAACTTTCCTATCAGCTCCTGTGCCATCTCCTCATCCCAGTTCGGATAATAATAGGAAGCATTCCTTAAATATTCCTTGACTTTCATGGAGCTGACACCACTTCCGTACAGGTTTACGGACAATTCTCTGGAAAAACAGATGTGGTTCAGTGCTTCCCTGTTCTCCCATACCGGCTGTCCGTTCCAGGTAACCGTGCCTGCCGATGCCGGATTCTGTGCAGATATGATAGACAGCAATGTTGTCTTACCTGCACCGTTCCGTCCAATCAGTCCGTAGATTTTTCCTTTTTCCAGGGTCAGGTTTACATCCCGCAATGCCTGTTTGTTTCCATACTTTTTCTCAATATCTTTACAAATAATTGTTTCCATCTTTCATCCTCATTCCTGCGCACGCTTTTCTGCCTGTCGGGTTTGTGTCAGGTGCGCACCGGCACAAATCCTGTGCTTGAGCTTGAAAATCTTTCCTATCCGGATTTTCACCCTGTTATCTGTTTCCTGTCTGAATCAGCCTGATGACCTCATCTTTATCCAGGCCAATACTGGCTGCCTCTTCCAGCAGTTTCTTTACATAATTATCATAGAACTCATTCCGTCTGCGGTTTAATATGCCTTCCTTGGCTCCGGTCGCTACGAACATTCCAATCCCTCTTTTCTTATATAAAACGCCTTCGTCTACCAATATGTTGACTCCCTTTGCCGCGGTGGCAGGGTTGATGGCATAAAGCTTTGCCAGTTCATTGGTACTGGGCACCCGTTCTTCTTCCAGCAAAATATTCCGTAAGATGTCCGTTTCTATCATCTCTGCTATTTGTAGATAAATGGACTTCTCCTGGGTCAGAATCTCATTCATGCATCCCTTTCTCCTTTCCTTATCGCTTCGTTTGTTGTGTGGTTCATTACTTATGTAATTAACCATATCACTATGATGCATTGTTGTCAATTACTTTTTTCACAAAGACGAGATACGCTTTGCGAATCTCGCTCTGATTAGCGGTCGTCAAATGCACATGCAACAGTGCGTGCATCTTCCTCGTCGCCATAACAAAAAAAGACTAACCATTTCTGATTAGTCTCTTCTCCCAAAGCCGTTTGTCCTGTAACAGGCTTTTTCTTTATTCCGTTTTATCCGTCTACCCGGTTCCGATGCCCTTGCTTCTTCCAGATATCCTGCAAGGTCATACTGGTATCCGGCGCGACATCTTTCCTCTGGGCAATCTCCTGGGCTTTCGCCATCATATCTGCCGCATACTCATTTGCCAGCTTCGCCGTTCCCAGAATCCCCTGGTCGTCGGTCTTCATTTCATAAGTCCAGCTCGTTTTCTCCAAATCACTGGCATCACTGTTTTCCTCGCCGGCTGTCCCATTCGCCATCACCTTTAGCATGGCTCTGGAAGCTGCCGCCGCCCTCTGTTCTGCCGGTGCCAGGGCTACCGCCTTGTCGGCTGCCTCCTTCTGGATTTCCTGTAACCGCTCCATGTCCTCTTTGCAGTCATCCAGATACTCGTCGATATGGCTCATAAGCTTATCCCACTGTGCATCTGTCATCTTGCGCCAGTCATCTTCCCTTGCGATATTCTCCGGTGTCAGCTTACGGGCTTCCATCATGGCTTCTTTAATCGCTTTAAATTCCTCTGCCGCACTCTCCGGTTTCTTATCTGTCCCGGACTGGTAACCGGGATAAAAGTTCCGGTTAAACTGATTGTTTACCTCCATGTTTCTCCTTTCCGCAACCGCTCCCATAAAATGGCTGCCTTCACCTGGGAAAAATTTTAGATAAACTTCATCTTCTTTACCATGTTGACAAATTCAAAATTGTTCTTCGTTCTGGCAAACATATCCAGGATTTTCTCTACCGCCTCATCCGGCTTTAAGCCATTTAACGCTTTACGGATAATATTGATCGCTTCCAGCTCTTCCGGTGTAAGAAGTAAATCTTCTCTTCTGGTACTGGATTTTGGAATATCAATCGCCGGGAATACCCTCTTCTCCGACAGCTTACGGTCTAAGACGATTTCCATGTTACCGGTTCCCTTAAACTCTTCGTAAACCACATCATCCATCTTGCTTCCGGTTTCTACTAACGCCGTTGCCAGAATGGTAAGGCTTCCACCC
>CAKRWT010000043.1 GCA_934418125.1 uncultured Lachnospiraceae bacterium
GGTTGCATTACTGTTTATTTGTCAAGGTTCTTTCTGTTTCACTCTGTCGCTGTTGTGTGGTGTGTACCGCAGCGACAAGTAGTATCCTATCACTCCCCAATGGTAATGTCAACACATTTTTTTATTTTTTTTTGGTTTTTTTCAAAATCTGTGATTTTACCACGCGAACCGACATTTTTCTTTTCGCTGTTTCCCTTGTATTTATGGGATTTCTCCATTTTTCCTTCTAAGCATCCCATGAAAAGTTTTTCTTACCTGCGCCCAATTCAAAATGATATTTTGCAATTCCTAAATCTACTCCTGCCCAATTTCCATTATGACAGGTTATTTTTACCCGGTTGCCTTTTCCTTGTATCTGGAATGCCTGTTTATTCAATGCAGTAGGTGCGAGCAGTACCGCTTTGACTCCTTCCCGATACCATTCGGGTGCTTCTCCTTCATAGGTTGCAATCTCGTCATACAATTTGGATTTATGCGGGGTTCCCTGATTTTCCCCATATCCGACTACCAGAATGCCAATCACTCTGTTTGTTCCTGCTTCTTTCTTTCGCTGTCTGTGATTGTAGGTTCCGCCAATCCACCAGGTATTTAGTCCCAATGTCTGGGCATATAACATTAAATCTGCGCCACAATACCCTAATTTTTCATCCAGTTGTACCGTATCTGGTCCTGCCAGTACGAAATAATTACGAACGTTCTTGGCCATAAGCAGTTTTATCACGGGACTGATAGCTCTGTCATCTCCTGTTTTCAGGCTAAGGGCAAGTTGATATGTTTCATTATGCGACTCCATTCTGGTTTTTAATAATATATTTACTCCTTCTGGCAATGGCTTATCCGTATATTTCCGAACTGTGTGCCTTGTCTGCATGGCTTCTTTCATAGATATCATTCTGGTTTTCTCCTCAAACAAATAAATCTGACTTATGAAAAAAAGCAGGTTCTCTTTTTATATAGAAAATCTGCTTCTTTTTCTTATTTATCCGTTTTCTTATCTTTTATCTGTTTCTTTTTCTTCTGTAAAATATTGCTCCCATTTCTTTACTTATTACTGTAATTTCATAGCAGCATCCTGTTCTCCACCACGCAGAATCAGGTCAATGCTGTCAATTCCGGTATCCACCGGTATCTCAATAATGCTTACCAGTTCTATAGAACTGCCTGGTTCCACTGTCTGTTCACAGGTCTGCATATCATTCAGAAGCATGGTTGCCAATGCCCCCTTACTGGATTCTCCGTTGACCGATATCCTGAATCTCGCCCCATGGCTTAACATACTTAACATCTGTTCCGTCCCGCTCTGGTTGGTTGCCTGGAATTTGAGTACCAGCAACTGGGTTCCTTCCGTGGCATCCATGCTGAAAAAGACATCTCCTTCTTCTTCCATATCCGGATAGCTGTTTACTATCTCATACCCAGTATACTGGAATGTAAAGTCACTGATTCCGTAATAACTTTCTATCGTCGTAGTTTCTGCCGTTTCTTCTGCCTCTTCTGTTTTATCAACAACTGTAACATCATCCGATGCTTCGGGCTGTGTTTCTTCCGCAGCCGGTGTTTCCTCTGTTTCTGCAACTTCCTCTGCCGTTTCTTCCGGTAATTCCACCAGTCTGCTTCCATGATTCTTATCATATTTTAAAAGTACATCAGCCGCATACTGTGAAATAATTGCTGTTTCTTCCTCTGTTAAATCCGGCACAGTTGCTCCACAACCTGTCATTGTGAGCATCACTGCCACACCACACAAGAGTGCCCCTATCCTTTTCACTGCTCTTCTCCTCACTTTTTCTGCCTGTAGTAATATTATTACAGGCGGTCACAATCCTGACCTATCTTGTTAACAATCCAAGTCATACCTATTATAGCCTAACATTTTGTGTATGACAAACTATTTCTTTTTTAAGTCCCTTAAAATAGAACTTTCCGGTTTCTTTATCATGATATTCATCTTGATAGCATCATTGATAATCCTAGCGCAGTAAAATCCTCTGAAAGCAAAAAATTCTTAAAGTCAAAACTGTTAAATTCCAAAACTGTTAGGAGCTAAAATTCCCTAAGTCAAAAACATTCAAAGCAATCGCTTTTCAAAACAAAAACACAATTTTCAACCTGCATTACCTATCCACTACGCCATATCCAGGGTAAACCAGAAAGCTACACCATTTTCATAATTGGTAACACCATAGGACTGATTCATAGACTCCATAATAGCTTTGACAATGGACAAACCAATACCACTGCCGCCGTATTCCCTGGTTCTTGCCTTGTCCACTTTATAGAATTTCTCCCAAAGATGGGCAATGCTTTCTTCCGGAATAGGATTTCCGGTGTTAAATACAGACACTTTTACCTTCTGCCCTTCTCTTTCTATTTTCACATCAATTACCTTTTCGCCCTGAGCGTAATTGATGGCATTAGAAAAATAGTTCATGAATACTTCTTCTACTTTAAACTCATCTCCCCATACATTGATGGTAGGATAATCGTCCATCCGGACAGAAACTTCCTTCTGTTTTAAGAGAATTTCCGAGGATGCGATATAGTTCTTAATCAATGCGGTAATATCAAACCGTTCCATAGCCACTACGTCCTTGCCAAACTCCAGTTGATTTAAGGTAAGGAGCTTCTTTACCATCGTATTCATCTTGGCAGCTTCATCCATAATAACATCGCAGTAAAATTCTCTGCTTTCCGCATCTTCGTTAATGCCCTCTTTGAGTCCTTCTGCATATCCCTGGATTAGTGCAATCGGGGTTTTCAGTTCGTGGGAAACATTGGAAAGAAATTCCTTTCGCATCTCATCAATCTGGTCTTTTTTCTCAATATCCTTCAACAACTCATTATTAGCAGTCTTTAGCTCTGATATGGTTTCTTCCAGTGCCTCTGATAGTTCGTTAATATTATTACCCAGAATCGCAATCTCCGTCTTGTCTTTCCCTTCATATTTCGCATCAAAATCCAGATGTTTCATCCGTTCTGAAATGTCTGCCAGTTTCAGTATAGGCTTCGTAATCTTATTGGACAAGAAAATTCCCAGTGCCATACTGACTACAATCGATACCATTCCTACATAAACAAGGAAATGATTGGATATAGATACATTCTCATGGATTCCCTCTAATGCACTTCGTATCATAAACAGATAGCCATTATCCAACAGCCCCCACATCTCGATATACTCTGTCTGGGTTCTGAAATCTGTTACAATCTGTATCTTATAATGTTCTGTTTCCCGCAACAGTCCATCTTCATTGGCTCCGTTAAAAATATTGTTTAAAAGCTGCTTGATAACAACCTCCGGGTCATTCATAGATGCTTTAATCGTCCGAGAGTCACTGTCTGCTACCAGTACACTGATATTATATTTTCCACAAATTTTCTGCAATTCAATATCATAATCATCGGAAGTAATGTCTCCCGCAATGGACGCTTCGTTGATACTGTTATATGCTCCTAAAAGTGCATTTGTCTTCTTATTGATATAATAACGCCCCAGCAAAGTACTGTTTAACACAAGGCACAACAATATAGTACCGGTTATCATGATAAAGAAAATAAATGCGAACTGTCTTTTCATAGAATATTTCATGTTGTACGCCACCTCTGCCAATTATAGTTGCATCATGTCACATCTGTCCTTTCTTGTCAATATAACCTAACTTCATGAAAAAAGTGTGAAAAAGCAGCCCTTATGGACTGCTTTTCAAATAAATTACCTCCCGGTTTAATTCTTCACACAACATCTCTTTCATTCGTTCTTCTAAAAGCACTATATTTCGTCTGCCATTATCCATATACATAGCATAGCTTATGATTTTGGAACAGATATCATATAGTAAATATTCCTTTTGTTCTTCTGTCAACTGTTCTATATCCCGATTGTCGTCTAATACCATCTGTCTGACCAGACTGTCAATGCGGTACTCGTTTTCCGGACACTCCCTCGCTATTTCCTTTAATTTCACACTAATCGCGGAACAGTCCAACATAATATGGAAGATACGATAAATACAGGTAGCTTCCGATAACTGTTCATCCATATAATCAAAGAGCATTTTTATCTTTTCATCAAAGGAAGGTGCTGTCTTCATTTTATCATAGAGTCTTACACAGACTTTCTGAGCCTCGTAAAACAGGGCTTTCGCTATCATCTCTTCCTTATTAGAAAAATATTCATAGGCGGTTCCTTTTCCGATGCCTGCCACTGCGGTAATCTCGGAAACGGTCAGATTACTTAAATCTGCCCCTTGGGTAAACAGCACAATAACCGCCTGATAAATTGCCTCCACTTTAGGAGATAGTTTCGTCAATTCCATCTGCTTCCTCCTCTGTTACCTTCTTTTTCTTATCCCGGTTAAACATATCATAAACGCATGGAATTACAATCAGGGTCAGCAGGGTACCATAAACCAGTCCACCGATAGTAACTACTGCCATCGGTCTTGCCATCTCAGAACCCATATCCTTACTGAATACCATGGTGCACAATGCAAGAATAGTTGTCAGTGCAGTCATGAGTACCGGACGGATTCTGGTTCTTCCTGCATTCAGCAAGGCTTCCCTTTTCTCCATGCCCTCTGCCCGTAACTGATTGGTATAATCCACCAGTACGATACCATTATTGACGATAATACCTGCCAGCATGACAAAGCCAATCATAGCAATGACACTTAATTCACTTCCACTGACAAGCAGCCCCAGGAAGCCTCCGGTAAAGGCAAGCGGAATGGTAAAGAGAATGATAAATGGCGACAGCAGGGACTGGAACTGCGCTACCATAATCAGGTACATAAAGATAACGGCAAGAAGCATCATCAGATAAATCTGCTGCATGGCATCATTTATCATTTCATTTTCACCGCTCATTACGATACGGTATCCTTCCGGCAATTTCAAATCCTGTAATGCTACTTCCAAATCATCGGAAACCAGACCGATATTATAGCCGTCTGCAATTTCTGCCGTTACACCAATATAGCGGTTCTGGTCACTCCGGTTGACCGCATTCGGGGAAACTGTATTTTCAAAGGAAGCCATATCTCGTAGGTTGACTTTCTCTTTGGTTCCATCCTGTTTCGTTCTCTCAATAACAAGATTCTCCACCAGACTTCTTGTCAACGCCATATCTCCTTCATGTTTGACATAAATATCATAATCTTCCGCAGTCGTCTCCAGAGTGGTGGCACTGGTAGCTTCTGCCAGCTTAGCTGCAATCTGCTGGTATATCTGTGCTACGGTAAGTCCATGTTCCATCGCCTTATCCCGGTCTATGATAATGCGAAGTTCTCCGGTGGTTTCTTCCAACCCATCGGATACATTCTGGGTTCCTTCCACACCTTCTACAATCGTTGCTACCTTTTTTGCCAGCTCCTGCAGGGTATCCAGGTCACGTCCCTGTAACTGGATGGAAATACCACTGCCCCCTAAGGCACTCATATCCATGGAAGAGGTTTCAATGGAAATCTCTGCCTCTTCTTCTGTACAGATATCTTCTAACAACTCCATCATGTCGGAAGACAGTTCTTTATTACTCTTCTTTTTATCTTCTTTTAACGAAATATAAATATCTACTGCATTGGTTGCCGCATCTCCACTACCCGTTAAAGCTGCCATGGAAGAGGTACTTGCCATGGCTCCCACATCTACTACATCCTCCATCGCCAGTAACCGCTCTACGATTTCATCGCCTACTTCACTGGTATGGGAAAGCGGCGTATCCTTTGGCAGGGAAACGCTCATCGTCATCTGGGTACTGTCCATTTCCGGCATGAAGGCGGTTCCCTTTGCATAGGAACCGATGGCACTGACTATTAACAATACAATAACCAGTATCAATACAACTGGCTTATATTTTAATGCCAGCTTCAACACTTTCTGATACCCATTTGTAAGGGCAGCAAAGAATCTGCCTTCCTTCTGTTCCTTTGTCTTGCGCAGTGTCTTGGATGCCATCGCCGGTACTACAGTAAGGGCTACCAATAGACTGGCTCCCAGAGAATAGGCTATGGTTAAGCCCATATCGACAAATAACTGTCTGGTAATGCCTTCCGTAAATACGATTGGCAGGAAGACACAAACAGTCGTCAGGGTAGATGCCACAATCGCTCCTGCTACTTCACTGGTTCCTTGTATTGCCGCTTCTTTGGCTGACATTCCCTCATGCCGCATACGATAAATATTCTCAATAACAACGATTGAGTTATCTACCAACATGCCGATGCCCAGTGCCAGGCCGGACAGGGAAATAACATTTAAGGTAACTCCGCTAAAATACATGCACACAATGGCGGTAATCAAGCTGATGGGAATGGAGCAGGCTATAACGGCTGTTGGTCTGATGTCTTTTAAGAACAAAATCAGAATCAGAATTGCCAGCACCGCACCAAACAAAATATTATTAATGATAGAATCCATAACCAGGTCAATATAAACACCCTGGTCCATCAAAGTAATGAGAAGCAAATCCTCGTTCTCTGCCAGCAGTTCATCAAATTTTGCCAGTATTTTATCGGACACATCTCCGGTGGAATAACCGGTCTGCTTCTGCATGGAAATCATAATACCCGGTGTGCCGTTTACATTGGTATAAATATCCGCAGAATTATCTACCATAAATATATCTGCCACGTCACCCAGCGTGATTACGTCTACATCATCCATTTCCAGATTCAGAATCGGCATGCTCTTCAGACTATCGATATCTTCCGGCTTATCCCCTACACGAATCAGATAGGAAATTCCATCTTCTGTAACATAACCTGCCGGCATGGAGAAGTTCTGTGCTGTCAGCAGATTCTCTACCATCTCTACGGTAAGTACGCCATTCATATCTGCCTGGTCATAGGCATTGTCCCAGGCATCCTGTAATTCCTCTTCACCATCTAAAATCTGCTGTAACGCATCGGAAAGCTGCTCTGCGCTGTCTTCTAACTGCTTATAACCATCCGCAATCTGGTCTGCGCCTGCATCTAACTGTTCATAACCGCTCTTAATCTGCTCTTCACCGGATTCAATCTGGCTCTCGGCAGCATCTAACTGAGACTCTGCTGAACTAATCTGTAATTCACCAACGCTTAACGTAGTCTGTGCATTGGCAAGCTCTACTGCCGCGGTCAGATTTCCTTTGTAAAGCTCCTGCAGGGCGGCATCTAATTTCTCAATATTGGCGTTGGCTTCCTGCAGCTGTCCCTGCATGGCGGCAATCGCCTGTTTATTCATGGCTACCATAGATGCCATGCTGTCGCGCTGGGCTTCGAGGGCATCCTTCTGTGCCTGTACGGAGGTTCTCTGGGTTTCTATTGCGGTTTTTAAGGTGGTTTTGGCTGCTGTCTCCCAATCAGGAACAGAAGTATCTATCAAGCTGCTTAACTGAAACTTATCCAGAAGCTGTATCAGGGCAGCACTTTCCTCTGCTGTAAAGGTGCCTCCATTTCCCATTCCATCTATCATCGTAAGAAGATTTGTCAGCTCATTGATTCCATTCTCACACTCTGTAATTCCTGCCTCTAACTTATCATAGGCATCTACCGTTGCCTGGGCTGTGGCTATCTCTGCCGTAAGATGAACCTTTAAGGCTTCCAGGTCAGCCTTTGCCGTAATAATCTCTGTCTCTGCGGCAGCAAGCTTCGTCTTGCTTTCTTCCTTCTGCTTCTCTAACTCCGCTTTTCCCTGGGTTATCTTATCCTTATTGTTTGCCAGTTCCGCCCTGCCATTGGCAAGCTCTGTCTTGGAATCTTCCAGTTCTTTCTGCGCCTCATCCAAGTCTGCCCTGTTATCTGCCAGCTCCTGTTCGGAATCCTGCAATTCTTTTCGGGCATCCTCCAGGTCTTTCTGTCCATCGTAGACTTCCTGTTTGCTTTCCTCCAGGTCAGCCTGTGTTTCTTCCATCTGTTTATCAATGGAGCCGAATACCTGCTCGTTTATCTTGTCAATTTTCTCCTGGCTGATAACCACATTGATACTCTCTTCCAGAAGTCCTGTCGCACTGGCAGAAGCAACGCCCTCGATGCTTTCCAGTTCCGGAATAATGATGTTTTCGGTCATCTGTGTGACCTCTGCCATGGTCATGTTATTTCCACCCACTGCAGCTATCATAACCGGAAGCATATCCGGATTCAGCTTCATAATAATGGGGCTTCCGATGGAATCATCCCAGTAGCTTTTAATCTGGTCCAGGTTCTCCCGGATTTCCAGCGAAACCGAGTTCATATCCGTGGTCTGTGAAAATTCCAGGACAACCATGGAATAGTTCTCACTGGATATAGAAGTAATCCCCTCCACATTGCTGACCGTAGCCATAGAGGACTCTACTGGCTTGGTTACTGCCATTTCCACGGTTTCAGGGCTTGCTCCCGGATAGGGTGTCATGACAATCACATAGGGTAGACTGATACTGGGCAGTAAGTCCGTTGACATCCTTGTGAAGGACACGATACCCAGTACAATCACAAGCACCACCGCTACCAGTATTGTATAGGGTTTCTTTACACTAAATTTTCCTAACATTTTCTCTCTCTCCTGTAGAAATCGAATTTCTTGTCTTTTGTTCGTCCGACCAGTCAGTCGGCAAATACCAAAAAAAGTATATTGACACTTTTTTCAAATGTCAATATACTCTCCTGATTGTTTATGATTATTTTAGGATTTTTCTTACTGAATCCCCAATACCTGATATCCCTGTTCTTCTACGGTCTCTTTCAATTTCTGGTCTGCCACTTCTTCCTTCAGGGTAACCACCGCAGTTCCTTTTTCATGGCTTACCACGGCTTCTGCCACTTCCGGTAATGCCTCTAACACGCCTTTTACTCTTGCTTCACAGTGTCCGCACATCATGCCTTTAATATTTATTGTTTTTGTCATTTCGTCTTTTTCCTCCAACTGTTGTAATTGTACTGCTTTTCGTTTCTTATCTTTTCCCGCCTGATAAATATCTACCAGATTCAGCCGCAGCGCATTGGACACTACGCAGAAGCTGCTCAGGCTCATGGCAGCTGCCCCAAACATCGGGTTCAGAGTCAGTCCCAGTGGAATAAAGACACCTGCTGCCAGCGGAATCCCTATGGTGTTATAGAAAAATGCCCAGAACAGGTTCTCATGGATATTTTTAAGGGCTGCCCGGCTTAACCGGATAGCTGCCGGTACAT
Organism: uncultured Lachnospiraceae bacterium; assembly: GCA_934418125.1. Lineage (GTDB taxonomy): Bacteria > Bacillota > Clostridia > Lachnospirales > Lachnospiraceae > UBA3282. Next base: position 9,144 of record CAKRWT010000043.1, read on the forward strand.
CCAGCAGTCTGCTCTTCATCAACACGATATCTGCCGCATCAATGGCTACATCGGTTCCTGCTCCGATGGCAATTCCGATATCGGCTCTGGTAAGTGCCGGCGCATCATTGATACCATCTCCTACCATGGCCACCTTACCTTTTTCCTTCAATCGTCTGATAACGCTCTCTTTTCCTTCCGGCAATACTCCTGCGATAACCTCATCTACCCCTGCCTGTCTGCCGATTGCCTGGGCAGTTCTCTCATTATCGCCGGTCAACATAACTACACTGATGCCCATATTACGCAGTTGCTTAATCGCTTCCGCGCTGTCTTCTTTCATCACATCTGCTACGGCAATGATACCAAGAAGGATATCCTCTCTGGCAAACAACAGCGGTGTTTTTCCTTCCATGGCAAACTTCTGCGCTGCCTCTTCTATCTGTCCACTTATCGTTATCTGTTCTGCCAGATACCGCAGGCTGCCGCCCAGTAACCGGCTGCCATCCTTGGTGGCACGCAGACCATTTCCCGGCAATGCCGTAAATTCCTCTACCGGTTCCGGCTTTAATCCCTCTTCCTGTGCTTTCAGCAGAATCGCCCTGGCAAGGGGATGTTCACTCTGTTGCTCCAGATTATAGGCAAACTGTAACAATTCGCCTGCCTCCACGCCGGGTGTGGGATAAATATCTGTTACCTTTGGTTCGCCTGCCGTAATGGTTCCGGTCTTGTCCAAGGCAACTATCTGCACCTTGCCTGCCTCTTCCAGAGAGACTGCGTTCTTATATAAAATACCGTTCTTTGCGCCCTTTCCATTTCCTACCATAATAGCAACCGGTGTTGCCAGTCCCAGGGCGCAGGGGCAACTGATAACTAATACGGAAATACCTCTGGCAATGGCAAAGCCAAATTCTTTTCCCAGAAGGAACCATACTATCGTGGTTACCACAGCTATGGTGATTACCATAGGGACAAACACTCCGGAAACTTTATCGGCTACCTTGGCAATCGGTGCCTTGGTGGCTGCCGCATCACTGACCATCTGGATAATCTGGGAAAGGGTAGTATCCTCCCCGACTCTGGTTGCCTGGCATTTTAAAAATCCGGACTGATTGATGGTGGCTGCCGAAACCATATCGCCCTCTTCTTTATCTACCGGAATACTTTCGCCGGTCAGGGCAGATTCGTTTACCGCACTGTGTCCTTCCAGAATCCTGCCGTCTACCGGAATGTTCTCTCCCGGACGTACCACGAAAATATCATCCTTCTGTACCTGTTCAATCGACAGGGTCTGCTCTTTGCCATCCCTTATAACATTGGCTGTCTTAGGTGCCAGCTTCATCAGGCTCTTCAAAGCATCCGTTGTCTTTCCCTTTGACCGGGCTTCTAACATCTTACCTACGGTAATCAGTGTCAGAATCATGGCTGCCGATTCAAAGTAGAAGTCCATCATATAACCCATGACGGCTTCGCTGTCCCCTGCCACCTGTGCTGCGGTCATGGCAAACAGGGCAAAGGTACTGTAAAGAAACGCTGCCGCTGAACCAAGTGCTACCAGCGTATCCATGTTTGGCGCCCCATGGAACAGGCTCTTAAAACCGGATAGGAAAAACTTCTGGTTGATTACCATAATAATAATGGTCAGCAAAAGCTGTGTTAAACCCATTGCCACATGGTTGTCCTGATAAAAGGAAGGGAGCGGCCAGCCCCACATCATGTGCCCCATGGAAAAATACATTAACACGAAAAGGAACCCTACTGACCACAACAGTCGTTTTTTTAACAGTGGAGTCTCTTTATCTGCCAGTGCTTCCTCTGCCTCGGACAATGCCTGGGCACTCTTTTTTTCCTGTCCGTGCTGTTTTGCTGAGGCTCCATACCCAGCGGCTCTAACCGCATCAATTACCATATGCTCACTGGCTTCCCCTTCCACACCCATAGAATTGGTCAGCAGACTGACGGAACAGGCTGTTACACCGGGAACTTTGGACACTGCTTTTTCCACCCTGGCACTGCAGGCTGCACAACTCATCCCCGTAACATTGTATTGCTTCATAGATTAACCTCCAACTTTTTCCTGTTATTTACCAAACAGGGAAAATTTCTTCTTCTCATAATTTTCTGACTGAATATCCATGACTTTATAACCGATTTTTTCTACTTCTGCCCTTACTTTTTCCTCATCCAAAAGCTCCTCTGAAAGAATCTCTGTCTCACCCTTTTTATGGGAAGAGGTTACCTTCTTTACCTGAAAGTTCTGTCGAATCACATCATTCATGTGGCTCTCACACATGCCGCACATCATGCCATCAATTTTTAATACTGTTTTAATCATAAGTATGCCTCACTTTCTATCCTTATATGAATTATCATTATCTTTTTACCAGTCTGTAGTTATATACCCCCATCCGGTATCTATACATTATACCCCCACCCAGTATTTGTCAATCCTTGTATCTGAAAAAATATTTCAAAAAAACACTGCAAAACAGGTTGCCCTATCTTGCAGTGTTCTATTCTTACACTGTCAGTTTTTCTCTCTTTTGTTGATTTATGGATTCCTTAATCAGTTCATCTACCTCATCCGCATTCCGATGCAGGGCAAATCCCAGCTCTGAATACAGATTATTCTGCGCCAGCTTAAAATACCGGTCGTCTACTGCTGTATTTTTCTTTCCTTGCTCTAACCGTTTGCTTTTACGCATATATAAGGTTTTGATAATACCAACTAATTCATCGGGATTACAGGAGCGAATCACTTCTTTGAATTTCTGTTCCCGTTGTTTTTCATTCTCTATCCAGATTTCTGCAATCTCTGGTATGTTCTCTATAACTTTGAGGGCATCCGTTTCATTCATTGCCTTTCGGACGTGGCTGTCTGCCGTATCCGTAGGCATATAAATTTTCCCACTCTTATCATTTATCGGAATGAGCAGATAATATAATCTTTTCTTATCCGCTCCGGAAACATCCAGATGCATAATCTTTTCAATCCTGCAGACACCACTGAACGGCTTTACGATATACTCACCAACTTCGTACACAGTCCTTACCTCCCTCTTCTTTCATCTTCTTTATTTTATCACGAATCAGAGAGACTTTTCAAAAGGCAGAATGTACGAATCCTTGGCACATGATACCGGGCAAATTGCCCAAATTCTAATTTTACAATAAATTTTACTTTTCAATATGCTTCTTCGCTTCGAAGAATTCTTTGGTTCCCTTTGCTACCAGACCACTTAATGCAAAGAGGGCAATCATGTTCGGCAGTGCCATCAATCCATTAAAGATATCAGCAATGGTCCATACCGCAGACACAGTCATGTAAGGTCCGATAAAGACTGCCACGATATATACCCAACGATAGCCTTTTACGACACCCATCTTACCATTAGTCAGGTACTCCAGACAACGCTCGGAATAATAGTCCCATCCAAGAATGGTTGTAAAGGCAAAGAAGACCAGACATATCATCAGGATAAAGGCCGAAACCTTTGCCGGGAATGGCAGACCATTCTGGAACGCATAGGTTGTTACCTGTACACCTTCCAGCCCTTCTACCTGCCATGCACCTGTCATAACAATGGATAATCCTGTCATGGTACAGATTACAATGGTGTCCAGAAAAGTACCGGTCATAGATACCAGTCCCTGACGAACCGGCTCCTTTGTCTGTGCTGCTGCCGCTGCAATCGGCGCAGACCCAAGACCCGCTTCGTTCGAGAAGATACCTCTGGCAACACCCTTCTGCATTGCCACAATCATACTTCCTACCAGACCACCGGTAACTGCCTTCGGATTAAAGGCCGCTTTCACAATCAGAACAATGGCTGCCGGTAACTTTGTAATATTTAACACAATCAGAACCAGCGCAAAAACCACATAAATAATCGCCATAAACGGAACAATGACCTGTGCCACATTGGCAATTCTCTTAATACCACCGATAACGACCAGGGCTACACAAAGTGCCAGTACCAGGGATGCAATGACAACTGCCCAGGAATAGGTTCCGATTCCCGGAATCACAATGGTATTCAGCTTATCCGGGTCAAAAAAGTTCTGGACCGCAGATGCAATACCATTTACCTGGGTAAAGGTACCGATTCCCATCAGACCTACACATACACCGAAGAAAGCGAAAATCTTGGCAAGCCATTTGAAATTCATGTTGAATTTCTCACCCATACCCTTTTCAATATAATAAAATGGTCCACCCAGTGCATGATTATCTTTGTCTACGACACGATATTTTACTGCCAGGAAACCTTCCGCATATTTGGTTGCCATTCCAAAAAAGGCTGCTACTACCATCCAGAAAATGGCTCCCGGACCACCAGCACAGATAGCCGTTGCCACACCTACAATATTACCGGTTCCAATGGTTGCGGATAACGCCGTACAAAGAGCTCCAAAGGACGTTACCTCTCCTTCTCCCTCTTCCTCATTCTTTACCATCCATTTCAATGCTAATGGAAGTCTCTTTACCTGAATCAGTCCACTTCGGAAAGTCAGCAGAATACCTCCTACAAGAATCAGCACCATCAATGGTACGCCCCAGACAAAATTGTCTATGGCTGTCAGCCACGCATTAATTGTTGACCACATTTGTCATTTCTCCTTCCTTTTAGCAGACATTGCGTGACCATAAAAAAAGATAGAAATCCAATAAGACTCCTATCTTCTCTATCCTTAAACGGTCAATTCTTTTGTATTTCTCCGTCCTTTTGCCTGAGAGATTGGGTGTTACCACCTTTGCACCTTCGGCACTCATCAATGAGATTCTCCAGAGTCACATCCATCTACAGTCTTCACCTGAGTGGTACCTGAGAGTGTTACTCCTTCGGTGCATTTTAATGCTTTCCTGCAGACTTCGTCTGTCTATATGTTTTATTTTTGTTACACACAAAATACAATGTATTACTTTTCTTCCTGTTTGTCAAGGGTGCCGGTCAGATTATACGCATCCAGGAAATGATGACGTACCCCCTTTTGCTTATACGCTACCACCGTATCCAGGTTGACATTTTCCACACTCTTAAAGATATTTCCTTCTACGAAAGGATTTACCTGCTTCAATGTCTTAATCAGTTCCTTAATCTCTACCCGCTTGGAACGGTTTTCTTCATTATTACAAGTCGTGCAGGTATCCGTAAATTTGCAGGCGCACTGGATAAAATGCAGATGGTTATAATCCCGCCATGCTTTAATATCATCCTCCCGCACCAGATACAACGGACGAATCAGTTCCATGCCTTCAAAATTCGTGCTGTGAAGCTTCGGCATCATGGTCTGTATCTGTGCCCCATAAAGCATCCCCATGAGAATCGTCTCTATGACATCATCATAATGATGTCCCAGTGCAATCTTATTACAGCCCAGTTCCTGTGCATAGTGATACAGATGCCCTCTTCGCATCCGGGCACACAGATAACAGGGCGATTTCTCCACATGATACACCGAATCAAAAATATCCGACTCAAATATGGTAATGGGAATATTCAGCTTTCTGGCATTTTCTTCAATTATCTTACGATTTGCCGGGCTGTATCCGGGGTCCATTACCAGAAACTTTACCTCAAATTCAAATTTATTATGAAGCTTTAATTCCTGAAACAGCTTCGCCATCAGCATGGAATCCTTGCCGCCCGAAATGCAGACTGCAATCTTATCACCCGGCTGTACCAGTTCATAGGTGTTAATCGCCTTGGTAAATTTTGACCAGATAGTCTTCTTAAATTTCTTGCGGATACTGTACTCTACATCCTTGGCAAAATCTTTTGCCTCTTCCTCTTTCATCAGGTCAAGCAGCCATGCCACATAACCACCGGTTAAGCTTCTCGCCCGGAATCCCTGTGCCTGTAACTCTTCTGCCACATCCACACTGAATCTGCCGCGGCTGCAACAGATAATTAACTCTTTGGTAAAGTCAATCTGTCCGTTTCCGATAATCTCATCCTGTTTGCAGGCAATGGCACCCGGAATCTCCCCATGGGCAATCTCTACTTCATCCCGGATGTCAATTATCTGATAGCTTTCCTTTGCTAACTGCTTTAGTTCTTCAACTGTTATATTCATCCTTCTATCTTATCCTTTATGGGCATTTTTGTCCGAGGTATATTCTATAGAGGATATCCGCTTCTGTCAATGACCTCTGCTTACCTTTTCCATCCTCCTCATAGCAACGAGATATTGCATCTTTTTTCTGTTTCATTAAATTATTATCTCAATCCAGTTCCAATCTATGTCCTTTTAGCGACCTCCGAACACTCTTCCTATCATCATCAATTCTTCCATACGGATACAATTGGGAATACGTTTCTCCCTTACCAGGCGGCAACACTCATCATACCCTATCCATCTTACTGACTCTACCTCTGATTCCTGCAGCTGGAACTGCTCTGCTTCCCTGTCGCACCACATGACATAGACATTACTAATCTGATTATCAATAAAATATTTACCATGAAAGGTATCTTCGTAGTGAATTTTACGTTGTCCACAATATATCAAATCCTCTGGGGATGCCTCCACACCTAATTCTTCCTGCAGCTCCCGTAATGCAGATGGAACATAATCAACCCCCATCGGAATATGCCCCGCACTGGAAATATCATAGCAGCCAGGATAGGAATCCTTATTCTGACTGCGCAGTTGCAACAATATTTCTGTCTTTCCGGTTTCTGGATTCTTCCTGGCAAGCCACACATGTGTCGTTCTGTGCTGAATTCCTTTGGCATGCGCTTCCTTGCGATCTACCCACTGTCCAATAGGAAATCCCTCATCATCTACAATATCCAAAAGTTCTATCATAAAATCCTCGCTTTCTTTCGTTCTGCCTTTCTCGCATACATGGTTCTGTCTGCTACCAGAAACATCTTATCCCTCTCCAGACCTTTATGTATCTCCATACTGGAACATCCGATACTTACCCGAATTGGATATGGTTTCTCCCGTACTCCTTTGGTAGAAGCAATCGCTTCATCCACCCATTTGCAGAAGACCTCTTCCGTATATTCCCCAGCCTTGTTTCCTGCAATAGCACATACAAATTCGTCCCCGCCAAAACGGGCACATACGCTATCCTGTCCACCTGCCTTCTTTATGGCATAGGCAACAGTTTTAATGGCAAAATCTCCCTCGGCATGTCCAAAACTATCATTAATATATTTTAACTGGTCCATGTCGGCTGAAAACAGAAAAAGAATCTTTCCCTCCTGTTTTAACAAATGTTTCTCTAACATCTGGTCAAACCCTCTGCGGTTCAGTAAGCCAGTCAGCGAATCCCGGATAGATAACTCCGTAATCCGATTATATGCTTCGCTTAATTCCGCATTATGAAGCACTATGTTCATTATATTAGAAAGATACATAGTAAACTCATTACTTCTCTGCAATGTTCTGGCATCCAGTCCCTTCGTTCCTTCTATCAGATAACCATATACCTGCATACCAGTTGTCAGGAGTCTGATATAAAAGGTATCTATCGGATGATGGTCCAACATCGCCTCTTCCATCCTGGGTAAAATCTCCTCTACCGGAAACACCTCCCCCGGTTGTTCAAATCTGCCCTCTTCCATACGCATAAGAGTTACCATTTGCTGCATGGTCTCCGGAACCTCATAGCTTTCTAACAATTCCCGCTTCACACAAACAAATCGGAAACACTGATTCCATGGCTGAAAATGAACTGGAATTTCCCTGGCAATCTGCATGATGGAATCCGCTTCACAGACTGCCATTCCTAAACTGTTCATTGCTACAATATGCCTGTCAGAATCCGTAAGGGAACTTGCCAGATAATTCATCTGCATTCCATTCCTCTCATCCGGTACATAGCAGCCACAAGATTCATCTTTTACAATTTTATAAGTAACTTTTCCACCGACACCTTGATAAGCACCATGTTTCTTATAATATTCAATCTCTTCTAAAATCAGTTGAATCGGCTCTCTGTAATCTGGCTCACAGGTTGCAATGACCGGATAATGGTATTTCGCATCTCGAATTCCATCAAACCCAGTTACTATTACGTCTTCCGGTACCCGATATCCCCTCTCTGCCAGCATACTGCATGCTGCAATTGCCATGGTATCATTGGCACATACAATCGCCTCTGGAAAAGGAAGGGGGCTTTCCAGAATCTGCTTCATGGCCGTTCTGGTTGGAATCTCCCAAAATCCCCCATATACAAGTCTTTCTTCTTCAAAGGTAATACCATTTTCCTCTAATACTTTGCGGTAAGCACAAACACGCATCTCTGAATAATACTCGCCCTTGTCTCCTGCTATCATATCCACAATCCGGCATCCATGGTCTTCGACTACATGGCGCACCATCTGTTCAAAACCACTACTATAATCAATGGTCAGATTATAACAATCTAATTCTCTGGTTCCTATCGAAAATGCCGGAATCCCGCGTTTCTTCGCGATTTTGATTATATTATCTGCCAGACCATCATACTTAATGGTATCTGTCAGTAAAACAAATGCCTGAACCTGAAAATATTCTAGCAGATGAATAACCTGATACTCTCCCCAAAACCCTTCATTATTCTCAGGTGTCTCTGCATATGTGGTAAAAATAAGAATCTTATATCCTCTTTGGATGGCGGCTTCCCGGAATTCATTGATAAACTGCAAGGGTACCTGTTCAAAAATACGGCTGCCAAACAGGGCTATATATTGTGTTGTATTTTTCATTTTCCCCTCCTGTTTGTACACACTATTCTATTCTTATAGGGTATCACTTTATGAGGAAAATGTAAATTAGAGAAAAGGCAGGGTATGGAATTTACTTGGGCATGCGGAATTTAACTTTTCATTCAATCGCTTTGTATTGAGCAGCCCTGAAAATATTATAGTGTACTAATATATGTACCAATCACATTTGCCAGTGTTCCAACTATCAATTCAGGAACATACTTTTTTAAAATGCTCTTCCTGGATTGATTTTGGGTATTGATTTCCCTCATCATTTGCTTAACAAGCCTTTTTTCTTTACTATCCCTTTCTAGATATTCCGCCGCTTTTTCAATTGCCTCTAATAACCCGTCTACACTTGCATCATTTAGCAGTTCCACTTCATCTTCAACCTTTACACCATCTAATGCAACTTCCACTTCCTGAGATGAATTTCTAACCTGCAGATTATTTAAAACTTTACTTTTGCCTTTAAATTCTGAATTACTAATAGATATACTTATTGCCATTTTCTACCTCATCCCAAATCACAATATCAAATCATTCAGTATCCTAGCCTCACCACTGATAACACTATTATTTATATCAATCTTAATATGCTTTGAAGCAGTATTTCCTTCAGCTATAATAGTACTTAATACCCCGTACACTTTTTGAAGGAATCCTTTATCTGCAAAACAAATAACAAATACTATCCCTGAGTTCATCATTATAACTAAATTTCTTTGATTTTTTAATTCCAAATTTTTCTCATACCACAGATATATAACCACTGCTGCTACACCAAATGCTACAAATGATATAACCATACTCTCCTGTAATAAAAAGATTCCAACCAGAATCACTATAATCGTCCAATATGGGAACGCGGCCAACTCTAACGGAACTGTCGAGAGACTTGAAATATTGGATAATTGTATAATGGTATCCCGCCATGACATTACATTTCCTGCAACAGATAATTCTGGTGTTCTGATTTCCTTACTTTTGGTATTTTCATTTTTCATATACTGTTCCTCCTTTGTTTTATAAATACAGTATACTATGTTTGTAATTTTATTTAAAGCACTTTTTCTTTATTTGTGAAAAATAATCTCTTCCAAGTTTGAAAATCCAAACTTTCTTTTTCTCCACCATACCACGCCATTTTAATTCTCCTGCCAATATTCTCATAAAAAATCCCTGTGAGATAAGAATACAATTCTTATTCTTTTCCAGTAACATTTCAATTACCTGATTGGCACGAGCTATTGTCTCTCTTCCATTTTCCTTATATCTTTGCCTCTGAACATACCACTGTATCCCCCATTACATTTCATATCCACCTTCCCATATCTGACAATTTTTATCTGTATTAAAACTATCAAAATAGCATAAGCTGAATTAATGGATCTTTATATGATGTAAGTTTACACCCCTTTTCATTCTTTACTTGATGAATTGAATGATACTTCTTATTATTTCCATCCATATAAACTACTGCAATATCCTCACACTTTTCCATTTCAAG
>CAKRWT010000044.1 GCA_934418125.1 uncultured Lachnospiraceae bacterium
TAGTGCTTTCCATAAAGTGATGGAACTGTTTGATTTTACCTGTCTGACAGAGGTGTTACAACAGGAGCCGGAAGCTATGGAGGCGGTGCTACACAGACAGGTAGAGCAGATGCACCAGGAAAGGCGGCTTTCCACAGAATATTATGAAGCTGTTTCGCTGCGCAGGCTGACTGGATTTCTGTTAAGCCCGGTGGCATTGCGGATGGCGAAGGCAGCCAGAGCCGGGAAACTGTATAAAGAGCAGCCTTTTGTACTGGGACTTCCTGCCAACCGGCTGGGAGAGCAGTTCCCAACAGAAGAAACAGTACTGATTCAGGGAATCATTGACGTATTTTTTGAAGAAGAGGATGGGTATGTGTTGCTGGATTACAAAACCGATGCAGTGGAGAGACCGGAAGAACTGATACAAAGATACCAGATTCAGCTTGCTTATTATACGGAAGCCCTGGAGCAGTTATCCGGCTGCCGGCAAAGTGGTGCAGGAAAGCAGGTAAAGGAGCAGATAATTTACTCTTTTAAACTGGAACAGGAGATTTCCCTGCCTTTACACTAAGGAAGCTTTGTTCTATGATAGGAAAGTAGAAAAAATCGGTTCATCTGGGTGGACGACATAGAAATATGAGGAAAAGAAATTGAATACCAACAAGGAAAAAGACAGGAGAAAGCCCTATTCATGGACCATCTTTCTCATTGGGTTAAGTATCGCCATTACCATTATTATCAGTGTGATTCTGGGCGGCTTTTATCATGCCGGATTTGCCGAGGAGATGGAAACGGAAACGTATGATAAATATTATATGATGATTACCGAGGATAATGCCTCTTCTATCTGGACATCTACTTATGAAGGAGCAAGACAGCATGCAATAGAAGAAAACGCTTATGTGGACTGGCTGGGAGAAGATTTGCTGACAGGCTATAGCGTGGAAGAGATGATGCAGATAGCCATTGCCGCTGATGTGGATGGTATCATTGTCACGGCCAATGAAGACGAAAGATTGATGGAACTTATCAATGAAGCGGCAGCAGCAGATATTCCGGTTGTAACCCTTTATGGGGATAGCCCCAACAGCAGACGCTGCAGCTTCGTAGGGGTGGGCAGCTACAATCTGGGAAGAGAGTACGGAAGACAGGCTCTCCAGATTATAAAAGAAAAAATGCAGGAAAATAATGGCGGCAAATCTGACAGCATGGAAGAGGAACAACCAGCCATTGGCACGGATGACAGACCGGCAAGAATCACAGTACTGGTCAATGCCTATGCCCAGGATTTAGACCAGAACATCCTGTGCAGCGGGATTCAGGAAACCATTGAGCAGGAGAAGAAAGAAAATACTCAGGTGGAGCTGAGTCTTCTGCCGGTAGATGATACCAATGCCTTTTCTGTGGAAGAGTCTATCCGGGATATTTTTATGGAGCAGGAGATTCCGGACATTATTATCTGCTTAAATGAATTAAATACCACATGTGTCTATCAGGCGGTAGTAGATTATAACCGGGTAGGAGAAGTAAGCATTCTTGGTTACTATGATTCCGATACTATCATCAATGCCATTGACAGAAACGTTATCTATGCGACGGTATCCATTGATACCAGACAGATGGGAGAGTTCTGCATTGATGCTTTGCGGGAATATTATGAGCTGGGATATACCAGCCAGTATTTTACGGCAGATATTACCCTGATTGATAAAAATAACGTAGACCAGTATCTGCTAAAGGAGGAAGAAACGGATGAAGATTCGTAAGAAAACCAGTGCCTCCCTGCAGTTTAAAATAAGCAGTATCTATATCCTGATCAGCCTTTTTGTAATGCTGGTAAATATGGTTCTGATGATTGGCATCAACAATATGTCCAACCGGCTGGATGCGGTGTATCAGGACAACCTGCATCTGAATGAACTGACAGAAGCGCTGACTGCCGTACAGACGGATATGACCGATTACCTGAATGCGAAAACCAGTGACTCGCTGGAGAACTACTACCGCAGCGAACAGAATTATCGTAACATGGTGGCAGAGCTCAACGAAGAAATTACCAGCATATCCTTTGACCGGATGGAGCGGAACATTAAATATATGTCGGGAAACTATCTGGAGTCTGTGGAGCAGACCATTGAGGCGAAGCGGGGCCGTAATGTGGAGAAATACAGACTGCACTATGAGAATGCTACCCAGATGTATGAATATATCAACAGCTATATTTCCAGTCTGAACATGGAGAAGTTTAAGAGCAATTCCGAACGGTACAGCGAACTGCTGCAGCATTTCCGGCTGTTTGAGATGGTGTCGATGATTGCTATTATTCTGCTTATATTTGGTGATGCCGGTATTATTATCAGCTTTGTCGGAACCCTTATCAGCCCTTTGAAGAGGCTTGCCGGTTCCGCTGATGAAGTGGCAAAAGGCAATTTTGCCATTGAGCAGCTGCCGGTGGAGACGGAGGATGAAATTGGTATCGTAACCCGGGCATTTAACCAGATGGTGTTAAGCATAAGACGGTACATTGAACGGCTCAAGGAAAGCATGGAGGCAGAACGCGCCTTAAAGGAGCGGGAACTGATGATGGAAACGCATCTGAAGGATGCCCGGTTAAAATATTTACAGGCGCAGATAAATCCCCATTTTCTCTTCAATACTTTGAATGCAGGCGCCCAGCTTGCCATGATGGAAGGAGCAGACCGCACGTATGATTATGTGCAGAAGGTAGCGCAGTTCTATCGTTATAATATGAAGAAAAGTGAAGAAACGGTTACTATCCGGGAGGAAATTGAGATGGTAGATTCCTATATTTACATCTTAAATGTCAGATTTTCCGGGGATATCCATTATGTGAAAAAGATAGACAAAACCCTGTTGGATGTGGAAATGCCGGGTATGATTTTACAGCCCATTGTGGAAAACTGTGTCAATCATGGAATCCGGGAGATGGGTGATGCCGGGCAGATTACCCTTTCTGTTTATCGGGTGGAAGATAACGTGTGTGTCAGCGTAAAGGATAACGGCATTGGCATGAGCCAGGAAACCATTGATAAAGTCATGAGTGGTACGTACCGGGAAGAGGGGATGACAGCAGGCTCTAATGGTATTGGTATGGACAATGTGATTTCCCGTATGAAGCTTTTTGCCGGAAATGATGATGTGATGGCCATTTCCAGCGAAGGCGCAGGAAAGGGAACGGAAGTATTCTTATATCTGTAGGAAACCAAAGAGGAATGATAAAAGCGGAAACGTGGAGGAAACATGTATAAAATTATGTTGGCAGATGATGAAGGAATCGTGATTGATTCCCTGAAATTCATCATCGAGAAAGAATTTGGCGAAGAATGCATGGTGGAGTATGCGAAAACCGGACGGAGTGTCATTGAACTGGCAGAAAGTTACCGCCCGGATATTGCGGTAATGGATATCCAGATGCCTGGTATCAATGGAATTGAAGCCATGCGGGAAATCCGGGAGCAGAACAGCAATGTAATTTTTATTGTCATGTCTGCTTATGATAAGTTTGATTATGCCAAGGAAGCCATTAAGTTAGGGGTACTGGAATATATTACCAAGCCTATGGAACGGACGAAAATCGTGGCAGCCTTGAAAAACGCCATGCAAATGATAGATAAAGAGAGGACGAAACGCAGCAATGACCTGATGATTCGGGAGAAGCTGGAAACCGTTGTCCCTATCATCGAAAGTGGGCTGATTTATAATATCCTTTTGCAGGAGCATTTTACCGAGGATATCAACAGTTATAAAAATCTGCTGAGAATGGAATCGGAGTATGGTTATATGATATCCGTGGTATGCGGGGACAGCCAGGAGGGAAACCACATGACGAATGCGGTTGGCAGCAGTGTGAAGATACAGCAGTTTGGCCAGATAGTAAGAATTGCCCTGAAAGAAGGATTCCCGGGCTGCATCGTTGGAGCCGTCATGGCAAACAAGATTGCTGTGCTGGTGCCTTATGAAAAGGGAGAACTGGATTATAATGAAAGAATCCAGCTGATAGACAGGTCCAGGGAATTGGTGCGAAGCCTGCGCAGACAGACCGATTGCAGCTTCCGTATCGGTATCGGTTCCGTTCAGCCGCTGCAGGATTTGGTCAATTCTTATCAGGAAGCCCTGGAAGCTTTGGTAAAGTCTACCGGCAGTGTAGCACACGCAGATGATTTACCGATTGGCTGTGAATACGAAGAGAGTTATCCGGTGGATATGGAGAAGCAGTTGTTTGCAGCTGTCGAGAATGGAGAATTGAACCGTGCCCTGGCAACGGCAGAGGATTTTTTCCAGTGGATGATGGATAACCACGCGGACAATCCGATGGATATCCGGCTGAAAGTGCTGGAATTTGTATTGTACGCAGAGCGCATTGCCTATGAAAATGGTGGTATGACATATGCATTCAACACCAGAAAAGATTACCTGCCTGCGGTCATGGGGACAGAGAACATGAGCGACGTGGAGAAATGGTTTATCGGAAAAATCAATGATGCCTGCCAGAATGTTTTGCGGAAAAGCTCAGAGAAATCTACCAGCCTGGTGGAACTTGCCAAGGAGTACATCAATAATAACTACAGCAAGGACATTTCTCTGGATGATGTGTCCAGACAGGTTAATATCAGCCCTTATTATTTCAGCAAAATCTTCAAAGAAGATATGGGAGAGGGCTTTGTGGAGTATTTAACAAAAATCCGGATGGAAAAAGCAAAGGAACTGTTGACTACCACAGAGTATTCCATGAAGGAAATCTGTGCCATGGTAGGTTATGCAGACCCGAACTATTTCAGCCGTTCCTTTAAGAAAAATGTGGGAGTTACTCCGACGGAATATAAGGAAGGAAGCAGCAAATAAGACTGGGAGAACCGATGGGAGAAAAAATGAGAAGGATAATGAGTGTATTACTTATCGTTTGTATGGTTTTCAGCATCACTGCCTGTGGCAGCGTGGAGAAGGAAAACCCTGTAAGCGAGAAGGAAGAAAACAAGATTCAGATAGGCATGAGCTTTGATTCTTTTGTCATAGAGCGCTGGCAAAGAGACCGGGATGTGTTTGTATCCGTGGCAAAGGAGCTGGGAGCAGAAGTCAATGTCCAGAATGCCAATGGAGATGTGGAACAGCAGAAGAACCAGATTGACTACTTTATCCAAAAGGGCATGGACGTGATTGTTATCATCAGTATCGATGGAGCTGCCCTTAGAGAATCGGTAGACAAGGCGAAGGCAGAAGGCATCCGAGTCATTGCTTATGACCGGATTGTGGAAGATGCGGATGTGGATTTATACATCTCCTTTGACAATGAAAAGGTAGGCACCATGATGGGACAGGCACTCATTGACCAGGGACTGACCGGGGGAAAAGTATTGATGCTTGGCGGCTCCCCTACGGATAAGAATGTTGGTATGGTAGAAGAGGGCTTTCGACGCATTATGAAAACCCACAATGTAACGATTCTGGATTCGACTCATGCAGATGGCTGGAAAGCAGAGCTGGCATCGCAATATATTTATGATAATCCGGACGTGGTAAACGATGCCGATGCCATTATGTGTGGAAATGATGATTTGGCAACCCAGGTAGTCCATGCCCTGGCAGAAAAACGGATGGCAGGGGAGATTCTGGTAGTGGGACAGGACGCGGATTTGGCAGCCTGCCAGCGAATCGTGGAAGGCACCCAGGTCATGACGGTTTATAAGCCCGTGGAGAAGCTTGCCACCAGAGCCGCAGAGGAAGCGGTAGCCCTGGCAAAAGGACAGGATGTGACAGGGGATGACGTAACCCTGATAACCAATGGGGATTATGAGGTGCCTTATATCGGTCTGGAGCCAATCAGTGTAACGAAGGACAATATGGACGAGGTCATTATCGGAAGCGGTTTCCATCTGAAAGAGGATGTCTATCTGAATGTACAGTAACAGGAAAAGATAGTCAGAGATGAAAAAAGTCAAGAAAATAGAATAGGAAAAAATTGTAATACAGGGTGTGCTATAGTACAAAATTGTGCTAGCACCCCTGTTTTTCGTATTCTGTTTATGTTAAAAATGTACAGAAAGTCGTAAATTATTCCTAGTTGATATGTGTTAAATTATGGTTACAGACAAATGAGAAATTTGTTCTGGAGTAAAAATGTATAGTTCACTACTAAGGTGGACGGAATATTCTAAGGGAGGAAAACAGAATATGAAAAAGAAATTATTAAGCATGGTTCTGTCAACTGCAATGGTTGCATCCTTATTAGTTGGATGTGGCTCTTCCAGCGACAGCACAACAGCAACAACAGACACAGCAGCAGAGACAACTACAGAAGAGGCAGCACCTGCAGACGATGCAGCAGCCAGCGATGATGCAGCAGCTACCGATAACGTAGGAGCAGGCACAAAAGTCGGCGTTTCTATGCCAACCAAGGATTTACAGAGATGGAACCAGGATGGTGCCAACATGCAGGCTGAGCTGGAAGCTGCTGGTTATGAAGTAGACTTACAGTATGCATCTAACGATGTTCAGACACAGGTTTCCCAGATTGAGAACATGATTTCCAGTGGTGCGAATGTACTGGTTATCGCAGCAATCGAGGGCTCTTCCTTAGGTGAGGCTCTTGACATGGCTAAATCCGCTAACATTCCGGTTATCGCTTATGACCGTCTTCTTATGAACTCTGATGCAGTTTCTTACTATGCAACATTTGATAACTA
The DNA here is from genome assembly GCA_934418125.1 of uncultured Lachnospiraceae bacterium. Taxonomy (GTDB): domain Bacteria; phylum Bacillota; class Clostridia; order Lachnospirales; family Lachnospiraceae; genus UBA3282. The sequence continues at coordinate 6,684 of CAKRWT010000044.1, forward strand.
CATGGTAGGTACAAAACAGGGACAGTACATTGTAGATACACTTGACCTTGACAATGTAGACGGACCTTTCAACTTAGAGATTACCGCTGGTGACCCAGGTGATAACAATGCTGGTTACTTCTACAATGGTGCTATGGATGTATTAAATCCTTACATCGAAGCTGGTAAGTTAGTAGTTGTATCCGGACAGTCATCTTTCGATGAATGTGCAACTCCTGTATGGGCAACAGAGACATCCCAGTCCAGAGCAGAGAACATTCTTTCCTCTAACTATGCAGATGGTACACAGGTTGACGTATGGCTTTGCTCCAACGACTCTACAGCACTTGGTGTTGAGAACGCACTGGAAGCTAACTACACAGGTGAATGGCCAATCATCACAGGTCAGGACTGTGACGTAGCTAACGTAAAGAACATGCTTGCTGGCAAACAGTCTATGTCTATCTTCAAAGATACACGTACACTGGCATCCCAGGTTGTTAAGATGGTAGGTCAGATTTTAAAGGGTGAAACAGTTGATGTAAACGATACAGAGTCTTATGACAACGGAACAGGTATTATTCCTTCCTTCCTTTGCGAGCCTGTATATGCAGACAAAGATAACTACAAAGAACTGTTAATTGATTCTGGTTACTATACAGAAGCAGACCTTCAGTAAGAAGTAAATAACAGGTAAGGTATGATATGCAGGCGGGAAATTCCCGCCTGCTGACTTTCAGTAAAGAGACAGTAAAAACAATAATTAAAGATTTGGGAAATAGGAAATCATAGTTTCGCCACAGGGCGAAAAATTTGAAAAAGAATGGTTGGGAGGGATACAATTGGCAAAAGTTTTATTGGAAATGAAAAATATTACCAAAACATTCCCTGGCGTTAAGGCACTTGACAATGTCAATTTGAAGGTTGAAGAGGGCGAGATACATGCCCTGGTTGGCGAAAACGGAGCAGGAAAATCCACCTTGATGAACGTACTGAGCGGCATTTATCCTTATGGTACGTACGAAGGTGATATTATTTACAATGGTGAGATTTGTAAATTTCATAAAATCAAAGATTCCGAGGAAAAAGGAATCGTAATTATCCATCAGGAACTTGCACTGGTTCCTTATATGTCCATCGGAGAGAATATGTTCCTTGGAAATGAACAGGGAAAGAAAAATGCAATCGATTGGGATAAAACCTATGCAGAGGCAGATAAATACCTGAAAATGGTTGGTTTATCAGAGTCCTCTAAAACTTTGATTAAAGAAATCGGTACTGGTAAACAGCAGTTGGTAGAAATTGCAAAAGCACTTGCAAAGCATGCAAAACTGTTAATCCTGGATGAGCCTACTTCATCCTTGAATGAGACCGATTCCAAAGCCCTTCTTGATTTGATGTTAGAGTTCAAGAAACAGGGTATGACGATGATTATTATCACTCATAAATTAAATGAGGTTGCCTATGTGGCAGATAAAATTACAGTTATCCGTGATGGTTCCACGATTGAAACCATGGATAAGAAGACGACAGAGATTTCCGAGGACCGTATTATCCAGGGAATGGTTGGCCGTGAGATAACAGACCGTTTCCCGAAACGTCATGATGTAAAGATTGGCGATATTAATATGGAAGTAGATAACTGGACGGTATACCATCCGTTGTATCCGGAGCGTAAGGTAGTAGATGATGTTTCCATCAATGTACGCAAAGGCGAGGTAGTGGGTATCTACGGACTGATGGGAGCAGGACGTACCGAGCTTGCCATGAGTATTTTCGGGCAGTCTTATGGTACTGGCATTACCGGTACTTTGAAGCTGAATGGCAAGGAAGTTACTTTAAAGAATCCTCAGGAAGCGATTAAGAACAAAATTGCTTATGTAACAGAAGACCGTAAAGGAAATGGTCTGGTACTGAGTAATCCAATTAAGATAAATACCACACTTGCTAATCTGGACAGCATTAGTAAGCATAAGGTCATTGATAAAGACAAAGAGTATCAGGTAGCAGAGAAATACAGACAGATGCTTAAGACAAAATGTCCTTCCGTAGAACAGAATGTCGGCAACCTGTCCGGTGGTAACCAGCAGAAGGTTCTTCTGGCAAAATGGATGTTTACCGAGCCTGATGTACTGATTCTGGATGAGCCTACCAGAGGTATTGACGTAGGTGCCAAGTACGAAATTTACTGTATTATCAATGATTTGGTAGCAGCAGGAAAATCTGTTATCATGATTTCTTCAGAACTTCCTGAGGTTCTGGGAATGAGCGACAGAATCTATATTATGAATGCAGCCAAGATAGTTGGTGAACTGAAAGCAGAAGAGGCTTCTCAGGAGATTATCATGGCAAGCATCCTGAAATCAGGGAAGGGGGCATAACAATGGGAAAGAAAAGTATTGGTGATATCTTAAAGAAAAACACCATGATTATTGCCCTGGTTCTGGTAGTTCTCTTCTTTTACTGGAGTACAGGCGGCAAGATTTTATATGCACAGAATATTAACAACCTGATTTCCCAGAATGCTTATGTATTCGTACTGGCAACCGGTATGCTGCTCTGTATTCTGACAGGTGGTAACATCGACCTTTCCGTAGGTTCGGTAGTATGCTTTGTAGGCGGTATCGGAGCCGTCATGATGGATAAGGGTATGAACCCATGGCTGGCAGTAGCTGCTATGCTGATAGTCGGACTTTTGGTAGGTATGTTCCAGGGCTTCTGGATTGCCTATATCAAGGTTCCGCCATTTATTGCAACCCTTGCCGGTATGTATGCGTTCCGTGGTTTATCTAACGTAGTATTACAGGGATATGCCGTATCGGTAACCGATACCACATATCTGAAAGTATTCGGCGGTGGTGCTGACTGTTATGTACCGGATTTCTTCGGCGGTGCGAACTTAAATATTACCTGTCTTGGTTTAGGACTGATTCTGGCAGCGCTTTATATATTGATGACGGTTAAGAGCCGTATCAGCAAGAAAGCAAAAGGCTACCCGACAGAGCCATTTGCAACCGAGGCATTAAAAACAGCAGTTATCAGTGTGGTAATTGTCTGGCTGATGTATAAACTGGCTCAGTACAAGGGTATTCCAAGTGCTTTAGTATGGATTGCCATCGTACTTCTGGCTTACGCTTATATTACCCAAAAAACCGCTACAGGACGTTATCTGTATGCCGTAGGTGGGAATGAAAAGGCAACCAGGCTTTCCGGTGTTAATACGAAGAAAGTATACTTTTTCGCTTATGCAAATATGGGTCTGTTAGCAGGTCTTGCCGGTATTTTAACCATCGCAAGAGCCGCTTCCGCACAGCCTACTTACGGACAGGGATATGAAATGGATGCCATTGCAGCCTGCTTCATTGGTGGAGCATCTGCTTATGGCGGTGTCGGTTCCGTAGCAGGTATGGTAGTCGGAGCTGTCCTGATGGGTGTTATCAACCAGGGTATGAGTATCATGGGTATGGAAGCAAATTACCAGAAGGTAGTCAAGGGTGTTGTACTTCTGGTTGCGATTATCTTTGATGTAATGTCCAAGAAAGAAAAGAAATAAGGAGGGATAAAGATGAAAAATGCAGCTCAGGTATTGAGAAAAAATACCATGATGTTTGTCCTGGTCCTGGTATTTCTCTTCTTTACAATAATGACTAAGGGACAGATGTTTACCGCATTGAACTTCAATGCACTTATCACACAGAATGCATACGTTTACATTCTTGCAACCGGTATGCTGATGTGTATGTTGACAGGTGGTAATATCGACTTGTCCTGTGGTTCTTTCGTATGCTTTATCGGTGCCGTCGGTGGTATCTGTATGGTAACAAAAGAAATGGGCACAGGCGTTTCGATTCTGATTATGTTACTGGTTGGTATTGTTTATGGTGCAGTGCTCGGATTCGTCATTGCTTACATGAACATTCCACCGTGGATTGCAACACTGGCAGGTTACCTTGCTTTCCGTGGATGGGGTACCGCACTCTTAAGTGCCAACAGCTCCACCGGTAGTATTGCTCCTTTCCCACAGACATACTTAAAATTGTTCTCTGGAAAGGTATTCGAGACTCCTATCAATCAGATGAACATTCCATGTCTGGTTGTTGGTGTGGCAGTCAGTGTACTGGTAGTTGTGATTAACATCATGAACAGAACAAGCAGAATCAAAAAAGGTTATGAAGTAAGTTCTGTTGCAGCCATGATTGCAAAAACCGTAATTTCCGTAGCGGTTATCATGTTATTTGCTTATAAATTAGCGATGGCAGGCGGTATTCCAACCGCACTTATCTGGGTTGTAGTAATCGTATTGATTTATGAGTTTATTACTTCCAAGACAACCGTAGGACGTTACTTCTATACCATCGGTGGTAACGCAGAGGCAACCAGACTTTCCGGTATCAATACCAAAAAGATTATGTTCCTGGCATATTTGAACATGGCAATTCTTACTGTTATCAGTGCCTTTACGGTTATCGCAAGATTCCAGGCAGCAAACTCTACCGCTGGTACGAACTATGAAATGGATGCCATTTCGGCCTGCGTAGTAGGTGGTGTATCTGCTTATGGTGGTTCCGGTTCCGTATTCGGTATGGTAGTTGGTGCAACCCTGATTGGTGTTATCAACCTTGGTATGAGCCTTATGGGTATCGATGCAAACTGGCAGAAGGTTATCAAAGGTGTCGTTCTTCTGGCAGCCGTTGTATTTGAAATCCTGAACCATAAGGATAAATCCAAAGACTGATAAGAAGATAAAAAAGAAATCTATATAAAAATGTTAAAGCATGAATAGAAAAACCGTGGATTTCCCGAAGGGAGTCCGCGGTTTTTTGTTGTGAGGGCGGTCAGGCTGGGTAAGAGTTGCAAAGCGTATCGCATCTATGTGAAAGTTTTGTGAACTCTTTGACATATTTTTTTATTTGTTGGATAATAAACTCCGTAGACAATCTGGGCACTTGAAAGGACAAGCACCATCACAAGTGCTTTTATAGGGGGGAAAATATGATTAAAACGTTAGCGAAGCAGATTAAAGACTTTAAGAAAGCTTCCATTATAACGCCTGTCTTTATGATTTTAGAGGTTCTTTTCGAGACTCTGATACCTTTTTTGATGGCATCTATCATTGACGAGGGTGTGGAAGCGGGCAACATGCATCATATTTATGTCATTGGTACGTATATGATTGTGGCAGCCCTGTGTGGGTTGTTCTGCGGTATCATGGGTGGTAAGTATGGTGCCAGGGCATCTACCGGATTTGCCAGAAACTTAAGGAAAGCGATGTTTGAGAACATTCAGACCTTTTCCTTTAGTAATATTGACAAGTTCAGCACCGCGGGACTGGTAACCCGTCTGACCACAGATGTAACCAATATCCAGAATGCTTATCAGATGCTGTTAAGAATGTGTTTCCGGGCACCGGTCAGCATGATTTGTGCCATGGCAATGGCATTCATTATCAATGCCAAACTTGCCAGTATCTATCTGGCAGCAGTCATTTTACTTGGTATTGTCCTGTACTTCATTATAAGAAGGGCGACGAAATATTTCCAGCAGGCTTTTCCGAAATATGATGACCTGAATGAGTCCGTACAGGAAAATGTCAGCGGCATCCGTGTGGTAAAGGCTTATGTCAGAGAAGACTATGAAACCAGTAAATTAAAGAAAGCCAGCCAGAACATCTACGATATTTTCGTAAAAGCAGAGAAAAATGTCGTGTTAAACATGCCGATTATGATGTTTACCGTGTACGCATGTATCCTGTTACTGAGCTGGCTGGGAGCAAAATCCATCGTGCAGAATACCCTGACAACAGGAGAACTGATGAGTCTTCTGGCATACTGCATGAATATTCTCATGAGTCTGATGATGTTATCCATGGTGTTTGTTATGTTAACCATGAGCGAGGCATCCGCAGAACGAATCAGCGAAGTGTTGAATGAAAAGAGTGATTTAACGAACCCGGAAAGCCCGATTTACGAAGTACCAGACGGAGAAGTGGAGTTCCAGCATGTAACCTTTTCCTACCATAAGGACATCAGCAAGGCGGTACTGCATGATATCAACCTGAAAATACAGGCAGGGGAGACAATCGGTATCATCGGTGGAACCGGCAGCTCCAAAACCAGTCTGATTAATCTGATAAGCCGTCTGTATGACGTATCAGAAGGCAGGGTTTTAGTAGGCGGACATGATGTGCGGGAATATGATATGGAGGCTTTGCGTAATCAGGTAGCGGTGGTATTGCAGAAAAACGTGCTCTTTTCCGGTACGATTCTGGAAAACCTGCGTTGGGGTGATGAGAAGGCTACCGAGGAAGAATGTAAACGTGCCTGTGAACTTGCCTGTGCCGATGAATTTATTGAAAAAATGCCGGAAGGCTATCATACCTACATAGAACAGGGCGGCTCTAATGTATCCGGTGGTCAGAAACAGCGTCTGTGTATTGCCAGGGCACTGTTAAAGAAACCGAAGGTACTGATTCTGGATGATAGTACCAGTGCAGTCGATACCGCAACGGATGCAAAGATTCGTAAGGCCTTTGCAGAGGAAATACCGGAAACTACCAAATTTATCATTGCCCAGAGAGTGTCCAGTGTACAGAATGCAGACCGGATTATTGTCATGGATGACGGACGTATCAACGGCTTTGGTACCCATGAAGAACTGCTGGCAGGTAATGAAATTTACCGGGAAGTATATGAGTCACAGACTGGTGGCAGTGGAGATTTCGATGAGGTATAAGAACACGTTTTGCAAGTGTTTATGGAAAGGCAGGAAAACAGATGGCAGATATGAGAGGTAGAACACCTTATAGAGGAAAGACCACAGAGAATTCGGGCAAGACCTTCAAACGTCTGATGAAATATGTTATGAAAAATTATGCGCCCCATATCATTCTTGTGGCAGTTCTGATTCTGGTCAGTGTACTGGCAAATATCCAGGGAACACTGTTTATCCAGAGTCTGATAGATGATTATATAGCCCCCATGCTGGTGGCAGATACCCCGGACTTTACGCCTCTTGCCAGAGGAATCATGCAGGTGGCAGTCTTTTATCTCATCGGTGTGGCAGCGGCGTATGCCTACAACCGTATTATGATTAACGTAACCCAGGGAACCCTTAGAAATGTGCGAAATGATTTGTTTTCCCATATGGAAACGCTCCCGATTAAATACTTTGATACCCATTCCCATGGCGATATCATGTCCACTTATACGAATGATACCGACACACTGCGCCAGATGATAAGCCAGAGCTTGCCACAGGTGTTCAATAGTGTGATTACCATTATCGGTGTCTTTATCAGTATGGTAATTTTAAGTGTACCATTGACGATTGTTACGCTGATTATGGTAGCGGTTATGTTAGTCGCAACCAAGAAGGTTGCCGGACTAAGCGGCAGGTACTTTTTGCAGCAACAGAAAGATATCGGTAAGGTCAACGGCTTTATTGAAGAGATGATGGAAGGACAGAAAGTAGTCAAGGTTTTCTGCCATGAAGAAAAAAATACAGAAGCATTCCAGAAGCTGAATGACCAGTTGTTCCAGAGTGCAGACAAGGCAAACTACATGGTCAATATTATCGGACCTGTCAATGCACAGCTTGGTAACGTAAGCTATGTAGTCTGCGCTATCGTAGGGGGTGTGATGGCATTATCCGGTTTCGGAGGACTTACGCTGGGTGCGCTTGCCAGCTTCCTGGCCTTTAACAAGAACTTCAGTCAGCCCATTAACCAGGTAAGTCAACAGTTTAACTCCATCGTTATGGCTATGGCAGGTGCAGAACGTATTTTCCAGATGATGGATGAGACACCGGAAGCAGACGAGGGCTATGTAGCCCTGGTTAATGTGAAAGAAGAAAATGGAAAATTAACAGAGAGCAAGGAAAGAACCGGACGTTGGGCATGGAGGCATGAGCACCAGGCAGACGGCAGCGTAGACTATGTGGAACTGAAAGGTGACATTGTATTTGATGGTGTGGACTTCGGTTACACGGATGAGAAAATGGTACTCCATGACGTGAAACTTTTTGCCACACCGGGACAAAAGATTGCTTTTGTAGGCTCTACCGGTGCCGGAAAAACAACGATTACCAACCTGATTAACCGCTTCTATGATATTCAGGATGGTAAGATTCGTTATGACGGCATCAATATCAACAAGATTAAAAAGGCGGATTTACGTCGCTCCTTAGGCATTGTATTACAGGATACCCACTTATTTACCGGAACTGTCAAAGATAACATTCGTTACGGAAAACTGGATGCCACAGACGAAGAAGTCATGGCAGCCGCTAAGCTGGCAAATGCAGACGGCTTTATCAGACATCTGTCAGATGGCTACGATACCATGCTGACTGGTGATGGGGCGAACCTAAGCCAGGGACAAAGACAGCTCCTGGCGATTGCAAGAGCAGCCATTGCCAATCCACCGGTGTTGATTCTGGATGAAGCAACCAGCTCCATTGATACCCGTACTGAGCGAATCGTACAGGATGGTATGGATAAGCTGATGAAAGGCAGAACCACCTTCGTCATTGCCCACAGACTGTCAACCGTCAAGAACTCTGACTGTATTATGGTATTAGAGCAGGGGCGGATTATCGAGCGTGGAACTCACGACCAACTTATCGAAGAAAAAGGCAGATATTACCAGTTGTATACCGGTAATGCCATTGCACAGTAGTGCATCTGTACCAGAGCCGGTGTTTGGAAAAGTGCTATGGGACAGCACAATTAAATCGCACAGTAGTGCATCTGTGCCAGAGCCGGTGTTTGGAAAAGTGCTATGGGACAGCACAATTAAATCGCACAGTAGTGCATCTGTGTCGGAGCCAGTGTTTGGAAAAGTGCTATGGGACAGCACAATTAAATCGCACAGTAGTGCATCTGTGCCAGAGCCAGTGTTTGGGCAGAGAAGAAGAAAAAATAGTTGAAAAATGGATGAATTAAAAAAGGGAATGAATTATAAAGGTAGTATTGAAAGCGGATGCTGGAGTGCTATAATAAATTCATTCCCATTTTTATTGTAAAAAAGATAGATTGTTTGTGTCTGTGTAATAAGTTGCGCAGAAAAAGAGCCATAGATGGCGGAAGAAAAGTTACTGGAAGAAAAGTTACTGGAAGAAAAGTCATCGGAAGAAAAGTTACTGGAAGAAAAGTTGCCGGAAGAAAAGTTGCTGGAAGAAAAGCTGCCGGAAGAAAAGTTGTCGGAAGAAAAGTTACTGGAAGAAAAATGATTAGAAAAAATGGTCAGTATGAAATTTTCCAGGCTGCTTTGTAACAAATGTTCAAGAATGAAAAAATACTATATTGTAAGATGCGCGAGGTAAGAAAGTATGAAAACAATTAAGAAGGCAGGACTGTGGGTGCTCTCTCTCTTTTTCCTGCTGATGACATTGGGAGCATTCAGGCAGAGTGTTTTAAGTGGTTTACTGTTGCTTGCAGCGGCACTTCTTTGTAATCCACTGGTATTAAATGGAATACAAAAGACTGGGAGAAGAATGAAGCCGGCTATTACAATACCAGGTGTTATTGTATTGTTTTTTGCCGGGGTTTTGACAGCACCTTCCAGTGGCAGCGGCGAAACCCATGATGTAGCAACAGCACAGCAGGCGACTACAGAGATAGCAACCATGCAGGACACTGGAGCAGAAGAGAGCAATTCGGATGAAGCAGCAGGAAATGAGGCAGAAGCAGTTTTAAAAGAAGCGGATACAGAGAATCCGAAGACAGAGAATCCGAAGACAGAGAATCCAAAGGCAGAGAATCCGAAGACAGAGAATTCGAAGACAGAGAATCCAAAGGCAGAGAATTCAAAGACAGAGAATACCAAAGTAGAGAATTCAGAAACAGAATTGAACGTGCACTTTCTGGATGTGGGGCAGGGAGATGCTGTTCTCATTTCCTGTGATGATGCCTATATGCTTATTGATGCGGGAGATAATGATAAAGGTACTCTGGTGCAGAATTATCTGAATAAACAGGGCGTGGAACACCTGGATTACATCATCGGTACGCACCCAGATGCAGACCATATTGGTGGCATGGATGTTATTTTGTATAAATTTGACTGTGGTACAGTGATGATGCCGGAGGTAACCAATGATACAGCAACCTACCGTGATGTGATAGATACCATGAAGGAAAAGGGCTATCAGAATACGGCACCAGTTGTCGGCGATTCTTATTCGCTTGGCAGTGCACAGTTTACTATTTTAGGTCCAACAGATACCTATGAGGATACAAACAATAACTCTATTGTATTATTGCTGACCCATGGCGATAATAAATTTTTGTTTGTAGGTGATGCAGAGGAAAAAGCAGAGGAAGATATACTGGCAGAAGGTGTTTCTGTCAAAGCAGACGTACTCAAGGTAGGACATCACGGCAGCCGTACGGCTTCTTCAGAAGCATTTCTGCAGGCAGTAGAGCCAACGTACGCAGTCATTAGCTGTGGACAGGATAATAGCTATGGGCACCCGCATGCGGAAACTTTAAATACGCTGCGCAGCATGGGAGTAAAGCTATTTCGTACCGACGAACAGGGGACTGTGACAGCCACTTCCGATGGACATGAAATCAGTTGGAACTGTGCTCCTTCTACTACCTGGAAAGCTGGTGAAAATGTACAGAGCAGCACCGGTACAGACCAGAAGAAGTCTAATACAGCAAACAGTAAGAAGAACCTGTCAGATACTACAAATAGTTCAGTACAGCCTGCGGCAAGCCAAAGCAGTGGGACGCAGACGGGTGCAGATAGTCAGAGCAGCGGGGCGCAGACAGGCACAGATAGTCAGAGTAGTACGACACAGTCCAGTGTTACAGGAAGTACCAACAGCCAGTCTGCAGCAAGTCAGGGTAGTACGACACAGTCCAGTGTTACAGGAAGTACCAACAGCCAGTCTGCAGCAAGGCAGGGCAGTACGACACAGTCCAGTGTTACAGGAAGTGCCAACAGCCAGTCTGCAGCAAGGCAGGGTGGTACGACACAGTCCAGTGTTACAGGAAGTACCAACAGCCAATCTGCAGCAAGTCAGGGTAGTGCAGCGCAGACGGATAGCACTCAGATTGCCGGAGTCACCCAGGAAAACAATGGCAGCAATTTTGGAACCGCACCAGCTACCGGCAGTTATATAGGCAACCGCAATAATCATAAGCTGCATCGGGCAAGCTGTTCTTATCTACCCAAGGAAAAGAATCAGGTTATCTTTGACACTAGAGAGGCAGCTGTGGCAGCCGGTTATAATGACCCCTGTGGGCATTGCAATCCATAGAAAATGTTGCTTGCGAGTGTGACTGGAATCAGGCAGGAAAGCCAAGACTTGAACCAAAGTAAGTCCTAAGACCGAGTAGAATCTAAGCCAAACAAGGTCTAAGCCAGAGCAAGGTCTAAGCCAAGCAAGGTCTGAGCCAGAGCAAGGTCTAAGCAAAATAAGGTCTGAGCCAAAGCAAGAAGAGATGCGTAAGAGGCAGGTGGCTGGTGTGGGTATAAGAGGCAAAAAGTCTTCGCAATACCCGGGAAAAATTCAAACTGTGGGTATAGGAAAGGATATTACTTTTGGATAACCAGAATAGGTAAATGGGGAGGGTATAGAGAGACAAAATAAGTGAGAATACCCATTCAGCCAGAAAAATGAGGGTATGGTGTATAAAAGGAAGCAGAAATACCCAGACAACAGTCAAGCGGTGGGTATAAGAAGTAAAAAGTCTTCATAATACCCAGAAGAAGTCTAAGTTAGTGGGTATGCCAAAAGGAAAAGTCTCGTAATACCCAGCTGGCAGGTGAATTATGGGTATGAAAGAAGAAAAGTTGTGCAAATACCCAGAAGAAGTCTAAGTTA
>CAKRWT010000045.1 GCA_934418125.1 uncultured Lachnospiraceae bacterium
ACTTCGCCCTATAAAGATTATCAATTGCTCTTACGAATGCAAGCATTCGACGCTCATTTGATAATCTTTACATGGCTCTGAATAGTTACATTTTATCATTTTAATACTTGTCTATTGTACTGTAATGACATCGGAAACTTCATTTCTCTTTGCCACAGTTATTGGGAAATCATTCCCATTGTATTTGGTATCTGACATCGTTACTTCCACACGGACTGCTTCATATGCAAGCTCGGGCAAATTGTTGTCCTTACTCAGATGTCCTAACACGATATTCTGCATTTTATCATGTAAAAGGCTGCTTAACAGCCGGCCTGCTGCTTCATTGGATAAATGTCCCTTTTTCCCCAAAATCCTCTGTTTTAAATAATATGGATATGGTCCCACCTGCAGCATATTAACATCATGGTTTGCTTCCAGATACAACACATCCAATCCACTCAAACACTCCACAATATAATCATTGTAGCACCCCAAATCTGTTACAATCCCGACCTTTTTCTTATCATGGGCTATTTTGTAGGCTACCGGGTCTGCCGCATCATGGGAAGTTCTGATAGGATACAGCGTCATATCCTTTACGATACATTTTTCATCTGGCGTAATTACCTGAAAAAGTGTCTCATCGATAATCCCTACAGTAGAACTTTTCTTAATGGCTTCGATTGTTCCTTTGGTTGCGTAAATCGGTACACTATACTTTCTTGCTAACACGCCAAGACCACTGATATGGTCAGCATGTTCATGGGTAATAAAAATGCCGTCAATATCAGTCATTTTTACCCCCAGTTGCTTTAGTCCTGCTTCTGTGCGCTTTCCGCTGATGCCTGCATCCATCAGCAGATGCGTGGTATCACTGCCTACATAGACACAGTTTCCACTGCTTCCACTGGCAATACTGCATAATCTCATTCTCCAGTTATCTGTTCCTTTCTATTGCTTCCAGTAGATTTCAATGATATCTCCATTGTGAATCATCTCCATATACTGTGCATCTCTTCCGTTCAGCTTTGTCACAATGCCCTTTCCTTTAGGTGTTGATAAGTCAAAATCAATATAAGAAAAGACATCCACAAAGACATACTCTGCCTTGCCGCTTAAGGTTACTCCCATGTGATTTACGGTTACGTTAATCTGAGTTGGCTCCTTTGCGGTTTCCGGCTGTTCTTCTGTTGTGCCAGATTTTTGTTTACTTCCGTCTGTAGTGGAAGCTGTTTCTCCTGCCATAGGATTTGCCTTCCGGGTATCTACATCCTCCTGAGAAGAAGACTCTCTCATCACACCTGGCATCTCCTGGAAATCGTTATCTTCCTGAAAGTCATCTTCTGCCTGAAAATCCTCCTCTTCCGGGAAATTTCTCTCTCCCGGAAAGGTGTTTGTTCCCGCAAAAGTGTTTTCCATAGTCCACAGCACGGAAAACTTTTCATACACCCGGGTATCCATATCCGCCTGCTTATTATTCACATATATGTTCATGCTACGGTCTACGATAACATCCATAAACTCTGCAATCTGCCGTACCGTATAGTAATCCAGAATCTCTATCACATCGCCCTCCTGGATACTGTAGTAACCGGATTGCAGCTGACCATTTACACTGGCAAATTTCGGTAAATCCACCTGCTTTTCATTGACGATAACCCGCATGGTAGTTCCAAACTCCGGCAGCTTGTCGATGGTAAGCTCTGCTGCCTCTCCGGCAGTCGATTCTTTTACCTGAATCTGGTCATTCGCATGAATCTGAGTGTAAATGTCTCCCTCTTTGCCATTGACCGTAATCACCGCCGCCTCTCCCAGGGCTCCCCTGGTGATATGGTCTTTGCCGTTGACGATATAATTCAACTCTTTTCCGCGCTTCGGAAACAGCCCGTCATTGGCAAACTCTGCCTGCATGGCAGCATCTACCACGGCAAGTTTATTGTTGTCATATAACTTAATACGCTGCTCATTGAAAGTAACAAAAACAAAATTGTTGCTCTTCTCATAAAAGCTTAAACAGATACCGATAGGTGTTACCATCAGGGAATCCCTGTTGGCATCCTCCTCCAGGAACTCTATGCTCTGCATAACCTCTTCCCCACGCACGGCAACCCTCTCCTTTTGGATGCCAAGCTGCTCTGCCAGTGCCTGGGTATAACCGGTAATTTTACCACCGCCACCTACTACAAATACGGCACTGACGGACTTATCGCCATTCAATTCCTTAATCTTATCTGCCACTTGTTTTGTCATATCGGCAATGACTTCTTCCGTAATCGCCGCCACCTCTTTTGCTGTAATAGTCTGTGGCAGTCCCATAATATCTTTATATTCGACCTGGTCTTTTTCAGTGATACCCCGCTTGATTTTCTCCGCTGTCACAAAATCTACCAGGCAATGTTTTGCAATCACTTCTGTCAGGCTGTCTCCTGCAATTGGAATCATGCCATAAGCTACAATACTGCCATCCTTGGTAATCGAAATATCGGAAGTACCAGCCCCCACATCTACCAGGGCAATATTCAGCATCCGGTACATTTCCGGAATGGCTACCTGGATTGCTGCAATAGGCTCCAGGGTCAGATTTACCACTTCCAAACCTGCCACACTGACAGCCTTATATAAGCCGTCTACAACATCTTCTGGTAAGAAGGTTGCTATAATATCTGCACTGATTTCCTTGGCACGGTGTCCCTCCAGGTTTCCAATCGGATACCCGTTCATATAATACCGGACAACCGAATACCCTACGCAGTAGAATTTCATATCCAGCTCATTGTTGTCCAAAAATTCCTTATAGGCTTTCTCCACGCCCATAGAATCCAGCGCATAGACGTCTTCCCCGTTGATTTCCTTCTCCGCTTCCAGTTCACTGTCCACGTGGGTTGTCACCGTCCTGAGCACACGGCCTGCTGCCGCGATGCAGACATCCTTCAGATTCCGTCCGATTCGTCCTTCCAGCTCTGCTTTTACTTCGCCGATCGTTTCCCCTACCCGGTAAATGTCATGAATCTGTCCGTCCAGCATGGCACGGGTCTTATGTTCTCTCACACTCTGCGTTACCACATAAAATTTATCACCTGCCTGATAACCAACGGTTCCTACAATACTTCTTGTCCCAATGTCTAATCCAAAGACTAACTGTCCAGGCAATTTTTTTCCCTCTATCACAGCAGTTCCCCCAATTCCTTATCAATTTGTCGGTATACGTCTTCCAACGTGCCGCTGTTCTCTAATACCACCTGACAGTGCTCGTAAAAAGTTTCTTCCGGCAACTGTCCGCTTATAATACTGTCTATTTTTTCATCCGAGTATCCTCTGGAACTCTTCAGTCTGCTTCTTCGGACTTCCACATCCGTATGGATGTACCACAGTTCGTCTACGATACTCTCATATCCATCTTCAATTAAAAGTGCCGCCTCCAAAAAAAGGACATCAATCTCTCCCTTTGCCCTTTCTTTGGCAATGGCATCTTTTATATATTCTTTGACCGCCGGATGGACGATTGCATTTACCTGCTGCAGTAATTCCTTTTGCCGGAATATCTTTGCCGCCATCCTGCTCTTCTCAATCTGTCCGTCTGCCCCCAGAATCTCCGTTCCCAGAAGTCCTACCAGCTTATCGTAACACACCTGCCCCGGTTTCTCCAACTGATGAGCTACCAGGTCTGCCATAATAATACGGCAACGACAGTGCTCCTTTAAATATTTCAGGATTTCCGACTTGCCGGCTCCAACGCCTCCGGTAATACCGATTACTTTCATGTCTGTCATTCCTTCATCTGCCTTCAGGCTTTTTCTCTTCTGTTACTTCTATTTGGCTTCATACCAGTTACTGCCGGTGTGTAAGTCAATCTCCAGTGTCACGGATAAATCTGCAGCCTGCTTCATCTCCTCTGATAAAATTGTTCTTACCTGTTGCTCTTCCCTGGACAGTGTCTCTATCAGAAGCTCATCATGCACTTGCAAAATCAGTCTGGATTGCAGCTTTTCACGCTTCATCCGTTCCCATACATGAATCATGGCAATTTTCATAATGTCTGCCGCCGTTCCCTGTATCGGGGAATTCATGGCAACCCGTTCTCCAAAAGAACGCTGCATAAAATTACTGGACGAAAGCTCCGGTATGGGTCTTCTCCTTCCATATAAAGTGACCGCATAGCCTTTTTCCTTTGCCTGCTCCACCATGGTATCCAGGAAATTCTTAACCTGCGGATAGGTTTCAAAATACTGCTCAATATAAGCTGCTGCCTCTTTCTTGGAAATACTCAAATCCTGGCTTAAACCAAAAGAACTGATACCATAAACGATTCCGAAGTTTACCGCCTTGGCATTTCTTCTCTGTAAATCTGTTACCTCTTCAAAAGGGGTATGAAATACCTTGGAAGCGGTAATCCGGTGAATGTCCTCATCCATCTGGTAGGCTTCAATCAACTGCTTGTCATCCGACATGTGTGCCAGAATCCGAAGCTCTATCTGGGAATAATCGGCATCCATAAAAAGATAACCATCCTGTGGCACAAAAACTTTACGGATTCTTCTTCCCAGTTCCATACGCATGGGAATATTCTGCAAATTCGGCTCCGTGGAACTAATACGTCCTGTCGCCGTAATGGTCTGGTTAAAAGTAGAATGAATCCTATTGTTCTCATCGATATATGCTGCCAGCCCATCTGCATAAGTAGACTTTAACTTCGTAAGTCCCCGATATTCCAGGATATCCGATACCACCGGGTATTCCGGTGCCAGCTTCTCTAATACCTCCGCTGCCGTAGAATAACCGGTTTTCGTTTTCTTACCACCCGGAATCCCTATCTTCTCAAACAAAATTACACCCAGCTGCTTGGGGGAATTGATGTTAAATTCACATCCCGCCTGTTCATAGATGGACTGCTCTAACTCTCCGATACGCCCCACCAGGGCTTCCCCATAAGTCTTCAGTTCATCTGGCTTTACCTGAATCCCGCTGACTTCCATTTCATAGAGCACACGGGTCAGGGGCATTTCAATCTGCTTCATCAGGGTATCCATTCCCTGCTCTTTTAACTTCTCCCGTAAGAGTGGGGCTGCCATCCGGCACACATACGCCTGAAAGCAGGCATATTCCATAAACTCTCCCGGCTGCTTTTCATAAGTATCTGCATAAGAAGCCTTTCCACAGACCTGGGTTCTGTCTGGAATCGTAATCCCCAGATACTCATTGGCAATATCCTCTATCTCGTAGTCATTTTTCAGTGGGTTTATCAGATAAGCAGCTATCAGAATATCAAAATACCGCTCTGTTTCATAGGGACGAAGTGGCTCCCATTCGCCCTCCTTCGTCTGCCACATACACCCCTCGGTGCTGTCTTCTATCTTATCATAACAGTTCTTGCTGTTAAATAAAGCAAACCGGCAGTTCTCCTTCCTGTTCTGATTGATGACCTTTCCCGTCAGGTACGATGCCGTAACCAGCCCCTGTACCGGTATAAAATACACTTCTTCCTCGCTCAGTGCCAGTGCCATGCCCATACAGTCCCCTGCCTTCTTTGTATCTGCAAAAAAGGCAAGTCCCACCTCCGGTACTTCTTCTGCCTTGGCACTTTCCTTCTGCCATTGCGCAAAAATTGCTTCTACCTCGCCAAGGTCTGTTACTTCTTTGAAATACCCGGTCTGGGTGTTGGCTATCGTCACATTTTTTTCAAAACGGGAGAGTATATTCTTAAACTCCAGTTGTTTACATAATATATACGCCTCTTCGGTATAGAAATTACCGACTCTGGCTTCCTCAAAAGAATACGCAAGCTCAGCATTCACATTGATAGTTGCCAACACCTTGCTTAAATCAGCCAAATCCCGGTTGGCTATGAGAGATTCCCTTACTGCCTTCTTCGTGATTTCTTCCACATGTTCATATATCTGTTCCAAAGAGCCAAATTGTAACATCAGCTCCGTTGCGGTCTTCTCCCCCACCTTGGGTACACCGGGAATATTATCCGCCGTATCCCCCATCAGTGCCTTCAAATCAATAAACTGAATCGGATTTACCTGGTAGTGGGCTTCCACATCTTTTGCATAATAATCCTCTATCTCGGTTTTTCCACCCTTGGTCTTAGGAATCCTGATTTTAATGTGCTCTGTCGCCACCTGCAACAAATCTCTGTCACCGGAGACAAGGGATACTTCCATGCCTTCCCGCTCGCCCCTCTTGGCAATCGTTCCCAGGATATCATCCGCTTCCAACCCAGCCTGTTCCATAATGCAGATTCCCATTGCCTGTAACATCTGCTTCATAACCGGCACCTGCTCCCGCAGCTCCGATGGCATCGGCTTTCTGGTTCCCTTATATTCCTTATAGATTTCATGACGGAAAGTAGGGGCATGTAAATCAAAGGCAACCGTCAGATAATCCGGCTTCTCCTCCTCCAGTATCTTAAACATGATATTCAAAAATCCATAAACCGCATTGGTATGCAGTCCCTGACTGTTGGTTAAGTCTGGTACCCCATAAAATGCCCTGTTTAAAATACTGTGTCCATCTATCAATACAAGTTTCTGACTCATTTACGATAATACCTTTCCCGTCTCCCCTTACAGGCGGAGAACAATACATAGTGAAATAATAATGGCTGCTGCCACCGCTGCCTCCAGGCACACTAACGTATATTGCAGATTGCGGTAAATCCGGATACGGTGTGCCGCCGCGTTCATTCTGGCACCAAGCGCACTCTGCAAATTAAAACTCTTGCCCTCTTCCAACCGTTCCATACCCTCTGTTACCAGGAACTGAATGGTCAGCTCTTCCTTACATTCCGGGCAGTTTTCAATATGTTCAACAAACTCTTCCAGTGTTTTGCCTTCCAGCTCATCCTGCAGAAAAGAAGGGATTTTTTTCTCTGCCTCTTTACAATCCATACAATCACCATGTTCTTTCCCTGTATGTGTCTAGCCCATATAGAGTTTATTATATACCATAATGCTCCCTTTTGAAAAGTCTATGGCATGTTAAATTCTTCCTATTTTGTATTTGGTCCCATACAGAAAGAAACCTCAGGTTTCCTTTTGCAGGGTTCCTGAGGTTTCTCTTCTTATATTGCTGTGGCAATTCCCTTTTTATTCACTTCATAATTAACGCCATCAACCGTTACCGTTACATTTTTCTGCAAGGCACCCGTTTCATCATAATAATAAATATTGCCATCTGGTCTTGTTACAAGTCCAGTCTGCATCACTGCATTTTCATCAAACCAGTATTCCACACCCTGAATCGTTACGTCCTCCCGCAGGGCATGTCCATCTTTCGTCGCCAGGAAATATCTTCCTGTTTCATCATCGAACCAACAGCCCTTCTGCACATAACCATTCTCATCTACATGGTACTTTCTGTCATCCTGACTTACCCAGGTAGAACGCTGCATCCGATAGTTATTATAGAATACCTGCTGTTCTCCCCTCTTTACAAAGCCATTGGCTACAATGATGGAAGAATAATCCTTAAACTGATAATTCAAATCCACTCTCGTCGGGATTCCTGCGATACTTCCGTGGGAAGTATTCTGCCAGAAAGCTGCGCCCTCATATTCCAGCGCATCGGCATACTGGGCTACCCATTTATCGTATCCGATATTTCCTATCTTGTTCTGGAACATATTCTTATTGGAATACACCACTGGGTAATAACCCGCTGCATCTATAATACTGCAAAACGCATTGATAATCTCCTGTAACTGTGCCTGGGACATATTCTTATGACAGGAATCCTCGATGTCGAATACAACCGGATAGCTTACCATATAATTGCCAATCCATTGCAACAGTAAATTTGCCTCATTTCGTGCCTCATCTGCATTGGTTGCATAGGAATACAGATATACCCCCGTTCTCAGTCCTGCTGCATTTGCTCCCTGCATATTAGCATCAAAATAAGGGTCTACTCCCGAATTGGTACTGCCCGCCTTTACAAAAGCAAAGGATACCCCGGAGGAAGGAACCTGCCCCCAGTCAATCGCCAGATTATGTTTGGAAACATCTATTCCCCTTGCGATTGCACTGCCTGCTCCCACTGCCTGTGCCTGCTGTACCGGTATCATGGCAAGAACCCCTGCCATCA
Organism: uncultured Lachnospiraceae bacterium; assembly: GCA_934418125.1. Classification (GTDB taxonomy): domain Bacteria; phylum Bacillota; class Clostridia; order Lachnospirales; family Lachnospiraceae; genus UBA3282. Next base: position 8,068 of record CAKRWT010000045.1, read on the forward strand.
CCAAAGTCATAATCTTCGTAGCAATTTTGTGGCTCTTTGCGTTTCTGTCTCTTCGTATCATCCGTATTTTCCCCTTTATCTATAGTTTTTCTTTTGATATATTACATTTTCATTACATCTTGTTACTTTTTGTAACATTCTTGTATAAAGATACCATATCTGGATACAAATGTACATAGTATGTTGCAACTTCTTTTCTGGTAAGAAATGGAAATTATACAAAAAACAGGCAGATTTATTATGAAAAACTCTATAAAACGTTTTGGCAAAAATTACTTGCAAAGCCCTAAGTTCTATGTTAAGATAACTCATGGTTGCGAAATAAGCCGGTGTGTCGGAATGGCAGACGAGGCAGACTCAAAATCTGTTGTGGGCAACCACGTGCGGGTTCAAGTCCCGCCACCGGCATGTTCTTTTTGTGCAAGAATCGCGTAGTTATGGGGCTTCGCGGTTCTTTTTATTTTTCAATATTCTATCCGGTAAAAAGTCCTCCACGTGAGCGTAAGAATCATTGCTTTATCATCTTTCTTTTTAGGCATCTCCTAAACATCTCCCACTTTCTTGACACCTATCCTAAAAGTGCGTACAATGTCCTGTATGGTTTTTAGATTTGAAAACAGGAGGTGTTTTCTTGGACTATTACACACGTGCACTGGAATTAAAAGAAGAAACAATTGCAAACAGACGTTATCTGCATGAACATGCGGAAACCGGTCTGAACTTACCCACAACCGTAGCTTTCATCAAAGAGAAGCTGACTGCTTACGGTTTAAATCCTACCCCCTGTGGACATGGTATTACAGCCCTCTTAGGGAAAGGAAATCCTGTAATTTTACTCCGGGCAGATATGGATGCTTTGCCTATCACAGAAGACAGCGGGGAACCTTTTTCCTGCCAGACCGGCTCCATGCATGCCTGCGGACACGATTTTCATGCGGCAATGCTGTTAACAGCTGCCAGAATGTTAAAAGAACAGGAAGACAGTCTGCAAGGCACTGTCAAATTCATGTTTCAGCCTGCGGAGGAAACTTTTCAGGGTGCCAAGGATATGCTTACCCATGGTATCTTAGAAAATCCCAAACCAGATGTTGCCCTTGCCTATCATGTAACCACCGGCAGATTTCCGATGGGTGTCTATATGTACAATGCCAACAGTACCATGATGAATTCCGTAGACGGCTTTAAAATAACCATTACCGGACAGGGAAGTCACGGTGCCTGCCCGCATCAGGGTGTGGACCCGATTAACATCGGCGTGCATATTCATCTTGCCCTGCAGGAACTGATTGCCAGAGAGAACAATCCCAAAGATGCCAGCGTTCTGACCATCGGTCAATTTACTGCCGGAACAGCTGCCAATATCATTCCGGATACTGCCGTTTTGCAGGGAACTTTGCGTACCGACAGCCCTGCTGCCAGAGATTGCCTGGTTCCGCGAATCAAAGAAGTATGCGAACAGACGGCGGCATTATACCGCGGCAGTGTTCAGATAGAAGTTCTTTCTGATGTGCCGCCCCTTATCTGCGACCACGCTTCCACGGAAGAATTTTTATCTTATATGAAGGAGCTTCCCATTCCAAACCTTACCGGCTATCCGGACTGCTCCGCCACCGCATCGGAAGACTTCGCCGTTGTCGCAGAGCAGATTCCCAGTACCTATATGTATCTGGCTGCCGGCTTTAACGATGAACGCGGCGATTATCCGGTACATCATCCCAAAGCTCAGTTCAATGAAGAGGTCTGTCCCATTGGTGCTGCCTGTCTTGCCAACTGCGCTGAAAAGTGGCTGCAACATCATAAATAGAAAGTTTGCTCCGGCAAACAACCTTGCAGGTTCTTATTCAGGAAACAGAGACTCCCGGCAGATACTACTTTATCTGTCGGGAATGTTTCTATAATTTATTCTGTTAAAAGTTATCCTTTCACGAATCTGCTTTCCGTTAAAATCCTAATTTCTTATAAATATCAAAGCAGTCGAAGGTTGCAAAATAATCCTTCGGTGTCTCGGCTCTCCGAATCAGTTCCACACTGCCATCTTCTTTCAGAAGAAGTTCTGCCGATTTTAATTTTCCATTATAGTTATATCCCATGGCAAACCCATGTGCACCGGTATCATGAATGACCAGATAATCACCCATGGAAATTTCCGGCAACTCCCTGTCAATAGCAAACTTATCATTATTTTCACATAAGGAACCGGTCACATCATACTTATGGTCAAGAGGTGCATTCTCTTTTCCCAGAACGGTAATATGATGGTATGCACCATACATAGCCGGACGCATCAGATTCACAGCGCAGGCATCTACTCCAATATATTCCTTATGTGTGTGTTTCTCATGAATCGCCTTGGTTACCAGTGCTCCGTAAGGTCCCATCATGAAACGTCCCATCTCTGTATAGATAGCTACTTCTCCCATGCCGGCAGGCACTAAAATTTCATCATATACCTTATGGACTCCCTCACCAATCACACGGATGTCATTAGCCGTCTGGTCAGGTCTGTAGGCAATTCCCACACCTCCGGATAAATTGATGAACTCCAGCTCCACACCAACCTGTTCCTTAATCTGGACAGCCACTTCAAACAACTGCTTTGCAAGCTGTGGGTAATACTCATTTGTAACAGTGTTGCTTGCCAGGAATGCATGAATGCCGAAATGTTTTACCCCTTTTTCTTTCAGGATTCGGTAGCCTTCAAACAACTGCTCTGTGGTAAATCCGTACTTTGCATCCCCCGGATTATCCATGATACCATTGCTCATCTGGAATACCCCGCCCGGATTGTAACGGCAGCTCATGGTTTCAGGCAGTTTTCCCAGCGTCTTCTCCACACATTCAATATGGGTAATATCATCCAGGTTAATAATGCCGCCTACTTTATCGCAATAAGCAAACTCCTCCGGTGGTGTATCGTTGGAGGAAAACATAATATCATGTCCATTGATTCCCATCGCATTACTCAGCATCAATTCTGTCAGGGAAGAACAGTCACAACCACAGCCATACTCATGCAGAATCTGAATCAGAAATGGGTTAGGGCATGCCTTTACTGCAAAATATTCCTTGAACCCCTTATTCCAGGCAAATGCTTCCTTTACTGCCTGAGCATTCTCCCGAATTCCTTTTTCATCATAAATGTGAAAAGGGGTAGGATAAGTCCTGGTAATCTCTTCAACCTGTTCTTTTGTTACAAATGGTAATTTACTCATTGCTTTTCTCCTCCTGTAAGCTCAATTAACTGTATTTCATTGTGAAGTGCTTCCTTGAAAACATTCACAAAATTAGGCTGTCCACAATAAAGACAAGTATCGCTTTCGCTCTCCGTAATCTCTCCGGTTAAAACATAAGTCGAATCAATAATCAACCGAAGCTGTCCTGCCTTCGTCTGTGTCAGATAGGAAATGGCTCCCTCTTTTGTCAGTGCCGATACCCCATCTGTAATAAGCACCAGTTTTCGTCCTCTTTTCATCAGAGCTGAAAGTGCCTCTTCTATTTTCTCCACAAAGGACTTCGGTGCGGACAGATAAACACGATACTCCGCATCTTCAATCATGTGGAATACCTTATCCAGAATATGTCGATACCCTTCTATGGTAATATACCCCTCCGAAGGAGTACGCATATCCGGCAGATTCTTCTCCAGTTCCTCGGAAAGTTTCTGTAAATTCCTTATCTTATTCTCACAAAACTCCCGAAGAGTCACTGCCATATATTTGCTGCTGGCACCTTCCAACAGGTAAGCTGCCCCCTTTTCCACCAGGATGGCAAGGCTGCTATACACATTGGATCTGGAAATACCTGTCTGCTTGGCTACTTCATAACCGGTCAGTTCTCCGTTCTGGTACAGGCAAAGATAAATCGTTGCTTCCTGCCTTGTCAACCCAAACTGCGTCAACTGTTCAATATATTCAGCCAGATTCATCTCTCCTCCCCCTTTAATAGTAGTTCTTATCAGGAACACTATTACTATATCATAAAAATAGCACATGTCAATACTGACACATGCTATTTTTATCTATTGAAACATCTTCTCATTAAATATTCTCTATCTGCCAGTCAATGGGGGCTACACCATTTGCCTTTAAAAAGTCATTGCACTGACTGAAATGACGGCATCCAAAAAAGCCACGGTATGCCGATAAGGGACTGGGATGCGGTGCCGTCAGAATCAGATGCTTGGGATTAGTCAGCATCGGAATCTTACTCTGTGCAGGTCTGCCCCACAAAAGATATACAATCGGTCTGTCCTGTTCATTCACTGCCTGAATAACGGCATCGGTAAACTGCTCCCAGCCTCTTCCCTGATGGGAATTTGCCTGATGTGCCCTTACTGTCAATACCGTATTTAATAACAGTACTCCCTGGTCTGCCCATTTTTTTAAATACCCATTATTCGGAATATAACATCCCAAATCGTCCTGTAATTCCTTATAAATATTCTGCAAAGAAGGCGGTATCTCCTTCTGCTCCGGCAATACGGAAAAACTCATACCATGTGCCTGATGTTCATTATGATAAGGATCCTGTCCTAACAACAATACCTTTACTTCATGTAATGGGGTAAAGTGAAAAGCATTGAAAATATCCTCTGCCGGAGGATATATGACCCGTTTACTGTACTCCTCTTTGATAAAGTTATACAACTGCCTGTAATATGTCTTATGAAATTCCTCCTGTAGCGTCAGTGCCCAATCATTACTCAGCATTGCCATCTCTATAACCTCACTGAAATTCCTTTGTCTCTCAAATATTTCTTCAAGTCCCTGATTTCCATCTCTTTGAAATGGAATAACGAAGCCGCCAACGCCGCATCTGCCTTTCCTATGGTAAAAGCTTCATAAAAATGTTCCATCGTACCTGCTCCACCAGAAGCAATGACCGGAATGGAAACATTTTCGGAAATAGCCCTCGTCAACTCCAAATCATATCCTGCCTTAGTGCCATCTCCATCCATACTGGTCAACAGGATTTCCCCTGCCCCGAGCTTCTCTGCCTTCATCGCCCACTCAATGGCATCGATGCCCATATCAACACGACCACCATTCTTATAGATGTTCCAGCCACTTCCGTCTTCTCTGCGCTTTGCATCAATGGCAACTACTACGCACTGACTGCCAAACTTGTCTGCCGCATCGCTAATCAATGGTGGATTCATAATCGCTGCGGAATTAACCGATACCTTATCTGCACCTTCTCGCAAAATCGCTTTGAAGTCCTCTACCGTCCGGATTCCGCCTCCTACGGTAAATGGGATAAATACTTTTTCCGCGACCTTTCTGACCATTTCTACTGCCGTGGCACGGGCATCCGAGGAAGCCGTAATATCCAGAAAGACCAGTTCATCGGCACCGGATTTATCATACGCGGCACCAACCTCCGCCGGGTCTCCTGCATCCTTGAAGTTCACAAAATTAACACCCTTTACCACACGTCCGTTCTTTACATCCAGACAGGGAATAATCCTCTTTGTATGCATCCTATTCCACCTCCAGGAAATTCTGTAATATCTTCATTCCTACATCGGAACTCTTCTCCGGATGAAACTGACAGGCAAACAGATTGCCCTGTTCCACCGAAGCATGAATCAACGTACCATATTCTGTCGTCGCTGTCACAATCTTCTCATCCTCTGCCTGTAAATAATAGGAATGTACAAAATATACATAGGAATTCTCCGGAACTTCCTTAAATAATCTTCCCGGATGTGGATACTTCAGGGAATTCCATCCAATATGCGGTATTTTCAAATCTTTTCCATGAGGAATCAGTAAAATCTTTCCTTTCAGAATACCCAGACCTTCTACGCCTGGTGCCTCCTCACTGCTCTCAAACATCAACTGCAAACCAAGACAGATACCCAGAAGCGGAATCTTTCTTGCCACAACCTCTCTGATAGCATCCACCAGTCCATAATGATGAAGTTTCTCCATAGCATCACCAAAGGCACCAACCCCCGGTAAAATTACGTGGTCTGCCTGTAAAATGGTTTCTCTGTCCCTGGTAACCTCTGCCTGATATCCCAGTGCATTTACTGCTTTCTCTACACTTTTGATATTTCCTGCATCATAGTCTATTATTGCTATCATACCTACTCCTGTCCGGCCGCTTCCCCTTGTATTCTGTTCAGGATTTCCTCTTCCTCCGGTAATACATCCTGCATTTCATCCGGTGCTTCTTCATCATTGGAACCATTGCCGTTAATAATGTCATTTAACTGTCTGGTATAACTTTCATCATCCTCTGACGCATTGATTGCAATAGCTTCTGTCTCAGACACTCCAAATCTGGTAGAAAGTAACTCTAATATCTGGTCATATACCTCTTTTAATTCTGCTGTCACATGATACTGTTCCGCTTTCGCTAGCAGACTCTGATACCTGTCTACACCGGAAACCAACGCATCCAATGCTTCTAATGGCATACCCAGCTGCTCATATACCTGATAGGAATCCAACTTCTGCTGCATTTGTAAAATCATGTTACTCTTTTCAAAAATAGCTTCGTCTTCTTCCTTTAACTTCTTACCATATAGGGAATCATATACTTCTTCATAATTCTTCTGGTCATACGCAATTCTTGCCTCATTCTTCTGAATGTTCTCCGGTAAAATCTGGCATAACAGAATTAGGCAAACCGTCAGCGTAATGGCAAACACAAAAACAGGAATGACTTTTTTCCTGGAAAGTTTCTTTTCCGGTTCTTTATTTTCTAATTCTTCCTGTGATTTTTCCGTTTTTTCTTTCTTTTTCTTCTTCGATTTTTTCTTCTTATCCGCTTTACCACCCTCTTCCTCTTCGCCTTCGGATGATACAGCCTCTTCTTTCTTTCCTTTTTTCTTTTTCTCTTTTTTCTTCTTTTCCTTCTTCTCTTTCTTACCCTTTTTATCTTCCGCGCTCATTTCTTCCAGAAGTGCCATATTCTCTTCGGTTGGATTACCAATCGGCAGACCATCTTCCCCCAGTCCCTGCGCTGCGTTTTCCTGCACCTCATCTTCATCCTCTTCGGTCAGGAAATTAAGTAATCTGGTAAAAAATCCTTCTTTTTCAGGCTTCTGCCCTTCCCCGTCATCCGGCTCTAAGCCTTCCAGCAAAATATCTTCTGCCTGCTGTTGCGGGTCCTCTTTCCCCTTTTTCTTTTCATCTTTCTTAGCTTTTCTTTCTTTCTTCTTTCTTTCCTTTTTGCTCTTCTTATCTTCTTCTGGCTCCGCATCGCCATTCCCGGCACCATCGGATAACTGGCTATCCTCTTCCTGGGATTCCTTTTCAGGTTCCTCTTCTCCCATAAAGAAATTGAAGGCATCCTGGTCTCCATTCTCCCCATCAACTTCACTTTCCTCTAACCCTGTTGTGTTTCCAAGCAAAGCCAACATGTCATCATCCAAAGAAGCTCCTGTATCAGATTTTTCTAGTAATTTATTGATTTCGTTCAGATTTTCATCGTCACTCATTCCTGCCAATAATGCAGATAAATCATCATCCTCTCCAGGCTCTTCCTCTGCTTTCTCTGTTTCTTCCAGTGTATCGTTTTCTTTCTTTCCTTCATTCATGGAAGCAAGCATGGCTTCTATATCATCCGTACTCATTGCTTTATTAAGGTCTGACCCATCTGGCTCCTCTATGACCTCAGCAGGCTCCTCTATCACAGGCTCTTCTTCTACTTCAGATTCCTCTATCACTTCCGGGTTATCCACTACAATGGTTTCTTCTTTCCCTTCACTACTACCCTGAGATTGAAACTCATCTGATTTTTCTGCATCTTCTATCAGAATTGGCTTGTCCTCATCTATTGTTGTTTCCTCCGACGGCACATCTTCCAATGCCATTGGTTCTTCCTCCGACGGCACATCCTCCAATGCCATTGGTTCTTCCTCCGACGGCACATCCTCCAATGCCATTGGTTCTTCCTCCGACGGCACATCCTCCAATGCCATTGGTTCTTCCTCTGACGGTACATCCTCCAATGCCATTGGTTCTTCCTCTGATGGTACATCCTCCAATGCCATTGGTTCTTCCTCTGATGGCATTTCTTCCAGTGCCATTGGCTTTTCCTCTGATGCTATCGGTTCGTCAACTGCCTTTACGCCATCAGACATCTCGCCATCCGCTGGAGCTATGTCATCATTGCTAATTATAGATTTTAATAAGTTATCTAAGTATTCTTCGTTTGAACTCATATAGCTTTCTCCTAAATCTTTTATGTTTCATTCTACCATAACATACACTAATTAACAAATGTCTTCTGTAAGAAATCCACTGGGTCAGCCTTTATTCCCTTACCCTGCTCTGCAATCTCTTCACCTAACTGATATAGTGATGGATGCACACGATATAAAAATGCCTTTTGATTATAAAACACGATTTTTTCAAATGGAAACCGAATGACCGAAGGATATTCTAAGCCAACTCCTAACTCTAATACACATAATTTTCTGTTCACTGTCCCCTGTAACCATTTTGTATATTCTGCCCAGATGTCCAAATATCCCTGTTCTGCATACTTTGTAACACCCAATTGGTTAAAACGCAATTTCTGACCACACTTTTCACATATTGGTTCCTGCAACATATCCAATGTGATTTCTTTCTTATAATATTGTTCTACTTTATGATAAATCTCCATGGGAACATCCTTTAAAGAGCCATCACAATTTACATCACACTGCATCTTTCTAAATCCTCCGCATGGTGTTACCACTCTGTTTTCAGGAAATCCATAACGATAAACATAATCATCCATGCATAAAGATACAATAAAATAATTCTTTCCGTCAACCAGTTCCTTTAATGTCAGATATGCATCCTTTAATCTTTCATCTTCATTTTGGTTCAGCACCATTTTCTGTAAAAAAGGAATTATCCAGATATATTCTTCTCTATTGTTTATTTCCGCTTCTATTTCCTGGTATCGGGTATCTGCAATCAGTTTATCCCATCCATATTGTAATTTTTCTCCCAAACCAACTAACACGATATCAGACGTTTGTATTTTTTCTCTTATTTCCGTGAGCATACCATTCATTCTATTGCATCCTTTTGTCATTCTATTTTCTATAGTTCAAACATTTATGAGAACATTTTATATTTGACCATCCATTACCTTGGCGAAAACAAAAGCCGGGAATATCCCGGCCTTTTGTTTTACGATATTATCTATTTGGTATTTAAGACCAAATCATCAATCACTTTAACCAAATTACCAATTTCCGGTTTAGAAAGCTGTGCATCTGCCCCCAATGACTCTCCCTTTTTCTTCATCTCATCATTTACCAATGACGAGAAAATAATAACTGGAATATCTTTTGTTTCATCATCCGATTTCACAAGTTTTGTTAATCTGTGTCCATCCATTACTGGCATTTCGATATCGGTAATAATACACTGAACATGTTCTTTCAAAGTACCTTCTCGCTTGCACTCTTCAATAACATCATATGCCTGTTGTCCATTCTCCGTATGAATTAAATTCACATAACCGGCTCTATGTAAGGAATCGACAATTAACTTATTTAATAGAGGAGAATCTTCCGCAATCAGAATTGGCAATTCATTTCTATCTCGTTTACCCAGTTCATCAATCTCTGTCATTTTTAATCCTGTTTCTGGGTTAATATCTGTAACAATTTTCTCAAAATCAAGAATAATAATCAAACGATCTTCAAATTTAATAATACCAGTAGATATTCCCGCTTCTGTAGTAGATACAGTAGAACCAGGATTGATGATATCTCTCCAAGAAACTCTGTGAATTCCAACTACAGAATCTACATGGAACGCAATATCCAGTTTATTAAAATTTGTTATAATAAATAACCCACCCGGTTCTGAAACTCCTCTCTGTAAGCAATTCTTTAAATCAATTGCTGTAATCATTGTATCTCGTGGCATAAAAATACCTTCTACGCTAGGATGAGCATTTGGTACTGGAGTTACCTCTTGATAATTGATAATCTCCTTAATTTTAGCCACATTGATTCCATAAGCATTACCATCTAATTTGAATTCAAGTACCTCTAATTCATTCGTTCCATTCTCAAGCAGTATCTTTGTATCCATGTAATCCACCTCACGTTATTAATTTAGAATCCCCTTAATATGTTCTGATATCACTATCTACCTTAAAACACTACCATTATGATACCATATTTTTTATATTATACCATATGAAAACAGAAAAAAAAACACTATTTACATTTTTTTGTAAATAGTGAAATAATCTGTTTTAAAGGACATACCCTCAAAACCGAACCCGAAAATCTTTTAGACTTCCTCTTTCCTGCCTGCGTAAGCTTTCTAGGGAAGAAGCTTTAGCTTCTTCTAAAGATGTGATTGCCTCTGCAATCACTTCTAAAGTTAAATCGTTTACGATTTTACTTTTGTTGAATCGTTTACGATTTTACTTATGGTTAAGCCCTCGACCT
>CAKRWT010000046.1 GCA_934418125.1 uncultured Lachnospiraceae bacterium
ACATTAACGATACCATTTGCATCAATATCAAAAGTAACCTCAATCTGTGGTACACCACGCATTGCCGGAGGGATGCCATCCAGTCTGAACTGTCCAAGGGATTTGTTATCTCTTGCAAACTGTCTTTCACCCTGTACTACATTGATATCTACGGCTGTCTGGTTATCTGCTGCAGTAGAGAAAATCTGGCTCTTCTTGGTAGGAATGGTCGTGTTTCTCTCAATCAGTCTTGTTGCAACACCACCCATAGTCTCGATGGATAAGGAAAGTGGCGTTACATCCAGCAGTAAGATTTCACCGGCACCGGCATCACCTGCTAATTTACCACCCTGAATGGAAGCACCGAGTGCTACGCACTCATCCGGGTTAAGGGATTTGCTTGGCTCTTTGCCGGTAAGCTGTTTAACCTTTTCCTGTACAGCAGGGATACGAGTAGAACCACCTACCAACAGTACCTGACCTAAATCTGCATTGGTTAAGCCTGCATCTTTCATTGCGTTCTGAACAGGGATAGCTGTTCTCTCTACCAAATCATGTGTTAATTCATCAAATTTAGCTCTTGTTAAGTCCATATCAAAGTGTTTCGGACCTTCTGCTGTAGCTGTGATGAATGGAAGGTTGATATTGGTTGTTGTTGCGGAAGAAAGTTCCTTCTTAGCTTTCTCTGCTGCTTCTTTTAATCTCTGAAGTGCCATCTTATCACCGGATAAGTCCACACCCTCTTTTGCCTTGAACTCTGCTAACATCCAGTCGATAATCTTCTGGTCGAAGTCATCACCACCAAGGAAGGTATCACCGTTTGTAGAAAGAACTTCGATAACGCCATCACCGATTTCAATGATAGATACATCGAATGTACCACCACCTAAGTCGTATACCATAATCTTCTGCTCTTTTTCATTATCAAGACCATACGCAAGTGCTGCTGCTGTAGGCTCGTTGATAATACGTTTTACATCCAGTCCGGCAATCTTACCGGCATCCTTGGTTGCCTGTCTCTGTGCATCATTGAAGTATGCAGGAACCGTGATAACTGCTTCTGTTACTTTCTCTCCCAGATAGTTCTCTGCATCTGCTTTCAGTTTCTGAAGAATCATAGCAGAAATCTGCTGTGGGGAATATTTCTTTCCATCAATGGTACGACCTCTGTCTGTACCCATATCTCTCTTGATAGATGCAATAGTCTTGTCGGCATTTGTTACAGCCTGACGTTTTGCAGGTTCACCGACAAGTCTTTCTCCGTTCTTTGTAAATGCTACAACAGATGGTGTTGTTCTTGCGCCTTCTGTGTTGGCGATAACGGTGGGTTTACCACCTTCCATAACTGCTACGCAGCTATTTGTTGTACCTAAGTCAATACCGATAATTTTACTCATAACTATTTCCTCCTACTATTTATACAATGTTGTTGTTTCTGTTTTATTGAACTACCGCTACCATGCTGTGTCTTACTACAGTGTCGCGGTAGGTGTAACCTTTTAACAATTCCTGTGCAATCACACCGGATTCATATTCATCACTTTCTACCTGCATTACTGCATTATGAAAATCCGGATTGAATTCTTCGCCAACTGCCGGAATCGGTTTTACTTCCAACTTATCAAGTTCTGTCAGAAGTTGTTTGTAAATCATTTCCATTCCCTGTGCAAATCCACCATCCTTTTCTTCCTCCGGTACACTTGCCAGACCTCTTTCAAAGTTATCTACAACAGGAAGTATCTTTTCAATTACGCTTCTGGCTCCGGTCTCAAACATTGCTGTTTTTTCCTTCTCACTTCTCTTACGGAAGTTATCGAACTCTGCCATCTGACGTTTTACTCTGTCTTCCAGTTCATCCACTTTTTCTTTTAAGGCATCCTGTTTCTTATCTGCTTTTTCTTTTTTCTTCTTTTCTTTTTTACTCTCCTTGGAGGTTTCCTCAGCTTCTGTTTCCTGTTCTTTATCCGTTTCCTCTGCCTCGGCTGTAACCTCTTGTTCCATCTCTTCTTTATTATCTTCTGTCAGGTTTTCTTCCTGCATCATGTCTTTTTCTTCTGCCACTCTGAATCATCCCTTTCTGTTCCCTGATATCTATCAGTTCTTTTTATATAAATCATCTAACTGGTTCTTTAGAACCTTCAGATTACTTACTACCTTTTCATAATCCATTCGCTTCGGTCCGATAATACCAATCGTTCCCTTCATGCCTTCATCCAATTCATAGGTTGCTGTTACAATACTGCAATCTTTCATGCCTGCCACCGGTGTTTCATTCCCGATGTAGACCTGGATGCCGGTATTCTCATCTGCCAGATTATCCTGTACCAGTTCTGTCAGTGCCTGTTTCTCTTCAAAGGTAGTTATCAGCTCACTGGCTCTTTCATGGTCTGCCAGTTCCGGATACTTGAACAGGTTCTTCGTTCCACTGGTGTATATTTCCAAATCTTCATCTGCTTTGATGGCCTCTGCAACGGCATCAATGACATTTCCAACGATTTCACTGTGGATACCTGCCTGCTGCTTCATCGCCGCAATCATACCCAGATTAATCTCTTCCAGCGATAATCCATTCAGATGTGTGTTCAGCAGAATGTTCAGCTTCAGCAGTGTTTCATCACTTAACTCTTCCTCTACGGTAAGCATTGTGTTCTTGATAACATTGCCTTCCACAACGATAACTGCCAGAATCTGATTTCTATCCACTCTCGATAACTGAATGAATTTCAGCTTATTGCGATGGTACTGAGGTGATGAAATCATGGCTGCATATTCTGTATTATTTGCCAAAACCTTTGCTGCCTGCTTTAAGAGATTATCCATCTTATCTTCTTTTTGAAGAAGCATCTCTTTCATCTCTTCTACTTCGCGTTCCTTATCTTCCATCATCTTATCAACATAAAGCCGATAACCTTTATCCGATGGAATACGTCCTGCGGAAGTATGAGGCTGGATGATATATCCCAATTCTTCCAAATCTGCCATCTCATTACGGATGGTTGCGGAGCTTAAATTCAAGTCTGTATATTTGGAAATCGTTCTGCTTCCAACCGGTTCTCCAGTCTCCAGGTAGTTACGGATGATGGCCTGCAAGATTTTGTATTTTCTTTCATCTAGCTGCATACCACTTTCCTCTTTGTTAGCACTCGTCTTATTGGAGTGCTAACACCTTCTAGTGATAAGGTATCACTTACTATTTTCCTTGTCAACATCTGTATATAAAAAATTTATAAAAAAAGAATTAAAAAATCCCGGCATAAGAGTTTTCCTCTCTCGCCGGGACACTTTACTTTCTTTTTATTATGTACTGTCTGCACAGATTAGATTGCGAAATCACCTTTCACATCACCATTGATTACATAGTATACCTTGTTTTCTTCTGGTTTTACATATAATTCAACCGTCTTGAAATCAGCTGCCTTCTGCTTTAAATCATATTTCCATACATCTTTTGCAATCTGGATTAAAGCCTCTGTTGTATATTTCTTATCTGCATACTCTACCTGAATAGTTGCTTTTACTTCTTCCTTCTTAGCAGTAACTTTCTTAGTTGCAGCTTTCTTGGTTGTCTCTTTCTTAGCCGCCACTTTCTTTACAGTTTCCTTCTTTGCTGCCGTTTTCTTCTCTGCTACAGGTTTCTTCTCTGCTACAGGTTTCTTCTCTGCTACAGGTTTCACTTCCTTTGCAGGCTCTTCTGTCTTAACTTCTGCTGCTTTTGCTACAGGCTTCTCTGTTGCAGCTTTGATGACTGGTTTTGCCATTGCAGTTTTCTTGTTCTCTACCATAATAATACTCCTTCCCACATGTTCATTGTATATGAACATTACACATTTACGCTCCGTTTACTCCTCAGGATAAACTATCCTATGGAGCATTTTAGCGTGGTAATGTGGCAGTGTCAACAGACAATCTGTACAAATAGTTCAATTTTCCCTACTTTCCAAGTGCAAAATAGACAAGAACCGCCACTCCCAGCACGATACGATACCATCCAAACACCTTAAAGTCATGTTTTTTGATATAACCCATCAGGAAACGGATAACAACTACCGAAACCACAAAAGCAACTATCATACCTACGAACAGTATTATAAGCTCCGGACCGGTAAAGGCAAAGCCAAATTTTACCAGCTTTAAAAGGCTTGCCCCCAACATAACCGGGATAGCCAGGAAAAAGGTAAACTCTGCTGCCACGGTTCTGGATACTCCAATCAGGAGGGCTCCTACGATAGTCGCTCCGGAACGGGATGTTCCAGGGAAAATAGCTGCTAACAGCTGGAAAATACCAATCAGCAACGCGGTCTTATAGGTAATCTGATTCAGGCTTGTAATCTTTGGTTTGGCATTTTTATTATGGTTTTCTACTATAATAAAGGCGATACCAAATACAATCAGTGCGATGGCAACACACCACGGATTATAGAACAGAGCATCAAACACATCATCGAATGCCAGTCCGATAATGGCTGCTGGAATACAGGCAACCAGTATCTTAAACCATAATACGAAAATATCCTTCTGGATTACCGGCTTTTCCTTAAAATGAAATGGGAAAATCTTATTCCAGAACAGAAGAACTACCGCCAGAATAGCTCCCAACTGAATGACTACCAGAAACATTTCCCAGAATTCCGGGGAAACATCCAGCGTTACAAACTCATTTAACAGAATCATGTGACCGGTACTGCTGATAGGGAGCCACTCGGTAATTCCTTCTACAATTCCAAACAATACCGCTTTTAATATTTCAATCATTTTAGTCCTCATTTCTTAGCGGATTTTCAAGTCAGGTAAATCCACTCTATTGTATGTATTTATGCTTCCAGATATTCCAACAATTCCATGTAACAATCCTCGGCATCCCGGTAACCCTCTTCGTAAAGGAGCGTGAGCTTTGCCTTATCTTTTTCCACTCTGCCGACATCACTTACCTTTTTCGGACGGATTACAAAAATGTTTCCTTGTGCCTGCTGTTCCTCAATATACTGTACGGTGCTGTTATAAGTAAGATGTCTCTCACGCATCAGCTCATATACCTTCGGATATCTGGCATATCGCAGCTTCATCAGTGCCAGCTCCGCTCCCGCCGGTTGTCGGATATATCCTTCTTCCTTCGTCATAACCACTACATTTTTTCGATTACCATCCCGCATAGACTTTCTGAGCGGAATAGAATCTGAAATACCACCATCCAGATACAGTCTGCCGTTGATTTTCACATTACGGGCTGCAAGCGGCATGGAACTGGATGCCTGCACCGCTATCATATCCGTATGCATATCTTTTAATGGCAGATATTCCGGTTCTCCCGTTTTAATGTTAGTTACCACCGCATAGGCATTTCCTTCATATTGCTCGAAAGTGTCATAATCATAGGGATCCAGATAATCCGGTATCAGTTTGTAACACATATCCACACCAAATAAATCCCCCGTCTTTACCAGACTTTCCACGCTGCAATAAGTCTTTTCTTCCAGATAGTTTACATACACACGATATGCCCGTTTTTTCTGATGGGAAAGATAACTGCACAGATTACATGCCCCTGCCGATACTCCATAACAACTGGAAAAGAGAATTTCCTTTTCCATAAAAAAATCCAGTACGCCTGCGGTATAGATACCTTTCATACCGCCGCCTTCCAAAACCAGTCCTGCCTGATACATAGTCCTACCTCCCTGATTTATCCCGGCTTCCCCAGAAGTCTATTGCTGGTTCTAATATTCGTTCTTCACGAATTTCCGGAAAGCTTCCAAAGAACGTTCTACCTTCTCTGTATCAATACAATAAGCAATCCGGAAATAACCATCCACACCAAAGCTGTTGCTTGGCACTAAAATCAAATCATATTTCTTTGCCTTCTCACTGAAAGCAACGGCATCTTCTTCCAATGCCTTCGGGAACATATAGAAAGTGCCTCCTGGTTTCACACAGTCAAATCCAAGCTCTGTCAATTCCCGGTATAAAATATTCATGTTCGTTTCATAGACAGAAAGGTCTGCTGTCAAATCAAGCACCTCTGCCACTGCCAGCTGAATGATAGATGGGGGACAGTTGTGTCCGGTTCCTCTGGATATCTGTCCGCACATAGAGGTAATCAGCTCTGCATCCGTACATGCCGGGTTCACTGCCACGTATCCGATACGCTCTCCCGGAAGGGATAACGATTTCGAGAAAGAGTAGCAGGATAAGGTGTTCCTGTAGAACTTAGACGGATATGGTGCATCCACTCCGTCAAAGATAATTTCCCGGTAAGGCTCATCGGAAATCAGGAAAATATCATGTCCGTATTGTTCCTGCTTCTCTGTCATAATCCGTGCCAGTTCCCTAATCGTTTCCGTAGAATATACAATGCCGGACGGATTGTTTGGTGTGTTAATCAAAACTGCCATTACCTTCTCTGTCAGCATCTGCTCAAAGGCTTCAAAATTAATCTGAAAAGATTTGGTGTCTGCCGGCACAATCTTAAGGTTTGCACCTGTCAGGTTGATATAAGGATTATACTCCGGGAAATAAGGCGCAAAAGTAAGCACCTCATCACCAGGCTGTGCCACACAACGGATAGCATGGGCAATAGCACCTGCCGCACCGGTAGCCATAAAAATATGATTTCCTGTATACTGCATCCCAAATCTGCGATTCAGGGACTCTGCTACTTTTTCCCTTACAGAAGGAATTCCAAGACTCTGGCTGTAACCATGCAATTCCATCGGATTCCTCTCCTGTAACATCTGAATCATTGTATCGGTAAATTTCTGCGGAACCGGTACAGACGGATTCCCCAGACTGTAATCAAATACGTTCTCGTATCCGATTTCTGCCCCTCTTGCTGTGGCAAATTCGGATAACTGACGAATAACGGATTTGCCCTGTAACATATCTTTATATTTCTGTACAATCATATTTTTCCTCCATGCCTGACCATTCTTTCTATAATGCTTTCAAGTGCATCAGGCGACCTTTGAAATCACCCCAGAGTGGCGGAATGTTAATACCAGCATAGTGTAAAGTGTCACCCCTATACTCCGTCTGCTTGATTTCCGGCCAGTCCTGTGCATTTTCAATCACATAGGTCTTCTCCGGGTTTAATCCCGGTATATGAATTCTTCTGCTGTGGAAGTTTGGTCTGGTCAACACCTGGATATAAGTCACCAAAGCTTCGCTCTTATCCTTAGCCACTACCTCATAGCAGTCATAGAAATGATTCTCTGCATAGTGTGCAATACGATAATAATCTCCCTGACGAACCAGGTCATTATATTTATGGTACATGGCAACCTGCTGCGGAATCATATTTCTGTCTTCTTCCGGAATTCTGGTCACATCCAACTCATAACCAAAGGTACCTGCCAGTGCCACATAACCTCTTGTTTCAAAAGGTGTGGTTCTTCCAACAGTATGGTTCGGGCAGTCCGATACATGCGCTCCCATCGTAGATAACGGATAAATCATAGCTGTTCCTGCCTGGATGGAAAGTCTTTCTACTGCATCGGTATCATCGGAGCACCAAATCTGCGGACTGTAATATAACATACCGGCATCAAATCTGGCACCACCACCAGAGCAGTTCTCTAATAACAGGTGTGGGAACTCTTTCGTTAATCTGTCCTGTAATTCATAGACTGCCAGTGCCTGTCTGTGATACAGTTCACCCTGTCTGTCAGCCTCCAGACCGTAGCTTCCGATATCACAAATCTGTCTGTTCATATCCCATTTTACATATTCTATATTGGCACTATGCAGCACTGCAGCTACCATATCAAATACATAATCTCTTACTTCTTTTCTGGTTAAATCCAGTACATACTGATTTCTGGAAAGACTCGCTGTTCTTCCCGGAATGGCGATTGCCCAGTCCGGATGTTCTCTGTATAAGTTGGAATCCGGGGAAATCATTTCCGGCTCAAACCAGATACCAAATTTCATGCCAAGCTTGTTGACTTCTTCTACCAGATGCTTCAAACCGCCATTGATTTTGGACTCATTTACCTGCCAGTCTCCCAGACTTGTGTTGTCATCGTTTCGACAGCCAAACCAGCCATCATCCATAACCAGCATCTCGATGCCAAGCCTGGATGCCTGTCTGGCAATATCTAACAGCTTCTCTGTATTGAAATCAAAATAAGTTGCTTCCCAGTTGTTAATCAGAATCGGGCGCTTCTTATCCTTATACTCACCACGGATTAAATGATTTCTGTATAAATCATGGAAACATCTGGTCATACCGCCGATACCCTCTGCAGAATATACACAGACAACCTCAGGTGCCTGGAACTGTTCCCCAGCTTCCAGCTTCCAGCAGAAGTTCTCCGGATGAATCCCCATCATGGCACGCATGCTGCCGAACTGGTCTGCTTCAATCTGTGCTAAGAAGTTACCGGAATAGATGAAGTTCATGGCATAAACCTCACCAGCCTCCTCGGTTGTATTCTTCTGTTTCCATGCCATGAAAGGATGCTCCTGATGGCTGGACTCTCCACGGATGGAAGATACACTCTGCTTTCCCCTTAATACAGGTCTTGTCTGAATCGCACGTTCTCTTGCCCAGGAACCATGCAAGGTAATCATTTCGTAATCATCATTGTCCATATCCATGCATACAGACATTACCTTCGTCAGATAAATCGGCTCTTTTGCCTTATTTACTACCTTTACACTTCTTGCGATGGCATCGTTGTCTGCAAAAACGCTGTAAGATAAAATTACTTGCAGCTGTAAAACACTGTCCTCACAGGTAAGCTCCAGTGTCTTACACTCGCTCTCTTTGCCAAAGGTTGCCGGAAGCCCTTCCAGACCTTCTTTTCCATCATAGATACGATGCGAAACATAGGATAAAGATACACCGGCATGCCCACCCAGTGTTCTGACTGCAAAGCTTGACTCTCTGTAATCTCCCACATTATTTCCCGTATATTCTGTCGGGAAAGTATCCAGAAAAGAGTTTCTGTCTCTGTTATTCTGCGATGGTACAAATGGTGCTTCCATGGTACGCAGTAAATAAACCAGGTTATCCTCTGTCAATTTTCTTCCATAGTATATATGTCCTACAAAATTCTCCTCATCCACAATGCCAATGCAATAGCTTGTGTGCGCTGTATCCAGCTTGAATACACGATTCTTTTCATTATAAGTAATGTTCATGTCCGGAATCCTTTCTTCCTTTTATTCTGTATTGCTCAATACAGTAAGTATACCATATCCCTTTCAATATGAAAGTTAATTTTCATCTTCTTCATCATTTGCCCAGGCCAGTGCACAACGAACTGCTCTTTTCCAGCCCTTTAACAACTTCCTTCGCTCCTCTGACTCCATTACCGGAACAAATTTCCTGCCCAGCTGCCAGTTTGCCAGAATCTCTTCCCGGCTCTTCCAATAGCCTACTGCCAACCCTGCCAGATAGGCAGCTCCCAGGGCTGTTGTCTCAATACAGCTTGGTCTGTGTACTGTCTGCCCTGTAATGTCTGCCTGAAACTGCATCAGGAAATCATTGGCGCTGGCACCACCATCTACTTTCAGTTCACTCATAGTAATTCCAGCATCCTCTTCCATCGCCTGCAGTACATCCACAGACTGGTACGCAATAGACTCTAACGTTGCCCGGACAAAGTGCTCCTTCTGGCATCCTCTGGTAATTCCTACCACCGTACCTCTGGCATACGGATTCCAATAGGGCGTCCCCATTCCTACAAATGCCGGCACCACATACACTCCATTAGAATCCGGCACTCTCTGAGCATATTTCTCGGAATGCTGGGATATCTTCATCATACGCATTTCATCCCGCATCCACTGTACGGCCGCCCCGGCTACGAAAACGCTTCCTTCCAGTGCATACTCCGGCTTCTTTCCGCTTCCTGCTGCAATGGTAGTCAGCAGTCCATTCCGGGAACTGATTGCCTGTTCTCCCGTATGCATTAACAGGAAGCAGCCTGTCCCATAAGTATTCTTGACCTGTCCCGGCTGGAAACAGCACTGTCCGAAAAGTGCCGCCTGCTGGTCTCCGGCTGCCCCTGCAATCGGTATCGCTGCCCCGAAAATGCTGCTGTCACTGACCCCCAGAAGACTGCTGGAAGGCTTTACCTGTGGCAGCATCTGCTCTGGTATCTGCAGCATCTCCAACAATTCTTTGTCCCATTTCAGTTCATGTATGTTATAAAGCATGGTTCTGGACGCATTGGTATAGTCCGTTACATGGACGGCACCCTTTGTCAGGTTCCAGATCAACCAGCTATCTACCGTTCCGAAAAGGAGTTCCCCTCTCTCTGCCCGTTGCCTTGCGCCCTCTACGTGCTCCAGAATCCAGGCTATTTTACTGCCCGAAAAGTAAGCATCCGGTACGAGTCCGGTCTTTTCCTGTATTTTCTCGCCATATCCCCTTTCCTTCAACGCGTCAATATATCCGGCGGTTCTCCTGCACTGCCAGACAATGGCATTGTAGACAGGTTCCCCGGTTACTTTATCCCACACAATCGTTGTCTCACGCTGGTTCGTAATACCAATCCCCGCAATCTGCTGTGCACTGGCTCCGATATTTGCCATCGCCTCTATTGCCACTGCTAACTGGGACGCCCAGATTTCCCTGGGGTTATGCTCCACCCAGCCCGGCTGCGGATAAATCTGGGTAAATTCCTTCTGCGCCTTACTGCGAATCGTTCCTTCCTTATCAAACAGAATACACCGGGAACTGGTTGTCCCCTGGTCCAACGCCATAATATACTGTTGCATAGCCTTCTGATACTCCTTTATTTTTGCAGAATTTTGTCCTAAAATTTACGTTTTTTCTGACAATAATATTTTACAGGAAATATATCTGATGTTCAAGGATTCATGATATAATAGGCGCAATGGGAAAACAAGCGGCTGCAAAAGCAGACATTTGTTTTTCCTGCGCCATTAGCGAACGAATCTCCTGCAAAGCAGGAATAAAAGCGCGATAGCGCGAATTCGTGAGCTATACTTATGAGGAGAATAAGAAATGAGTATCGAAATTGTCTTACAGCAAATGATTATTATTTTTATCCTGATTGGAATTGGTATGGTTCTGTATAAGAAGGACATGTTTTCAGAAAATACTTCCAAGCAGGTTTCCGGCGTAATTGTAAATATTACCAATCCTGCACTGTTAATCTGTTCTGCCCTGGATGATGGTCCAAAGGTACCCTTGAAGGAACTGGGGATTTCCCTGGGTGCTTATACGATTGTCTATGGGATTCTGATTGCTGCCGCATTCCTGATTCCCTATCTTTTACGCGTTCCCAGTCCGCAGCATTATTCTTATCAGATGTTAACCATCTTTGGCAACGTAGGATTTATCGGCATCCCGCTTGCCTCCGCAGTCCTGGGTCCGGAATCTTTGATTTTTGTATCGATTTACAATCTGATTTTTAATATTCTGATTTATACCTTCGGTATTTCCGTATTGGAAAAAGCTTCCAGGCAGCAGGCACTTTCCACACCCACAGAAGCAGAAGACACTCTTCTTATCTCCGATGCGGATGCTTCCACACCCACTGCCGGCTGGAAGAAGCTGCTTAACCTGGGAACCATATCTTCTCTGGTAACCATCATCCTCTACCTGGCACCTATCCACGTTCCGATTATTGTTTCCAGCACCGCAGACTACATCGGACGGTCTACCACCCTGTTATCCATGCTGGTGCTTGGTGTTTCAGTCGCCCAGCTTGCCCCGAAGGATATTTTTACCCATCCGAAGCTGTATGGATTTACGATTCTCCGTCAGGTTCTGCTGCCAATCGGTTGCATCTTGCTGATGCGTCCTTTTATTACGAACACCCTGATATTCAACACTATGGTACTGATGCTTGCTGTTCCGGCAGCTAATATGCCACTGCTGTTATCGAAGCAGTTGAATCTGGATACAAGCACACTCTCCCAGGCGATTATCCTGACTACTATCCTGAGTCTGATAACCATTCCGATTGTGTGTCTGTTCCTTTAAGCGCAGAAAATTTTGTTCTTATAGAAAAAGGTTCGTCCATCTGTATCCCCCTCAGATTCTTAGCGGAAGGAGGATGCAGGTTGAACGAACCTTTCTTGTTTTTGTTTTATGCTGTTGCCCTTATACGGTCTGTACTTTAATCATGTTGGTTGTACCGGAGAATCCAATCGGAACGCCGGAAGTAATAACCGTCAAATCCCCTTTTTCCAGCAATCCCATCTTGTGTGCTGCTGCGATTGCCCTGTCAAAAAGGTCAAATACTTCTTTCTCTTCCTTAATCAGAATCGGTGTAACACCCCAGGATAAGGATAACTGTCTGCACACCTTCTCTGTGGTTGCACAACTGATGATATCGCTTTCCGGACGGTATCTGGACACCATTCTTGCAGATCTGCCGGACTTGGTTACGGTCAGAATTGCTTTGGCATTGATATCAAGAGCCGTAGTACAGGTTGCATGACAGATAGCATCGGTAATATCCGGATTTGCTTCTCTTTCAAACTGGAAGAAACGTCTGCGGTAATCAATATCCTTCTCTGTACGCTCCGCAATTCTTACCATGGTCTTTACCGCCTCTACCGGATAAGCACCGGCTGCTGTTTCCCCGGATAACATAATCGCACTTGTGCCATCATATACCGCATTGGCAATATCTGTTGTCTCTGCTCTGGTCGGTCTTGGATTCTTAATCATAGACTCTAACATCTGTGTTGCCGTAATAACCTGTTTCCCGGCCCGATATGCCCTCTTAATAATCTTCTTCTGGATAACAGGTACTTCCTCGTAAGGAATCTCTACACCCATATCACCACGGGCTACCATAATGCCATCGGATACTTCGATAATATCATCGATGTTAGAAACACCCTGGGTATTCTCAATCTTGGCAATAATTCTGATTTCTTCCCCACCGTTTTTCTCTAATAACTTACGAAGCTGTATGATATCTTCCTTTTTCTGTACAAAAGATGCCGCAATAAAATCTACATCCTGGCTGATACCAAAGAGAATATCCTCTCGGTCTTTGTCACTGATATATGGCATAGACAAATCAACATCCGGTACATTCACACCTTTTCGGTTCGATACCACACCACCATTAATCACACGGCAGACAATGTCTTTCTTCTCCACCTTTTCCACACACATCTCAATCAGACCATCATCGATCAGTACGCGCATGCCTACTTCCAGGTCTTCGTAAAGGCGGTCATAAGTCACACTTACCTTATCCTTTGTTCCCTCTACCTCTTCTGCGGTCAGGGTAAATAACTGTCCGGCTGTCAGAGTAACCTTTCCTTCTTTAAAGGTCTTGATACGAACCTCCGGTCCCTTGGTATCCAATAGAATAGCCACCGGCTTGCCAACTTCCTTACGAAGCTTTTTTATCATATCCATTCTTTTCTTATGTTCTTCGTAACTGCCGTGGGAAAAGTTACATCTGGCAACATTCATTCCCTCAAGCATCATCTGTTTTAATACTTCCTCTTTGTCCGTGGAAGGTCCCATCGTACATACAATTTTGGTTTTACGCATTTTTTCCTCCAGTCTTATATCTGTTTACTATTCAGATACAGAGTTTTCCCTGTATTTCTTCCTAATATAATAGCGTGCCATCATCATACCATATCCTTTTATTATTCAACAAGTGCTTTCCGCATATTCTAACGTTCTATTAACAGTACTACCCGTCGCCAGAGACGAGATATGCTTTGCGAATCCCGCTCTGATTAGCGGTCGTCAAATCCACCTGCACAAGTGCGTGTATTTTCCTCATCGCCATAACACAAAACGAACCCCCTGGCGGTGGAAGCACCAAGGGGTCCGTTTTATATATACAAACTAAGGGATATAGGTATACGCTTATTCAACGTCCTGCAATGCTGCAAAGTCTTCTTCACCGGTACGAACCTTAACAACTTTATCAACATTGTATACGAAAATCTTACCATCTCCGATGTGACCTGTGTAAAGAGCCTTCTTAGCGGCTGCTACAACAGCATCTACCGGAATCTTACTTACAACAACTTCTACTTTAACCTTTGGCAACAGGGTTGCATCCATCTCAACACCACGATACATATCACCGGCACCCTTCTGGATACCACAACCCATAACCTGTGTTACCGTCATACCGGTTACGCCTAAGTCGTTCATTGCTTTTCTTAAGTGGTCATATCTGGAAAGCTTCGCAATAATGGATACTTTGTACATACCAGTTGAAGATACCATAGGAACCTGGGCTACCTTCACGGCTGCATCCTTCTGTGCCTCAGAAGCTTCTTCGTAGTCTTCTGTTCCAAGACTTGTGTTCTCATTTACTTCCATTGCCATTGTGTTAGATACATCCATGATACTGAATCCGGAGTATGCAGATGCAAGACCATGCTCTTTTGCATCCAGACCAACAATTTCTTCTTCTTCAGAAACTCTGAGTCCTACAGTTGCTTTAATAATCAGGAATACGATTGTAATGGTAACTGCTGTCCATGCTGCAACGGATACAAAACCGATTAACTGTAAACCAAGAAGTTTTAAGCCACCGCCATAGAACAGACCTACTAACTCATTACCGGAAGCATCTGCGATAGAATATCCAGGTGCTGTGTTGGTTGCAAATAAACCAACTGCGATGGTACCCCAGATACCATTCATCATATGTACTGCTACTGCACCAACAGGGTCATCAATTCTTAATTTATAATCTAATAACCAGACACCAAATACTACTAATAATCCTGCTACAAAACCAATCACGATTGCACCAAATGCATCTGTTACATCACAAGGAGCTGTAATAGCTACCAGACCTGCCAAAGATGCATTCAGACACATGGAAACATCTGGTTTACCATATTTAATCCATGTGAAAATCATACAGGTTACCGTTGCAACTGCAGGTGCGATTGTTGTTGTTACGAAAATAGAACCTAACTGATCTACACTGGTTGCTGCTGCACCATTGAAACCATACCAGCCAAGCCAGAGAATGAATACACCGAGTGCACCAAGTGGAAGGCTGTGACCAGGGAATGCATTTACTTTAATAATCTGTCCACTCTTATCTTTGGTAAATTTACCAATACGAGGTCCAAGAATCTTAGCACCAACCAGTGCTGAAATACCACCTACCATGTGAATTGCACAGGAACCTGCAAAATCATGGAAGCCTAACTGTGCTAACCAGCCGCCGCCCCAAATCCAATGTGCTTCAATCGGATAAATCAAAGCGGAAATAACTGCGGAGTAAATACAGTAGCTTAAGAATTTGGTTCTCTCAGCCATGGCTCCGGATACGATAGTAGCTGTGGTTGCACAGAATACTAAGTTGAATACGAAACTGGACCAGTCGAAACTTTCGTATGCGGTAAAGATATCAAATCCAGGTTTACCAATGAAACCTAATACATCCTCACCCAGCAGCAAGCTGAAACCAATCAAGATAAATGTTACGGTACCGATACAGAAATCCATCAGGTTCTTCATGATAATGTTACCTGCGTTCTTCGCTCTGGTAAATCCTGTCTCAACCATTGCGAATCCTGCCTGCATCCAGAATACCAACGCCGCGCCTATCAAAAACCAGACGCCAAACACTTGCCCGTTTAAAACCTCCATAATTTCTTCTGTCATAATAGTGTCCTCCTCACCTTTAGTTGTGTTTAAAAAAAGCGGATACAATGGACTCCTTATTTTTTCCACAAGCTCCATTGCTCCGCATTTCTTATAAATAATATGACATTGTTCCAGAAGGTATCTGCCTCCTGATAAAAAAATAAAGACGCTTCGAGATTTCTTTCTCAAAGCGTCTTTGCTTTTATGAGATGAATTCTAGCACTATTGATATTATGTGTCAATAGGTTTTTTATCATTTTTTAACTCATTTTTTAACTTTTTTCTATCCCTTTATTATCAGATTCTTTTATCTTATTTCCATTTTGGCTCTAAGGCATACTGCATAAACGCAGGGAAGATTGCACGATACCCTTCTTCCTTAATGTGCATTCCTTCAATTGTATACTCAGCTTTCAGATTTCCCTGCCCATCCTTTAACGGTTCATTGATATCAATATAGCGGGCATGGTGCTTTTCGGCTAACTGCTGCACCGCCTCATTTGCCTGACGAATCCGGTCATTGGTACGAATGAGGAGGCAGGGTTTCATTTCCTCTGTTGCCGCCTCATAATTGATGGGATAATATGCCATCAGATAGATTTCCACAGCCGGCAGACTTTCCTCCACCATACACAGTATTCTGTCATAATTCTCAATGAGCTTCTCGATAGTGATATCCGGATTGCTTAAATCATTGGTTCCGATATTGATGAAAAGTCTGGACGGCTTTAAGTCCAGGATACACACATCCAGATGCTCCTGTAACTCTTCCGTCACATAGCCGCCGATTCCTCTGTTATAGATAGTGACATCCGGGTACTCCTCCTGTACGAACTTTTCTACCGGAAACATCTCCATCAGGGATGACCCGGCACACACAATCTGTCCTGGCACTACTTTCTTATTTTTTTCCTGAAACTGTTTTACTTTTTCTTCCTTTGTCATATTTAAGACCTCCCTTGTTTTTTCTACCACATTTTCAGAAATGTCTGTACTTCTCTGGAAAGACTTTCCTTCCGCCACGCCAGTAATATCTCCGTGGTAAGGTCAGCCCCTGAAATATCATAAACCTGCATCTTATCCGTCAGTTTCTGCATGGATGCAGGCAGAATTGCCACTCCCAGTCCCTTCTCTGCGATTGTCAGGGCCGTTCTGGCATCTTCACACTCATAATAAATGTCACAGCTAAGTCCTACCTCCTGAAAAGCATTTAAAATATACTGCCGGTATCGGTTAGAAAGAATCAGCCGTTGCCTGGAAAGTACCTGTAAACTGATTGTCTTCTCCCCTTCTGGCACAAAATTCTGATTCTCTGCTGTCATGGCCAACAGCTTCTCCCGCACAAGTGTTTTCGTCTCACAGCCATTTAAGGCAATCGGCGTACGAAGAGTGGTAATGTCTACCATCCGGTTCTCCAACTGGTCTTTCAGTGTAAAAGTAGAACCATCGTGAATATCAAATCGTATGTCCGGGTGTTCCCCGGAGAATCTTATCAAATACTCTGCCATCATAGACACAGTGGAGGGAGTAAGCCCGATATGAATTGTGACCGCCTGACTTGCCTTTATAACTTCCCGTTTTGTAATATCTGCCATCGTCAACAGACTACCTGCTCTGGCATACAAAGTTTTACCTGCTTCCGTCAGAATAATTTTCTTCATTCCTCGTAAAAAAAGCTGCACTCCCAACTCTTCTTCCAGCATTTTCATCTGGTAGCTTAATGGTGGCTGGCTCATGTGAAGTGCTTTAGCGGCTCCACTAATAGTTCCGGCATCTACAATCGTGCGAAAATATTCTAACTGCTTAATCTCCATAATTTCCCTTTCCGTGGGTATCCTTACTGTGTTTCCTGAATCTCGTACTTATCTATACATTATATATAAAATTTATTGTTTTATAATATAAAAGCAATATTTTTCATATATCATAGTATATGATATACTAATTGTCAAGTAACGAAAAGGACGATTATTTACCATGAAACAAATTGATTTTGAACACGGAACCATTACCAATAATATTCTAAATGCGGCACTTCCCATGTTGGTAGCACAGATATTAAACCTTCTTTATAACATTGTTGACCGGATTTATATTGCCAGGATTCCCAATGTAGGAACTACTGCCCTTGGTGCGGTCGGATTATGCTTTCCTATTATTGTCATTATTACCGCTTTCAGTAACCTGTTTGGCGGCGGTGGGGCTCCCCTCTTTTCCATCAGCAGGGGAAAAGGAGATACCGACACAGCTACACAGATTATGAATACTTCCTTTACCCTGGTCTGCGGGGGAGCCCTTATCCTGATGACAGCCGGACTGCTCTTCGCCCGCCCGGTTCTGGTTCTGTTCGGTGCTTCCGCAGAGGCATTGCCTTACGCCTATCCGTATCTAATGATTTACCTGTTAGGTACCCTGCCTTCCATGATAGCAACCGGCATGAACCCTTTCATCAATGCCCAGGGCTACTCTACCACCGGTATGCTGTCGGTGGCTATCGGTGCCATTGCCAATTTTATCCTTGACCCACTCTTTATCTTTGCTTTCCATCTGGGTATTAAGGGTGCTGCCATTGCTACGGTTTTATCCCAATTGCTGTCGGCTGCTTTCGTTTTATATTTCCTGCGCCGTAAGGCAGAAATAAAGGTCCGGCTGCTTCATCGGTCTGAGCTGTCTGGCTGTGTGGAGCATGCCAAAAACATTATCAGCTTGGGAACTGCCGGATTCATCATGCAGTTTACCAACAGTCTGGTATCTATCTGCTGTAACCATGTTC
>CAKRWT010000047.1 GCA_934418125.1 uncultured Lachnospiraceae bacterium
TTCCCGTACTGCTGTTTCATCCTTACGGAACATACCTTCCCCTGAACAAGGAGCATCCACCACAATCCGGTCAAAAAAAGCAGGAAAAAATCTTGCTATCCTTTCCGGTGTCTCGTTGCAGACTACGCAGTTGGTTATTCCCATGCGTTCTACATTCTGTGCCAGTATCTTTGCCCGGTTTGAAATAATTTCATTAGAAACCAACAGTCCCTGTCCAGCCATTCTGCCTGCTATCTGGGTACTCTTTCCTCCCGGTGCCGCACACAAATCCAATATCCTCTCGCCAGGCTTTGGTGCCAGTACCTCCACCACCGCCATTGCGGATGGCTCCTGGATATAGTAAGCCCCTATTTCATGTAAAACATGTTTGCCCGGCTGTTCTTCCGGCTGATAATAATAACCTTCCTCGGCCCAGCTTATCTTTTGCAGGACAAAGGGCATTTTTTCCTCAAACTGTTCTCTCGTATCCTTCAAGGGGTTGCGCCTGAGTCCATAATGCCTGTCCGCTTCATAGCTTGTCAGAAACGCATCGTATTCAGTCCCCAGCAGTTCTTTCATCCGTATGGTAAATGCCTCCGGTAAAGCTGTCTTTTCTTCCATACCATTACCTCTCGTTTCTTTCTGTTCTTATTATATAGAAAATCAAAAAGTAATGCCACTATTTTTGTATTCAGGTTGTGTATATTAGAAAAACCGATTATAATACTTTTATTAAACTAAAACAGATACTTAATAAGGAGAATACGAAATATGCCAAGAAAAGACAGTCGGAATACAAAAGGACGAATTATAGAATCAGCTTGGGAGTTATTCTATGAACAGGGATATGAAGATACCACCATTGATGATATTGTAGAACGTTCTGAGACTTCCAAAGGATCCTTTTATCATTATTTTGACGGAAAAGATGCCCTGTTATCTTCCCTGTCCTATCTTTTTGACAAGAAATACGAAGAACTTCTTCCAGAACTGGAACCCTTTTCCTCCTGCACGGAAAAGCTGATTTTCCTGAACCATGAGCTCTTTTTGATGATTGAAAACCGTGTTCCCTTAGACTTACTGGCAAGGCTGTTGTCCACCCAGCTAATCACTACCGGGGAAAAGCATCTGTTAGACCATGACAGAACCTATTATCGTCTGCTCCGTAAGATTGTCATCGAAGGCCAGCGTGGCGGCGAACTGCGGGAAGATTTATCCGTCAACGAAATCGTCAAAGGTTATTCTTTATTTGAACGGGCTATTATGTATGACTGGTGTATCTGCAATGGAGAATACTCTCTCTACCAGTATTCCGGCACTTTACTCCCCACATTTTTACGTGGTTTTACCGTAAATGGCCGCTGAATCTTACCAGTCTTTCTCCTTAGAAGGATTTTAGTATGAACTCTATTCTAGACTTGAGTTCATATTCTATTCTATTTTTACATGTGATAAACTGGCGTGTGACAAAAGAATGAAAAGAGGAACATATTATGACATCTCAAATCTGTATCATCATTGCCATCGTATTATACCTTGGTCTTATGATTTATGTTGGAATTTCTTTTTCCAAAAACAATACCCAGACTTCTGACTTCTATCTTGGTGGACGTAAACTGGGACCTTTGGTTACTGCCATGAGTGCAGAAGCCTCCGATATGAGCAGCTGGCTTCTGATGGGGCTTCCTGGCGTTGCTTACTTAAGCGGTATTGCTAATGCCGGTTGGACAGCCATTGGTCTTGCGCTGGGTACCTATATCAACTGGCTGATTGTTTCTAAAAAAATCCGTCGCTATTCCAGCAAGCTGGATGCCATTACTGTACCGGAATTTTTTTCCAAACGTTATGGAGATGACAAACATATCCTGACAGCTGTAGCTGCTGTTGTCATCGTCATCTTCTTTATTCCTTACACCGCCTCTGGCTTCTCTGCCTGCGGTAAATTATTCAACACCTTATTTGGTATGAACTATATGGTTGCTGTTGTCTTAAGTGCAGCCGTTATCATTCTTTATTGTGTACTGGGCGGCTTTCTGGCAGTCAGCACAACTGACCTGTTACAGAGTATTACCATGACAATTGCCCTTGTCGTTGTAGTCGCTTTCGGCACTTCTGTTGCCGGCGGCTTTGATGTGGTTATCAGCAATGCCAAAGAACTACCCGGTTACCTGAGTATGGTTCAAAGCCATGTTGCAGCCGATAATACCGCAACTCCTTATGGTGCCTTAACGATTGTTTCCACTCTGGCATGGGGACTTGGCTACTTCGGCATGCCGCATATTCTGCTTCGTTTTATGGCCGTGGAAAACGAAAACAAATTAACCTTATCCAGAAGAATTGCTACCATATGGGTTGTAATTTCCATGGCAGTTGCTATCTTTATCGGGGTGGTTGGCTACAGCGTATCCAAGACTGGTTCTATTCCACTTTTGGAAGGAAGCAACTCCGAAACCATTATTGTGCAGCTTGCTTCCCTGTTAAGCACTCATGGCGTGTTGGCAGCGTTTGCTGCAGGCGTTATTATGGCTGGTATTATGGCTGCTACCATGTCTACTGCAGACTCCCAGCTTCTAGCAGCAGCTTCCAGTATTTCGCAGAACCTTCTACAGGATTATGGTAAGAAAAAAATTGATGATAAGACATCTTTAAAAATTGCAAGAATGACCGTTATTGTCATTTCGCTTATCTCTATTTTCCTTGCCCGAAATCCAGAAAGCTCCGTCTTCAAGATTGTGTCCTTTGCCTGGGCTGGCTTTGGTGCTGCTTTCGGTCCGGTTGTCCTGTTAGCTCTGTTTTGGAAACGTTCCAATAAGCAGGGTGCGTTAGCAGGCATGATTGCTGGTGGTGCTTTCGTATTTATCTGGAAATATGGTATTGCCAGATTAGGTGGTGCTTTCGCCATTTATGAATTACTTCCAGCTTTCCTTATCGCACTGTTTGTCAATATTATCGTATCTCTTCTGACCGCCGCACCTTCCGAGGAGATTGTAAAAACATTTGAAGAAGTGCGCAAAAAAGCCTGACATTCCGGTCATTTTCTTTTCTAAAATGGATTCTCTCATCTGTATTTACAGATAAAAACACCTTCCCGATTGCGGGAAGGTGTTTTGTTTATATATATATAAATTATTTCAAATTGTATAAAAAAACACTCTTTTTTATAAAAATGCCATTTGCTATTTAGATAAAGAGCATAATTATTTTATATTTATATAAAATTATTTACATCTAATTGACTAAATGACATTTTCTGTCTATAATTTAAGAATAGTTAAAAGAATACAAAATAGTATTGTTTCATTTTACAAAACTATAAAATACATAGCAGGGGGTATTCTACATTGTTACACATTACTTCTCTTAGCGATGGTCTCGATATTTTCAAGGCTCTTGGCTCTGATGTGAGAATTGAAATTCTCAATATTCTACTGGACAATAATAATATGAGCATGAACGAACTGGCTTCCCGCCTGAGCATTACCAACGGAGCCCTTACCAGCCATATCAAAAAGCTGGAAAGCTGTGGACTGATTACCACATCCAGCGAATCTGCGGGACACGGCAATCAGAAAATCTGCTCCGTCCATTTGGATAAGATTCTCATTGACTTGGAGAAACAGGAAGATATCCAGAATATTTATAGTACAGACTTAAAGGTTGGTCACTACTCAAACTACCATATAGCCCCTACTTGTGGCCTTGCTTCCGATAAGGCATTGATTGGAGAAGTGGATGATGCCCGCTATTTCGATCACCCAGATCGTTACAATGCAGATATTCTCTGGTTTACCAAAGGTTTCGTGGAATATAATATTCCTAATTTTATTCCCAGCTTCCAAAAAATCACACAGATTACTATTTCTGCTGAGTTGAGCTCTGAGGCTCCCGGCGTGAATAATGTGTGGCCGTCCGATATCAGTTTCTATTTAAACGATACCTGCATCGGCAAATGGCTCTCCCCTGGTGACTTCGGCGACTCCCGTGGTCTGTTTACTCCAGACTGGTGGTTTCCAAACTGGAATCAGTACGGACTATTAAAGCTTTTGGTTATCAACAAAAAAGGAACTTATATTGATGGTCTGAAAATATCCGATGTTACGATTGACAGCTTTAATCTGGATTACCGCAGCAGCATCCGTTTCCGTCTGGCGGTAGACGATGACGCCGAGCATATAGGAGGACTTACTATCTTCGGTAAAACCTTCGGTAACTATGGTCAGGATATCAAAGTAAATATCCACTACGCCCCTATGGATGAAATTGCTGACAAATAACAGAAAACATGACAGAATAAACATATTATAACTCGAAATACATTATAAATCCGTCAACATTGCAAAAGGTTCACCGGAAACTTTCCAGTGAACCTTTCTTTTATTGACATCCCTTATACTTAAGTTATTCGTATTTCACGCCCCAAACACTCTCATTGGCACCTACGGCACTGAACGTCATGACCTGTGTTCCGGCTTCATCTTTCATCTCACAGAACACACCATTATAGGAAACATCTCCATAAGTAATATCCATGTAGCAGGTTCCCTCTTTTGCTTTCCAAGTTCCTTCCACACCATCACCATACACTTTGCCATCCTCTTCCAGATACAGGATAAACGGCTGTGCTATCTCAGCATCAATGTTGGTGCCCTGGTCAATCACATAATATCTGCCTGCCATCTGACTCATTTCATAGCCAGTCTCGCTGACTGTCTCTCCGTCAGTTGCATAAGGCAGCATACATGGCCATCCTTCTTCGTTCACGATAAACTGGTGTACCCTTGGCTCATGCTCCTCGGACGCATTATCAAACCGGGTATGGTTTACAATATATTTCTTACCATCATCATCGATAAATGCCGAATTATGTCCCGTTGCCATGTATGCCATTTCCAGGCTTGGCAGATAGTAGTTACCGGATAATTTCAGTCCGTAAGGTGCATGGTCGCCGTTTACCGTATTCAACGGATACTGACCATTCATATCGACATACTCTCCGTCCACTGTCTCGGAACGGAAGACACGAATCTGATAACCGCCTTCTCTGGAAAGGGCTCCATAAGATACAAACAGGTAATAATAACCACTCTGTTCATCGTACAAAATGTAAGGTCCCTCTATGGAAGAATGGTTTCCACCCAGCAGCTTCTGTCCAAAATAGGTATCGACTCGTTTCTCTTCATTATCCTCCGGATGAATTACCTCACCGGTCTGTGGGTCTAATTCCAGCAGGAAAATACCACCGGACCAGGAACCATATACCATCCACAATTTTCCCTCTTCATCATAGAACACTGTAGGGTCTATGGCATTTGGATAATCATTAAAATCATATTCATTACTCTTCTTAATGTAACGATTTTTTGCGGTATCCTTATCCACATACGCTGTCACATCCGTAGCATCCAGCTCTGCCGCTGTAAAGCCGGAATAAATGAGGGCTCCCTGCCACTCGTAAGGTCCGTCAATCTTTTCACTGGTTGCATAACACAGATTGGATGCATTCCAGGTTGACGAAGTACAAAAATACAGATAATACAAACCAGTTGCCTCATTGTAAACCACATCCGGTGCCCATACATGCCAGGCCCTGTCATCCGTGGGAATAAGACTCTTCTTGCTTCCGGCATAGGCAAAGGCCTCCTCATTTCCCATCAGCTCATAATAAATAGGGTCTTTAACCTTATAACCGCTTCCGATTACCGTCCAGTTTCTTAAATCCTCGGAAACCGCCGTTGACATGTGGGATCCAAACAGATAATACTTGCCGTCTGCCTTAATGATAGATGGGTCATGTACACTGGCTCCTGCCCCAATTTTAGCTGTGGCAATCCCATCATAGCTTACCGTAAAATCCAAGTCCGCAAGATGTACCGTTGCCTCTTCTGTCTCTGCTCCTGCCTCACTGCTCTGCGCATCGTCCCCATTCGTTGCTGTCTGTGCGGATGTCCCGCAGGCAGTCAGCCCCATAACCATTGCAGCGCAAAGAACACAGGATAGTTCTGCTTTCCTTCTTCTCATGCTACCTTCTCCTCTTATTATCCACCATTTTTTCATCTGGCAGCCTCCACTGCCGACGAATCCGGGTCTAGTATATGACCTAAGTTTACTATAACAGAAACCTACCCTGTGTTCAATTGTTTTGTTTACTTTTATTTAAATTATTTTAGTTTCATCTTATCTATATCTGTCAGCCGTTCCAATGCCCCCTGGAGAGTTTCCTCTTTCTTGGCAAAATGGAATCGTATGTAACGGTTCTCCGGCTCTTTGAAAAAGCTGGAGCCAGGTACTGCACCAACTCCCACCTTGCGTGCCAAATCCTCGCAGAAGGTCAGGTCGCTTTCATAACCATAATCACTGATATCCACCATCACATAATAGGCTCCCTGAGGCTTGGTAAAACGAAGTCCAATCTGCTCTAACCCTTCTGTAAAAAGGCTTCTCATGTGGGTGTAGTGCTGCTGTAACTGCTCATAGTAGGAATCCGGGAATTCCAGTCCCACCACTGCCGCCTCCATCAGCGGTGCCGCCGCCCCAACCGTCAGGAAGTCGTGTACCTTCTTAATCCGGTCTGTTATCTCCGGGCTTGCTATCACATACCCAAGACGCCAGCCGGTAATGGAATAAGTCTTAGACAGGGAATTACAAATCAGGGTTCTCTCCCGCATGCCCGGCAAAGTGGCAATACAGATATGTTCGTTGGGTTTATAGAGAATATGCTCATACACCTCATCGGTTATCACATAAATATCGTATTTCACTGCCAAATCCGCAATGACCTTTAACTCCTCATAAGTAAACACCTTACCGCAAGGGTTCGATGGATTGCATAGCACCAGCGCTTTTACCCCATCCTGCCGGATAGCAGCCTCCAGTGCATCCCCGTCAAATCCATACTCTGGTGGCACCAATGGCACATAAATGGGCTCTGCCCCGGACAGAATCGTGTCGGCTCCGTAATTTTCGTAAAAAGGTGAGAAAATAACTACCTTGTCCCCTGGATTGCAGACTGACATCATAGCCGCCATCATTGCCTCCGTGCTGCCGCAGGTTACGGTAATCTCACGGTTCGGGTCTACCTTCATTCCCCGGAAATGTTCCTGTTTTCTCGCCAGTGCCTCCCTGAAATTCTGTGCGCCCCAGGTTAAGGCATACTGGTGGGGTCCCTCTGCCGCCACCTGTGCCAGCCGGTTTGTAATTTCTTCCGGCGGGTCAAAGTCCGGAAATCCCTGGGATAAATTAATGGCTCCATACTGGTTGGATACCCTGGTCATCCGGCGGATAACCGAGTCGGTAAAATACTCTGTTCTGCTACTAAGTTTCTTCATGCTGTCCCCCTACTCACTTGTTGCAATATCAATTCTTCTAAGCTTTTCCATCAGTATTTCTTCTTCTGTTGGCTTATCCTCTGATTGCTCTATCTGTTGCCTCACCCGATACATCTGTCTGTCAATTTCTGCAATCCGTTCGGCACAATCCGTTAACTGGCTTACAATTTCCTGCTGATTCGGCACTTCCTGCTTGTATTTCAACTGATGCTCTAAACTCGCCCAAAAATCCATGGCGATGGTACGAATCTGTACTTCCACTGCCATTTCCTTTGTCTCGTCTGAGAAGAATACCGGCACACTGACTATCATGTGATAGCTTCTGTAACCATTTGCTTTCGGATGCTTAATATAATCTTTTTCCTTAATTATCGTAATATCATCCTGCTTTGCCAGTGCATGGGCAAGTACATAAATATCATCTACATAAGAGCACACCACACGGATTCCCGCCACATCATATAAGGTTGCCTCCACATTATCCACCGTAAAGTCCAGTCCCTTACGCGCCAGTTTCTCCATAATACTGGAACTGCTCTTTAATCTGGAACTGATAGCGGTAATTGGATTGCGCTGATAGCGCACGTTAAACTCAGAATTTAACACGTCAAATTTCGTCCGTACCTCCTTAATAGCACAACTGTATCGCATACGCATTTCCCGATAGTCTACAACCGTTCCCGCCAGCTTGAGTTGCTTATCAAATATCGCCTTATCCACCTGAGGATATATCATCATTTCCGTATTATTAGAACCTGCACTCATCTCATCCAGGGGAAAGAAAGGATTTCCACTCATTTATCTTATGTCCTCCATCTGTCTTATCTTATTTATTAGCACATCTTCCCTGATTGTTCTGTTATCATTATGACAATCTTCTTTGTTTTTATCCTTTTTAACTATATAACAAATGCTACAACGAAACAATGAAACCTTTGTGATTTTTCTATTAAAATTGCATGTATTAAAAATTTTACCCCAGCGGCACTTCACAGGAAATCCCTATTACCTAAAAAATCTGCAGAGGTTTCTCCCCCTGCAGACATCTTTTTCCCTGTTTTAAAAAATAACCGTAACTTCTGTTCCTTTTCCCGGTTCGCTCTCCAACTGTAACTGTGCATTATGCACCGCTACAATATGCTTCACAATGGCAAGTCCTAACCCGGTACCTCCGGTAGACTTGGAGCGGCTCTTATCCACCCGGTAAAACCGTTCAAAAATTCGCTCCTGATGTTCCTTTGAAATACCGATTCCCGTATCCTTCACCCGCAGGAAAACTTTTTCCCCCGCTTTACCCACACAGACATCTACCATTCCACCAATATTATTATAGGCAATGGCATTATCACACAGATTATAGATTAACTCCTCAATCATCTGTTTATCGCCCTGAATCGTACAAGGACTTCCTGTCATGGAAAGAATAACACTCCTGTCCTCTGCCCGCATCTGCATCATCTCCACCGTATCCTGTGCCAGTTCATACAGATTGATAGATTCAAAAGCTATCTCTGGTTCCATTACATCCAGCTCCGATAATTTAATAATATCGTTAATCAGCGTCAACAGCCTCTTGGCACTCTGATGAATTCCTGCCGCAAACCGGATGGCATCCTGTCCTGAAGCCATCCCATTTTCTATTAACTCCGAATAACCAGATATAGCTGTCAATGGTGTTTTCAGTTCATGCGATACATTGGCAGTAAATTCCTGCCGCATATTAGCATTGGCAAGAATCGCCTCATGCTGCTGTCGGATAGTCGCCGCAAAAGGTACCAGTTCCTCATACACATTACTCTCTTCTATATGATTCATATCTGCCGCCATCTGTTCAATCGGCGACACAATGCTCTTCGTCAGATAATGGGAAAGCAACAGGCAAACTGCCATAAGCCCCACTATCATCACTGCCATAACCGGCAGAGAGCGATACAGAATACTCCAGATACTGTGTGATTCCCTAGCCACACGAAGCACGTTTCCATCCTCCATCCGCACCGTGTAATAATAAGTATTCCGTTGCATAGTAGAAGAACGCCGGATAGACTGTCCTTCCCCCTTTTCCAAAGCTTCCTTAATTTCCGGTCTCCCGGCATGGTTGTCCATCTCTCCTACATTCGCATTACTGTCATAGATAACCTGTCCTTCCGGTGTAACAACTGTAGTCCGTACATTATCCTTTTCAAAGTCATACCTCTTTACCTCTGGCTCTTGTAAGATATCGCTCTTGGACAATACATCGGCATAGTTCTTTAAATCTTCCATTACCTGGCTTCGGAAAATCCGATAAAAGCCAACGCTCATGAAAAAAAGCATTCCAATAACTGCCAGAGCTGCAATTATCATCAGTTGTCTGTTAATTTTCTTTTTCATTTCTTTTCCTACTCTATCACGCTGTCCAGAATATATCCCACATTCCTTACTGTCTTAATCATACTGCCTGCCTCACCCAGCTTCTGCCTAAGCGTCTTAATATGCATATCCAAGGTTCTGGATTCTCCTTCAAAATCCATCCCCCACACATGATTCAGAATTTCTTCTCTGCCAGTCACAATGCCTGCATGCAGCATTAGCATCTTCAATAGCTCATATTCCTTATAAGTCAGTTCACACAATTTATTATCTACATAAACCGCATGTCGTTCACTGTCCAGAAAAATCTTGCCAATAGTAAGGCATTTGTCTCCTTTGTCCTCACCACTCCGTCTCAGAAGTGCTTTCACTCTGGAAATCAATTCCATAACACCAAAAGGTTTCGTCAAGTAATCGTCTGCGCCGATATCCAGCCCCTTTACCTTATCCATCTCCGTCGTCTTCGCTGTAACAAGGATAATCGGTGTTTTTTTTGTCAGGGAATCCTTTCGAAGTTTCTCCACAATACTAAGCCCATCTTCATCCGGAAGCATAATATCTAACAGAATCAGGCTGGGAATCCGGTCTTTTAACGCATCATAGAAATCTTTGGCATTCTCGTATACCGCCACGTCATAACCACTGTTTTTTAAGGAAAAACTCTCTATTTCACTGATATTCCGGTCATCCTCTACTACATAAATCATACTCATATCCGTCACTCCTCATTCTGCTTGAAAGACATTGGTTTTCTATCTCATTCGTGCCCTATTTCCTTGTTTTGGAGATGATATTTTCAGTATACCTCATTCTTGTTTCTTATGGCAATGCATACTCCTGCAAAAAGGTGTCATAAAGCTGATGATACCTTACTGCATCCTTTTCCCGAATTTCTTCGTTATAACCATGCATTTCCAAAGAATCATCCCTTACCTGCACAATGCTTACCGCAATATGCGCACAGTGCGCTGCAATTCTTTCATAGCTTGTAATAATATCTGATAATAAAAACCCTAACTCAATGGTACATTTTCCCTTGCGCAGTCTTTTAATATGCCTCTTTCTGACCTCTGCGCTTAATTCTTCTACTACCGCCTGCAAGGCTTCCACCTCATAGGTCAGTTCACCGTCTTCTCTTTTGAATACCTCTAAAGAAGTATTCAGGATTCTGGTAATGGCCCTGGAAAATATCTCCAGTTCCTCCTGTGCTTTATTGGAAAATTCCTGCCCTTTCTGATTTTTCTCTTCGCAGGACTTCATGATGCTAACCGCATGGTCAGAAATCCGCTCAAAATCTCCGATAGAATGTAAATAAAAGGTTAAAGACTGGCTGTCACGCTCAGACAATTCCCTGCCTGTCAACTTTAACAGATAGGTTCCCAAAACATCCTCATACCGGTCCACATCTTTTTCCATCTGCACGATTTCTTCTGCCGTCTGTTCATCATAATGTTCCAACAATCCAATTGCTTTCAAGTAGGAATCCTTCGCAGTCTGCGCCATGTGGGTAATTACCTTTCTGCTCTGTTCCATTGCCAGTCCTGGATTGTTCATAAAACGGCTGTCCAACGCCTTAATATCTTCATCAATGTAGCGAACCATTACGTTCTCGGAAGCATCCTCTGGAATGGTAAGGTATGCCAGCTTCTCAAGCATTTTGGAAAATGGCAATAACAGGCACGTAGCAAAGACATTAAACGTACTGTGTATTACCGCAATTCCATACGGCTCTGCCGCCAAGTCCATAAACTCAAATCCGATAATGGCATGCATTGCATAAAAAAGAATCATAAACACTATCGTACCAATAATATTGAAATACAAATGAATAATCGCAGCCCTTCTGGCATTCTTACTGGTTCCCACAGAAGATAACAATGCCGTTACACAGGTTCCGATATTCTGTCCCATGATAATAGGCAATGCCGTACTATAAGTAACCGCTCCGGTAGCACATAATGCCTGCAAAATACCAACAGATGCCGAGGAAGACTGGATAATTGCCGTCAGGATGGCACCTGCCAGCATACCTAACAGCGGATTGGAAAACATCAGTAAAACATTAGTAAATTCCGGTACATCTGCCAGTGGTGTTACTGCCGAAGACATGGTTTCCATACCAAACATCAGCACCGCAAAGCCTACCATGATGACTGCCACATTTTTCTTCTTTTCATTCTTGGAAAATAATAAAATACCGACGCCGATAATCGCCAGAATCGGAGAAAAAGAGGTCGGTTTTAATAACTGTACAAAGAAATTGCCACTCTCAATACCGGTCAGACTCAGTATCCAGGAAGTTACCGTGGTTCCGATATTGGCACCCATAATAATGCCGATTGCCTGTGATAACTTCATAATACCCGAATTTACAAATCCAACCACCATAACCGTTGTGGCGGAAGACGACTGGATAACAGCTGTTACCCCGGCTCCCAATAGCACCGCTTTAAGCTTATTGGAGGTCAGCTTCTCCAATATCTGTTCCAACCTTCCGCCGCTGGCTTTGGAAAGTCCATCTCCCAGAACATGCATTCCATATAAAAATAAGGCAAGTCCCCCTATCATTGTCAGTACACCAAAAAAATCCATAACAACCTCCATCATCGCAAACAAACTACTATTTCTGCTTATGATTTGAAATTATCATGGATTTGTATGTGGCACTATCACTGTTTTGTAAATTTAATGTAAAGTTTGTGTAAAATAGTGTTTCCAAGTACAACTACCCGGTTGTTTCCCTATAAAAGTCTGGTATTACACATATCTCCGGTTTCCTGAAAAATCTCCCATTCTCCTACATTTACGGCATGGTCGCCTATCTTCTCCAGATACTTGGCTAACATCAGGATGTCAATACAGTCATCTGCATTAGCGGTCTCCTTTTTCAGATGTTCCACTAAATCTTCTTTTACCAGATTAAAAAGGTCATCAATCTTATCATCTCCATCAATTACCCTTTCAGCATCTTCCATGCTTCTCTTTAAGAAAGAACTGACCGCATTGTGTAACTGTAGCTTGGTCTCTTTAATCATATCGGAAAGATGTTCGGAATACCCTGACAGTTCCTTCATTTCCAGTCTTAGAATCAGTTCCGCCATATCTACCACATGGTCTCCGGCTCTCTTAATATCCGTTACCACCTTCAGGCTGGCAGATACCATTCTCAAATCTCTTGCAATAGGATGCTGTTTTGTAATCAACGATAAGCACCTTGCCTCAATCCGTTTCTCCATATCATTCACCTGCTGGTCCTGTTGCAGAATCTCCACAATAGTATCCCGGTCCTTTACCTGCATGGCTGCAAATAATCTATCATAAACAGCTTCCACCTGGAAGCACATTTTTTTTAAGTCATCCCGAAGCTCTGAAAGCTCCTTTTCAAATACTGTTCTCGGTGACATATCTTCTTCCTCTCTTCCTTCCTGTACCATAAAGCCTCTGTCCACCATCAGCCAAATCTACCGGTAATATAATCTTCCGTTCTCTTATCTTTCGGTCTTGAGAATATATTATCTGTAGAGTCAAACTCAATAACTTCCCCTACCAGGAAAAATGCTGTATCATCCGATACACGGGTTGCCTGCTGCATGTTATGCGTTACCACTACCACCGTATATTTCTTCTTCAGTTCCATCATCAGCTCTTCGATTTTCAATGTAGAAATCGGGTCCAGTGCTGAAGTCGGTTCATCCATCAGCAGTACCTCAGGGTCTACCGCCATTGCTCTC
The DNA here is from genome assembly GCA_934418125.1 of uncultured Lachnospiraceae bacterium. Lineage (GTDB taxonomy): Bacteria > Bacillota > Clostridia > Lachnospirales > Lachnospiraceae > UBA3282. The sequence goes on from CAKRWT010000047.1 coordinate 13,388, forward strand.
GCAATACACAATCTCTGCTGTTGTCCACCAGACAATCCCAACGCTGACTTTTTCAACCGGTCCTTTACCTCATCAAAAATGGCCGCTCCCCGCAGACTGTTTTCTACAATTTCATCCAATTTTGCCTTATTTTTAATTCCATGAATTCTTGGTCCATAGGCAATGTTGTCATAAATACTCATCGGGAATGGATTCGGCTGCTGGAATACCATCCCCACCTTTTTACGAAGCAATGTCGTATCCACACCCTGTCCATAAATATCTTCTCCGTCCAGATAAACCTGTCCATCAATTTTCACATTATCAACCAAATCATTCATTCGGTTCAAAGTCTTCAGAAAAGTAGATTTTCCACACCCCGAAGGTCCAATAAATGCCGTTACTGCATTCGCACGAATATCCATATCAATATCTTTCAAAGCATGGTTCGCTCCATAATACAGATTCAATTTTCTAGTACTTATCTTACTATTTTCCATTCCTGTTTCTTATTTCCTCTCTATTTCTTTGCGGTAACATCCAGCTTACCTGCCAGAAATTTCGTTAAAAAGTTAATTACAAGGACAATTAGGAGTAACACCACTGCTATACCGAATGCCACATCATACTGCGCTTTTGACATACTTAAATATAACTGAATCGTCAGCGTACCTCCAGACTCCATAATCTTTTTCCACAATCCAGCACCAGCCTTTGGTAACAGATAACCACTTCCTGCTGTAAACAACAACGCTGCCGATTCTCCTACAATACGTCCCACAGCAAGAATGACACCGGTAATAATTCCCGGCATTGCCGAAGGAAGCAAAATCGTCCGAATCATATACCATTTTGTTGCCCCCATACCAATCGCTCCACACCGGTAGCTATCTGGCACCGTTTTCAATGCCTCCTGGGTATTCCGGGTAATCAAAGGCAAAACCATCAGTGTCAGCGTCAGCGCACCCGTTAAGAGCGAATACCCAAAGCCCAGCGTATTGCCAAAGAAAACCATTCCGAACAGACCGAAGATGATGGAAGGGATACCCGCTAAGGTTTCTGTGGTAAATTCAATCAGACGGATGAATTTTCCCGGCTTTGCATACTCATTCAGATAAATGGCTGAGCCGATACCAATGGGAGTTGCTATTATCAGGGTTAATACTATGATATACAGCGTATTTACAATGTTTCCGGCGATTCCTGTGGTGCCCTGTAATGCACTGGTCACAGTTGTTAAAAAATTCCAGTTGATGCATGGTACTCCCTTGATAAAAACATACGCAATAATACCGACTAACAGAATCACCGAGAAGAAAGCTGCCAGATAAATCAGGAACAGGACACAGTTGTCTTTCATTTTTCTAGTCATTATCCAGCTCCCCCTTCTTCAAAATTCCGTTCAACGTAATGTTGATCAGCATAATAAAGCAAAACAAAACAAGACCTATTGTAAATAATACCTGTCTATGTAATCCACTGGCGTATCCCATCTCACTGACAATCGCCGTGGTCAGAAATCTTACGGAATTAAATGGTAATGGGAAATTAACCGAGCTTCCCGATACCAGACTGATTGCCATCGCCTCTCCAATGGCACGACCAACCCCCAGAACAATCGCTGTAATAATACCCGACTTAGCTGCCGGAAGCATTACCTGGAAAATGGTCTGTATATGTGAAGCACCCAATGCAAGGGAAGATGCCTTTAACTGCGGTGATACCGCTTTAATCGCCGATTCGCTGATGTTAATTACTGTAGGCAGAATCATTATCGCCAACACCAACACCGCCGAAATCAAATTCGCACCACCAGTAAACTGATGTGTTTCGGAACCCCGGAATAGTTTCTGTTCCCATCGATACATTAACGGATTTAAAATCATAAGTCCCAGCAGACCATAAATAACAGAAGGAATTCCCGCTAACAACTCCACTGCCGGCTTTACAATAGCTGCCAACTTCTTCGGTGCAATCTCTGCCAGGAAAACAGCCGTCAAAAGACCAATCGGCACCCCGATTAGAATCGCAAATATTGTTCCTACAATAGAGGTCAGAATAACATACAAAATACCAAAGGACGGCTCCTGTGCTGTTGGTTTCCAAGTCGTGGAAAATAAAATCTCCTTGATTCCCACCTGAAAGATAGCCGGTGTTCCATTGGCAATCATATAAAGTGTAATCGATACCACCGCCAATACTGCAAAAAATGCACATATTGTAAAAATTGCCTGTGCTACCAGTTCAATAGTCTGTATCTGATATCTGTCTCTCACTAACGTTTTCTTTTCTACTGCTTTCATCTTATTCCTCATCCCTGTCTTTACTGCAAACCACTTACGCTCCATCCACACAGGATAAGATTCTGCCCTGAAATCCGGAACAGAATCTTACCATACGCAGGGAACCATGTATTAGTCTGGAAGGATAAGCCCTACTGTTTTAATTACTTCTTTTCCTTCATCAGATGCAAGATAATCAAACAGTGCTTTTACCGCATCACTCTGCTGCGCAATCTCACCATTAGTAGCCATTACGAAAGGTCTGCTCAGTAAATAGTTTCCTGCTTTGATATTCTCCTCAGTAGGCTCTACATCATCTAAGGCTAACGCTGCTACTGTATCATCTAAAACGTCCAAGGATACATAACCGATTGCTCCAGGGGTGGATGCCACTTTAGCCATTACTGCACCAGTAGAATCTAACTCATTTGCATAAGCACACTGGTCTTCGATTCCTAATAATTCCTCAAAAGCGCTTCTAGTACCGCTTCCTGCTTCTCTACCAACAACTACGATTGCTTCATCTTCACCGCCAACTTCACTCCAGTTTTTGATGTTTCCGGTATAAATACCAGCTAACTGCTCTGTCGTCAGACCGGTTACTGTGTTTGCTGTATCTGTAATGGTTGCTATTCCATCGATTGCTACGATATTTTCAACCGCACCACTTGCTTTCTCCTCGTCCTTCAGATTTCTGGAAGAGTTACCAATGTCAACGCTGCCTGCCAGAACTGACTCAATACCTGCAGAAGAACCAGTAAATTCTGCTGTTACTGTGACATCAGGATATTTTGCCATGAAGCTTTCTGCTACTGCATTAGCAAGCTTCTCCATCGAAGTAGAACCAGCCATTGCAATCGTACCGCTTACTGCGGTATCTGTTGTTGCATCTGCGGTTTCTGCTGTGTCTGTTGCCTCTGTAACAGCATCCTCCGTTGCCTCCTCTGCAACTGCCTCTGTTGCAGGAGCTGTATTCTGTGCTGTCTCTGTAGATGCAGAAGAACCACATCCTGTCATCAGCCCTGCTACCATCGCGGTAACACCAACCATTGCTACTAACTTACTTACTTTTCCTTTTTTCATAATTTACATCCTCTTTCTAAATATGTATTATTTTAAGCCAGGCTTTATTCCCGCCTGCTCTGTAACAGATTGTAACAGGAAATTCACTTTACAAACCATCCTGTTCCGGTAATGTATTTGTAAATCTTTCTTTACCTGTCTTTTACATTCTATGTAGGCAGCTCATTCTTTATCTCTTCTAAGAAGCCAGAACATCCATCCTACATACGCTGCCATAATACACCAGGCGATTGCTGATACCATTCCCATATTTGCCTCCATTCCCAAACGCGTTCCTTTCTTATGATTCCAGACCGAACTGTTTGCGCCGGAATCACTTGCCGTTTGTATCGTATACTTTATCTTAATCTTCATTTCTGCGCGCTCTCTTTGCGCTTGCCAGGTTTGTATCCAGTGTATGCAGACACAAATCTCGTGTGTGAAAAATCTTTCGTATATAGACTTTTTACACTATTTCTCTTCCTCTACAACATACCCAATCTTTTCATTAGGAACTATCAAGAGAACGCAAAATCATTGTAAATTCCTTGTAAAACTTTAAAGTAAACGTTTAAGTTTTCTATATTCATATGAATTCCAGCCCCAAAATGTGTCAGGAGATTATGAATCGTAAAATTTTCAACTTTTTCATAAAAAAAACCTATGTTTTTCCTCCAATATGTGATATGATAACTAAAACGATTAAGTAATTAATGAAATTATCTGCAATAAATTAGTTTCCTCTTATTAGTTACCACCAATAACTATATTAAAAAACACGACTACCTCTTCTTTTCCTGGGCAGCCGTGTTTTTTAATTGACTTTTATTCACTTTTGGTCTCTTATTTCCCTGATTGCTATCTCTTCTTTATAATATATTGTAACAGTGCCTGGCACCCTTCCAGGACATCATCATAAGTCACGTCAAAATTATCCGTATACCAGGGGTCCGCTATCGCCCGGTCACCTCCCGCATACTCCAATAACTTATGAATCTTCTGCTCCGGGTCACCACCCGCTATCCGAATCATATTCCGTATGTTCGCATCATCCATCCCTATCAAGTAATCAAACTCTGCATAATCCTGCTTCGTCATCTGTCTTGCCCTGTGGGGCACTACCGGAATCCCTACGTGACGCAGCTTCGCTATGGTTCCGTAATGAGGTGGGTTACCGATTTCTTCCCGGCTCGTTGCCGCAGAGTCAACAAAAAACTGTGACTCCATGTGGGATTGGGTAAGCAGGTAGGTGAATACACTTTGTGCCATGGTGGAACGGCAGATATTGCCGTGGCAAACAAATAATATTTTTATCATGCCTTAAAAACTCCTTGAAAATACTGATTTTCCTTGATTTTACACCACTTTCTACGATTTGCTGTGATAGATTGTTTTCTTCGTTTTCGTCGCATATCGTGGCATAAATTCGTATATCTTGTCATCCAAATTTAGTAAAAATCTTAGTAAAACAGCT
>CAKRWT010000048.1 GCA_934418125.1 uncultured Lachnospiraceae bacterium
CTGTTACTGTAGATGTCTTTCCATTATCTACCGTTACCGTATTTGTCTGTCCTTTACTGCTCAGCTTTACCGCATGCCAGTATGCGTCGGAACCATAAGAAATGGTAACGGAAAGCTTCGTACCGGGAAGCAGGATTCGTGCTTCGCTGACATCTGTGCTGCTATCCATCTTAATCTCCATCTTTCCGTCCTTGGTTGTCAGAAGCAGTAAACCGGAAGTGGTGCCACTTGCCACTGTTCCCTGTACCACCGTCTCTGCTGCATATACCCTGGTCTGCATCACCGGAGTCAGGAAAAGCACTGCCGCCATGCATAACATCAGGGTTATTTTGCCTTTTACCCATTTTTTCATCGTTTTATCATCCTCCTGTATGGTGGTTTTCATAATCTTTTGCTTATGTAAACTATGTTACAATATCTTCCATAAAAATGCAATCCATATTCGTAATCATAGCCTGTGCCTGCGACATTTTCCTGCTAATAAGGCATTCCGCCACCGCAATACATTCCCCGCCACCACAGCATAGCATCAGCAGAAAGGTCATATCATAACTTAAAGAAAATTGTCCCAGCACGCCGTACTTTTCCTTCAGCCTCCGTCAACTCTTCTTCATAAACTCGGTTCCACAGCGTCGGCAGCGCACCATAATCTTCCCCTTTCCTCTCGGTATCCGTAATTTCTGTTTGCAGTTCGGACATTTGTAGATATGATACTCTTTTCTCTGCTGCCACTCCCATTTCTGTTTCTGTATTGCAGTTCGCATCTTATACGTCTTATTCAGATACCACTGATTCTCTGCCGCCCGTTTATAAGTGTTTTTGGAAAACATCCGGAAATAACAGTAAATCAGTAATGCCAGTGCCAGAAGATAGGCTCCTGGTACGCGAAACATCGACAACACCATACAGACTAACGCCGCCCCTAACAGAAATTTATTCAATTGGTCATTGCCATACCTTCCCCACATAAACCATTGTAATTTTTCTCTCATGCTGTTTCCTCCGTCCCTGCATTTACTAAGTTCCATTATCAGCCGCCTCAGACAAAAGTACAATTAAATAACTATAAACTATTATAAAAAAACGCGACAAAAAACCCCTCTTACTACTTGTAATAAAAGGGGTTTTGCTATCACTTTCTTTTTTATCTTCTTGTCCAGGTACTTCTGGAGAATAGAATCAAAATCGGGAATATCTCCAGACGGCCTGCCAGCATATCAATAATCAGTATGATTTTGGATAAAATACCAAACCCGCCAAAGTTACCGGTAGGTCCTACCATCTCAAAGCCAGGTCCGATATTATTAAAGCAGGCTAACACCGCAGACAGATTGGTCATCAGAGAAAATCCATCAATGGAAACTACTACAAAACTGAATACAATGATAATCGCGTAGGCTGCCAGATAAGCATTGGTATTATCCAGGACACTCTCGGCAATCATCTGGCGGTTCACACGCACCACCTGTACCTTCTGGGGATGCAGGATTTCCCGCACATTCCGGCGAAGACTCTTTAACACCAGTAAAGCCCTGCCACACTTGAAACCGCCGCCGGTACTTCCCGCGCAGGCTCCTATCAACATCAGGCACAGCAGAATTGCCTTGGAAAGACTGGGCCATAAATCAAAGTCTGTTGTTGCAAACCCAGTGGTCGTAATAACCGTTGCCACCTGGAAAGCCGCATGCCTTACCGTCTCGCCAAAGGTTCCGTAGAAGCCTCTTAAATTCCACGTAATTACCGCAATACTACCCACGACGATTCCCACATAGAACCGCAGTTCTTCGTCTTTCAGTACATTTTTTACCTGCTTAATCAAAAGCAGATAATAGCAGCTGAAATTCACACCGAATAAAAGCATGAACACGGTACACACATTCTGGATATAGGGGCTGTAACTTGCCATACTGTCATTTTTAATACCAAAGCCACCTGTTCCCGCCGTGCCCAGTGCCGTACAGACCGCATCAAACACCGGCATCCTGCCGAACAACAGGAAAATAAAGTTCAATACCGTCAGTGCAATATAGATGGAATACAGGATTTTCGTCGTATCCTTCATCTTCGGCACCAGCTTGGAAACCTTCGGTCCCGGGCTTTCCGCCCGCAGAAGATGCATGGTATAACCATCACTTTTCTTCGTTCCCATACCGATTGCCAGCACAAAAACCAGAACTCCCATGCCGCCCAGCCAGTGGGTAAAGCTTCGCCAGTACAGGTTTCCCATGGACATGCTCTCCACTTCCGGTAAAATGGATGCCCCTGTGGTGGTAAAACCAGACACTGTCTCAAACAGGGCATCAATAAAATGCGGAATTTCTCCCGAAATCCAAAAGGGCAGACAGCCCAGCAGACTCATGACAATCCAGCTTGTCCCTACACAGACCAGTCCCTCCCTTGCCTGGAACCCCCGCTTTGCCTTATGGCAAATCAGGTGCAGTACCAGTGCGGTCAGCAGGATAATCCCGATGCTGACCACAAAACCATAGACTGTCCTGTGCTCTCCTTCACATACACTGATTAACAGTGCAGGCAGCATAAAAACCGCCTCCACTGCCAGAATTTTACTGATAAAATTTCCTATCATCCGATAATTCATGACGTTTTGCTCCAATACAAATAACCGCGTGAAAGTCTGCTATATCATCCATATAGCCTTTCACCCTGTCGTTTATTCAAATATATCATTCAACTGATAAATAATTTCATCTCGTCCGGTTACAATAATAACCGTATTTCCCTTGGAAAAGAAGGAATCTCCATTAGGCACTTCAAATTTCGGTCCCTTAGTAATACTTACCACACGCACATTCTTCTTAATCTTCAATTCCTTCAAAGGCACACCACAGTGTTGTGTATTCTCATCCACGATAAACTCAATTGCCTCTGCCTGTCCATCCGCAATTACATGAATGGCCTGTGCAGCACCGGTCTGGTTCTTAACCGCTCTGACATAACGTACAATACTATTGCAGCATAACTCTCTTGGACTTATGATACTGCCAAGTGACAGAGAATCCAGAATACTGTTATTGCTAAGTCTACCCAGCTTAGTAATAATCTGCGGTACTTTACAATTATTTCCAAACAGCGAAATAATAATATTCATTTCATCTACACCGGTCAGGGTTACGATTACATCACATTCTTCAATGCCTTCCCGTTCCAGCAATATCTCACTGCTGGCATCTCCATGGACAACAGTAGCTTCCGGCAGCTGGTTGGCAAGCTGCAGGCATCTGTCATAATCCTGTTCGATAATCTCTACCATAATACCATCTTTAATCAGAAGCTGTGCCAGATAATAGCTTAGTTTGCCGCCACCGCACAAAAGGACTCGTTTGGCCTTATGGGTAATAATACCCAGGTTTTTTAAGAAAATCGTCAGTTCCCTGGTAGATCCGGTAACAAAGATTCGGTCCCCTGCTAACAGGGTAAAATTACCATCCGGTATGATAGCCTTGCCATTCCGCAATACGGCGCAGACTAAAATCTTACATTTTACGATATTACCTAAGTCATACAGGCTGGTATTGCAAAGCTTGGACTCCTCTTTGATACGAAGCTCTACGATTTCCACCCTGCCCTTGGCAAAAGTATCCCGCTTTAAGAAACCAGGATATTTAATCAGCCGTTCCATCTCAAGGGCAGCCTGTCTTTCCGGGTTAACCATCATGGATAATCCAAAAAGGTTACGCATCTGGTATACCTGATTGGTATATTCCGGGTTCCGAATACGGGCAATGGTGTGTATGTCCGGATTCATGCCACGGGCTGTAGTACAGCACAGCATATTTACCTCATCTTCTCCAGTCATGGCAATTAGCAATTCTGTATCCTGGACGCCTGCCTGCTCTAAAGTTGCCATGGAAGCACAGTTTCCCTGCACGACCATAACATCGTATCGTTCTTCACTCAACTCCAGCACCTCTGCTTTGGAGTCAATCAATGTTATATCATGTCCCTCCGCTGATAAAAGCTTCGTCAGCGTAGAACCTACTTTGCCGTCCCCGGCTATTATAATCTTCACAATCAAATCCTCCGTTCACGCAAGCAGCTTCGTCCACGCCTGGTGCGTAACATCTGTGACAACTGCTTCGCTCACAGTATAGCATATCCAGTTAAAAATGCAATATCAGTAAAAAACCTTACCACCTGCAGCACCCGCAGGCAGTAAGGTTTTATTCTTTCACGTTTCTTGCTTATCTGATACCGATTTCTGTATCGGACTCTGTTACGTGGCTGTGTGTTTTGATGTAATCAACGATTTCATCCAGCTTTGTGAACGCAAGACCTACATAGCTGTCTGCACAGCCGTAGTATAATGCAATCTTTCCGCTCTCAGAGTCGTGAATGGTAGCGCAGGGGAAGCATACATTCGGTACGAATCCTCTTTCTTCATACCACTCTTCTGGTGTTAATAAGAAGTTCTCGCATCTGTAAAGTACCTTGGATGGGTTGTCGATGTCAAGAATTGCTCCACCGATGGAATATACGAATCCGTTACAGGTTCCGCTTACACCGTGATAGAACAGTAACCATCCTTCAGATGTCTCGATAGGTGCAGCACCTCCACCAATCTTAACGGACTCCCACCACTCAGAGCTTCTGCCCATAACGTGTCTGTGTCTGCCCCAGTATACCATATCCGGGCTCTCGCTTAAGAAGATATCACCAAAAGGTGTGTGTCCGGAATCGGATGGACGGCTTAACAGCATGTATTTTCCGTTGATTTTACGAGGGAATAATACCGCATTTCTGTTAAATGGAATAAAGGGATTCTCAATTCTTGTAAAAGTCTTGAAATCTGTTGTCTTAGCCATACCAATAGAAGCACCATAGAAATCCTGGCACCAGATGATATAGTACGTATCTTCTACTTTTACAAGACGAGGGTCGTATGCGTATACCGGCATAAAGTCGTTGCCGTCTTCATCCTTGAAAGGAATCTTGTTTGGCTCGAAATCCCAGTGGATAGCATCTTTGCTGTGTCCTAAGTAGATGTAAGGGATACCGTTTGTCTGCTCTCCTCTGAATACACCGATGAACTCATCGCCATAAGGCATAACTGCACTGTTGAAGATTCTGGCAACACCTTCTACCGGATTTCTTCCGATAATAGGATTCTCGTTATATCTCCAGATTGGTGCACCTTTTAAGCCTTCCGGCTTTTCCTGCCAGGGTACATTCTTTACTGCCGGGCTAATCATTTTTACTTCGCTCATTCTAGTTTCTCCTTATGATAGATTATGATTTACTGTTCTTTTAAAAATTCCAGGTTCTTTTTAATCAGGTCACATCTTTGTGCTACGCACTCTACGGAGCGTAACGGGTCAGATGGTGTATTGAACACGTAATCTATTAACTTGTCAATGGTAGTCGTTGCTACATGCATTCTGGTATCGCTGGATGCATAGTAAATATAAACATCTCCATTTTCTCTTGCAATGGCACCATTGGTAAATACTACGTTAGAAACGTCACCTACACGCTCTCCTTCTCTTGGTCCAATCAGCATACCGGACGGCTCTGCGATTACCTTGGATGGGTCGTTCAAATCTGTTGCAAATGCATAGATAACATAACGAAGACCTGCTGCCGTATTTCTGACACCATGTGCGATGTGAATCCAGCCTCTGTCCGTCTTAATCGGGGTTGCGCCTGCACCATTCTTTGCTTCTGTGATGGTGTGGTATTTACGCAGGGAAGTCATCTTCTCTTCGTCGATAACTGCATGCTCGATATCATCACATAAACCAAATCCGATACCACCGCCGGAACCAGTCTCAATAAAGTCATCCATTGGTCTTGTATAGAACGCATATTTACCGTTTACAAATTCCGGATGAAGTACTACGTTTCTCTGCTGCGGGGAACGGAGGGTTGTCAGGTTATCCAGTCTTTCCCATGTCTTTAAATCTTTGGTTCTTACGATACCGGCTGCTGCCACTGCTGCGGATAAGTCATTTATGGTCTTATCCTTGCTCTCGGAGCAGAATACACCATAGATATAACCATCTTCATGCTTGGTAAGACGCATATCGTATACGTTAGTCTCTTCCGGGCAGGTATCCGGCAGTAAGATTGGGTAATCCCAGAACTTAAAGCCGTCAATTCCGTTATCACTCTCTGCTACACCAAAGAAGGATTTTCTGTCATTTCCTTCGATACGTGCTACCAGATAATATTTTCCATTCAGTTCAATAGCTCCGGAGTTCATAACGGCATTCACACCGAGACGTTCCATAAAATATGGGTTTGTCTCAGGATTCAAATCATATTTCCAGTGAAGCGGAATATGCTCTCTTGTCAGTACCGGATACTGGTATCTGTCATAGATACCATTGTAAATCTCAGATTTAATATTCTTTCTGGATATCAGTTTGTTGTACTTTTCTAACTCTACATAATATCTGCTATGCAACATCGCTGCTCCTCCTAATCACTTCCATACACATTCTTCCATTATGATATGGGCATTTCCAAGGCTCTACGATAGGTTTGTCGTCTACCGATTCTCCTTTTCGGTTTACATCCCAGAACCATTCAGAACCCGGACGCTTGTCAACTACATGTTCCTTAATAAAATTCCATTCTGCCTTGGCAGCTTCCAGATACTCTGTGTGTTCCGGTGCCAGTGCATAACCATTTAAGAATCCGATAACCGTCTCTGCCTGTACCCACCAGATTCTGTTCTGGTCTACGACACCCTTTTCACACTCATTTGCCAGGGAGTTGCCATCAAAAGCCACCTTGTATACCTGACTGGTTAAGTCAAGGATAATCGGAAGCATTTTATCTTCATAGGATTTCTCTCCCAGGATATCCGTTCCTCTGCGGATAAGCCATGCCGTTTCGATATCATGTCCATAGGAGTGTAAATCCAGAATGGAATTCATCTCTCTGTCGAAGAATACTTCCTGTCTGTGAAGCCTTGGATTGTAAATCTTATCAGCGATAGTATCTAATATCCACTCTAATCTCTTCTTCACATCCGCATCCTTGCTGACACGGTAAAGCTCGGTATAGGCTTCAAATACATGAAGCAGGGTATTCATTGTCTTCTCGGCAATGACACCATTCTCGGAAAGCTTGTCGTTCTCGATTTCCTTGAACTCCCTGTCAAAAGCCTCTTTGTATCCGATTTCATCCATACAACGCTCTTCAATGATATGGAACAAATCCATAGCTGTCTTTAACGCTTCCTCATCCCCTGATGCATCATAGTAAGAGGACAATGCATAAATGGAAAATGCCTGATTGTAAGTATGCTTTGTGGTATCTTCCGGTGTACCATCATAGGCAACCGACCAGTATACACCGCCTTTTTCCTTATCCACACAGTATTTCTGCATGAACTCATAACCATGTTTTGCTTCCTCTAATAAGGATTCATCCTTTAAAGTCATATAAGCGTTAGCAAAGAACCATGTGATTCTGCTGTTTAAGATGCAGCCTTTTACTGCTTTCTTATCCACTTTTAAATCATGGTCCATATAGCCGTAATAACCACCATTCTCATCATCTCTTAGCTTTTTCCAGAAAGGAATGATGCAGTCGGTTAAGTGATTTCTAATCTCTTCTACCATCATTTTCTGTTCCCTCATATTGTCTCTTGTTATTTGATTTCCTTAACCCTTTACAGAGCCGGATGTAATACCATTGTAAATCTGTTTCTGACAAGTAATAAATACAATCAGTGCTGGTAATAAGGAAATAATAACGCCGGCACAAATCAGGTTGTATTTGCTGCCCAGAGGTCCTACGAAGGTATACAGTGCAGTTGCCATGGTCGGCAGGTTTTTCTTATCCTGCAGGTACAGGTTTGCACAGTAGTATTCATTATAAGTAGCAACACCTTTTAAGATACAAGCTGTTACAATCGCCGGTCTTAACAGTGGTAACAGAATCTTGTAGTAAATCTTAAAATAGGAAGCTCCATCAATGATTGCGGATTCATCCAGGGATACGCTGATGTTTTCGAAGAACTGGATGTAAATATATATCGAGATAACATCCGTACCACACATCATGATGATGTAACCCACCAGGGAATTGATAAAGCCCAGGTTCCACATCAACTTGTATACTGCAATCTGCATTGCAATACCGGGAAGTAAGGTTGCAAACAGGAACAGATTTCTAATCAGTCCGTTTCCCAGGAATTTGAACCGGTTCAAAATATAAGCAAGCTGTGTTCCAATCAGTACGGATACAACCAATACGCTGACCAGGATAATCACAGAGTTCATAAACGCTCTGCCCATGTTTGCCTTCTGGGCTGCCTGTACAAAGTTATCAAAGTAAAGCCAGCTTTCCGGGAATGTCATAACATTGGTGCTCTGATATTCCACGTCTGTTTTAAAAGCTGTAATAACGCAGGAAACCAAAGGAATAACTGCTACAAATGAGAAAAATACCAAAGAAAAATACTTCAAAAATACAACGAGAAATTTTCTAATTTTCTGTAATACTGTCATTTATTTTCCCGCCTTTCTTGCTGCTATTTTTGCCAGCTTCTTTTCACGTTTCTTTGCTGCATTAATATCCTCATCTTCTCCGCTTCGGAATACATACTTGAAGAATACCTTCTGTAAAATAGTTGCGGCAAAGATAATCACTAACAGAATGACAGCCATGGCAGATGCCAGACCAACCTTCTGCTGTGTATGGGCAATTTCATTCATAACGACGAAGTAAGTACCTGTACCATTCGCACCATCTGTGATAACGTATGGCGGCTCGAATGCACTTAAAGAACCAGTAATGGAAAGAATGATATTTAAGGTAATAATCGTCTTGATACTTGGTAAGATAATATATTTAAACTGCTGTAAACGGTTCGCACCATCCAGCATGGCTGCCTCATACAACTCTGCATCTACAGACATAATGGCACCAATGAACAGTACCATGTTCTGTCCGAAGTATCTCCATACGGAAGTCGCAACAAGCGATATATTGTTAATCCGCTGGTCCTTTAACCAGTACGGAAGATTATCCAATTGAAATCCACACCACTGAAGGACGGTATCAAATACGAATCCTCTTGTGTAGAAAAACTTGAAAATAAAACCAATAGCAATACCATTAATCAGGTAAGGGAAGAACATGAATCCCTTGAAAATATTTCCGCCTTTTACTTTAAAACTTAATACCGTAGCTAAATACAGGGCGATGGCTAACTGTACCACACTACCACCCATATAATATAAACTCAGCTTCAATGCACCGAAACAGTCTTTTCTGGTAAATACTTTCGCGTAGTTTTTCCAGCCGACAAATTTTCTGGCTCCGATATATTTCATGTTATAGAAACTGTAGCTGACCATCTCTCCAAAAGGAAGATAAGTAAACGTAAACAACAGTAACAATGGAATAAGCATGAATGCAAAGATAATAATTACCTGCTGTCCTTTTCTGCTTCTCGCCCACTGCAGAAAGCCCTTTTTCTGTTCTGCCATATGCAAACCTCCTGATAATTTGAGCCAAGGAGAGAGCTCCCCTTGGCTCAAATGTCACCAATAATTATTTCCTATGTTTGATTGGTTTTATAACCATCCCGGAATTAGTATAATACTTCTACTCCTAATTCTTCCTGAGCTGCGTTCCATTTTGCAGTCCAGTCTGCCATGATATCATCGAAGGATTCAGAACCTGTAGCTGCTGCTTCAACGATTCTCTGAACCTTGTCATTACCACCAGCGTTGATGGAAAGTTCGGACTCAGCGTTCATGTCATTTAATAATGTCTCTTCACCTGCTAAAGCCGGCTGGTCAGATAATACTGTACATCCGTCGAATGCAGCGTACATATCCGGGTTCTCGCCACCTTTAACTACTGTGTAACCACCTTCGTTGTAGCACCATCCGGATTCTTCTGTCATCCATTTGATGAATACCATAGAAGCGGTCTTGTTCTCATCAGAAGAGTTAATGTTGATTGCGTAGTTGTAGTCGCCGCCTGCCAGTACATACTGTGTGCCGCCTACTGAGATAGGGAATGGCATATAACCAACGTTTTCAGGTGTATCTCCTGCTTCCTGCATCTGAGCGTAAGCCCAGGAACCAAGAACCATAGTTCCGATTTCGCCTCTGTTGAGCATACCTTTACAACCTTCCCAGTCAGTTGTTGTGTAGTCGTCTTCGATTAAGCCGTTAGCAACTGCATCATAGAGAATTCTGTATAAGTTGTAGACACCTGTATCATCACCTGGGTCAGAGAAAGGCTCTGCTGTGTGAACTAATTTCTGGTTCATGTATGTGTCATCACCGTTAGATACGCATCCAACATAAGCATCCCATGCACCCATTGTCCATCCTGCTGCATAGTTTGTATACAGAGGAATCGCATCTGTGTTGTCTTTGATTAACTGTAAGTCTTCAAGGAACTCTGTAGGAGTTGTAGGAAGGTCTGTGATACCAGCTTCTTCGAATACAGCTTTGTTGTACAGAACACCCTGTGCATTAGCCATGTAAGGAACACCATAGCTGATGCCATCGTATGCCCACTGGTCAGCGAAGTTGATTGCTGTAGAAAGGTTGTCTAATGTATCGATTGGTGCGAAGTAGCTAGCCAAATCAGACTTGTCTACCGCAGGGATGAACATGATGTCGCCCCAGTCACCTGTAGAAAGACGAAGTAAAGAATCTTCTGCGTAATCTGTAACACCTTCTGTCTCAACTGTGATGTTAGGGAATTTCTTGTTGAACTCAGCAATCATAGCTGCCATTGTTCCATCTTCTTCACGGTCTGTTTTGTGGTGAATGAATTTGATGGTTGCTGTTAAATCTGTGTAATCATCCAGATTCAATGTTGTGTAACTAAGTCCATCTGTTGTTGCTGCTGTATCCTCTGCAGCTGTATCCTCTGCAGCTTCTGTGTCGTCAGCAGTTTCTTCTGTTGTTTCCTCAGCAGCTGTATCTTCTGTTGTATCTGTAGCTGTGCTGTCAGAAGAACCACATCCTGCTAAAGAGAATGCCATAGTAGCTGCTAAGCTGAGTGCTAATACTTTTCTCAGTTTCATAATAAATTTTCCTCCTTTTAATTTGTTCTCTTTTGAGAACATTGAGTTAATGTTTTGTGATGATTAACTTTAATTTAAGTATACTGTACTTTATTTTTTAATCATCACTTATTCTTGCAACATATATATTATTATTGCTTTATTTGTCTTTTTCTTCTATTTTACCAATTTCTTTTTTCATTTTTTGTATACTTTTACCATTACAACAGCCTTTCCAATAGACTGATAGCTGATTTTACCCTTTATTTTTGTTATGTTTTTAGTTTCTCTGTTTACTCATTAATTTACTTGCAAGCTGTTTTCCCATAAATATCCTGCTTTCCTGCTTTATGTCACTTAATTATTTACTTTACCTTCTGTTTTAATACCTGCAGAATCGTTTTGATGCCTCCCCTTATTGCCTCTCTGGAAATATTCTGGCAGTATGGGAATATATGATTCTTGCGTTTTACTGTGCATTATTGTATTCTATCTTTAACAATATGCCTACTTGCTTAATTATGCTTTATACTGCTTTAACTTGCTTGCAGCTGCTTTATGCTTCTTGAACCTGCTTTAACTTGCTCACAGCTGCTTTAACTTGCTTACAAATAACATGTGCAAAACATGCACAGAAAGAAGGACTAACATGGCTGCCACATCCTTTGCTGAACTTTATGAAAATGCCCTGACCATCAAGCCTCGTCTACAGGCTCCCTTATCCCCTTTGGGATTTGCCGGTACTTTCTACGCGCTGTTACCGGAATCTGCCGCCAGACTTCTTACTATATTATGCGGAGGCACGGTAATGCTCCCTTCCGGTCACAGCTTTCTCTATCAACCTATAGACTGCCATCTCCTGCTCTATACCAGAAATGGGAAGGGGCTCCTGAAATACGCCTCCCGCAGCTTTTCCCTCGAAAAGGATTCCCTTCTTTATCTCGATTGCAGCAAAGCATCCTTTTCCTATGAAACAGACGGCGAAGACTGGCATTTCAGTCTCTTCTTTCTCACAGGCAGCCAGTTGAAAGACTATGCTTCTCTTATTTCTTATGAGAACCCTCTCATTCATCCGGTTTCTGCCTACTCTGCCCTTCCCGGTTATATAGAATCCCTGTTGTCCGGCAAAACCGGTGCCAACCTTCATAACAAGCTGTCCGATATGCGGCTGTTGACCGATTTGCTGACTACCCTTTTAACAGAGGCATGCCATCTGGAATCTCCAGCCCCGGCCTGTGCCTCTTACCTGGTGGAAATCAGGCAGTACTTTGACACCCAGTTTATGCTTCCTTTCCGCCTGGAGGATTTGGAGAAACGGCATCACATGAGCAAATATCGTATCTGTCATGAGTTTTCGGACACCTTCGGTGTCCCCCCACTAAAATACTTAAACCACAAGCGGTTGGAAAAAGCCGCCATCCTGTTATGTGCCACTGAGAAACGTGTTCATGAAATCGCCCTGGAAGTGGGGTATGAAAATACCAATCATTTTATTAATCTTTTTAAAAAAGAATTCAAGACGACGCCACAGGCTTACCGTAATGCAAAACGGGAACAGGGCTAAGCCCTGTTCCCGTCTATCTTATTTCGCCTATTTTTCTTGCTGTTTCTATGCAACACATTTATTTCTTTTCAACTGTACTTGTCTCTGCTTCTTTACACCGCTTCTTTACACTGCTTTTTTTCTACGCTTCTCTTCTGGCTACGCTGTCCTTGTAGACAATCCTGCCACTGACCGTAGTCACACCCTGTTTGTAATGTTCCCCGGCAATTTTCCGAATCATGTTCTTAATGGTTCTCTTTGCCATCTCCCGCATATCTACCTCATAGCTGGTAATCCGTACATCACAAAGTCCCGGTGGCTGATAATTGTCATATCCCACGACCGAAATATCCTGTGGTACCCGGTACCCCTTCTCTTCCAGCTTTTGAATCAGCATAGCCGCTGCCACATCATTGTTACATACAAAGGCTGTTGGCATGTGTTCCGGAAGTTCCATCTCAAAGCCCACATCCGACCTTCCGGTCTTTGGATTTCTGTCGTGCAATATCCATTCCTTATTAACTTCCAGCCCATGCTCACACAGTGACTTGGCATAGCCAAAATAACGGTCTGTAATACTGCCGGTAAAAAGAAGGTTTCCCACAAAGGCAATCTCCCGGTGCCCCATATCAAACAGATAATTCGTCATGACATACATTCCAAAATAGCTGTTGGACACTACTGCATCCTGCACGCCGTGTTTATCACTGAAATCCAGAAAAATAATCGGAATGGTAGATACTGCCAGCAGCTTTTGTAAATACTCTTCCTGTAATAGTCCGATAATCACAAGTCCGTCTGCCTTCTTCTCCTGAATCAGCTTCGGCATGTGCAATGCCTCTTCATCCTCTACCTGCAGAACCTCCAACATGGTAAAGCATCCCTTCTGAACGGCTGCCGTAGCAACCTCCTGATATAATTTCCAATAAAAGGACTCGTATTTATCCAGGAATCTGTCCGACACTATAACGCCTATATTATAGCTTACGTTGCTTTTTACGCGCTCCTGGTACAGAGAGACCGATGTCTTATATCCCATCTCCTCTGCCTTCTGCTTGATTCTGGCGCGCAATTCCTCGCTGACACCCTTCTGATTTGACAATGCCTTAGAGACGGTAACGGTGCTGACACCCATTACTTTCGCAATGTCCGCCATTTTTACTGCTTTAGCCATTTCCCCTAACCTCGATTAAAAAAAGTTTATAATTTAAGTACTTTACTTAAATTATAAAGTAAATAATAAGAATGTCAACCTATCTACTGCATTTTTAACTATTTTGCCCTAAATTGCATATATTTTTGTACAATATTTACCCTTTCCTTTGATAGAAGGTTCTGACAATATCCTCTGCCGGTTTTCCATAGACACTATAGCCCTTATCTTCTGCTGCCTTTTCTACCGGATACAGCTTCCAGGGCCAGTCCCATAAACAGAAGCCCTGTACGAATTCTCTATTGCCTGCCTTATGGAACATTTCCGCATACCAGGCTGCCTGCTGCGCAGTGTCTACTGTCCCTGTTACACTCCAGTCATTCGGCGTATAGCAGGAATCTACTGTAGACATACAACCACACTCCGCAAAGAAAAACGGCTTATGGAAACGTTCCACCACAGCTTCAATCCGGTCTAATTGACTGTCCCAGTCATCGATTGGATAGTAGCCACTGGAAGAAATCACATCCACACAGTCCCACCAGGTTACATTGTCTTCCTGGTATTTATCCGTATTATAGGACACCAGTCCAGGATACTCTTTCCGGATAGCTGCAATAACCTGCCGCCACTCCTGTTCCCGGTGCTCTGACATAACCATCTCACAGCCAGCAATAAACATCTCGCACCCCTGCTCTCTGGCAAGCTTCGCATAATGCACCTGAAACGCTGTATAGGAAGCAAACCAGTTGCCCCACTTCGGTTCACAGGGTACGTCCTTATCAAAGAAGTTAATATGGGCTCTCCAGGTTCCATTCTTGCAGTTGGCAGTTGGTTTCAAGGCCACTCGCAGCCCCTTTCCATGGGCATACTGAATCATACGCACCAGTTCTTCATCTGTCATAGTTGCCTGACTCTTATAGTCAATCGTCTCCGACTGTGGCGTATCCTGTACTCCGTTTGGCACCAGAATTATAAAGTTGGCTCCCGTCCGCTCTACCAGCGTATCCAGACTGTCATACGCCTTCTGCTTCGCAAATGCTCCTGCCTGTGCAAATGGCGCAAATGTGATTCCCTTAATATATTCCATAATCATTCCTCGCTTCTGTTTTTGTTTCCGATAGAAAAGTCTCCTTATGGGCACTTCCTGGTACTGTGCAAAATCAGCTTACGATTGACTCTTCTCTTTCTCTATGATCCG
Source organism: uncultured Lachnospiraceae bacterium (assembly GCA_934418125.1). Taxonomy (GTDB): domain Bacteria; phylum Bacillota; class Clostridia; order Lachnospirales; family Lachnospiraceae; genus UBA3282. The sequence goes on from CAKRWT010000048.1 coordinate 14,903, forward strand.
CTTATCCCATTAATAACTTCCAGGATATTGTATCACAAATCATTTTGTTTTCACAGGCAGTGATGATGAGCTTCCAAAGAGAATATGCCGAATACTATGACAAGAGTTATTTTTTCACAGGAGGCAAATAACTAAAGAGATTAAATTGGTAATCAATCCAGCTTTCCTGCTTTGCTTCATGAATAACATCCCCAGGCATACTTTCACCAATCAGGAAAGGCGACATTGGATTATGTTTTTTCATATTTTCTTTTACTAACCCGGTATTTGAATTAGCATAGCAGTATTTACACAGATGTCCACAGGTATCGTATGCTCCGATATCCACTCCCAGCAGACAGGCACACTGTCCATTTCTCTGATTCGTTTTCCTTTTCGGTACATCAAGATGGGCATGAAGTGCTGTTTCAAATGTATTTACCGTCATACATCCGGAACAATCAGCACCATAAAGAGTTAACTCATCCCCTTCTGCACAAGGTCTGATTGTCATACCAAATTTTCCTGCTATCTTTATAAATTCTTTTCCGAGCGTAATTCTGTCTTTTTTTGATACTTCTCTTGCACCCAGGAAATTTCTTTCTACTTTTTTATAAATATCAATAAAACTGATGACGCAGGATTTTGTGTACCCACACAAATTTTCCGCCATTTTCTCAAACTCAGTTATATGCCACTCTACCGAATGTTTATCATCAACCAATATTGGATCATATCTCCATCCCATACTGTCAACGCCTACGATATCAGACAGCTTCTTAAAATCATCCATTACCTTTTCCTTATCCGGCACATTAGGTTCTATGTCCCTTCCGTAAGGGGTAATCGTAACAAACCAATATTGCCCATATGGTTTTAAAACATTCCTATATGGCAGCATTGGTGCCGGATTCTTCGTACAAAATGCGATGAGGTCAACTACATCAGGTGTCAAACGATATCTTGTCACTTGCCTTTCATTATAAGGATTGCGAACAAGTACATACCCCTCTTTTATTCGATTCAGAAACCATTTGGAATAAAATGCCGGAATATCTGTCCGCATTCCTGTCTGTATAATCATTTATTCACACTCCGTTTTATATCGGTAATCACTCTTGAAATATCGGCATCCACGCAAATTGCTTTCTTTTTTATTTCCGAAGGAATATCCGCCTGTCCTTTATTGATACAGATGTAAAAAGCATCCTTCCGGTTATAGGTATATTGCCAGAATGGATACTTGATAATACCGGGTGTATTATATCCTACACCCAATTCCAAGAATACATTTCTTTTATGCTTGTTATCCTCAAGGAACCTCTCGTACCGCTTTGCTGCTTCATCCCAGCCCGCATCCTGCACAAAAGTATTGTCCGATCTCAGATTCATACTCATCGGTCTGCCGCACTTCGGACATTTGGGAACGAATTCCGATGGAACCACCATCTTTAACACGTTACCTTCTGGTTTTATCAATTCGCCATTTCTTATTTCAAAGCCCTGACTGATTACCATTTTTCTTATAATTTCCTCATTATCGTAAGTTTCATAATGACAGGGCTTGCTGCACTGTAACAATCCATAATCACCCTGTGTATAAAATAACCTCTTCTTATCCAGTCCCGCTTTCTGAAAGCAGTGATCTACATTGGTTGTCAAAACAAAATAACTCTTATCCTTCACAAGGTCAAAAATGTCCGAATAAACCGGCTTTGGTGGATTCATATAACGATTCACATAAATATATCTGCTCCAATATCCCCAGTGCTCTTCTAATGTCTCATAAGGATAGAAGCCACCTGAATACATATCCGAAAATCCATACTTTTCCTTAAAATCCGAAAAGTAGTATTCAAATCTTTCTCCGGTATATGCAAATCCTGCAGATGTGGAAAGTCCTGCACCAGCTCCTATGATAACAGCATCTGCCTGACTGATTTTTTCTTTTATCTGTAATATTTTATCTGAGTAACTGTTTATAGAGTCGTTCATCTTCCTCTTTAAAAACATTAAATATCACCTTTATCTTTGATTTTGTCTTTTCTTTATATTGCC
>CAKRWT010000049.1 GCA_934418125.1 uncultured Lachnospiraceae bacterium
CGATCCGTCACATTGACTGCCACATGCTCCAGAAATCCTCCGCATTCATAATGTCTGTTGGAATTGTCTCTGGTCACAGTGAAACGGATGGGTCCACGAATCAGCTCATAAGGAAGATATATCCCTTTTAAGTTTTTCTTGTTTTCTTTTAAAATCTGTGCTTCATTTTTATCATGATGCTGTTCAATCCATTCATCCAGCCGTTTTTCTGCCTGTTTCCTGTTCAGCTTAAAAGGAATCAGCATCTCCGGGAAACCTTCTCCCATCTGGACATCTGAGCGCAGAACCTTGGACTGGCAGAAAATACAGGTCTCCGCCACTTCATGTTCTTTTACAATGACCCTGGCCCCACAATTCGGACACTCACAGGCAATTGTCCGGCTATCCGGAAGTTCCTGCTGCAACAAGGTTTTTGTAAGACTCCGAAATTCCTGAAGCTCTTTTAACGGAATCTCTGTTCCTGTATTTCCTCCACAGTTTGAACAGTGGTAATTCTGTGTCAATACATCAAACTGGGCAGGTGCGCCACAGGTGGCACAGTGGATGGTCATAATCTTCCCCTGATTCATACCCTCTCCTCCCTTAATCCTGTTTTTATGCCCAGGGATCTGCCGCTTTTGGTATGCGGATTCCGGCTAGGAGCTGCTGTTCCCACAAAAACCACTGTCCTGTAGATGGTTTCATCCGGAGCTTTAATGGCCGCGGACTATCTGCTCCGCTGCACGCCACATACAAGGTCAGATATCCTTCTCCTATCTGGCTTCTGCTGTAGGCGTTTTCCGATACCACTACCCGGTAGGACTGTACTGGAGTATAATTATTCTCCGGAGAAGAGCCGGAAAAATAAGAACGCATCAGATACTCTTTTCCACGAAATCTGTCTCTTATAAACTGTACTTCCTCCGGGTTTGTCAAGCCTGCCTGGGGCATTGCCTGTAATTCCTGTAATGTTTTTGGAAGTCTGTTCAATGTTATCTCGCTCATCATATCCCTCCTTTAGATTGGTTCCCATTCTCCGGTCAGATCATCCATTCGATAAACGAGTCCGGATGGAGACACCGCATAATAATATTCTGCTACGAACTGGTCCGGATGCTCTGTTCCAAGGGCAAAGAGCACACAGGCTTCACCCTGGATAGTCTCCATACCGTCCACATCCCGGATTGCCATACCCAGTTCCAGCCTCTCCTGTACTTCAGATTGTGCAAGAAGCACCTCGATTTCATTGCCGGAATAATCATAGTTTTCCCCGGCCGCTGCTACGGGACGCAAGTAGAATTTTTCCACTGACCCGCTCGTAAAAGGGAAAAAGGCTTCTCCTTCCATTTCGTGAATGGTCAGGCAGTCTCCTTCCAGCTCCAGCCAGATCGTACCGCTTCGGGTTCCATCCGGTGTGTTCAGCCAGAATTCCAGTGACTCCCCAAAGGGATCCCCATATGCATAATAGCCATCCCAGAAAAAACGGATATCCTCCATCTCTCCATCCAAAAGACCCCCGTAATACCACATATCCGAAGGATATCCAGTCTCGCCCGTCAGGAAGGTAACGCTGTAAAAATAGGGTTCACCAGCATCTGTTTTCGCAGAATCACAATACCAGCTTCCTTCCATTCCATAGAGATATCCCTCCTCCGGCATGTAGGAACCGGATAAAAGCTGTTTAACCCCGTCAGCAGGTTCTATCTCTCCAGCAAAGGTAAGATAATAAGGGTACCAGGAAACTTCCCTGTTTCCCTTTCTGGCCGTGACCTGTACATTGGGATAAAGATCACTGAGGTTGCAGCATAAAATCAAAGGAAGGCCATCGTCGCTTTCCCATAGCAGTTCCCCTGGGCTGGTCTCCGTAAAGTCATCATTCCAGCTGCAGGACTCTATGGACATCTTCCACCCCGCCTCTGCAGGAACGATGACATACCACTCATCCCCTGTATATTCTATGATATGGTCTTCTGGAATCCCTTCCAGATACGGATAGGTCTCTGCTCTTTGATATTCTTTTCCCGGAAAGCTGTAATCTGGCGTATAACCCAGAAATGCAGCACCAAACACTGCCCCATAATCTCTCAGCCATTCCTGTTCTTCCACCAATGCCGCTTTCCCAGCCTCCGTAAGCCAGGAAGCCGTACCTTCTTTTGGGGACTCTCCCAAATCCATGGATTCCGTATGGTCGCTGGTGGCAGTTGCTTCTTCTTCCGATTCTACATAGTCCGGATTGGTCATTCCCAGACCGCCATCTCTAATGTCCAGGAGGTCGCAGCCGGTAAGAAGTATGCAGAGCAATACCAGTATTGTCAGAACCACTCCTCTCTGTTTTCTAGTCTTTCTGTCCTTTCCCAATTGCTATCCCTCCTATCATGATAAAAATGGTAACTTCTTTGAACTATTAACCGCCATAGTCTGAGTAATCTTCTATCAGGCGCACCGTATGATAAGCTTCCGTCCCATACATCTGAATCATCAAATCATTCCAGTGAATCGTTGGATAAAACCAGGCAAATTCCTGACCGGACACATCCTCAATCACATAGCCGTCAGGAGAATTATATACATACATTGCCTCCTTTGTGTAATAGGGATTCATCTCTTGATCATACACGGTATAATCCACTGTTCCCACCTCTATCCGCTCGTCCGGACTGTTGAAAAATCCAGAATCTCCTGCTCCACTATACATATTGAAACTCCAGGTCTCATACCCTTCTCTCTCTGAATATGCCGGCATGGACTCATAAAGCCCTGGGGTAACCAGCAACATCCCTATCTGCCACACTTTTCTGCCATTTTCATCCGTATACCAGCCATCCGGAGTCATATGGTTACGCAGAATATTACCTGTTTCATCCAGATACCTGTCGGTTCCATCTATCTCTGTCATCCAGCAGGAGGCATCTTTTTTTCTGTAGTACTCTCCCTGCATAAATGGAATATATGCTGTACCGAAATCTACAGAAAGGACATCTCCCGAAAGTGTATACACTGCTGTTATATCCTGGGTTGCAGAAACTGCCTGTGTTTTTCCGGCATCTGTAAACTGCAGAATATCTATCATCTGCTCGTAGTTGCTCTCCGGGTATGAAAGAAACAGATAATCCTCATCTGTGTCATACACTGTGATATATTCTCCGTCTTCCCGGTAATATGTACCATTCCAGGCAGACTGATTTGCCACTCTTTCAAATCCCTGTCCGGCCGATTCCGTGATTTCTATAATTTCATCGTCAGCAGATTCTGCCGTTTCTTCATACTCTGATTCTGTCATCGGTTCATTTGCCATTTCTGGTTCTTCACGAACAGATTCTATCGTTTTCCCGTCAGACACTTCCGGCTTTTTTCCACAGGCTGTCACGGCAGCCATTGATAATACAATCACAGCACCCATCAGAACTTTCATACACATGCCATCTCCTTTTCCAAACACTTTTCAGCGTCACTTAAAACTTTCCGCCGCCTCCGCCGTGGGTTGTTCCCGAAGAAGAGGTATGGGTACTACTTTCGGAACTGTCCTTTTCCGGTTTCTTTACCCGATCCACTTTACTGTACAGGAACAAGTCCTGCTGGGTTTCCAGCTTCATACTTCCTTTTTTTACATAATTTGCTGCGGCTTCCTGTTTCCGCACCGTTTTCAGCTGAGCCTTCATGCTGCCCACGATAAGAAATGCTCCCACCAGACCAATCACAATACAGATAGGAAGTACCAGTGGTGATAACGGTGCATGGGGCAGATCCTTGTTTGAAAACGGATGACCTTCTCTGGCCATCATAATCAGCTGATCACACTCAGACGCATAGGTGTGGAATGCGGCAACATAATTTCCGGAGGAAAGGTCTTCTTTCATCGCACTTTCCAGATAACTGATTCCCGCATCTGTAAAAGCTGTAATTCCATAACCACAGGTGGAAATATACCAGTCACGTTCTTCCATACTGATAAGCAGCAGCACTCCATCCCTGTTTGCTCCATATCCGTAGTCACAGTAATCATAAAGATCGTCCGCATAATCCTGAATATCACTGTAACCATCCATGTCTTCTGACGTGATCAGTACAATATCCATTTTCTGTCGTTCACTGATTTCATTTAAAGTTTCAAGTAACTCAGACTCTTCCTCATAGGTCAGAAGATCCGCCATGTCGATCAGACGTTCATACTCTCCCGTAAATCCTTCCGCATTCACTATCGCTGCCGGGAAAGACCATGCCGCCAGAAGCACAGCTGCCGTCATACCCACAAGTTGTTTCCCCATCCTTTTCATCTGTCTTGCCCTCCTTTCTATAAAATACGTGCCAGCCACAACAGCCAGCTTATACCATAAGCCGCTGCAGCAATGGCAGCTGTTGAAAGAAGCATCCAGCGGTTTGCTGCTTTCTTATCCACCGGAAGATCTCCGACAAATTTACCATTCTGCCCATTCATGGCAAACCGGTACTGTTCTCCATTCCACGTGGTATTTAAAATCCATACCGGATACAGTGCGTATTTAGCACTACCATCATGAAGCTGTATCCTGCTTTGTTCCACAGTTACAGTGTTGTAGCCTGTCACCGTGGATCGGAAATTATCTTCCGTTGATTTCTTCACACGGACATTGGCGCGTTCCACGCTTTCTTCAGCAGATACATCATATTTGTCAGCCATATAACCTGCAAGATATGCTGTCTGGAATGGAACCGCTTCACTAAAATCGAAGGGTTCAATTGATTCCATCAAATCGTCCTCCATCTTGCTGGAGCCATCTACCGGCACTCTCTCAAATCCAATGGTTCCGCCTCTGTTTAACAGGAAAAACCGCGTCTCTGTGTAATCATACTTGCTGTCACTCCAAGTTCTTATCTGTGTCCCCCGATATCTGATATTGGCATCTACATTGGTGTCAAACAGCCAGAACGGCACATATACACCTTTAATCTCATCAATATGGTTCTGATCTCTAAAAATCCTCGGAAGAAGACGTTTTCCACTCAAATGCTTCATGAGACCTGCCTTCGCCGCCTTTTTATCCAGCTTAAACGGAATCACATAATCCGGGCGAAGCTCTCCCGAAAACTGCCCCATCAAAACAATCGCATTCCCACAGTATGGGCAGGAAGAGGCGGCAGTACTTTCGTCTCCCACAATCTCGCCGCCACAGGATTTACACTGATAGGTACGCAGTCCCGTTTCCTCTCCGTCCTGCCACTCGCTTCCTGCAGCAGTATCCCATCTCATATCATCGCCCTGCTCCTGCTGTTTTAAAGCCTCATCATATCCCTGAAGGGCCTCCATCTCAAATTCTGTGTCACAGCAGGGGCACTTCATTTTCTGAATGGCGCTGTCAAAAACAATGGCACCGCCACAGCATGGACATTTATATTCCTGAATATTTCCCATACTCTGTCCTCCTTTCTTCTCTCTGCCTGGATTTACTCAAACCATGAGTCAACCGGTTCTCTGAATTGAGCTTCATTTAACAGAGTCTCCAACAGATCCAGAGATTTCTGATAATAGATATCCGGATCATTCTTCATTGTATTCGTAGCAGCTGCCAGTTCCACTGTATCCGTCAGTACACTGTCATCCACATAGGTGGTCGCATACACATCATAATTGGTACCCTCATTGATCTTAAGACGCAGATAACTGCTCACATATCCATAGAACATAGTCTGTTTCATAATTCCAGAATATCCGGCAATGGTACATTCCTCGTACCCTTCCGCTTCCAGATAGGCATTACTGATCGTGTTGTTGATCGTTGCTACTACTCTTGTCGGTATCGGATCTGAATCATATACTTCTGCTTTCAGACTGTATACCTGGAAATCCTGCGGAACCTGGATGATTTCAACGGTTTCTCCATGATATTCGATGGTATCCGGAAGAGAACACATACCAGAGCCCTGGTATTTGCGTCCGCTGCGGTCTTCTTTGCCTTCATAATCTGTAGTCACTGTGAGGGTTTCCAGGAACATATCCCTGGTATCTGCCAGTTCCTTTATGCTGGCATATTCCTCATCTCCGCCTTCAAAATAAACTGACACATACAGATTCAGTCCCTCTGTAAAGGAGCCCAAATCAATGGTATAGTTCCAGGAGGTGTTCGTGGTTTCCAAAGAAGCCGGATAATTCTGAACCTGTATCTTCTCCGTATCCTCGTCCGCCAGCATCCCAGCCAGATTCTCCGTACCTGTCGCCGTCAGCCGGATATCCATCATCAGTACATCGCCAGCTGCATTTTCTGATTTGTACACATATCTCTGAGGTACATTGACCGGGTCTTTTTTGTTCAGGCACTGTATTTCCCATTCCTTCGCTTCATTCGGGAGATAGAACTTTGCCTGTGCCTGGATCTTCGGATTTGTCAGCAGAAACTCTGTGGCATTCTCCGGAATCTTGGGCTGAGGTTCTTCCGTCTCAGTCTCTTTCGCTTCCACTTCTCCCTCTTTTGATTCGTCCTCTTTTGTTTCTTCCGTTATTTCTGTCGTTTCAGGATTAGCAGCATCGGTCTCAGCCGGTTTATTCCCTCCACCGCATGCAGCCAGACCAAATGCCACAATCATTGCCAGTACAACGGTTAAAATTCTTCTTTTCCCCATATATCAGCGCCTCCTATTGTTGCTCTTTCTGCTAAAATGGACTTCCGCACTGCGGACAGAATTTCGGTAGATGCGCCGGATCTGCAGGCTCCCAGCCACAGCCTCTGCAGCGGAAACTCCGCGCTTCCGGCTGCTGAGAACCACAGTTCTGACAGAATCTTCCAGTGTTTGCCACGCCACAGGAGCAGGTCCAGATTCCATTCTGCATCATATTCGGATTCTGCATGCCAGCCTGCCCCTGCATCATTCCGACACCAGCCACGCCAGCGCCTATTCCGTTCACAACGGAATTGACGAATCCCTGACCATCTGCCATATTGTTGATCACATTCGCCGCTACACCTCTTGCTGTCGGCTGACCGGTCAGAACAGCTACGATTTCATCTGCCATTTGCTGATATTTACGGTAATCCATATTGTATTCCGGATGTACCATGCTCTGGCGGCGGCTGCCCATCATTCTTCCCATGCCAGCACCCATACCGGTAACCTCATCTACAATCTCAATATCACTCGAATTCAAACGGAAACGAATCTGGCTGAACCAGGGATGTTTGACTGAAATCTCAATATAGAAGTTATAGGAATAACAGAATCTCGGCGGATTATAGCTGACTTCCTTCCCCTGGGCGTCCTTCTGTTTCAGTTCCGTGTCATCCACCTTCAGATCCAGATTGCAGGAAATTACATCGGAAAGGCTGATAATATCTGGATTCGCCTTTAAAACATCACAGGAAGAGGTGACAACAAAGCGTTTTCCGAGCTCATCAACCATCACCTTCATCCGTTCACCCATGATGCGGGTTGCCCGGAAACTTGCAATCTGGCGCTGGTTTTCTTCACGATAGGACAGCTGCTGTTTGATTTCCTCCACCGTAGAAGATTTTCTCTCAGAGAAAAACGGGGAAAGCTTTGCTGCACAATCTTTACAGAGATTTCCATCCTCTAGCTTTCGGTTTCCAAGGAGTCCAATCTTTTCTCCACACACATCACAATACTTTTTATCAAATAATCCCATATTGAAATCTCCCTTCTTTTTGTCAGGTATTTTTAGTTGGTAATATCTCCATCATCGAACGGGTCACCACACTCCGGACAGAATTTCGGCGGATGTGCCGGATCTTCCGGTTCCCAGCCACATTTATCACAACGGTATAGCGGTGCCCCTGCCGGTTTCTTTGCTCCACAGTTCTGACAGAACTTTCCTTTATTCACAGTTCCACAGGAACAGGTCCATCCATCACTGTCTGCCGGCTTCGGCGAGCCACATTCCTGACAGAATTTTCCGGTGGCTGCTGCTCCACACTGGCACTTCCAGCTATCTGCTGCCGGCTCCGGTGCACTTGCTGCTGTCTGTGGCTGTGGCGGCTGTGGTGCTGCTGCCTGATTCTGCTGCTGCCCCATTGCAAACAGATTCTGTGCATTCATGCCCCCCATTCCACCTGCATTCATGGCCATACCCATACCCATGAATCCGGTCATCGCTCCTGCATTGTTGTTTGCTGCTGCTTTCATAGCATCAATCTGTCCTCCCACCAGACGAGCCGCCGCAGTGTTCGGATCGGTTGTCATTGCATTTTCTTCCCACTCGGTCAGTTTCAGACGCTGATCATCCGGAATACTTAAGGAATTGATATTAAATGAAAATACCTCAATACCTCGTTTTTCCTTCCAGGTTTTTGAGAGGACATCATTCAATGCATCCGAAAGCTCCAGAGTATGTGCCGGAATTTCATAATACTGAATTTTCTTTGCAGAAAGAGTTGACAGTGCCGGCTGCAACGCTGTCATCAATTCACCCTTTAATCGAGGTGCAATCTCCGTACTTTCATAGTCACTTTCTACATTTCCGCAAACATTGGTATAAAACAGAACCGGGTCACTGATGCGATATGTAAAATTACCGTTACAGCGAAGATCCACTGACAGTTTATATCCCAGATCTTCATTTACAACTACACGGAACGGAATAGGTGTGGCCGTTCCATAAAGGATCTCACCCATCTCTTTTGTATTAATGTAGTAAACACGCTGATCCTTTCCGGTATCTCCACCAAATGTGAAACGTTTGCCGACTACCTTGAATGTCTCGCGAATGCTCTCGCCCAGGTTTCCTGCAAAGATACTAGGTTCTGAAGAAGTATCGTAGGTAAATTCCCCCGGCTCAGCACAAACCTCAACGACCCTGCCCTGTTCTACGATCAGCATACACTGTCCGTCTGCAACTGCGATCCCACTTCCATTGGAAATAATGTTATCATTTCCTTTTGTATTGGACGAACGTCCTGTAGTACGTTTCTGTCCTTTTGTTACCAGTACATCTTTTCCCAGCGATTCACAGTAGAAAAACTCTTTCCATTGATCCGCAAGTGTGCCACCCAATGCTCCCATACCAGCTCTAATCAGTCCCATAAACAAATCTCCTTTCTCTTCTCTTCTTTGTTTTCACTTACTATCCGAAGTCAGCATATCAGTTTTTGCAAAAAAAATATATGCGAATCATTGGAATATCTAACGCTTTTAGTAATTTTTCCAATAATTCGCATACAATATATTGTGGTCTTTAATTCTTTTATGCTATATATAGCAAGAGTGGAATCCTGTGGGCAGGATTCTCCTCTTATCCGTTTTTTAGTTCCTCCAGCCTGCCACATCGCCGGAAAAGGTCGACATAAACCATCAGCTCCTCTCGATTGGACACCTCCAGTTTTCTGTTGATACTTGTATTATGCTTACGTACCGTCGCCACGCTGACAAAGCTTCGTTCTGCAGCTGTCTGCACATCGCATCCATCAATAAACAGCTGAAAAATAAACCGTTCCGCAGGTGTCAGTTTTCCAACCCGGACTTTGAATTCCTGGAGCATTGTATCAATCTCCGGTGGAAGTTCACTGGTCTTTAGTTTTTCACTTCTGGTCTGCAGGAAAGATACTAATGCATCAATTTCTGAGATCCCTGAACGGATTCTGGCATGCTGCCCCTCTTCTCCGATCTTTCCCTGCTGCATAGCGTTTAAGCTGCGCACAATCGGAGCTGAAAAATGCCCCGATACACCTCCCGCCAAAAGAAGGAGCAGGATCAGGAACACAGCTGCTCCTGCAAACCAGATCTGACGAATTCTATGTGATGCCTGCTGATAACTATCCTCCGGCAGCAATGTTAAAATCATCGGCGTCTGACCACTGCTTAATCGTGCATCCAAGGGGCTGGAAAGACCAAAATAACGCTCAGCCTCAGTGGCAGCTGTCTGATAGTATTTTCCACTTTTGATTTTAAGTAAACCAGAAGGTTTCAAATACGTCCCTGCCGCATTGCCAATCATAGCTTTTGACAAGTCATATTTTCTGCCCTCTGCAGGAGCAAGAAGAGTAACCATATTTCCAAATCGACTTTCTGCCGCCGGATAAGAAAGAACAAAATACAGCTGGCTGAGTTCTACTCCACAGATACCACAGGGAACTCCATTCTGATCCAGAACCGGTACACACAGCAGAATAACCTCTTCCCATGTATCTCTCAGTCGAAACCGTTCCGTCCACACCGCTCCTTCTGCCAGACGATTCTGATTAAAATCCAAAAGTGTTTCATAACAGGGAATCAATGCCGTATCAAATTCCAGATCCCAGCGATTATGCATCTGAATCTGTTTTTTTCTGGCGATATCTGCCGCACCGCGAAAGTACACCATATGCTGATCGGCTGTTCCAACAGCTTTCAAATCAGAAAACCGCAAATAGACTCCCATCCGTGATGTATCTGCTGCTTCTGCCTTTGTATTCACCGTAGCATCCAGTATAAAAAATGCTCCGCTGCATGCATTGGAACGTAAGACGGTTTCCAATGCTCCATACAGTGAATCCTCAAGATCCAGAATCAGCTGTGGGTTATCATTGACATCCTCAAATATTTTTCCATGCTCAATTAGAACCTGTTCCATTGTCCATGTGATCTCCTCAGACAAGTGGATGCTTCTTGCTGTCAGAAGATCCATCTGCTTCGTCATGGCTGAAACCGTATTCTGATGCTGTACTGCCAGTGTCTCTCCAAGATTACGTTCAGACCCCGGCATAATGCCTGCCGTCCGGATCAGAACAACTGCCGCCACAAATACGACCAAAACCGTACAGGCAAAATAAACGGTCAGCTTCCGCTGCATGGCTACCCCAACTTCACTCCAGTGACGCAGCGAATAACCAATTTTATGAAACAAGTGACTCATTACGTCACCACCTTTCCTGTTCTTATGGCTGATAATCCCTCATAAAGCTTTCCAGTGTTGCCCTTACAAGCTCCACCGTTGACTGTTCCTGCCGTTCTAAGTAGGAGCGCCGGGCAATTTGAAGTTTCTGACGAATCTGATTTTCAAATCCCGTTTCCAGTTCCAAATAATCATCATACTGGGGCGCCGTGTAAAACGTATATTTCTCCTGCGTCTGCAGGAAGGCCTGATACAATGACTGATACATGGGATCCTGCAGCTGATCAATGGCATCTGGAAGGTATTTTTCAAAAGAATCCTGCTTTACTGGCATATATCCAAGCTGAGTCACAAATTCCACATTTCGTTTGGAATCTGTCAGCCATTTCAAAAATGTCATACATGCTTTTTCTCTCTCCGGAGTCGATTTTACAGTACAGATTCCCGCTCCTCGCTGCATGACCAGTCTTTCTCCATTTTCAAAAACCGGACATGGCATGGAGATAATATTCACCTTCTCTGTCGTATTATCCGCATAAGTCACCGTATCGGAATAATACAGAACGCTGGCAGATGATGCCACTGACACGATCGCATCCCCTGTACGCAATGGTTCAGTAGCATAGCCTCCTTGAAGCCAGATTCCTCCCTGTACCGCTGCACTGGCATAAGGTTCCCACACCTGTTCAAAGGCAGGTCCAAAAGCAAGCCCGGTTCCATCCTTCGTAAAGAAAGATTCTCCTAAGGACTCCACACCTACCTGAAAATAATCAAAGTGATAATCATGGACAAAAAATGGCTTTCCATCTCCCTCTATATCTGGTGTCTGCTCATCCGTCCATTTTGTATAATCGGCGGCTAGACGAAAAACACCTTCCCAGTTTTCCAGATCCTCAAGAGAGGCTCCTCTGTCTTTTGCATAGCGGTCAAATGCTGTTTCATTTACAAACATGACCTCTGTGGACTTTGCAACCGGAAGGATAAGCTGTCTGCCGTTAATCTGTCCTTCCGTCAGGAAGGCCGGAATAAAACTATCTAATTCTTCTTCCGAAAAATAATCCCGATAGTCCACCAGTACGGAATCATCCGGCATGGCCAGAACGGTCTTTGGATAAGAAACGAACATATCCGGCAGTTCTTCAGCTCCAGGATCATCAAAAGCAGATGAAAGAACGCTCTCATGAATCGTGTTTGTATTCGTAACACTGCCCACCTGCACCTGTATATTTTCTTCTTTTCCCACTGTCTCATTGAATTGGGCAATCATATCATTAAGCGGTGATTCTGCCTGCCCTCCGTATACATGCCAGATTGTAACTGTAACAGGCTCTTTCATTGTCCCTTTGCCGCATCCGGACACTCCCATGACAATAAGAACCCCCAAAAAGCCATATCTCAGCAGCTTATTAATTTTCTTCTTATTTCTTCCATATTCCCCCATATTCGACATTTTCTCCTCCCCAGGATATATAATCGACTTTATTATACCTTTTTTTTCATGATACGCATACCCCATATGTAGATTTTACTTGTATTTTGCACAGAAAAAGAGTCATTGCTGCACCTTTTTTTGGTATTTTGTGCAACACTGACCTTCACTTTTTCTATCCATTCAACATTCTATTCTTTCACAACTAATCTTCCTTCTACCTCTCTGAAAAGATGCGGATTCATCATCATATATTCCTCAATGATATCCCGATAAGAGGTCGCCAGCACCCGAGGCGGTGCATTAGGCTTTAGTTCCTCCAGCGAAATATCCAGGAAATTCTGCATATTCATATAATGAAATTTGGATAACGCAATGGTATAAAGTTTCTGTTTATCCAATGCTTTTCCATCCAGTGTCAATGTTTCGAACTCCTGCTGTCCGCGAGACCAGGTAATCTGCATTCCATGGGAAAACTGGTAAAATTCTGTATGCTCCCCCTCAAATGCTTCTTCCCGTAAAATACGCCGCAGCATTCGTTCAATCTGTGTACCATTCACCCGTAACATATACACGGTTTCATCATAGGGAAGGCATTCTACAAGATCCTGATAATGAACCACCGGTCCTAGTCCATAGCTCCGAATTGCTCCTGAACCCATCAACATCAAGTCGACTCTCAGGCTGTCACATAATATATCCGCAATGAGATTTCCCAGTGCAGTCTCCTGATTTCTTGCTGGGTGCGTCAGACAATTCGTAAACCTTGTTACAATGCGGTCATATTTTTTATCCGTTTCCACCCTGTATTGATTGATAAACTGCTCCATCTCCTCATCTTTTCCACAAGTTTCATTGTTAATGGGAACGAGCTGCCAGGTAAATGAATCAATTGCATTCAGATCTGTATCTACCATAATATCAAAGCGTCCAATCTGGTCTGTACCTGTTCCGGCCTGAACAATATAAATACCATTCACCAAAGCTGGCTCTGCTAAAAAGGAATGGGAATGTCCGCCGATAATCACATCGATGCCCCCACGCGGGATCCAGCAGTGCCGCCAGCTTTTTATCCTCTTCAAAACCAATATGTGTCAGAAGAACGGTAAAGTCAATATCAATCCCATTATACGCATTGCAGATATTTCCCACTTCCAACGCAGCCTCTCCGATATCCACAAAAGAACCAATCAGTTCATCCGCCTTTGTCTGTGCCAGAATATCCTCTGTAATAAGACCTATGAAAAGAATCTTCATCCCATCCATCTCTGCAATGTAGAATGGTTGGAACAAGCGTCTGCGGTTGGCACGGATATGAAAATTCGCATTGATAATCGGAAAATTTGCACATTTTTCCAGAAACAAAAGATGGGTATTCTGAATCAATGACGGAACCGCGAAACATATCTCCCGCAATCGCATAGAGTACGTTTTTTTCCTGTCTTCGGACCATGTTTACATAGCCAGAGAGAAATGACACTCCTCCTACAAGTTTTTCATCAATCTGCTCTGCCAGAAAATCTCCATGCATATCATTAGAATGAAGAATCGTCAGCTTTTTTAGATTTTTCATGAGAAGTCTCCTCCCTCCCTATTTCATATTCACGGTTCCTTAACGATATGACACTTGCGTAATTCCCTCCGGGTAATCCAAATCCTGACTTTCATCCTCCACTGTACAGTTGGTAAATACGATAGTATTGTTCGGCGGGTTATATCCTTCCTCCAAAAAGACCTGGTACTCATTGCCTCTGAACTGGCAATTCTCGAAGTTGACCCCAAGAGAGTCCTGACAGGTTATGAATGGACTACCCTCTGATTTTGTTTCATTTCCTATAATCTTGCAATCATACAAATCCATACTGTAGCAGCCAATAAAGGAAAACATACTGTACTGTTCACTGGTCATAAAGCTACAATTGTTAAATGTGACTACTTCTGCCGCTGAAAACCATACAAGACCATAGGTACACTCATAAATGTCTGTATCGTCTACTGTTAAATCAAAAATACTATAAGCTTCTATTCCATAGGTTCCACTTCCATATAAATTACAGTTATCAATTGCTATATCGCTGCATCGATTAAGATAAATCACACTGCCGGTACAATATCCGGGTTCCACTTCATGGCCGCAGGTCAGGCCGCGTAGTGTAATCTCATGACAGTCTTCAAATCCCAGCGTTCTTGCATAAGAATTTTCTGTACTGAGTTCCACTCTGGCACCTTCTTCCGCTTCGATACATAGATTCTCCACATTTTGCACCGTATACTCTACCAGTCCCTCATAACTCTCTATCCAGTCAATATTAGGATTTTTTATGCTATCACAGTTAAGATCGCTGAAATTATACGTTCCTTCTTTCAGGATAATCTTGGTCCGGTTCTGAATCGCCTCTGCCAGTTCCTGAACTGTAGATACCGTTACCTCATTCACATACTGATATTCTTTTTTATGCTCCATTTCCTTTGAGCCTACCCGCAGATATGTGCAGATCATTACATGCTCCAGTCCCGTTTCCTCCCATAACTCCTGTTCGCAATAGCGGAGTTCATTTTCTCCAATCAGCGTCAGGGTTCGCACTGTATCTTTTTCATCACGCCGGTTTTTTAACCGCGCCACAGGCTGACCATCCGAAGTAGGATCCTGTTTTACAAGAGCCATTCCATTTATTGATTGCATTTCGTATCCAGTGCGGCTATAATCCGCATACAGGCTGTTTTCTTCCTCGTATATGAGAATCTCGGAGAAAATCCACTCATGCTCTGCATAATAGTACGGATTATTAACCGATGGTTCTGTATCATCTATAGAATCGCTATACTCAAAACCAACAAGCATCCAGTCTCCACAAAAATCATCCCAATCACCGTCCACTGATCCAGCAGTTTCTGTTTCTGTTTCCTCTTCTGTTTCTGTTTTTGTTTCCTCTTCTATTTCTGTTTTTGTTTCCGCTTCCACATCTGCTTCCTGCTTTGTTCCTGGCTTCGGAGTTAATTTTTTATCTTCTGGATTTTTCCCACATGCACTTAATAATACTGCTGAAAGCATGGCTGTTATAACCAGTATCACTCCTTGTACTTGTAATTTTTTCATATTAATCTCCCTCCATTATTCATATGCTTTAAAATCTGTTTCTTTCCTCCTTTATACCTGATTTCAATCATTCCGTATATACTAATGATTGGAAAAAAACCTCTAGAAACAAAATTCCAACCGTTATCATACTATATATAGTGTAATAACAATTGGTTTTTCTAAATGTAGTGTTCTTATGCTTCTATTGCGTTATCACCAGACCCAGACTGTACTTTCTGAACCAGATCTTCATCCTCCTGAGTGATATCCGTTCCTCTGATCTGCATCTCGCATAATCCTCCGTCTTCATGTGCCAGTACTGAAATTCTCCTTTGTAATACTGCGATAATTTCTGTGCAATCAGTATTCCTTCCGGATTGTTTTTTGCTGTATTCTTTTACTTACCAGTGATATCGCAGCAGGAAATTTCCATGGACAGCCGAAAAGCACTGCCTATTGCATGGTAAAAGTTTCCAACTTTCCGGTCTTTTTCATTCACTTCATCTATAGGAGTCTCTTTTCCATTTTCCTATGGAAATCTTTGGCTGGGCTGGAGCAGAAATTTCTGAAATTGCCACCCCTGTGCTTTTATTTCACTATGTATTATCCCTGTAGAATATAAATCTGCAAAGTGGGGAGCATCACCCGAAGCGGTGCTTATGTCATTCAGCCTACTTCCATGAAATCTCTTTCCTTTGTGGAATTTATCCGCAGTTACAACTTTATTGACGATTACAGCAAGGTGGAGGCCCTGGTAGATCAGCTTTCCAATGCAGTAAAATACACTCCTCAGGGTGGGAGTATCCGGTTGACTGTAAACGAAAGCCTTTTGCCGGATGGCAAGATCCGCCTGCTCTATCGTGTAGCTGATACCGGTTTAGGCATGTCTGAAGAATTGCAGGCAGAAATGTACAACATGTTTGCCCGTGAAACGGACAGCCGGATTAACAACACCCTGGGAACCGGTCTGGTCCTGCCTATTGTGAAACAGCTGGTAGATCTTATGAAAGGTACCATCACCTGCGACAGTGCTCTTGGAAAAGGCACAACTTTTACCGTCACTCTGGATCTGGAGAAATCCAGTGCTGAAGAGTGCCAGCATCTCTGCCCCACAGATTGCACAGCTCACTTTAGTCCCAAAATAGTACCACAAGGCAAAAAACAAGCTCGCAAATGCCCATTTTACTAGGCTTTGCGAGCTTTTGAAAATTATTCGAAC
>CAKRWT010000050.1 GCA_934418125.1 uncultured Lachnospiraceae bacterium
AGTTCAGACTGGATGGCATCCCTCCGGCAATGCGTGGTGTACCACAGATTGAGGTTACTTTTGATATTGATGCAAACGGTATCGTTAATGTATCTGCAAAAGACCTTGGAACAGGAAAAGAGCAGCACATTACCATCACAGCAGGTTCCAACATGTCTGATGATGAAATCGATAAGGCAGTAAAAGAAGCTGCTGAGTTTGAAGCACAGGATAAGAAGAGAAAAGAAGCGATTGATACAAGAAATGAAGCTGATTCCTTCGTATTCCAGACAGAGAAAGCTCTCAGCGAAGTTGGCGATAAGATTGATGCCTCTGAAAAAGCAGGTGTTGAGGCTGACTTACAGGCTGTTAAGGACATCTTAGAGAAGACAAAAGACCAGGAAATGACAGACAGCCAGATGGATGAATTAAAGGCTGCTAAAGAGAAACTGACAACCTCCGCACAGTCCCTGTTCACAAAGATGTATGAGAACATGCAGCAGGCACAGGGCGGTCCGGATATGAGCAACATGGGAGGTGCCGCTGACGCAGGCACACAGTCTGGTCCGGCAGATGATGTCGTAGACGGAGATTACAGAGAGGTCTAAGAATATCCTGCAAGGAGATAAAGAAAGATAAATTCTAGGGCTGCGTTAAGCAGCCTTAGAGTGGTTAGAAAGGTAATTGTCATGGCAGAACAGAAACGAGATTATTATGAGGTATTAGGCGTTGACAAAAACGCTGATGATGCTGCGCTTAAGAAGGCATATAGAGTTCTTGCTAAAAAATATCATCCGGATATGAATCCGGGGGACGCAGAGGCAGAGAAGAAATTCAAAGAAGCTTCTGAGGCTTATGCAGTATTAAGTGACCCGGAGAAAAGACGCCAATATGACCAGTATGGTCATGCAGCATTTGATGGCAGTGGCGGAGCCGGTGGATTTGGTGGATTCGACTTTAACGGAGCAGATTTCGGGGATATCTTCGGAGATATTTTTGGAGATATTTTTGGCGGAAGCCGTCGTGGTGGCGGAAGAAGCAATGGTCCTATGAAAGGTGCCAATATCCGTACCAGCGTGCGCATTACGTTTGAAGAAGCAGTGTTCGGTGTCGAGAAGGAAATCGAGCTGACACTGAAAGATGAATGTACCTCATGTCACGGAACTGGTGCAAAACCGGGAACAAGTCCGGAAACCTGTACCAAGTGTGGCGGTAAAGGTCAGGTTGTCTTTACCCAGCAGTCATTCTTTGGTACTGTCAGAAATGTACAGACCTGTCCGGATTGTCAGGGAACCGGTAAAGTGATTAAAGATAAATGTCAGGATTGCCGTGGAACAGGTTATATTGCCAATAAGAAGAAGATTCAGGTATCGATTCCGGCAGGTATTGACAATGGACAGTGTGTCCGTATCCGTGATAAAGGCGAGCCGGGAACCAATGGTGGTCCAAGAGGAGACCTGCTGGTAGAGGTTATTGTAGGAAGACATCCGATTTTCCAGAGACAGAATGAGAATATTTATTCTACCGTTCCGGTATCCTTTGCGGTAGCGGCATTGGGCGGCGAAATCATGATAGATACCGTAGACGGAAGAGTTATCTATGATGTGAAAGCAGGAACCCAGACAGATACCAAGGTTCGTCTGAAAGGAAAAGGTGTTCCGTCCCTGCGGAATAAAGACATCCGCGGAGACCATTATGTGACACTGGTAATACAGGTGCCGGATAAATTATCCCATGAAGCGAAGGAACTTTTAAGACAGTTTGACGAACAGTCGGGCGACACGCTGAATGCAGTCAGAAACGCATCAGGAGATAACCCGAATGATAATTCCGGAAAGGGAAAAGGAAAGAAAAAGATTTTTAAATAGAAGTGAAAACATAGAAAATGCATCCCCCCTCACAATGTAGGCGGGATGCATTTTCTGTTCCAGTCAGCAACACGATTCATGATTTCGGTTTTCTTCCGGAAAGGAATCGGAATCGTAGAGCCATCCTTCATAATCAGAACGGAATCGTCACAATTATCCACATAGTCTAAGTTTATCAGAAAGCTTTGTCCACAACGGACGAAGTTATCTTCTCCCTGGAACAACTGGGCAATCTGTGCCAGACTACCGGAAAAAGTAAGGGTATCCCGAAGCATGTGGAGAATGACTGTATGCCGCCCTGTTTCCAGATAAACAATATCATCATGGTAGACCGCCTGGGGAATCCCCTTTACCGAAAAGGTCAACTGTGGTCTCGCTACTTTCGTTATGTCTTTGAAACGGGAAATAGCTCTTACGAAATCCTCATACCGGTAAGGCTTATTCAGGTAATAAAGGGCATTTACATCATAACTCTCCATGGCGTATTCCGTGGAGGAGGTTGTAAAGATAATGTCTGCTGTAAAGCCGGATGCCCGAAGTTCTTTCGCGGTTTCAATGCCGGATAAACCCACCATGTAGATATCCAGAAATAATAAAGCCGGTTGCAGCTTCGTATTCTTATATTCTTCTAACAGTGAAGAACCGGAGGAAAAAGTATGGATAGTAAAGGTAAGATTCCGTTCTGTGGCATATCGCTCCAGACTGTGTCTGGTCATGTGTAAATCCATGACAGAATCATCACAAATATAGATAAGCATAAATTAAGTTCTCCCTGACAAGATACAAAGGTTAGTTTAATATGCTGTCATTATAGCACAGAAATGGGAAAAAGGAAGAAGGAAACAGGTCTTTGGTCATTTGCTGACTATGCTATAATAAAGAATTGTGATATAGTATCAGTGTAAATGCGATACGAAAAATGTGTGAAACACGGGATGGAGGAGTCTATGTTATTAAAAAGAACAGCGATTGTAACAGGAGCTGCCCTGATGATGATGTTCAGTCTTGCCGGATGCGGAGCCGTGCAGGAAGAGCCGGAACCGGAAGTAGTGGAGGAAGAAGTAACGCCGGAAGAAACTGTGGAGGAAGAGCCGGAGGAGACTGCTGAGGAGCCGGCGACTGCTTATCCGGTAATAGAAGAGCGGGAAGTAGTAGATGGAAAGATACAAAGTTACCTGACTGGAGAGTGGACAAGCGAAGAAAGTGCTGCCAGAAGACCGATTGCAGTAATGATTCCTAATAATGCACCGGCAATGCCGCAGTATGGGCTGTCCCAGGCAGGAATTATTTATGAGGCGCCGGTAGAAGGACGTATTACCAGATTGATGGCAGTCTTTGAGAACTTTGATGATTTGGACAGGATTGGACCGGTCAGAAGCTGTCGTGATTATTTCCTGTATGTTGCCATGGGATATGAGGCAATTTACTGTAACTGGGGACTGGCAAAGCCTTATGTGGAAGAACTGATTAACAGAGAAAATTATTATAATGTCAGTGCAGCGGTGGATGGTATCCACAATCCGGCAGATGAAGCCTATGGCAGGGTAAGCAGACCAGGCTATGCGACGGAATTTACCGGCTATCTGATGATAGATGGTCTGTTTGATGCAGTGGACAGATTAGGCTATGACTGGAATTATGACGAGAATTATGTACCCCCATTCCTATTCGCGGCAGATGATGTAACAGCCGACTATGCAGACAAGGAAGCTGCCACCATGATTTATCCTGGCGGTAAATCAGAGAGCAATTCCGGTGGATACGGTGCATATCATCCATACTTTGAGTACCACGAAGAGGATGGTTTATACTACCGTTATCAGGATGGTAAGGAACAGATAGATGAATATAATGGAGAACAGCTTGCTGTCAGCAACGTAGTATTCCAGTATTGCCATGGAGAGGTAAGGGATGACCATGATTATCTTGCTTTCGGTGTGCATGGAGAGGGAGATGCCATTGTATTTACCAACGGCAAAGCCATCAAAGGAACCTGGATGCGCTATGATGGGGATTTTACACCGGCAAAATTCTATGATGAAGATGGTAATGAGATTATCTTTAATCAGGGAAAGACCTGGGTATGTAACATCTGGCAGGAATATAGTGAATTTGTGGAATATGAATAAAAAGAAAGCCATATAGAACAGGCAAGAAAGGATAACCTGACATGAAATGGATGAGATTTCGTATAAAGACCATTACAGATGCGGAGGATATTATTATCAGTACGCTTTACGATATTGGGCTGGAAGGAGCGCAGATTGAAGACAAGATTCCCCTGACTCCGTTAGAAAAAGAGCAGATGTTCGTAGATATTCTGCCGGATACACCGGAGGATGACGGGGTTGCCTATCTTAGCTTTTTTGTAGAAGAAAAGGAAGACGGCAGTCTGGAACTGAATGGCATGGATACAGACAAGGATACCATTGTGGCACAGATTGAACAGGAGTTAGAGGAACTGAAGTTCTTCATGGAAATCGGGGAAGGAACGATAGACGTCACAGAAACTGAGGACCTGGATTGGATTAACAACTGGAAACAGTATTTCCATCAGTTCTATATTGACGATTTACTTGTCATTCCATCCTGGGAAGAGGTAAAAGAGGAGGATAAAAACAGAAAGATTCTCCATATTGACCCCGGTACGGCTTTTGGTACCGGAATGCACGAGACAACACAGCTTTGTATCCGCCAGATTAAGAAGTTCCTGACGCCGGAAACAGAACTGTTAGATGTGGGAACCGGAAGCGGTATTCTGGCAATTCTTGCACTGATGTATGGAGCAAAGCATGCCATTGGCACGGATTTAGACCCCTGTGCCGTTGATGCAGTGGCACAGAATATGGAAGCCAACGGAATACCAGAAAGTGCCTTTCAGATGATGATAGGAAACATTATTTCCGATAAAGAAGTGCAGGACAAAGTCGGGTATGAGTGTTATGATATCGTAGTAGCCAATATTCTTGCGGATGTACTGGTGCCTCTGACACCGGTCATCGTACATCAGTTAAAGCCGGGCGGCGTCTATATTACTTCCGGTATTATCAATACAAAGGAAGCAGAGGTACGGGCAGCGGTGGAGGCTGCCGGTCTGGAGATTCTGGAAGTGACCTATCAGGGAGAATGGGTATCCGTAACCGCCAGAAAGAATTAACGGACAGAAAGTAAGAGCAGAAAATGTTGACCAATAAAGGAAACAGAAATAAATGGCGTCATCTGGCAGGGGCATTAGCCCTTGTCTGGATGTGCGTTATTTTTGGTTTTTCGGCACAGACCAAAGAGGAGTCCAGTGTTGTCAGCGAAGGACTAAGTTATCAGCTGGTCAATTCGACTGGACTGCTGTTTCATCTGCATCTGGACGAAGAACAGTTACAGGTAATTTCCATGATAATCGAGCATTATGTGAGAAAAGCAGCGCACATGACAGAATATGCGATTCTGTCTATATTGCTTTACCTCTGGTTTGGTTACTGGGAATGGAAGACCGGAAAGAAAATATTGCTTGCGGCTTTGGTGGCGGCACTTTATGCAGCCAGTGATGAATTCCATCAGCTGTTTGTGCCAGGCCGGGCAGCGGCGGTAAGCGATGTGCTCATAGACAGCAGCGGAGCACTGCTTGGGGTTATCCTGGCGGGAGTGGTAAGCACAATCATGGCAGCCCACCGGCGTAGATAACAGATGGAAATGGAGAAGGAAGATGTACCAGTTTTTTGTAGAGCCGTCACAGATTCAGGACAAAAGAATTGTGATTACAGGAAATGATGTAAATCATATTAAGAATGTACTACGTATGAAGATTGGAGAAGAGATTGCGGTCAGCAATGGTATTGACGGCAAGGAATACCGCTGTGGGATAGAGGAACTGGGAGAAGACCGGATTGTCTGCACGCTGCGTTTCATCAAGGAAGATGGAGTAGAGCTGGCGTCACAGATATATCTGTTCCAGGGGCTTCCTAAGGCAGATAAAATGGAGTTGATTATACAGAAAGCGGTGGAGCTTGGTGTCCATGAGGTAATTCCTATGGCGACGAAGCGTTGTGTGGTAAAACTGGATGAAAAGAAGGCGGTCAGTAAGATAAACCGCTGGCAGGGCATTGCAGAAGCGGCGGCCAAGCAAAGTAAACGTGGTGTTATCCCACAGGTTCATTCTGTTATGAATATGAAGGAGGCTGTTGCTTATGCCGGGGAAATGGAGGTAAGGCTGATTCCCTATGAACTGGCAGAAGACATGGCACATACAAAGCAGTTGATTGAACAGGTAAAACCGGGGCAGAAGGTAGCGATTTTTATCGGACCGGAAGGTGGATTTGAAGAAGCAGAGGTACAGATGGCATTGGAAGCAGGGATTGAACCAATTACCCTGGGGAGAAGAATTCTTCGTACAGAAACAGCAGGTTTTACAATACTTTCCTGGTTAATGTATCACTTAGAGCAATAAACAGTCATAATATATAGTAGATAGGAATATAATAAGCGGCATTAAAATTACGGCACAGGAAGGTGCTGTTACAGGAGTTTATGCTGCGAAATGAACATATAAAAGTAAAGGAATGATACAGATGGAAGCGTATTTGGATAATTCTGCGACAACCCAATGTTTTGAAGAGGTTGCGCAGCTCATGCATCAGATTATGTGCGTTGATTACGGAAATCCCTCCAGTATGCATCATAAAGGAGTGGAAGCAGAGCAGTACCTGCGGGAATCCCGCGGAATACTTGCCAGAATATTAAAGGTAAATGAGAAGGAAATTCTGTTTACTTCGGGAGGAACGGAGTCTGATAACATCGCGCTGATAGGTACAGCCATGGCAAACTATAGACGGGGGCGGCATCTGGTTACTACCACGATTGAGCACCCGGCGATTTTGCAGACCATGAAGTATCTGGAAGACCAGGGCTTTGAAGTGACTTATCTGTCGGTAGACAAAGAGGGAAGAATCAGCCTGGAAGAACTGGAACAGGCAATCCGGCCAGACACCATACTGGTATCGATTATGCATACCAACAACGAAATCGGAACGGTACAGCCTATTGCAGAGGCCGGGGACCTGATTAAACGCTGCAATCCACAGACGTTGTTTCATGTAGATGCAGTACAGGGATTTGGAAAATTCCATATCTATCCTGCCAAGATGCATATTGATTTGTTATCGGTCAGTGGGCATAAGATTCATGGACCGAAGGGAATCGGCTTTCTGTATATCCGGGATGGTGCCAAAGTGAATCCCATAATTTATGGTGGCGGACAGCAGAAGGGTATGCGCTCCGGCACGGAAAATGTACCTGGTATCGCCGGACTTGCAAAGGCAGCCCAGATGGTATATCAGAATCTGAATGAGGATATGGATAGAATGTATGCCTTACGGGAGATGTTGATTCATGGGCTGGAGCCAATAGAAGGTATCCGGGTTAATGGTAATCCTGGCAGAGGCGATGCGGCACATATTGTCAGTCTTTCCGTCAGGGGAATCCGAAGTGAAGTTCTGCTGCATGCACTGGAAGAGCGGGGAATTTATGTTTCGGCAGGAAGTGCCTGTGCTTCCAATAAGCCACAGACTTCAGCTACTCTGAAAGCGATTGGCGTAGAGAAAGATTTGCTGGATTCCACGATTCGTTTCAGCTTTTCTGTCTTTACAACCGAGGCAGAAATCCAGTATACTATACAGGCGTTAACAGAACTGATTCCAATGCTGCGCAGATATACGAGGCGTTAGGAGTACAAGATGGGATTATTCCAAAGCTGTGAGGGATAACCGGTAAGCTGATACAGCAAAAGATGGAGGAAATATGTTTACAGCTTTTTTGATAAAGTATGCGGAGATTGGTGTAAAAGGGAAAAACCGGTATCTGTTTGAGGATGCACTGGTAAAACAGATTAAATATGCGTTAAAAAAGTGCGATGGGGAATTTGCGGTCCGTAAGACGGATGGACGTATCTATGTAGATGCCGTATCGGATTTTGACTTTGATGAGACCGTAGCGAACCTGCAGAAGGTATTTGGTATCTCCGGCATCTGTCCGGTAGTTTATGTGGAGGATGAAGGCTTCGGGAAATTAGGAGAGAGAGTTATCCAGTATATGAAAGATGTATACCCGGATAAGAATAAAACCTTTAAGGTAGCTGCCAGACGTGCGAGAAAGAATTACCCCTTAAATTCCATGGAAATTAATATGGAAATGGGTGGCATTATTCTGGATGCCTTTCCGGAAATGAAGGTAGATGTCCATAAACCGGATATTCTGCTTAATATCGAGATCCGCGATAAGATTTATATTTATTCCGAAATTATTCCTGGACCGGGAGGTATGCCGGTGGGTACCGGCGGCAAGGCAATGCTGCTGTTATCCGGCGGTATTGACTCTCCGGTTGCGGGATGGATGATTGCAAAACGTGGTGTTAAGATTGATGCGGTGTATTTCCATGCGCCGCCATATACCAGTGAACGTGCAAAACAGAAGGTTATTGATTTGGCAAGCAAGGTAGCTGCCTATACAGGACCAATCTATCTGCATATTATCAACTTTACCGATATTCAGTTATATATTTATGACAAATGCCCTCATGATGAACTGACGATTATCATGCGCCGTTATATGATGCGGATAGCAGAGCATATTGCCAAGGAAACAGAGTGCCTGGGACTGATTACCGGTGAGAGCATTGGACAGGTGGCATCCCAGACCATGCAGAGTCTGGTTGCAACCAACGAAGTATGTGAACTGCCGGTTTACAGACCGTTAATCGGTTTTGATAAAATGGATATCGTAGACATTTCCGAGAAAATCGATACCTATGAGACATCTATCCTGCCTTACGAGGACTGCTGTACGATTTTCGTGGCAAAGCATCCGGTAACGAAGCCGAATGTGAATATTATCCGGAAACATGAGCAGAATCTTGGAGAGAAGATTGACGAGCTGGTGCAGACAGCACTGGATACGGATGAGTTAGTGATAGTACATTAAGGCAATGTGGAAGATGGAACGGACGGAAAACGAAAATCCGGATATTAAAAAGGAACCACTTTATGTGGTTCCAGTTCGTTTCTAAAGATAATATGTTCGGTATGAATTACATGATGTATGGCTTTAATGCTTCCATAACCTCTTCAGCACCATCTTCAGCATGGATGTTTAAATCGATAGGCTTGGATAAGTCTAAGCTGAAGATACCCATGATAGACTTAGCGTCGATAACGTATCTTCCGGATACTAAATCGAAGTCATAATCAAACTTTGTAATATCATTTACGAAAGATTTAACCTTATCAATAGAATTTAAAGAAATTTGTACTGTTTTCATTAAGAATTACCTCCTTTGATTTTTAATACCTTCTGCCTATATACTAAATGTTGGAAGAATAAAAGTCAATGATAAAACAATACAAAAAAAGCGGAGATTACTATGAAAAGTGTAGCATTACACAATTTGGGATGTAAAGTAAACGGATATGAAATGGACGTTATGCAACAAATGTTACAAGAAAGGGGATATAAAATTGTACCATTTGATGAACTGGCAGACATCTATATTATCAACACCTGCACGGTAACAAACATTGCAGACAGAAAAAGCAGACAGATGCTTCATCGTGCCAAAAAGAGAAACCCGGAGGCAGTGGTAGTAGCGGTTGGCTGCTATGTACAGACCGGGGAAGAGAACATTAGGAAAGATGAAGCAATCGACCTGGCAATCGGCAATAACCGGAAAAAAGATTTATTGCCAATTCTGGAAGAATACCTTGCGAAAAGGAAACAGACAGTCAGGGAATATGATGTGATTGATATCAATCACACCGATGAATATGAAGAGATGCAGCTGACCAGAACAGCAGAGCATACCAGAGCCTATATCAAGATTCAGGATGGCTGTAACCAGTTCTGCTCCTATTGTATTATTCCTTATGCCAGAGGACGGGTAAGAAGCCGTGATGAGGAAGATATCCTGAAAGAAGTAAGGGGACTGGTGGCTGCCGGTTATCAGGAAATCGTTATTACTGGTATTCATATCAGTTCCTATGGAGTGGACAGGGGCGAACCTGAGCTGCTGCAACTGTTGCAGAAATTACAGGAAGTAGAAGACCTTTCCAGGATTCGGATTGGCTCCCTGGAACCGAGGATTATCACAGAAGAATTTGCCGGTAAAATTGCATCGTTGTCCAAAATCTGTCCGCACTTCCACTTGTCGATGCAGAGTGGCTGTGACAGCGTGTTAAAGAGAATGAATAGGCATTATGATAGCAGGGAATACTTTGAAAAAACACAGCTGTTGCGTAAATATTATGATAATCCTGCCATTACCACGGATGTGATTGTAGGTTTTCCGGGGGAAACAGAAGAAGAATTCCGGATTACGGAAGCATTTGTCCGGAAGGTAAATTTCTTTGAAATGCACATTTTTAAATATTCCAAGAGACAGGGCACGGTGGCAGCCAGAATGGAAGGGCAGATTACGGAGGCAGAGAAAGGCCGCCGCAGTACCATTCTCATGGAGGCAGAAAAAGAGATGTCGCATGCTTACCGGGCTGGTTACATAGGATATGAAACAGAAGTACTTTTTGAAGAAAAGAAGGAAGCAGAAGGAGAGACGTACTGGGTAGGACATACACCACAGTATATTAAGGTGGCGAAAAAAGCTGGGGACGAGAACTGGAACAACCGGCTGGAGAAGGGGAAAATCATAGGTTTTCTACAGGAAGATATTCTGCTGATGGAGTAGTAATCTGGGCAGGCATCTTCGTAAAAAGATTGAATTTTATATGATGATAGAGTATGATAATAACAATAGGGGTATTTTTCCTGAAAGCAGAACGATGGATAAGGGCGTGAAAAAATGCAGGATTTAGAAAACACACAATTTTTCAGAGTAGAAACAGAACCGGAGACAGGAGTAAAACTGGTACTTTCTACCGTATACGAAGCATTGACGGAGAAAGGATATAATCCTGTAAATCAGATTGTAGGTTATATTATGTCGGGTGACCCTACTTATATTACCAGCCATAAGAATGCCAGAAGCCTGATTATGAAAGTGGAGCGGGATGAACTGGTGGAAGAGATGCTGGTTGAGTATATTAAGAACTCTCTGAAAAAATAAAGGAATGTGCCGCTGCAAAGCAGTGGCTGTGAGATTTGTAAATGAGGATTATGGGATTGGATTTCGGCTCCAAAACAGTGGGCGTGGCAATTAGTGACGCGTTGTTAATAACAGCACAGGGAATCGAAATTATCAGAAGAAAAGATGAAAACAAGCTGCGTCAGACACTGGCACGGATTGAAGAACTGATTGTAGAGTATGAGGTTGCGGAAATCGTGCTTGGTTTACCAAAGAATATGAATGATACACTGGGAGTAAGAGCAGAATTGTCTCTGGAATTTAAGGAAAAGCTGGAGAGAAGAACAGGACTGCCGGTTGTTATGTGGGACGAGCGTCTTACCACAGTAGCAGCAGATAAAGCCATGATGGAAGCCGGCATCCGCAGAGAACACCGCAAGGATTATGTCGATAAGATTGCTGCCACATTCATTCTACAGGGCTATCTGGATTATCGTTCTAACAAAGAGAAGATGAGTGAGTAGCTGTAGAAATACAGGAAAGGCATGGTATTAGAGTTGGAGAAGATTGTATTTACACCAGAAGGAGAAGAACCGGTTTCGTTCTATGTACTGGAACAGACAAGATTGGGTGGAATAGATTACATTTTGGTAACGGATTCGGAAGAGGGAGATGGCGAAGCATTGATTTTGCGGGACAATTCTGCTTTGGAAGAGGAAGAAGCACTTTATGAAATCGTAACCGATGATGAGGAACTGAATGCAGTAGCGGCTGTGTTTGAGAATTTATTGGAAGACATAGAGTTTTCATAAAAAACAGGAAACGGATAAACAAGAACAAAGAAATAAGCGTACATATAGAGTGTCACAGGATACATTGCCGCCGGGAAAGTTATTGTCGACTGACCGGGAAAGAGAGGACAATAATAAAGCAGGGGCAACGTATGCAGTGATACTCTGTTTGGGCTGAAAGAATAAGGAGGAGAATTTTTTGAAGAAAATTGAATTGGGGAAATCAACGTCCAAGTTGAAAGTCATCCCATTAGGCGGTTTGGAGCAGATTGGGCTTAATATGACTGCCTTTGAATATGAGGACAGCATTATTGTGGTAGACTGTGGTCTGTCATTCCCGGAAGACGAGATGTTGGGAATTGATTTGGTTATCCCGGATATCACATACTTAAAAGATAACATGGAAAAGGTCAAGGGCTTTATGATTACGCATGGACATGAAGACCATATCGGTGCTCTGCCTTATGTCTTAAAGGAGTTGAATATTCCTATTTATGCGACCAAGCTTACCATGGGAATTATTGAGAATAAATTAAAGGAACATGACCTTGTCAATAAGACAAAGAGAAAGGTAGTGAAGTTCGGACAGTCCATTAACCTGGGCAAATTCCGGATTGAATTTATCAAAACAAACCACAGTATTGTAGATGCGGCAGCATTGGCAATCTACTCTCCGGCAGGTGTTGTCGTACATACCGGTGACTTTAAGGTAGACTACACACCGGTATTCGGAGATGCCATTGACTTACAGAGATTCGCAGAGATTGGTAAGAAAGGTGTACTGGCGCTGATGTGCGATTCTACCAACGCAGAGCGGCCTGGATTTACCCCTTCCGAAAAGACAGTTGGAAGAACCTTTGATACCCTGTTTTCGGAACATAAGGAAACGAGAATTATTATTGCCACCTTTGCATCCAACGTGGACCGTGTACAGCAGATTATCAATTCTGCCTATAAGTTTGGCAGAAAGGTTGTGGTAGAGGGACGAAGCATGGTCAATATTATTGATACTGCTTCTACTCTGGGCTATCTGAATATTCCGGAGAATACCCTGATAGATATCGAGCAGTTGAAGAATTATCCGAGTGAAAAGACGGTTATTATTACGACAGGAAGCCAGGGA
Source organism: uncultured Lachnospiraceae bacterium (assembly GCA_934418125.1). Lineage (GTDB taxonomy): Bacteria > Bacillota > Clostridia > Lachnospirales > Lachnospiraceae > UBA3282. The sequence goes on from CAKRWT010000050.1 coordinate 12,820, forward strand.
GAGAGTATGGCAGCATTAAGCCGTATGGCAAGTGACTCCCACAGAAAGATTTCCATTATGCCGGGTGATACGGTTATCTTTTCCTCTCATCCGATTCCGGGCAATGAGAAGGCGGTTACCAATGTCATCAACGAATTACAGATGAAGGGTGCGGATGTTATTTTCCAGGATGTTCATGTATCCGGACATGCCTGCCAGGAAGAGATAAAGCTGATTTACAGTCTGGTAAAACCGAAGTATGCAATACCGATTCATGGAGAATATAAGCATAGAAAGGCACAGGCAAAGATAGCAGCAGAGCTTGGTATTCCAAAGGAGAATATCTATATGCTGCAGTCGGGAGACGTGCTGGAAATGGATGACGAGGCGGCAAAGATAACCGGAAAAGTTCCTGTGGGACAGATTCTGGTAGATGGTCTTGGCGTAGGAGATGTAGGAAATGTAGTTTTGCGGGACAGACAGCATCTGGCAGAAGATGGAATCCTGATTGTGGTGCTTGCACTGGATTCTGCCAGTGACCAGCTGGTTTCCGGACCGGATATTGTATCCCGTGGATTTGTTTATGTCAGAGAATCCGATGAATTGTTAGATGAGGCAAGGCTGCTTGTCAATGAAGCGGTCATGAAATGTCTGGACAAAGGTCAGACAGACTGGGGTAAACTAAAATCTACCATCAAGGATGTTCTGAGTGAGTTCGTATGGAAGAAGACGAAGAGGAGACCAATGATTCTGCCTATTATTATGGAAGTGTAAGGCGGTTTGGCGAAACCGGAGGAGGAAATCCCATGCCAGATGAAAAGATTGTAAAGGCTACACAGGAGTTTGCGCAGATTATAAAATCTTCAGACAGCTACAAGCAGTATGTTCATGCAAGGGTGATGGTGCAGAAGCAGGCAGGTCTCTTTGAGGAGGTAAATGAATTCCGGCGTAAGAACTACCAACTGCAGAACAATGCCAGCGGAGACGAACTGCTGGAAAAGACCGAAGCATTGAATCAGGAGTATATCGTAATGCGAAGCAATCCGCTGGTAGAAGAGTTCCTGGATGCAGAACTGGCATTTTGCCGTATGATGCAGGAAGTTAATATCCTGTTGACGAATGAACTGAATTTCGAATAGAAAGGACATGGTTTAAAGATGAGCGCGAAACAGATAGTAGGCTCCACGATTGAAATGATTATTAAGATTGTGGTATTTGCATTTATCATAATGTTTCTATATAAAGCAGCAGTGACCGCTTATGATTATGGCTACCGTGTCTTTGCAGAGGAACCGGTATCCGAAGGAGAAGGACGCATCATAAGCGTGTATGTGGAAGAGAACGACTCTGTTTCAGATATTGGGCAGATGTTAGAGGAAAAGGGACTTATCCGGGATGGCAGACTGTTTATGATTCAGGAGCTTTTGTCGGAGCATCACGGTAAAATCCAGCCAGGTATCTATGATTTGAATACCGCTATGACCAGCCAGGAAATGCTGGCAGTTATGTCGGAAACGGCTTCGGAAGAGGATGCAGAAAGCACAGAAGGTGGAGAAAGCCTGCCAGGTGCGGTGGAAGCTGAGGAAGGACAGGTACAGGACGATATAGAAGAAACAGCAGTACCGGATGAAGCATTGATAGATGATGAAACGGAAGTACCGGATACCGCAGTAGAGGAATAAGGAGAAACAGCATGATAGTGGATGAACGTATGAGCGCGTTTATTGATTCGCTGGATGCGGGAAACACTCCTTTCTTAAATGAGATAGAACGTGAGGCAAAAGAAACCAATGTGCCAATCATCAGGACACAGATGCAGAGTCTGATTAAGTTTCTGCTGGCGATGCATCAGCCAAAGACAATCCTGGAGGTTGGGTGTGCCATTGGTTTTTCTGCTTTACTGATGAGTGAGTATGCACCAGCAGAATGTAAGATAACGACCATTGAAAAATATGAGAAGCGAATCCCGATTGCCAGAGAGAATTTTAAACGGGCTGGCAAGGAAGATGCCATTACCCTGTTGGAGGGGGATGCCACAGATATTCTGAAAAATTTACAAGGCAATTATGATTTGATTTTTATGGATGCGGCGAAAGGGCAGTACATTCATTTCCTGCCGGATATTTTAAGACTGATGCCGACCGGTGGTATTCTGTTATCGGATAACGTGCTGCAGGATGGCGATATTGTGGAATCCAGGTTTGCAGTGACCAGGCGGAACCGCACCATTCACAGCAGAATGAGAGAGTATTTATATGAACTGAAGCACCATCCGCAGCTGGAAACAGTGATTCTGCCGGTAGGGGATGGTGTTACCATTAGTGTAAAGAAGTAAGAGGAAGAGACATGAGAAAACCAGAACTATTGATTCCGGCAAGCAGTCTGGAAGTATTGAAAACAGCGGTCGTGTTTGGAGCTGATGCAGTATATATTGGTGGAGAAGCCTTTGGACTTCGGGCAAAAGCCAAGAATTTCTCCAAAGAGGAAATGGCAGAAGGAATTGCTTTTGCGCATGAGCATGGAGTACGTGTCCATGTGACAGCCAATATTCTGGCACATAACTACGATTTGGAAGGAGCCAGAGCCTATTTTTATGAATTAAAAGAATTAAAACCGGATGCCCTGATTATTGCGGATCCAGGCATGTTTACCATGGCACGGGAGATTTGCCCGGAAATAGATATTCACGTGTCTACCCAGGCAAATAATACCAATTACATGACCTATCAGTTCTGGTACAACCAGGGGGCTAAGCGTGTCGTATCAGCAAGGGAACTTTCCCTGCGGGAAATTAAGGAAATCAGGTCACATATTCCGGATGATTTGGAGATAGAAAGTTTCATTCACGGAGCTATGTGCATTTCTTATTCAGGCAGATGCCTGTTAAGCAGCTATTTTACCGGAAGAGATGCCAACCACGGAGCCTGTACCCATCCCTGCCGTTGGAAATATTCCATTGTTGAGGAGAAACGTCCGGGAGAATATATGCCGGTATTTGAGAATGAGAGAGGAACCTATAT
>CAKRWT010000051.1 GCA_934418125.1 uncultured Lachnospiraceae bacterium
TGAATTTTACCCCTATGTATTCTTAGGAAAAAGAGTAATGCAGGGTGATTTTGTTCATCTGTCGGGGAAATTGGAAAACCCCTTTCTTTCATTTCTTTGTCTGGGATTCTATTTCTTGATTATTGCAGGAAATTTTCTAATGCTTCTGGAATGTATTACCCATTTTTCATAACGTTATCGTTTTGTGGTAATCACTTTACAATCGGAGTGCTTTCAGAATTGGAAATCTGTGTTTCATACTCCTTTATCCTTCGGTAAAAGGTGTTGGGTTTTAGGTTTAACTTTGTCATGGCTTGCTTGGCTGTTATCTCATGGGATTTCCATTGGGAATAAACTGTATGGAACTGAATTTCATTGACATAGATTGCTTTCCTCCCAAACTGCACACCCTTTTTCTGTGCTTCAATAATTCCCTCTGCCTGTCTCTTGGCTCGTTTTTCAAGTTCCTGTTGCGCCATTGTGGAATATACCTCAATTAGCAGGTTTGATACCATATCCATAACCCATTTATTTTCCTGACTTATATCTACTAGCGTTGTAGGTATTTCCAAGATTCTGGTATATATCCCATGCTCCTTGTACCATTGTAATTCTTTCTTGATACTTTCCTTATCTCTCCCCAACCGATCCATTTCTTCAAAGACCACTTCCACCATCTCACTGTTTTCATTGGCTTTCGCTACATGTGCAAGAATTACTTTCATTGCATTGTATCCCTCTCTGTCAAAGGTCTTTCCTGTCATCTTGTCCCTGAATATGTTCGCTTCCGGAATATCAGGTCTGAACGTTTTTATGGCTGTGTCCTGACGCTCTAAATTTTGTTCTTTGCTTGATACTCTCTCGTACGCATAGGTAATCATAGTGTATAACCTCCTCTTATTATTAAGAAAGGGAAAGACTTTCTTTGCCTTTCCCCTCTGTTTACTCCATTAGTTCCATTTATTGTATGTTATTCACCATTTTATTAATGTAATTTGCTTGAACATCTTCTTTTGTAAGTTTTAACTTTGCTTGACTAGATTTCAACTGTGGTGTTATGGGTTTAATTATATTTTCTATAAACTCAATTTCTGTATTATCCAATCCATAATAACTGTACAACTCTTTATCTGTCCATTGTTTTGTAAAATCCATCAAGGGCACATATCTAAATCTATCTGGTGTTAACCCGATTCCAAATAATGTTTGCAAAATCAGGAATCGCACAAACTTTGTTTCTAAGTATGTTTTAATGTTATTCGCATATTCTTCTTTATTTATGCCACTAACAACCATGTATGATGCATTACATATCTGCCCCGGCTTTAATACTCGGATTGAAGACAATATACCATATTTGAAAGTTTTATCCGGCTCAACTGCATGGTCTGTAACAACACGAGTAAAAGCAACTTTATATGTATCACAATGTTCAGGTTGTGATACAAATTCAACATAAGATTCCCCTTTAGGTGTTATAAGTTCAATTTCTTTATTGTTTGTTCTCACTACATTTCCTTCAAAGTCTGTACCTAAATTCCATAAATTCTTATATACGTAATCCGATAAATAATCAGTTGATTTTTTCTTTATTTTGCTGATTATTGTATCTCCGACATAATGTCTAGGAATTATATCATCTGAATTAAATTCTCTCATATTAGTATATACTTTGCCATTTACAGTTGTAAATTGTGTATCGCCATGATACTCCTTATCAAATAAAAAGTAACTAACTCCACCAGCAATACTTCTACCACCAAAAATATCTTTGGCATTCATGTAATCCACCATTTTTTCCAAATTTCTATTATCCAATAATGAATGTCTAACATTATCGAATGTTTTCAAATTACCTGCAATCCATTTTGTTGGTGTTATCATGCATAATATTCTATTGGTTACATTTACTCCATTGACAATAAAACTATCAAACAATGCCTTCCCTCCACTTTCATTTAAACCACTGTATGTACTTTCTTGGTAGGGTGGGTTTCCTATTACGACGTCGAATTTCATATCTCTTTCAAACTCCTTATTTAATATATCCCTTATATCATTTTGACTTCCATCTGGTCTTGTTCCCATATTAATGCCTTTTAATTTATTGATATAGTTCGGAATAATCTTTATGTTTCTATCCTCACCAAATAGTTTCTTAGTTGTTCTGGTAAGTGATACCTGACTTAACGCTATACCGAAAATCTGATTTTTTAAGATATGATTTGAACGCTCTATGTTATTTGGAAATTCTGATTGTATTGTTTCATTATCCATTAATCTATCATATATTTCCCTTAAGTATTCTCCACCTTTACATGCAGGGTCTAGGAATTTTGTATTGCTATTCCAAACATCCTCTGGTAACATATCAACCATAGCTTTTACAATTTTATCTGGTGTAACTATTTCCGGTATTCTTGCCATACCATTTTGTAAATCTTCTACTACAGAATATTCATTGATAACAGAAGTAACTTGAAGACTTTCCTTTTCTGGTATATCATCAAAAACCTTAAATCCTATCACTGTGATAAGTGCTTTAATCTGATTTACCTTGTCTCTGTATGCGTTGATATTGGCTCCACCATTGTTTTGCCCCCTGCCATTCAAATTATTTTCATCTGGTATTTCCCAAATAAAAATGCTTTCTAAGGCATTTAACTCTGTTGAACCCCATGTATCAGATTTGTTGGTTACAACTATTACCCAATTCCACTTATCTCTATATGGTTCTGTTTTACTTTTATCATGCTCTCTTAATCTTGCTAAAGCTGATTCACCATTACTACGTTTTAATGCCTGTCCTACATAAACAACCTCATGCCCCTCTTCATATCCAAATAGAAAATATATAGAATTATACCGAAGTTCCTCATCGTAAAATTTTGAATTAAGGTCTTTTCTTGAAAAGCTGAATGCGATTGTTCCCCAATCATTGTTATCAAACTTAAAAGCCCCTATATGCTCCTTTATAGGTTGTGATTTTATATTTATTGTACTGGGCTTTTCCACTGTTCCACTTTTTGACATCTAGGTATCCTCCTGACAATTCAAAATAAATTAAAAATTTTATTTTCCCTTGTTTGTCAAGTATCGGGAGAAGCCTATTCCACATACCCATACTGTATCCGATAATCTTTACTGCTTCTTCTTAAACCGTGTCAGATGAAATATGTCAAAAATCCTACTTTTTGACATACTCCTTTTCCACCCATTTTCCCTGTGTCATATTTCCGATTTCCCTATTTTGAAATATTTCATTTCTAAATTATACTTTTTGAAATATTGGTAGTGGCAGATATGAAAAAAGCAACCCCTGTGACAGGATTGCTTCTTTCTCTTTACTCATTGTCTTGGATTATTTTCTGAATGACTTTCCATCCTAGGAAAAGGAACTGCTTCGATATCCAGATTATGTTACTTATAATAAACACGATACAAGTGATATTAAATATTGTTTGGTTGGCTAATAACTGCATGATATATTCATATTCCATTGTGGGTTACTCCCTTCATAAGAAATGACATCCCTTAGGATGCCATCTCCTTTTTCTCTTTTGATTCTGTCTGGGTTTCTGTGGTGGACTGCTTTTCTAAGGGTGCTACCTTCAAGTTGTTTCCCTCAATCTTTAAACCACCACTGATAATTCCCATCTCATACAATGCTTTGATTCTCTCTTCACTAAAACTCGTTCTCTCATATCGGGAAGAAATCACATCATATAACTGAGTTCCTTTTTCCTTGTGAGTGCCTGTTACAATGTAAAACAGGTTTACTAAACTATCATTTTCAAACTTAGGAATCAGGGAATTGATGTGACTCTTTACCATCCAGTTTCTACAATAAAAATTTTCTGTATCTGGAATCAATTCCCCTGTTTCTTCAGATATCGTTAAACCATATACCTCTTCTTTTCCAGTGAGGATAAGATTTCTTAACTGCTTATCCGTGAACTCAACAATTTCTCCCTTAGGAAGTGAATATGCTTCCCATCCTAACTGACGTGCTCCTAAATACAGCTCATTAACCACAATTAACTTTCTACACATAATTTCTACCTCTTCTTTCTGTACCCTCTGGTACTAAATATTTTGTTTTCGGAGACTCTTTATTTTTCTTTGTCCTCCTTACATTTAATACCTTAACGCTGGGGAAATGGGGTGTCATTAGGGAGAGTAGCCAAAGATAATTACTGTGGGAAGTGATAGTGCACAGAAAAAGCAGGATGCGTATTTTTCACACCCTGCTTAGCTTTATTGATTTGGTTGGTTTTTTATCTTGGTACTATGGCTTCCTTAATTTTTCCCCTTTTCCCCTGTTTCCTTACTTCCTACCTAATCTTAAAAAAGACGTAGAAACAAAATACTGGGTTACAGGAATTCATCGTCCCCTGCACAAAATCTTCCATCCCATGTCCCGCTATCTTGTGACACCGGATTCTTCTATCCTCTACCATAATATAGCCAGGACAGTGAAAGGTGTCTGTTGTCTTTACTGCCCCCGACTCCAGTCCTGCTGCAGCCGTAATAATTTTAAAGGTAGACCCGGGCTCATAGGTATCATTAATACAACGATTTCTCCACATAGCGTTTAATAATTCCTGTCTCTTCTCCTGGGACAGGTTCTCACTCTCCTGTTCCTCTGGCAGGGTATAGGGTTCATTCAGGTTAAATTCCGGCACATTGACCATTGCCTTAATCTCCCCATTCTGCGGATTCATGACTAGAATAGAAACTCCATCCGCCTGCTTGGTTTCCATTGCCTGCAAAGCAAGCTGGGTAGCATAGCTTTGTATATTGATATCCAGACTGGTATATAAGTCCTGTCCGTTTACCGGTTCCACCCGCTCTTCTCCGGCAGTCTCTACTTCCACACCTTTTGCATCTGTTACCGTTAAAATCGTTCCCGCTTCTCCCTGTAAATATTCTTCATAAATAACTTCCAGTCCGATAATCCCCTGATTATCTCCTCCTGTAAAGCCCAACACCGTTGATGCCAGGGAATCATAGGGATAATATCTTTTATAATCTTCGTCTACCTTAACCCCATCCAAATCATAAGCCCGTATGACATCTCCTACGCTTTTATCCACGTTGCTTTTGATTTTCTCAATGGAAGAATACTTTTCTACCCGCTTGCGTACATATTCTTCCGATAAGCCAAGCTCTTCGCATAGGATTTTAATGACCTTTTCCGGCTCAGCAATCTGATTATGAATAACGGAAATGGTACACACCGTCTTGTTATCTGCCAGAATCTTCCCCTGGGAGTCTACAATACGTCCTCTTGCTGCTTTGATGCTTCTCTCTCTTTCATGCAACTGTTTTGCCTTCTCAGTATAGTATTCTGACTGGAATATCATTAAATAGGAAAGTCTCCCTATCAGCCCCATAAAAATAATCATACAGGCAAAAAAGATAAACACTGTCTTACTTCTATGATAAGTCTTATGGGTATAGGATGTATCTTCCTCCCCATTCCAGCTCCGCAGGAATCCTTTTTTCATAGCAGAAAACCTCATAAAAGGTATTAGTATAATCTATTACCGGTTTTATGAGGTTATTCTTATTCCTTTATTCTGTTGTGTCTTCTACAGGCGTTTCTGTGGATGCATCCTCGGACGTATCTTCGGTTGTTTCTTCTCCCATCATACTTCCACCACTAATAACCGTTCCCATATCCGGGTCAATCAAATCACCTGTGGACGGGTCTACCAGATAACCTGTCTCCGGGTCTACCGGAAAACTTTTCCACACTTCGGTATTGGCTTCCGTTCCCTCTTCGCCTGCTTCATCCGGATTATCAGTTTCTTCTTCCGTGGTATCTTCCCCATCGGGATTTTCTATCGGATTGCCTTCTTCGTCCACTTCTTCCTCTGTTTCCTCTGTCTGTGGCGTCCGAATCTGAATCTGTAATTCTTCCAGCTCAGCACGTTCTTCATCGGAGAGTTCTTCTGTCATGAAAATATTCAAATATGGAAGTACTTCTGTCAGTACCTTTCTGACAATTCTGGTGGCATGCTTGGCATCATCCTGATACTGCACGTTTGGTCTGTCTACTACTACATAAATGGCTATCTGCGGGTCATCTGCCGGTGCGTATCCCATAAAGGATACGACATACTCCCCATTACCACGGGGAAGTGTCTCGGCAGTTCCTGTCTTACCGCCAATCATATAACCAGCCGGTCTTGCTGTTTTACCAGTACCATGCTCTCCGGTTACTACTGTGTTACAGAACTCTATTATGGTATCACTGGTGGACTGGGAAACTGTCTGTTTTAAGACTCTTGGTTCTATATTTTCAATCGTTGCGCCATCCGCTGTAGTGATTTTGCTGACCACATGGGGTTCGTAATAATAACCGCCATTAATCAGGGAACAGAATCCGGTAATCATCTGAATCATGGTCACGTTAAAACTCTGTCCAAAGGAGTTGGTTGCAAGGTCGGTAATACCGATGGTGTCCTTGGGAAATACCATACTGGCAGTTCTTGCCTCTCCTGCCAGGTCAATATTAGTTTTCAAGCCAAAACCGAATTTACGTTGATAATCTACAAACTTTTCTGCACCCATGGCAAAAGCTACATCCATCAGTACCACGTTGCAGGAACGTTCAATTCCTTCCTGTACGGAAATATAACCATCTCCGAATCTCTGATGGCACTTGATATCATAATTACCTACGTGCAGCTTTCCTTCACAATTATAATATTCATTACCGGTAATAGAACCGCTTTCAATAGCTCCTGCTACCGTAAAAGGCTTTGCCACCGAACCAGGCTCATAAGTATCTACGATGCAGAAGTTCTTCCACAGCGCATTTAACTGCTGATACATCTGGTCATCATCTAACTGCCCTATCATCTCTTCCGTCAGATATTCACCGGTTTTCTTGCCATTCTCATCCAGTGCCGGCATACCAATCAGGTTATCCGGATTTCTCGTATCATTTAAATCATAGGTGGGATAACTTGCCATGGCAAGGATATTTCCCGTATCCACTTCCATAATGATACAGCCGACATTCTCCGCACCATTTCCCTGCCGGAAATTATCGGTATACTCTTCATTGTACTGTTTTAGGTATTTTTCTACGATACTTTGGATATTGGCATTAATATTCAGTTGAATATTATAACCATCTACCGCCGGTATGGTAGTTCTCTCCAGGTTGGAGTCATCATTCAGATAACCATATTCCCTGCCATTGGTGCCGCTTAAAATATCATTGTAATACTCTTCCAATCCGTAGGTTCCCACATTGTCACTGGTGGTAAATCCAACTAAATCACAGGCAAGCGTACCATTCGGATACTCTCTTTTGTATTCATTTTCAAACCAGACGCCTTTGATATTGCTACCGGTTTCCGGATCATTTTTCATCTCCTGAAAAGCATCTACCTTATCGTATTCGACCCGTTTCGCCATCACATAATAAGAGGAAGTCGGATGCTCTGCAATGTAAGCCCGGATTGCTGTGGTATCAATGTCAAAGCATTTCTTCAGTGCATTTAGTGTTGGCTCTAAATTTGCTTCATCCTGCATCAGTATCTTGGTATCCAGAATAACATTGTATACCTTGTTGCTGACTGCCAGAATGGTGCCATTAGCATCTATAATTTCTCCACGCTTAAAAGGTATTGTCGTGGAATCATACTCCTGCTGCGACAATACCTGTTTCTTATACTCCTCTCCCTTATCCCTTGTAATCAGGAATAACCGGACACTCAGCCCTATAAATGCCGCTAATACAATCAAAAAAAGTATCAGCAGCTTCTTTTGCATCTTTATTGTAAATCTGTTCATTCCTCTGTTACGACTGCTCAATGATTCACCTGCTTATATTCTAAATTTCGAAGCCTTTCCCACTTTTCCTATTGTGGAATATCTGCCATCTGCTTCACATAATCGCTGTTTTCACTGGCGAAGGAAACAATTTGTCCCTCCTCAGCGTACTGCATTCCCAATTCCTGGATGGCGATTCTCTTAATCTCCTCCAAGTCAATACTGCTTGTTATTCTACTATATTCCTCATCATTTGCAAGCTTTAAGTCGTTCAGCTGACTCTCCAAAGTAGAAATCTGTTTTACGCTGTTGGTAATGTCAGACTGTAATCCGATATAGTTTACCAGAATAATTCCCACAGCCAAAAGTGCTACACATAAAAACAGTACATAACCAATATTCATGTGCTGTGCTTTTTCCCTGTTCTTACGGGTTGTATTGCTGATTTTCTTCTGTGGCTGTCTGGTAATCTCCCGCGTAACATCTACTTTTCTTACAGTATTTCCCCGTACATAGTAGTCCTGCCTGTCCGATACCCGGCTTCTATTCCTATTCTGATTGCTTCTTTTTTGATTAGTTGCCATGTTACTGTTTCCCCTTTTTTACTACTTTTATGACTTCTGTCTAGCTGCGCTCAAAAACTCTTAATTTCGCACTCTTTGACCTTTTGTTCTCTGCCAGTTCTTCGTCCGATGGTAAGATAGGCTTTCTGGAAACCACTTTTCCCTTAGAAACTTGTCCACATACACAGACCGGAAAATCCGGTGGACAGGTACATGGGTTTTCATTCTTACGAAAAGCCGACTTTACGATTCTGTCTTCCAGTGAATGAAATGTGATAATACAAATTCTTCCGCCCGGATTCAACATTTCGATAAAATCATCTAAAGAACTTTTTAATACCTCTAATTCCCTGTTACATTCAATTCGGATTGCCTGAAAAGTTTTCTTGGAGGGATGTCCCCCTGTCGCTCGCATCTTCGCCGGAATCGCCGCCTTAATAATCTCATTCAGCTCCCCGGTAGTCTCTATGGGTTTGTCCTTTCTGGCATTCACGATATGCTTTGCTATATTCTTGGCAAACTGGTCTTCCCCGTAATCCCTGATAATACGGAACAAATCCATCTCGGAATAATCATTGACGATATCTCTTGCCGTAAGCTGCTGTCTGGTATCCATCCGCATGTCCAGTGCCGTATCATATTTATAGGAAAATCCCCGTTCCACATTGTCTAACTGATATGAGGAAACCCCCAGGTCAAGTACAATGCCATCGACCTTGTCAATTCCTATCTGATGCAGTGCTTCTCTGGCATTACAGTAGTTGTTACGGATGAGTGTGATTCGCTCCTTAAAAGGCTCCAGCCGCCTGGATGCTGCCTCAATGGCTTCACCATCCTGGTCAATTCCTATCAGTCTTCCCTTCCCTTTTAACCGGGATGCGATTTCATAGGAATGTCCACCGCCGCCTAACGTACCATCTACATAAATACCTTCTGGTTTTATATTCAGATTATCTATGGTTTCTTCCAAAAGAACCGATTTGTGTTTAAATTCCATGTCTTTTCCCCCGGTGCCCTTATCAGATGCCCAGTCCGTATTCTTCCATGTGTTCTGCTATCTCATCCATATCGTCATAAGATGCAATTCCTTCAAACCGCTCTTTGCTCCAGATTTCGATTCTGCTTGCCACACCTATCAGGACAACATCCTTATTCAGTTCTGCAAATTCCCTTAAAACGTTTGGTACCAGGATTCTTCCCTGTTTATCGACTTCAACTTCTGCTGCTCCTGCAAGAAAGAATCTGGTAAACTTTCTCGCATCTTTGTTCGTGATTGGCAATGATTTGAGTTTTTCTTCAAAAGCAGTCCATTCCGTGTTGTCATACACAAACAGACAGCCATCCAAACCTTTCGTTACCACGAAGGTATCTCCCAGTGCTTCACGAAACTTGGAAGGAATGATAAGCCTGCCCTTTGCATCAATTGTGTGATTGTATTCTCCCATAAACATATTCAATCACCTGCCAAACACCTAAATAGGCTAAGTGGTCTGCCACGGAAAGTATTTTTGCATCGAAATCTGGTCAAAATCTACCACTTCGTACCACTTTCATCCACTTTCCACCACTTTTACTCTAATTCTAATATAAACAAGTGCATAATGCAAGGAAAATCATGTGTTTTAGCACAAAAAAACTCCCATGTATGTTTCCATACACAGGAGTCGATTTTTCTCTGTTTTATTCGCTATTTTTCTTCCGAATCCTCTTTTTTCGTTGCTGCAATCTCCACAGTGGGGGTTGTTCCCATTTTTTTCTTCTGTACGAGCCGAATTAGTACATCTGTCACAACAGCAACCACAAAAAGTACAATTGCCAGCACCTGGGAAACCGCTATGGTGGTATGCGGGATAAACAGGGTGTCCGTCCGGATTCCTTCAATCCAGGCTCTTCCCAATCCGTAACCACCTAAATATAACAGCCACATTTCACCTTCAAATTTCTTATGTTTTCTGTACCCTAACATCAGAAATAACAGTGCCAGATTCCACAAGCTCTCATATAAATAAGTAGGATGAACCTGTATATAATTCGTTCCCTCCACAATATTTCTGGCAATCTTTTCCGAAATATCACTGGCTCTGACTGCATCAATCGGCAGACGCATGGCAAGTAGGGAATTCGTATACTCTCCGAACACTTCACGATTCGTAAAGTTCCCCCATCTGCCGATGACCTGTCCAAGCACCAGACCCGGAACACAGATATCTGCCAGTTGTAAAAAGCTTGCTTTTTTTATCTTACAATAAATCCATAACGTCAGGAACGCGGCAATTACACCGCCATATATGGCTAAACCACCCTTACGGATATTAAAAATATCTATCAGATTATTCTTATAGGTATCCCAGGCGAACACCACATAGTAAATCCGCGCGCCGATAATCGAGAAGATGATGGCATAAATGGCAAAGTCCCATATCATATCCGGGTCAACCTTCTCTTTCTTGGCAATGTGTGCTGCCATCAGCACACCACTTAACACACCTATACCAATAATCACACCATACAGCGCAATTTCAAATCCAAAAATACTGAAGCTCTTCGGTACATTTTCCAGATAAATCCCCAGATTGGGGAATGCTATATCTTTTACATTCATGATATCCTGCATACTGCTGTTCCAATCCTTTCCTTATAATATAATAATATAGAAAAGTTTTCCCCTTCTATACATTAAATCGGAACAAGATAACATCTCCGTCCTGTACCACATAATCTTTGCCTTCCATACCCACCAGTCCCTTTTCTCTGGCTGCTGCAAGGGAACCATGCTCTAACAGGTCTTTATAATTTACAACTTCCGCCTTAATGAATCCTCTCTCAAAATCCGTATGAATCTTACCGGCAGCCTGTGGTGCCTTGGTTCCAATTTTAATCGTCCAGGCTCTTGTCTCATCCTCACCTGCCGTCAGGAAGCTCATCAGTCCCAGGATATGGTAACTTGCCTTGATTAACTTCTGCAAACCAGATTCCTTTAAGCCCAGGTCTTCTAAGAACATAGCAGTTTCTTCTTCATCAAGTTCTGCAATTTCCTGCTCTATCTGTGCACAAATTACAAATACCTCACTACCATTTTCAGCTGCAAATTCTTTTACCTTGGCAACACCTTCGTTGTCCGCTCCATCATTTGCCAAATCATCCTCTGCTACATTAGCTGCAAAAATAACCGGCTTGTAAGTCAGTAAATTATAAGACGTCAGTAATGCCTGCTCGTCCTCATCCTCTGTTTCAAAACTCTTGGCAAGCCTGCCCTCTTCCAGGTGTGCCTTGATACGCTCTAACAGATTGTATTCTTTGGCAGCGGTCTTGTCCATTTTCGCAATCTTGGCTGTCTTGGCAATTCTTCTTTCCAGAATCTCAATATCGGAAAAGATAAGTTCCAGATTGATGGTTTCAATATCACGCAATGGGTCAATGGAACCATCCACGTGCACAATGTTGGAATCTTCAAAGCAACGTACCACATGTACAATCGCATCTACTTCACGGATGTTGCTCAGGAACTGATTCCCCAGACCTTCCCCTTTAGAAGCACCCTTTACCAATCCTGCAATGTCTACGAACTCAATCGTTGCCGGTGTTACCTTCTTGGAATGATACATGTCGCCCAAAAGCTTCAGTCTCTCGTCCGGTACTGCTACGATACCGATGTTGGGATCAATGGTACAGAATGGATAGTTGGCTGATTCTGCGCCTGCCTTGGTCAGTGAATTAAACAGTGTACTTTTTCCTACGTTGGGAAGTCCCACGATTCCAAGTTTCATTTTTATCTTATCTCCTTTAAAAGTATTGATTTTACAATCTTTTCAAGCCTATGAATTATGCAGGTGTTACAATTGGTGTTACATTTTTATAATAAATATAAGGATTTTTATAGAATTATATAACCTTCAACGCACCTGCTACAAGCTCAATTTCTTTGTGTTTTTCGTCCTCAGTAATATGGACATATAAATTCATGGTGATTCCGATATTAGAATGTCCCAATATCTTTTGAAGTGTCTTTGGCATCATACCTGCCTCAATACATCTTGTGGCGAATGTATGTCTGAGAACATGCATCGAAAATCTCTTAATGCCAACTTTATCGCAAATCTTGAACAGCGCTGTATCATAAGTGCTGTTCTTTACCGGCTCTCCTTTTCTGTAAAGGAATACCTGATCTGCCCACTCCATAGGAATCACTTTTATCTTACTGTTTTTCTCTTTCTGAGCCTTCAGAATTCTAATCGCTTCATCAGTAAGCGGAACTGTTCTGTAACCAGACTCACTCTTTGGCGGTTCAATTCTCCACTTACCAACTTTATAACGATACTCCATTGTTCTTGATATAGTCAATGTTTTATTCTTGAAATCAATATCACCCAGTTCTTTACCTTTTAAGTCTTTTCCCATAATAAGCCCCTTTCAAAAAAAGAAGCCTAAATACAGTACGAAATATTATACCATAGATAAGCTTCTTTGTGTTGCATTTTTTTAGTCAAGTTCTATGTTAGCCTCTAGGAACTGCTCAAACGCTCGCCTTTTCACTAATTTCTTTCGTCCAACATAGAGTACAAAAGGGCAAGATGGTTTTCTCAGTAAATCTGCAATTCTATTTTGTCCTATGTTACTTAATAAAGCAGCTTCATCTATAGTCAGAAGGATCTTCTCGCTAATTTTTATTTCTTCTTTATTCGCCATGTTGTTACCTCACTAATTTCAATTTTTAGATAACAGCTGCGATTTAGTTCTCCCATTTTTCTGTTTTACATTAAACAGCTTATTACTTCTGTTCTTACATTAAACTCTGACAATTCCCGTGTACTTGTCCTTTAATTTAGGCAAGCAAATCCGGGATAAATCGCCTCCCATATAATTTGGATTCTTCCAGTCATCAAGATTAAACTCAGCAATTAACAGTTCTGGTGTATTCATCATATGTTTAGTTAAACGCACCCAACTGCAGTGTCAGTATACAGCCCAATACGGATGCGGCTGTGATCCGACACCTGGAAAATCCCTTTTTATTGACCGCATGCCAAATCAATGTTCCGATAAAGCAGCCATAAAATGCCATGTTCCACACATTACAGCCGAGTGCGAGCAACCGTACTTTTCTTATTGAATAAGCTACCACTGCCGCCGAGAAAGCATACATCGTACCTGCCACAGCTGGAGTGA
>CAKRWT010000052.1 GCA_934418125.1 uncultured Lachnospiraceae bacterium
ACTGCCAGCAGATAAATTTCTGCTGACAGGAAAAATTTATATTTTTTCAATTGTCTACTTGACGGGGCGCGGTTCAATTTGGATGACCCTTTCTGGTATCCGGCTACGAAAGAAGCTTACCGCAATGCCAAAATCCACAATTTTGCAGTGGATGTGGCAGCACCGAAATCAAGAGGAAAAGATGGCACTGCAGAAATGGTCGAGATTCTGAAAAGAGTAAGGGATGAAAAGTATGATGGTATCTGTATCTCTCCGATTGCAGAGGAAGAAGTAGAAAAGATGCTCAAACAGATAGAAGAAAATGGGACTAAAATTATATTTATCTTATCGAAAATGGATACCATTCATTATGAGTCATTAATCGGAACAAATAGTTATAACTGTGGCAGGAGCACTGGAGAAACCATCAAACAGATAATGAAAGGAACCGGAAAAGCGGGGATTATCAAATGGAAAGATAATTTGATTGAAACCGTAGAAGAAAGATATCAGGGAGTAAGGGATGCTTTGCAGGGAAGTGATATAGAGCTGATTGATATTATCGGTCCCGGAGAACCATCTGAGGCAGAAGCGGAAGAATGCATTAACCGGGCTTTGGCAGTACATCCGGATATTTCTATGTTTTGTGCCACGAATGTTGGATGGGGATTGGCATTCGGGAGGTATTTAAAGCAGCACAGACAGGAGATAAGACTTGTCATGGTTGATTTCACAGAAGATGTATCTGCGTTGATGGCAGAAGGCATTGTTGATGCAGCAATTGCCCAGAAACCGGAATTATGGGGGTCAATGACGCTTGATAAGATGGAAGATGTATTTGCCGGTAGAAAGATTGAAAAGGTAATTGATACCGGAACTTATGAAGTGAATGCATCCAATAGAAATATTTACGCTACATAAGACAAAGACATAAGACAAAGATGTTTTCGCTATTTGCAACCCAACCAAAATAGACTATAATAGAGGGGAAATTATGGTTGGGAGTAAAAATGAATGACACAAATGATAAAGAGCGTTTTGTTTTCTGATTGTGCGGCTTTTCTACAGAAGCACGATATCCGACAGGGAGCAATTATGAACATCGGAATCGATAATCTGCGTGAAATCAATGCAATTCACGGCATGCAGATGGGAGATGAAATACTTGACCTTTTTACCCAGATTATTGTGGGGGAAGTCGGAGAGAAAAATGTATTCCGTCTGGAAAGCAGCGATGAATTTATTGTAATTCTTCCGAAATACCATGTGGCAGCGGAAGGAAAGAATCTGTTCGTGAAAATCCAGAAAGAAGTGAATGAGCAGTGCCATAAGAGAAGCTTTTATTATACTGTTTCTGCAGGAATGGTTCTGTTCAGCGGAATCAGGCATGAAGTGGAGGATATTTTCTCCTGCGCGGAGTTTGCCTTAAACAGAGCGAAGGAAAATGGAAAAAACAGAATATTTGTCTACAGCATTGCGCAGTTTGAAGAGTATGGACAGAAGATGGAACTGACCAGAGAACTGCGCAGGGCTGTAGAGCATCAGTTTGCAGGATTTGAACTGTATTACCAGCCGCTGGTATCTACGGAGAAGAAGTCCATGATTGGTGCAGAGGCGTTACTGCGCTGGAAAAATGCCAAATATCCAAAGGCAAATCCAGGGCAGTTTATTCCTGTTCTGGAGCAGTCAGGGCTTATCAATGAAGTAGGAAAGTTTATCATTGAAGAAGCGGTAAAGCAACAAAAAGAATGGGATGAAATAAGTCCGGGATTTACCATTCATATCAATCTGTCCTATGTACAGTTCCAGTCAGGCAACCTGTTGGAACAATTGCGCTATGCCCTGGAAAAATATCAGGTTCCGGCGCAGCATATTGTTCTGGAAATTACAGAGAGTGGTTTTATCGGAAAAGACACCCGGATTACCAGACAATTGAAAAGCCTGAAACAGATGGGATTCCAACTGGCATTGGATGATTTTGGAACAGGATATTCCAACTTTGCCTATCTGAAGGATTTTGAGCTGGATGTGGTAAAGCTGGACAAAGAGTTTATAACAGAAGCAATTAACAGCAGAGAAGGGATGCGGCTTTTAGTCCAGATAGTGAATACTATCCATGCGATTGGCATGAAAGTGTGTCTGGAAGGGGTAGAGCAGCCGGCGGATTTGGACAGGCTTCTGCCGTATGGTCCGGAGATTATTCAGGGTTATGTTTTTGGAAAACCGGTAAATGCAGAGTCTTTCAAAGAGTATTTTACCAGACTGGATAATCAGGAATATCTGCATAAAATTACTATGGATAAGAAAGCAGATATGCCAGTAACCTACATGGTGGATGCTATCAGAGAGGATGACCGGAAGAAAGCCAAATCCCGGAAGCGAGGCATAGCCTTTATGACCGTTACGATAGCGGTATTGCTGGCAGTCTTTATCCTTATGGGGGTAGGCTATGGGGCTCATGCAAAGGGCATCCTGGAGAACCTGTTGCAGGATAATATGCAGCAGCAGTTAAGTACTGCTATGGAGATATTGCAGAGTGAGACCGAAGATGCCCAGCAAATGGCAAGAGGCTTATCTGCTTTTGTGGCAGAGTCTTATCAGAGTGTGGACGAAAACAGCTATGTGAAGGTGGTAAAATGTCTGGTACGGGAGCATGAACAGATAGGTGCTGCCGGTATCTGGCTGAATCCGGCGATTCTGGATGCCAATAATCTAAACTATGTTTATGTGTATAAAGAAAATAATAAGATGAACGCTGTCTGCTATGAGAATATCAGCGATTATGGCTCTGCTGTCCAGGAATACTATGAGCAGTGCAGAATAACGGGAGAAGAGTTTATCACAGAGCCTTATATGGACCCGGTTCTCGAAAGTGAAGTGATTACCTTTGTCTGTCCGGTGTACAATGCTGCAAATGGATTCATGGGTTGTATTACGGTGGATTTCTATCTGGAGGATATTAACAGAACCGTTGATACTTTACGTCCGGAAACCGGTGGATATGCTATTTTATTAGACGAAAACAAGAATTATCTTTGCGGCAGCTATGAAGATTATCATAATGATGATACTTTTACCGACCGGTTTAAGAACCAAAAGCAAGGAAATTTCCGGTATTATTGGGACAAAGAGTATGTGATTTATTTTGATACGATGGAGAATACCGGCTGGAAGCTTTTGACCTGTGCACGCTATAGTAAACTGTATGCTCCGGTAAAGCAGACCTTACTGGCGCTGGCTTGTATGATTGGTGTGGTGCTGGCAGCAGCGCTGATAGTAGTTATCATTATGGGCAAACTGTTCCGGAAACTGAATGATGCCGACCGGGAGAAACGGCGGAATATTAACATTTCCCAGTTCAGGGCATTGAGTTCGTCCTACTATCTGATTTTATCCGTCAATCTGGATACCAGAAAGGCATCCGTGCTTTACAACAGCAATAAATGCGATACAATGGGGGCAGATAAAGAATATTTCGAACAGTACATTGAAGAAATCGGCAAGTATGTCGCCAGAGAAAATCTCGAACGTTTTATGAATTTGTCCTCAGAAAGTAATTTAAGAGAATTACACTTACAGAATGTCCTGCGGGAGGAGATACAGATGCGGTTTCCGGCGCTGGGAGATGAAATTCAGTGGGTTGAGGTTTCCATCAGCGCGATTGACGGCACCGAAGGGAAAGAAGTATTGTATATGCTGCGTAACATTGATGTTTCCCGTAAAAAGGAGCAGAGCGCGTTGCAGGCAAACAGTCAGCTGGTAGACAGGCTGCGTTCCGTCAATGAGGAACTGTTCCGTGTCAGTGTAACCGATAAGATGACCGGCGTATATAACCGGGAAGGGTTAGAGTATTATACGGAGCCCATTCTGAAACAGGCAGGAGAACCGGGCTATAAGCTGTTCCTGTTGTTAGCCGATGCAGATTGTTTAAAAAAAGTCAATGACGAGTGGGGACATGAGTCCGGCGATAAATATATCAGTATGGTGGCGGAGATATTACAGAGTGTCAAGCCTGCGGATTTGATATGTGCCAGAATCGGCGGTGATGAATTTGTTCTCTTTGGAGCCATGCCGGAAGGACAGAATCCACAGGAAATCGTAGAGGCAATTAATCATCTGGTGGAACAGCGGCAAAAAGAAATCGTGGATGGCTGGGAAATAGGAATCAGTGCCGGATATTTCTGGGGAAAACCGGATGCCAATAAGGATTATGATGATTACAGCGCGATTGCGGATCATCACATGTACAAAATAAAGAAAGCTAAGAAGGAAAGAGAAAAAGAGTAGGAAGAGAAACCTTAAAGGAAGAAAATGCTCCAGGCAGAAAATACGAGGGAGAGAACCATGGCAGTCAGAATGGATTATACGGATGGAAAGAGCCGCTGTGGCTGGGCAAATCCGAAAAATCCCCTTTATATCAGGTATCATGATGAAGAATGGGGACAGCTGGTAACGGATGACAGACATCTGTTTGAGATGCTGATACTAGAGTCTTTCCAGGCAGGCTTATCCTGGGAGTGCGTGTTGAATAAAAGAGAGGCATTCCGGGAAGCCTTTGATGGATTTGATTTGGAAAAAGTGTGTGGCTACGGAGAAGAAAAGATGGAAGCACTCCGGCAGAATCCGGACATTATCAGAAACCGTCTGAAAATACAGGCGGCGGTGGGAAATGCCAGAGTCTTTCGCCACATTGTAGAAGAATATGGTTCCTTTGCAGCCTATCTTTCGCAGTTTACAGGAAATGAGATTCTTTATGAGAATGATAGGGTCAGTTCGCCGCTGTCGGATGCTATTTCTGCGGATTTGAAAAAGCGGGGAATGAAATTTGTGGGAACGACGATTATCTATTCGTATTTACAGGCAGTGGGGATGATATATTCCCATGAAGATGGATGTTGTTTATGCAGGCAGTAATGTATTGGGAAGCGATGCTATTATTGAAATCTTGTAAGTTTTGTAAGTTTTGATTAGCATTCTCCAGACTGTCCATCGGAAAACCAGCCAGGACGCGCTTGCGCTCCGCTCCGGACGCAGCGGTACATAAGTGGCTGGAATACAGCCACTAAATACCGGCGTCCTACAAGGGTCCTGGGCAAGGTTATGCCGATGTACAGTCTGGAGAAGGCTGAGCAAGAATTAGGGATGATACAGATTTGTAATAGTAGGCTGTGTAATAGAGAACTAGCGAAGATGTGTGCACGCTCCAGAAGGAATAGAGATTCCAGTGTGCAGTCTGAGGAAGGTTGAGCAAGAATTAGGGATGATACAGTATTTGAGATACAGGAGGAAATAGACATGTACTATGTACCGGATGGAACGGAAAAATGTGGATTTTATGAGTGTAAGAAGTGCGGTAACCGCTTTCTTTCCTTACAGACGATGCAGAAGATATCCTGTCCTGATTGTGAGTCGGAGATTGATTATGAAATCGGACCGGGAGAATCTTTAGAGGACTTGTTGGAGACAGCAGAACTACAGCAAATTGTTGAAGGGGCAGAAGAGGTGGAGAAGATGGATACCCTTTTAAGCCTTGCCATCACTGGCGGTGACTACACCTGGATATAGTCTGATATCGTCACAGGTTGTGATGTGATGCGAATACAGAACAGATTAGAAATTGAGGAAAGCATGAGAAAGAAAGAACTTGCACTGGAAGTTATCGAACGATTGAAAAAAGAATATCCCGATGCGGGCTGTACGCTGGAATATAAGGAAGCATGGAAGCTATTAGTCAGTGTACGGCTGGCGGCGCAGTGTACCGATGCCCGCGTGAATGTGGTGGTGGAGAAGCTGTATGAGAAATTCCCGGATGTGACAGCTTTAGCCAGTGCCCCTGTGGAAGAAATCGAAGAAATCGTGCGTCCCTGTGGATTGGGAAAGAGCAAGGCAAAAGACATCAGTGCCTGTATGAAAATGTTGCAGGAAAAATATCAGGGAGAGGTGCCGGAGGATTTCGATGCGTTGTTAGAGCTTCCGGGGGTAGGCAGAAAGAGTGCCAATCTGATTATGGGGGATGTGTTTGGAAAACCGGCGATTGTGACAGACACGCACTGTATCCGGCTGTGTAACCGGATTGGTCTGGTAGACCATATCAGGGAACCAAAGAAGGTAGAGATGGCATTGTGGAAAATCATCCCACCTGAAGAAGGCAGCGATTTCTGCCACCGGCTGGTATACCATGGCAGAGAGGTCTGTACCGCCAGAACAACACCTCATTGTGAAAGGTGTTGTCTGGAAGATATCTGTAAGAAAAATGATGTGGCAAAATAAGCTATGATACTTCAGAACACAAAAACCGATGGAAAGAGGAAAAATTATGGAAAAGAAAGATGCAGTACAAGGACTCTTTGAATTTATTGATAACAGTCCCACCTGTTTTCAGGCAATCGGACAGATGCAGGAACGCTTTGCAAAAGCTGGCTATCAGGAACTGTCAGAACGGCAGCCGTGGAAGCTTACCGAGGGCGGCAGCTATTATGTGAGCCGGAACGACTCTGCTATCATAGCGTTTCAGTTCCCTGTCTGTAAAACGGAGGAGCTGAAGGGATTCCATATCGTGGCAGCCCACAGCGATTCTCCCTGTTTTAAGATAAAGGAACAGGCACAGATGGAAACGGAAAAACATTATCTGAAATGGGATGTGGAGAAGTACGGCGGCATGATTCTGTCTACCTGGCTGGACCGGCCATTATCCGTAGCAGGTAGAGTGGTTGTAAAGGAAGGAAAAGAATTGGTGACCAAATTGGTCAATATAGAACGCAACATGGCAGTTATCCCTAATGTGGCAATTCACATGAACCGGGAGATGAATAAAGGGGTAGAATATAATCCCCAGACAGATATGGCACCATTAGCAGGAGAGGTGGCATCCGGAGAAAGTTTTTTATCGTTGATAGCAAAGAATTGTGGAGTAGACGAAGATGCGGTTCTGGGGCATGATATGTTCTTATATAACCGGGATAAGTGTACTACTATGGGAATGAAGGAAGAGTATATCTGTGGTCCCAGACTGGATGATTTGGAATGCGCCTATGCCGGCATGGAAGCCATGCTGGCAGGAAAGCCGGGAGAATATATTAATATGCTGGTTATTTTCGATAATGAGGAAGTGGGAAGCGGTACGAAACAGGGGGCCGATTCCACGTTCTTAAAAGATGTGCTTGCGCGGATTCGCTATGGATTATCCCTGGAGGAAGAAAAGTATCAGTGCATGCTGGCAGATAGTTTCCTGATTTCAGCGGATAATGCCCATGGGGTACACCCAAATCATCCGGAGAAGGCAGACCCGGAGAACCGACCCTATTTAAATGAAGGAATTGTCATTAAATATCACGGCTCCCAGAGATATGCGACGGATGCCTATTCTGGTGCCGTGATGAAAGAACTTTGCAGGAAAGCCGGCGTTCCGTACCAGACCTACGCCAATCGTTCCGATATTCCGGGTGGCAGTACCCTTGGAAATATTCTGATGGCACAGGTGTCTATGAATACGGTAGACATCGGACTGCCTCAGCTTGCCATGCATTCTGCTTATGAAACAGCAGGCAGCCGGGATATTGCCTATCTGATAGAAGCACTTACGGTGTTCTACCAGGGAGAAGCCCTATAGAAGAGGAACGGCAAAGGGGCTTTGCTCCAACTGTTTTTCAGATACCATGTAGTGGTTCCGGTAATGAGTAGGGGTGCAACCCACATATTTCTTAAATAATTTGTTAAAATAACTGGTGTTATTAAAACCCACGCTGGCGGCTGTTTCGGCGACGGAAAGAGTTTGGCCGGAGGTATCCAGTAACAGCTTGGTTGCCTCGTAAATCCGCAGCTTCATCAGATACTCAAAGGGGGTTACCTGTAAGGTCCTGGAAAAACAACGGCAGCACTCACTTTTACTGACGTGTATACTGTCTGCAATATCTTCCAGGGAAATCGGCTCCGCGTAATGAGTCCGGATATACAGCATGGCTTGCTTGACCCGCTGTTCATCCAAAGAAACCTGAGGGATAGCAACGGATGCTTTTAATCTGGGAAGCTGGCTGATGAGCAAAGACCAGAAACGACATAAATGCCCTTTGGTTTCGATTTCGTAGCCGAAGGGCTTTGTTAAATTTATGGCAATGGTATCATTGATGGCATCCATTATACGCTCATGCCATTCGTTTTTCTCATCTAGTACCAGCATCTTGAAAAGATGCTGATTCTGTACTGGCAGCAGATATTTGGTCTGCAGGTAACTGTTTTTATGCCCGAAGAGAAAATCAGGATGAAAAACAAGAGAATAGAAGGTACATTTCTGTTGTTCTAAAGGATGCATGGTGTGCATCGCATTCTGGTTGATGATAACCGCCTGTCCTGGTTTTATCGTATAAGTGGCATCATCGGTGGACACCTCGGCAATTCCGTCATTGATAATCAGAATTTCCATCTCTTCATGCCAGTGCCAGCGAATATAATTCAAATAAGATTTCCGAAGGTCGAGATAATAAATATTGATAGGATAATCCAGGGAGCCGTGTGATTTCTGCTCATAGAGATTATCGTAAGTCTTAATCCAGTCATCGCGATTGCTGATCTGGACATCGGTTTGTGACTGTGTGTCTGCTATATTAACTGTGTTCATAGAATATCCCTTTTACGTGTATACAACTTTCTTTTTATCAGTCTATCTTATCATGTGGAGCGATAGTGTCAAGTAACCCATGAAAAATAAAAATGCAAGGGTTCCCAGGAGAAAAAATGCCTTTTCAAAATTGCGATTGTTTGCATCAGATGTTAAAATGATGGTAAAATCAACAAAAATCAGAAAGAAAGCAGATTGGGATTATTATGAAAATATGGAAAAAGATAGCAGTAGTGGTGATGGCGGTTGTGATGATACTTCCGTTAATGATGGGATTTGCGGTTCGGGCTGCGGATAATCCTAAGCAACTGGATGTATTGTTTACGCACGATACCCATTCCCATTTAAACAGCTTTACAACCATTGTAAATGGGAAGAAAGAAGAAGCAGGTGGCTTTGCAAAGTTAAAAACATTGATAGAGGAGCAGAAGAAAGCCAATCCGGATACCCTTGTACTGGATGGTGGAGATTTTTCAATGGGAACACTGATTCAGACTGTGTATGACACGGAGGCAGTGGAACTTCGTATGCTTGGTTACCTTGGATATGATGTGACAACTCTGGGAAATCATGAATTTGATTATCGTTCCAAAGGGCTGGCAGACATGCTGACAGCAGCGAAAAAGTCCGGTGAAGCAGTACCGAATCTGGTATTGTGCAATGTGGACTGGAATGCAATGGAGGAGGCCGGCTTAAAAGAAGGCCAGAAGCAGCTGCAAGCAGCATTTGAAACATACGGTGTAAAAGATTATGTGGTGGTTCAAAAAGGAAATGTAAAAATTGCAGTGCTTGGCGTATTTGGAGAAGATGCTCTTGAATGTGCTCCGACATGCGAACTGGTATTTAAAAACCCGGTGGAAGCGGCAAAACAAACCGTAGAAGAAATCAAGAAAAAGGAAGAGGCAGACATGATAGTCTGTGTATCCCATAGCGGAACATGGGAGGATGAGAAAAAGTCGGAAGATGAAATTCTGGCAAAAGAGGTTCCTGATATTGATTTGATTATCAGTGGACATACCCATTCACAATTAGAGGAACCGATTCAACATGGGGATACTTATATTGTATCATGCGGTGAGTATGGAAAAAATCTTGGAACACTTTCTATGAGACAGAAGGAAGATGGACGCTGGAATATGACGTCCTATGAATTGATTCCGGTATCGGATGGCGTGGAGCCGGATAAGACGACACAGGCGAAAATCGATGCGTTAATGGATACGGTAGATACAAATTATCTTGTAAATTTTGGATATACAAGAGAAGAGGTTCTTGCGGAAAATGATATCGAATTTAACAGCAATAATGAAATGTATACGAAGCATGAGGAACTGAACCTCGGTAACATTATGTCAGATGCCTATGTATATGCGGTGGAGAATTCGGATTATTATGATGGAAATCCGGTGGATGTAGCAGTAGTTCCGAGCGGAACAGTACGGGATACTTATGCAAAAGGTGATATTACAGTAGAGTCGGTCTACAATTCCTTTTCACTGGGAATCGGAAAAGACGGGCTGGCAGGCTATCCTTTAGTCAGTGCATATCTCACAGGGAAAGAATTAAAACTGGTGGCAGAAATCGATGCTTCGGTATCTGATTTTATGACCTCTGCAAGGTTGTATTGCAGCGGATTGCATTTTACCTATAATCCACATCGGATAATTTTGAATAAAGTAACAGACTGCTATCTAACCGGACAGGACGGAAAAAGAGAAGAAATTCAGGATGATAAGCTCTACCATGTTGTGACGGACCTTTATACAGGACAGATGCTGGGGTCTGTGATGGACATTTCTTATGGTTTATTATCCATTACACCGAAGGATAAGGATGGAAATCCAATCGAAAATCTGGAAGACCAGGCAATCATGGAAGGACAGCAGGAATTAAAGGCATGGGTTGCAATTGCAAGATATATGCAATCCTTTGAGGATACAGATGATGATGGTATTGCCAATGTACCCGAGTATTATGCGGTGACACATGGACGTAAAGTAGTGGAGGACAGCAGAAATATAGTTGATTTGTTGAAACATCCGAATAAGTTTTCGGTCATGATTATCGGAATTGTTGTTGCCATGATTCTGATTATCCTGTTACTGATTTTCATTCTTCGAAGAATTATCCATAGAATCTTCCGGTAATGCATATAGTGTAAGCAAAGATGGAACTTTGAGGAAGCTTATGGCATCGCAGAAAAACGAAAATCTTCTGAATCTGGCACTGGAGACACCGGAAGCAGAACGGGAGCAGTCTCTGGAACTGAATGTGGGATTTAACAAGGAAGAAAAGACCTGGGAAGTGATTGTAAAATACCACGGAACCCTGGAGGCATTAGCGGAACGGCAGATAGAAGTAGAAGAGTTGATTGCGGGCTATGCGATTCTGACCGTGCCGGAGTCCAGGATGGAAGAACTGGCACAGATAGAACAGATTGAATATGTGGAGAAACCCAAAAGGCTGTTTTTCGAAGACCTGGCGGTAAAAGAGGCAGTCTGCTTTCTGCCTGGCAGTGGACTGGCAGAAAGTCTTACCGGAAAGGGTGTGCTGGTGGCAGTTATTGATTCCGGTATCAGCTATTGGAACAGCGATTTCCGGCATGCAGATGGGACTACCAGAATACGCTTTCTCTGGGACCAGATAACGGGAAAGGAATATGATGCAGCGCAGATTAACGAGGCGCTGGCAACGGACAACAGAGAAGCCGCGTTGGGAATAGTACCCAGTATCGATACCACAGGGCATGGCACCGCGGTAGCAGGGATTGCGGCAGGAAATGGAGGAACGGCAGGAGCCGCTTACGCCGGTATGGCACCGGAAAGCGAACTGCTGGTAGTGCGTCTGGGGGTGCCGGGGGCAGAAGCTTTTCCCAGAACTACAGAACTGATGCGGGCGTTAAACTATGTAGTGCAGAAGGCTCTGTTATTACAGATGCCGGTGGCTGTGAATGTAAGCTTTGGGAATACCTATGGTGCCCATAATGGGACCTCCCTTCTGGAACGGTTTCTGGATAATGTGTCGGAAATCGGACGGAGCGTTGTCTGTGTCGGCAGTGGAAATGAAGGGGCAAGCGGAGGACATGTAGGGGGTCGTGTAGGAAACGATACAGCCGCCATAGAGCTTATTGTGGGAGAATACGAGACTGGACTGAACGTGCAGCTATGGAAAGAATATGTGGACCGGTATCGTGTCCGCCTGCGCTCACCAGGTGGGGAAGAAATCCTCATAGACACGGACAGACCCGGCAAACAGACTTATCAGCTGGAGCAGACTACCCTGTTACTCTATAATGGGGAGCCGGCTCCTTATCTGACGGCCCAGGAAGTATACTTTGATTTCCTGAGTAGTCCGGGAGAACGTTATCTTGCCAGTGGAATCTGGACTTTTTTCTTAGAGCCTGTCCGGATTGTGACTGGTAATTATACTTTTTATCTGCCTTCAGGAGGAGTCCGGAGTACAGCCACCCGGTTTGTACAGCCTACCCCGGATGTGACACTGACGATTCCTTCGACTGCAGCGAAAGTTATCACAGTGGGGGCTTACGATGCGGTGTATGAATCCTATGCGGATTTTTCCGGCAGAGGGTATCTGTATCAGGACCAGGTAAACAGCAGGACGGTGGATTCCTTTGTAAAACCGGATTTGGTGGCACCGGGGGTAAATGTGACAGCTCCTGACAGAAATGGCGGCTATCATGCAGTAACCGGAACGTCCTTTGCCACGCCCTTTGTTACCGGGGCAGCAGCACTCCTGATGGAGTGGGGGATTGTACAGGGAAGGGATGCCTATTTATATGGGGAGAAAGTAAAGGCATATCTGCGGAAAGGAGCACAGCCTGTGAGAGGAGAACGGGAGTATCCCAATCCCAGGGTGGGGTATGGGAGATTATGTGTGCGGGAAAGTCTACCCGATGCATTTCTCTAATGCACCGGCAGCAATGCTGAGAGCATCTCCCTTACGCTTCAGCAGACAGATATTTCTGGCCGGAATAGGAGGCTCCATCTGCAAAAGGATTAAATCTTCCAGATTTTCCTTGGTCAGAAACTCCATGGGAACAAAGCCGATGCCTAAGTCGCTTTTTACCAGGGGAAGAATCTGGTCTGCCGTAGAAGCCTCAATATCCGGGGAAAAGGATAAGCCCCATTGACGAAAGACTTCGGAATAGAAGGCAAAGGAACTGGTCTGCTCGCCCAGTCCGATGAGTGGATAATGTTCTAACTGCTGGCGGGTCAGGGAAGTGCCGGTGGACAGGGAAAAGACAGCACTGCACACAGGTACTTCCTGAATGGTGCGCAGAATGGCAGTATGTAACCCCTGGGGCAGCTCGAAGGGGTCTGTGACAATGGCAAAATCCGCAAGCCCTTTTTTCAGGGTGTCGATGGCC
>CAKRWT010000053.1 GCA_934418125.1 uncultured Lachnospiraceae bacterium
CGATTCCTCCTTTTACTGATGCTGTTATTAGGCGTTTGCGAAACTATTTTTATTATCTGGGCTACCTAGCTGTGGGCACAATGGCATTCTGAAGATCCTCAAATCCTTCTCTCGGAGAAAACCGAGTAGCAATGTCTTTATGGTATGTTCTCTGATATATAAGCACATCATGCACTTTCTTAATCATTGGAATCTTGCGAAATCCTGCATATTTATTTTACCCATATAATTTCCTCCAAAAAAATATGGAGAAGATTATATGTCTCTCTTCTCCATAAACATATCATGTTTATCACTTAATGTCTACGGCTTTTAAGCTAGGGAAAGCCGTACCAAGATGTGTGAGAATTATGGAATTAACCGAAAGCTGTTTGAATACCGAATAAAAAACGGATATACGTTGGAAGAAGCACTTACACTTCCGCCAAAAGAAAAACCTGCCAGGGCATAATACCCCTGACAGGTTTTTTATCATATATTTCGTTAGTAATTTACCCTGTATTTAGACTTCATTCTAGTGTTACAATTTAATTTTAAATATAAGGTGCAATGATTACCTAAATATTGTAATATTTAATTCAAGCAATGTCTTCAGAATTTCGTTTTATCTGAGCTACCACTTCCATAATCTGTTTTGCAGTACTCATGTCATCTTTGAATAGTGATGTGATACTTCCAACCGACTTAAATGGTTCTCCCATCAGCACCTTATTATCGTCAATATTCCCATTAGCAACGATATAATCAACTATCAGACTAAGCTACCGTTCTATCAGAGCATCCTTCAACCATTTATCGTCTATATCATCTTCTGTTCTTTATAACATTCAAAAATGTAATTAGGATTTTCATAATAAACACTGCTATTGTAATCATCAATTTTAGAACTAATAAAAGAATTGTATACTTCTATCAGCGCATCAATGGTTTCAATTTTCTGTTCTTTTGCAACCATTTTTATCAGACGCTTATATACTTTACCAATGTCCCAATGCGAAGGTACTCCATAACCACAAACTGCTATATTATCAAATTTGCCGGGAACAATATTGGCATCATTAATAAAATCCTCACTTACTGTATCAATGTTATCACAATGGTATACATCAGCAAGTTCGTAAATCTTATTAATTCTGTCTTTTCCAAGCTTATTCACTACTTCTGATCGAATATTTTTCGTCTTACGCGCAATATATTCGATTAAAGAGCAAGTAAAGAAAAGATTGTTGTCTTCTTGTGATTCTCTCCCTTGACCAACCATTAGCGTACCTCCTCAAAGCCTCTATATGCCAAACATTTTAATGCCTCTTCTGTACAGAATACAATTTGATGCGTCGGATATTTGAACTTTGCTAAAACCCAGAACTGCTCTCTTGTTATAGTTCCATCAATATAATCGGATACATAAGTATATATCTGATTATCAGCCATAGCACCAATCACAATATCGTAGTCATGAGGTTGTCCACTTCTGCATGCAACAATAAAGTCCAGCCATTCTTCTGTCATTTCTTTAAATTCTAATACCTTTAAACCTGATGGAATCTTTACGTCATATATTGATACGATTTTTGTATTGTAGCGTCTCGCCCATCTCTGTGCTTGTTCCTTTATAATAGTACAATAAAAACCCGTCCCGAAATCCCTTGTATTCTTATTTACCCGTATCTCCGGCTTTTCAACTATCTGATATTCACCGTGATATACTGTCATCAATGCCATGTGCTGCCTCCTTTCAGGTGCATTTTAAAAATTCTACCCAAAATATTGTTGCATTAATGAATCAAACAATAACTGCGTTTCTTCTAATGCCTTTTGTACTGCAACTTTTGATTTGTTGACCTGGTTGGCGAACATTTCCCACATTGCCGTCGTGAGCAAGGTATATCCAGTTCTTTCATCTCGTCCTATTGGGTGCTTACAAGTTACCATAATACAAAATAAATTATATCACTTTTCAAATCCTCAGCAAATGTGAAATCACTCAAATGGCAGCTGCCATGATTACCTGCTCAACATTATTTAATACCGAAAAACTCAATTCTGCTAAATATATTTTATAACTACACGTCCCATAATATTGATATGAATCAACTATCCTTTTCTCTTTCAAAATTTCATGAATTCATAATCTTTCATATGACCCATCCACTTTCATTTTTGCATACGTCTCCAACATCTGTTTTCCGATAGCTTCCGGAGTTTCCCATACCGATACCGTTCTAAACCTTACAAACTTATTTCCATAAGAATCTTCCTCCTCAATAACATTATCAGCTGACTTATATTTTCCCCCTATATCAAATCCTTCAAACTTATATAAATCTCTGTGCAATTGTAGAATAATAGAAGGCTTGGGTGGAATATAATCATGATTCTCGTGTATTGTATTTAAAACATCCCTATAACCTGCAATCTCCCGTTCATTACGGGTCTTTGGTCTAGTTATGTCCTTTACCAATGCTCTTAAACGTTCATCTGATGTGTAAATTCCTTCAATTTTATTGGAAGCCTCTGTACTTTGAATCTTCGCTATCTCAACAAGCTGCGTCAACGTATCAGCCTTGGCTTCAATAAACAGAGCGTGAATGATATCAGAAATTATTCCTGTTCCAGTATGGACTGAATCTGCTTCATCAGCTGGTCGTAATTTGACTGATTATCAATTCCACCCATAAATGGTTCACCAACGATATTTCCCTCCTTATCTACAAGCACTGTTGTTGGGAATGCCATGATGTTGCCTTGGTATTGCCCAATCGTTGAATCCGAATCGAAAGTCAGGTTCTTATAAGAGGCTCCCTGGGCTTTCAAAATTTCTTTTGCTAATTTGATACCATCCTCATTGTTATCTAACGTATCTATGTTGATACCAACAACTTCGCCTCCCATTTCTTTCAGTGTTTCATTTAATTCATTCAGTTTCGAAAGCTCTTCCACACAAGGTTTGCATCCGCTGAACCAGAAGTTTACAACCGTAACTTTATTGTTAGTAAACAAGCTTTCGTCTACATCATTTCCATCCAGATCTTTCCCTTTGAAACCGCGGAATACACCTGTGGACTCATCTGGGTTAACGGAAGCAGTGTCAGCAGATTCAGATGCCGTAATCTCTTTCTCGAGTTTTGCGATTTCTTCTTCAATACCACGGATGGTTTCAATGTCTTGACTCAGCGTAGCATATTCTTCGTCTGAGAAGGATGATTTGTTTGCTTCTACTGTACTTGCAAGAATATCTGCATAGTTTTCACTTGCATCATCATTTATCGCATTCTTACTCATAAAGCCAAATGCCTTGTCCCATGCATCTTTGTGGTCAGCAAAAAGTTGATTTTCCTGCTGGTAAAGGTCATTCCATTTTTCATTCAGTTCATCTGCACTTCCTGCATCTGTTGTGGAATCAGCTTCTTGTTTGTTACTTTCAGTTGCTGCAGAATTAGCGGAATTTCCACAACCTGTGAATGTGAAAAGTACGGCAATGGCAAGACCTGCGGCAATTACCTTTTTTAATTTCATTGAGTTGATTCTGGTTAATTTGTTTTTCATGTTTTAAATCTCCTATCTTTAAAATTTCATTTGATTCATTCTCATCTAATTAGTTGTCAGACTGCTTCCGATTCGAAAATCCGTAATAATAACAGATTGCATCAGCCGGGCAGGCTTTCATACATTCTCCACATCGGATGCATTCCGGATGATTTGGTGTTTTTACTACATTAACATCCATTTTACAGGCGCCGCTGCATTTCTGACAGCCAATACATTTCTCATCATCTACCTGCATCTTAAGAAATGATACTCTGTTAAACAGCGAGTAAATGGCACCCAGTGGACAAATCCATTTACAAAACGGACGATAAAACAGAATGCTTAAGATTATAAAAAGCAAAAGGATGATAAATTTAAATGTAAACAGTTTTCCCAATGCGGCACGGATTCCTGTGTTGGCAAGTGACAAAGGAATTGCACCTTCAAGTACACCCTGTGGGCAAATGTATTTACAAAAGAATGGGTCTCCCATACCAAGTGAATTGGTTACAAATGCCGGAAGTAATATAACAAAAACAACCAGGATTACATATTTCAGATATCGTAAAGGTTTCAGTCTTGCGGTAGAAAGTTTCTTACCTGGAATCTTATGCAACAAATCCTGAAACCATCCAAACGGACAAAGAAAGCCGCAGATAAAACGTCCTAAAAGAACTCCCAGCAGGATGAAAAAGCCGGTAATGTAGTAGGTAAACTTGAATTTCGAAGAACCGACTACTGCCTGAAAAGCTCCGATTGGACAGGCACCTGTGGCTGCCGGACAAGAATAACAGTTCAGTCCCGGTACGCACAGCATCTTTACATTTCCCTGATAAATCTTTCCTTTGAACAGATTCGGAACGTGAATATTTGTCAGCAATGTTGCAACAGCTTGAATCCATCCGCGAAAACGGACTGGAAAAATTTTGTTTAATTTTATTTTCTTATCCAATTCCAACACACTCCATACATAATTTTATTGCCTTACTAAGTACTACTGCCGCTTCGCCACGCAAAATTCCGACAAGAACAAATGCTAAACCAGCTACGAGTAAAAAAATCTGTGATACTTTTTCATATTTCATAAACCACTCTCCCTATTACTGTTACTATTACTGTTCAAAGTCAGTTTATTGACCTTTCCATGTCTACATTATACAATAGAGCATGTAAAATTCTTGTTAAGAAGATGGAGAAAAATAAATTGAAATTATTAGTTGTCGAAGATGAAAAGAAATTATGTGAAATGATTGCCAAAAGTCTACACCAGGCAGGTTATGAAGTGGATACATGCCATGACGGAGATGCAGCATTAGATATGATTTATGAGGAGATGTACGATTTAATCATACTTGACCTTAACCTTCCGGGAATGGATGGAATGGAAATTCTTCGGGAGCTTCGCAAGGAAAACGAAGACACAAGGGTATTGATTTTATCTGCAAGAAGTCAGATTGCCGATAAGGTTGAAGGCTTGGATGCAGGTGCAAATGATTATATGGAAAAGCCATTTCATCTGCAGGAACTGGAAGCCCGTGTGAGAAGTCTGACAAGAAGAACATTCGTGCAGAAGAGTGTCTGTCTTGAATGTGGCAGTCTTCAATTTAATACAAGAGAAAGGGTTGCATATGCCAAAGGCAAACCGGTAGCGTTGACGAGAAAAGAAAATGGTATACTGGAGTATCTTCTTCTGAATCAGGGAAGACCCGTCAGTCAGGAAGAGTTGATTACGCATGTCTGGGATTCTTCTGTGGATAATTTCAGCGGTTCCATCAGAGTTCATATGTCTTCTCTTAGGAAGAAACTGAAGGCTGGTCTTGACTATGATCCAATTATAAACAAAATCGGTGAGGGATATAAAATAGTATGAGGAAAGAACACATGAAAAAAATATCGCTCCAGTGGAGACTGACAATCCTTACTACTGTACTGATTACCATATTGTGCGGATGTCTTACATTTTTCTTATATCGGAACGGCGTCTATTATTTTGATACGCTTCAGGAAACTGTCACAGTTCAAGGCATATCACCGGAAGCGGTGTACATTGATATTCCGGATAATGAATGGGAAGACTTTGTGGCGCAGTTTGCTACGAAGGTTTTTAATTCCAAATCAGATTATAGAAACAGAAGTCTTCTGATTACTGCTGTTGTAGCACTGTTTGGCGGTGCAATGACGTATTTTATCAGCGGGCAGGCATTGAAACCACTCAAAAAATTTTCGGAGACAGTAGAAAAGGTTCAGATACAAAATCTGACGGATTATACAATTGAAGAAAATAAAATTGCAGAGTTGGACAGACTCCGTACTTCTTATAACAAGATGCTTTTGCGGCTTTCGGAATCTTTTGAAGCACAACGCCAGTTTACCGGAAACGCGGCCCATGAGCTACGGACTCCTCTGGCGTTAATCCAAACACAACTGGACCTCTATCATTCAGCAGAAAATCAAGCAGACTGGAATGCTGCGCAAGAGACAATCCAAATGGTAACAGAGCAAAACGAGCGTCTCAGCAAATTGGTCAAAACACTCCTGGATATGAGCGAGTTACAAACAATAGCACGCAATGACAAGATTGAACTTTTCGGACTTATTGAGGAAGTACTGACAGATTTGGACCCACTGGCCCAGGAAAAAGGGGTTGTGCTAGTACAGGAATCACAACGCAACGCTGGCAAGAAAGATGAAAATGCAAACAAGGAGCTGGTGATGACTGGTAGTGATATATTACTCTATCGGATGCTTTATAACCTTGTTGAAAATGCGATTAAATATAATCATGCTGGTGGAAAAGTTACAGTATCAGCAACACAAACAGAACATGACGTTGTTCTGACAATTGCAGATACCGGAAAGGGAATTGATGAAGCATACCGGGAGAAGATTTTCGAACCATTCTTCCGGGTAGATAAGGCAAGAAGCCGGGAAATGGGCGGTGTAGGTCTTGGACTGGCACTGGTACGCGAAGTAGTGCGGGCACACGATGGAACAATTGAAGTTCATCCAAACAAGGACGGCGGCACGATATTTGAAATTAGAATAAATATGACAAGATTTCTCAAAATATCAAGATGACCCGATAACATGATTTTGCTCTCATATCATGTTATCGAGTCATCGATGAGTCTTTTTATGGAATCACTGCGTCTCCATAGAATAACATTTCTATATTTTCACAAACCCTGCTGAATTCGCTGCAACCGTAACCTTTCCCTCCTCCAGCACTACTGGCTGCCCAAAGGAATAGATACTCTCGCCGTTCTTTCCTTCCTCGCAGGCAAAGGAAACTTCTTTCTCGGAAGGATTGATATAAACCAGTATCTTTTCTTCCTCATTCTCTCGCACATAGGCAAGAGGATATTGCCTCTCCGCGGCACAGACAAATCGGATGTCTGCCAGACTCTGTAAGGCACTGTGCTGCTGTCTTATGGTTATCAGTTTGTGTACTTCGTTCCACAGGGAATCCTTGTCTTCCATGGACTTTGCCACTGTCGGTCTGTCATCGCTTTCATCCTGTCTGATATAGAGCATATCACTGGCAGCACTGCTGAATCCGGCGTTTACAGAATCATCCCACTGCATTGGGGAGCGGGACCCGGTTCTTTCATAGCCGCCCTCTACGGAGGTCAGTCCTTCCACATAGCGCATACCGATTTCATCTCCATAATAAATGAAAGGTGCTCCCGGCATGGATAATAAAAAGGCGAAGGCTATCTTTGCCTTATCTCCGTGAACGGTTTTTGCCAGTCGAATCATATCATGATTGCCGGAAGGGATACAGATAAGTCCTTTTCTTTCAGACTTTTCATAGTTTTCCATATATTTCTTTACGAAAGCGGATGCATCTCCGTTTCCTGCGAAGAAAGGGTTTTCACAGCGGAACAGGTCATTGTAATGGGACGGTCCGAAATGCAGCAGGAAATCCATATGGAAACCACCCTGCAAGGACTTGTCCGGTTCTCCCCACTCAGAAACCATAGCTGCCTCCGGAAACTTATCATTCAGAAAATCACGGATTTCTTTCCATAACTGAATAGTTCCTTTTCCCTCTTTATCATTTTTAACAAGAGAACCCGCCATGTCCACCCGGAAGCCATCACAGCCTAAGGAAAGCCAGAAGCTCATGATATTCATAAGTTCTTTTACGGTAGCCCTTGGACCTTCTGCCCCTACCGGCTGCTGCCAGGATGCCTCCGGTTTATAGAATCCATAGTTTAAAGCCGGCTGATGGGAAAAGAAGTTTACCATACAGGAACCGTCCCTGTCAGAAATACCACGGATACAGCCATAATCTGCAGGAGATTCCCAGATACTGTCTGTCCACACATAACGGTCAGTAAACTCATTCTTTTCAGCTTTCATGGACTCTTTAAACCATTTATGTTCCACACTGGTATGTCCCGGAACCAAATCCAGTAAAATGTGCATGCCTCGCTCATGGACTGCCTCAAAAAGTTTTTTCAAATCTGCATTGGTTCCATACCGGGGTGCCGCCTTATAATAATCTGCCACATCATACCCTGCATCCCCAAAGGGAGACTCGAAGCAGGGATTCATCCAGATTGCATTGCAGCCAAGCGTCTGGATATAATCAAGCTTCTCTATAATTCCCTGAAAATCCCCAATACCATCTGCGTTGGTATCCAGAAAGGATTGTGGATATATTTCATAGAAAATTGCGTTATCTAACCATGCCGGATGTGTCATAAGCTGTTCCTCCATCTTTTGTATTGTTTTAGAGTTACTAATATGATATCGTACCCTTATCAGATAATCTAGCAGTATTTTGAAGAAACTTTTTGCAAATTTATTTTTTCTTCCCAGAACGCACCATCTTACTACTGGTATCCAGGATAGTATTTTATACAGCAGCAGACTGCCCGCAAAAGCAGCTATTGATGGGAGTTTTCTAGTATCTTTTTATTTCTTTTAATTCCTGATACAGTACCTTGTAATTATCATATCGTACCTGGCTGATTTTTCCTTCTGCCACTGCATCCTTTACGCCGCAGGATGGTTCACTGATGTGGGCACAGCCGCTGAATTTACAATAGGGCTCATACTGTACGAATTCCGGGTAATAGGTTCCCAGTTCTTCCTTAGTTATCTCGGAAATATCCAGGGAAGTAAATCCCGGCGTATCTACAATATAGGTATTCTCCCCCAGGGCAATTATCTCGGAATGTCTGGTGGTATGCTTTCCCCGCTCAATCTTGCGGCTGATATCCCCGGTTTCCATCTGGGCTTTTGGTGCAAGCTGATTGATAAGGGATGACTTCCCGACTCCACTGGGTCCGGCTACTGTAGTGGTTTTACCTGTTAACAGTTCTTTTACCTGCTCCAGTCCTTCCTGCTCCAGGGCACTGATAAACAGCACCTGATAGCCACAAGTCTCGTAAGCTTTGCGCAAGGCTTCCTTTTCTTCAAGGGTTGCGATATCCTGTTTGTTAAAACAGATAATGGTCGGTAAATTCTGCCTCTCCATCCGGATTAAGAAACGATCTAACAGATTAAAATTCGGATTGGGCTTTACAATAGCAAAGATAATCAGTGCCTGGTCTACATTTGCCACCGCAGGACGGATTAAAGCACTTTTTCGTGGTAAAATTTCCCGGATATTCCCCAGCATTTCCGCTTCATCCAGAATATCCACTTCCACGTCATCTCCCACCAGGGGTTTCGTATGATTTTTTCTGAAAATTCCTTTTGCCTTACATTCATATACACCATAGCTTTCTACATGAACGTAATAGAAACCGGCAATTCCCTTTATGATTTTTCCCTGCATAAATTCCCTAACTACACTTTTCCTGAAATTCTCTCTATTCCTGTGTAAAGTTTATCTCTCTGGTTACTACTTTCTGCTTGGAAGTAGCTGCTGTGGTAACGGTCTCTCCCGTTTCCGGGTCTGTGGTAGTCGTTGCCTCTGTCTCCACATTAAACACATAGGTTATGGTTCCTGTGGCAGACTTGATTCCGGTATAATTGACTGCCACCGGAAAAGAAGTCGTCTGGGTACTGAGAAGCTGGGTTCCGTCTGCTGTCGTCACCGTTACCGACACATTCATACCACTGCGGTACTCTGCATCCTCAGTAGGAGCTGTAATCCCTTCAGAATACCGGTACGTTACCTGGGCCGGGCCGGTACTGATACGGATATCCACTGCCGTTCCTTTTTCTACATAGGTTCCAACTGAATAACTCTGATAACATACTTTATCCTGTAACGAAGCATCCTCGTTCGTTACCTGGGTCACATTTCCAACCGTCAGTCCACTCTCTGTCAGGCTTGCCATAGCATCCATTTCTTCCAGTCCGACTACATTAGGAACACTGACCTTATTATTCTCTTCTCCCTGGCTGACCGTAAGCGTAATCGTTGCCCCTTTCGGCGCACTGCTTTCCGCTTCCGGCGTCTGGGATATCACATAACCGCTCTGGACGTTGGCATTATAGCTTTGGGTAACCGTTACTACAAAACCTTCCTTTTCCAGAATCGAGGTTGCCTCTGCCTGGGATTTTCCAGTCACGGAAGGAACGGTAATCCCTTCTGAACTTTGTGCTACCGTAAGCTGTATTACCGTATCCTTTGGTAACATAATGCCTTCCTGCGCACTGGCACGAAGCACGGTTCCTTCTGCATAATTAGTATTTTCTTCATATTTAATCTCCGGGGTCAGTCCCAGTTCCAGTAAAGCCTTCTTGGCATCATCTACGTTCATGCCAACCACTTTTATCATCTCTACCTGTTCTGTAGACTCCTGCGTTGTATCTTTCCCATCAGAAGAACCAAAATGGAAGATTCCTACGGCACGACCAATCAGGAATATAATGATAGAGCCGATTAACAGAGCTGCTACAATGGCAAGGATTGTGGTAATCTTCTCCATTTTCGGGTCATAATCCTCGTCATCTTCATCATCGTCCCAGTCTTCGTCCTCCTCATCCTCTTCTTCGTCTTCTTCCTGATAAGCGCGGATACGGTCTTTCTTTAATCGCATTGCCTGATCCATGGAATCTCTCCGGTCAGACTGTCTTTTAATCTGTACCATATCCTTATCGGTAATCATCCTGGTGGAAGCTTCCTCATCCGGGTCGACCATTTTGACAAAATCTTCATCCGGGTTGATAAGGGACTGTTTCAAATCTACGATTAACTCTGCCATGGACTGATATCTTCTGTCCGGACTCTTCTGACAACATTTATATACAATCTGCTCCACACTGATTGGAATCTCCGGTACATAATCTCTCGGAGATGGTAATTCTTCCTGAATATGTTTGATGGCTATGGCCACTGTGGTTTCCCCATTAAAAGGAACCCTGCCGGTCAGCATTTCGAACATAGTAATACCCAGCGAATAAATATCACTCTTCTCATCGCTGTAGCCACCCCTTGCCTGTTCCGGGGAAGTGTAATGGACAGACCCCATCACATTGGAAGTAATCGTATTGCTGGTTGCCGCCTTGGCAATACCAAAATCGGTTACCTTAACCTTACCTTCTTTGGAAATAATAATATTCTGTGGCTTAATATCACGATGAATAATATGATTATTATGAGCCGCTTCAATTCCCATCGAAACCTGAATAGCAATACTGATGGCTTCCTTTACAGAAAGTCTTGCCTTCTTTTCAATATATTTTTTTAAGGTAATGCCCTCTACTAACTCCATTACGATGTAGTAGATGCCACCCTCTTCTCCAACATCATATACATTGACGATATTCGGATGCATCAGACCTGCTGCTGCCTGTGCCTCTACCCGGAATTTGGATACAAAATTTGCATTCTCACTAAATTCCTGTTTTAACACCTTAACTGCCACAAAACGATTCAATTTATGGTCTTTTGCCTTGTAAACATCCGCCATGCCGCCGGATCCGATTTTGGATATTATTTCATATCTGT
>CAKRWT010000054.1 GCA_934418125.1 uncultured Lachnospiraceae bacterium
GGTATCAGCAACAGAACCAGGAATACAGAATGCCTGAAGTCCTTCACCGATTGCTGCTGCTGCTTCAGATGCTTTTTTACATCCTTTTTTGATTGCGATTGCTGCACCAACTGTGTATGCCCAGCAAGCGTTCTCAAAACAGATAGGCTGGATTTTTTTAACCTGCTCGTATACATCCAAGCCAGCATCTTTAGTAATTTTCTCTGCTTCTTCGATAGAAGAAATGCCATAACTATTTAATACGGAATTGATTTTATCAATTCTTCTTTCATATGATTCAAATAAAGCCATCTTATCTTTTCCTCCTGTTTATTCTACGCTTACGCGGATTACTCGCATCTAGGATCGATAATCTTAACAGCATCGTCAACACGACCATACTGACCACAAGCCTTCTCATAAGCTGTGTTAGGATCATCACCCTTCTTGATGAAGTCTGTCATTTTTCCAAGACTTACGAATTTGTAACCGATGATTTCATCATTAGCATCTAAAGCGATACCGGTTACATATCCTTCAGCCATTTCCAGATAACGAGGACCTTTCTTAAGAGTACCATACATAGTACCAACCTGGCTTCTTAAACCTTTACCTAAATCTTCAAGACCTGCTCCGATTGGAAGACCTTCTTCAGAGAAGGCAGACTGTGTACGTCCGTAAACAATCTGTAAGAACAGCTCTCTCATAGCTGTATTGATAGCATCACACACTAAGTCTGTGTTCAGAGCTTCCATAACGGTTAAGCCTGGTAAAATCTCTGATGCCATAGCAGCAGAATGAGTCATACCGGAACATCCGATTGTCTCAACTAATGCTTCCTGAATGATACCTTCTTTAACATTCAGTGTCAGTTTACATGCACCCTGCTGAGGAGCACACCAGCCTACACCATGTGTTAAACCGGAAATATCTTTTACTTCTTTTGCCTGAACCCATTTTGCTTCTTCTGGGATAGGAGCACAGCCATGATGAACGCCCTGTGCTACTGTACACATTTCTTCAACTTCTTTTGAATAAATCATGTGATAACTCCTTTCGATTATGTAAATAATATTTGATAACAGACTTCGTTTTGAATCTGTCATAACCGCTAGACCTATTCTCTCATATTGTAAAAAAAAAATCTAGCCCCTTAGGCTAGATTTTTCTTAATGTATGTTAAAAAATACGCTATCCAAGCATCATTCTGTCGTTAGCGAACTCTCCACCACTGACTTCTTCAAACTTGGCAAGCAAATCAGACACATGGAGATTCTTCTTCTCCTCGCCCCTTACGTCATAAATAATCTTACCTTCATGCATCATAATCAGCCGGTTTCCATGTACGATGGCATCCTTCATGTTATGGGTTACCATCATGGCTGTCAGATGATTCTCCGCAATAATCTTATCGGATAAGGCAAGAACCTTGGCTGCCGTCTTCGGGTCTAACGCTGCTGTATGCTCATCTAGCAATAACAGCTCCGGCTTCTGTAAAGAAGCCATTAAAAGGGTTACCGCCTGACGCTGTCCACCGGACAGAAGACCAACCTTAGAAGTAAGTCTCTCTTCCAGTCCCAAATCCAGTTCCTTCAATTTTTCCCGGAAGTATTCTCTCTCGGCTTTGGTTACGCCCCATTTTAAAGTACGTTTCTTACCACGTCTTGCTGCAATCGCCATATTTTCTTCAATGGACATGGTCGCTGCCGTTCCGGTCATAGGATCCTGAAATACCCTTCCTAAGAATCTGGCTCTCTTATGCTCCGGCAATGCGGTAATATTATTGCCACCAATAATGATTGCTCCAGAATCTACCGGCCAGGTTCCCGCAATGGCATTCAGTGTGGTAGATTTTCCAGCTCCGTTACCACCAATAATGGTTACGAAATCCCCCTCTTCCAACTGTAAATTTACACCATTTAATGCTACTTTTTCGTTGATGGTTCCCGGATTAAATGTTTTATGAATGTCTTTGATTTCTAATGCGTATGCCATTATTTTGCCACCCCTTTCCTGGCAAATCTGGATTTCAGATTTGGAATCGACAAAAAGATTGCCACAACGATTGCTGAGAACAGCTTCATATCGTCTGAAGGCATCTTAAGCCATAATACGAAAGCAATAACAATATAATAAATCACGGCTCCTGCGATAACAGAAATCATGGTATAGGCAAATGCAATCTTCCTGCCGGCACACAGCTTACCAAAGAGTACTTCTCCGATAATAACTGCAGCCAGACCAATTACGATGGCACCACGTCCCATATTGACATCAGCAGCACCCTGATACTGTGCATAAAGTCCACCGCAAAGTCCAACCAGACCATTGGCTATCATAAGTGCCAGAACGGTATGGAACTTAGTGTTAATCCCCTGTGCTTTTGCCATGCTCTGGTTACAGCCGGTTGCACGGATTGCCTGTCCCTGTTCAGTTCCGAAATAACAATATAAGATGCCTACCAGTACAGCACAGCCTAAAATAACGCC
Organism: uncultured Lachnospiraceae bacterium; assembly: GCA_934418125.1. Taxonomy (GTDB): domain Bacteria; phylum Bacillota; class Clostridia; order Lachnospirales; family Lachnospiraceae; genus UBA3282. Next base: position 2,469 of record CAKRWT010000054.1, read on the forward strand.
GCCGTAGAATTTGAACTTGGCCATTGCATCTCCTGATATATAACGAAGGGAAACTACCAGCTGATACTGGTCTACGTTAATCGCCTGATTCGATTTTCCCATAATGTTCAAGTTAATGGAATATAAAGATATCTGTGTCAGAATACTGGATAAAATACCCGGAATTCCCAGTGCTGTATGTAGTAACCCGGTTACCATACCGGCAAGCATACCGGATGCAAATGCTGCAAGCAATGCAATCCATGGATTTACCCCCAGACGAATCAGCATAACCGCTACTGCGCCTCCAGTAGCCAGCGAACCATCTACCGTTAAATCGGCAAAATCAAGAAGTCGATAGGTAATATAGACACCCAGTGCCATAATACCCCAGATGAGTCCCTGTGCACAGGCTCCCGGCATTGCCCGGAACAGTGACATAGGATTGAGTGATAATAAAATCATTTTGTAACCTCCAACCATTTCCCATTTATTTTTATAAAAATATATTTTATAAACAATTTTATAACGCAAAAAATATGGGGATGGCAGAGATGTCATCCCCACATATATGCCGTAACGCTATCTGAAACAAATGATTAGTTTTCGATTGCTACATAATCATCAGGAACTGCAATGCCCAATGCATCACAGATTGTCTGATTGTACTCCTTGGTTACCTGTGGAGCATATTCAACATCCATAGTTGTAATGTCTGTACCATTTACCAGAATATCATAAGCCATTTCACCAGCTTTATATCCGATATCATAGTAGCTGATAGAAAGGGTAGCTACACCACATCCTGCACAGATACCTTCCTCACCGGCAATAATCGGAACACCTGCAGGCTGTGCTACATTGTTTAAGATTTCTGTGTTAGCTGCCATTGTATTATCGGTTGGGAGGTAAAGGACATCACAGGTTTCTACCGCACTTGTTACAACAGACTGGATTTCGTTGGAATCTGCTGCTGTATACTCTTCGTATTCAATACCATCTTCCTCTAAGTATTTCTCAAATACCTGTGCCTGGTATACAGAATTTGCTTCTGCGGAACAGTAAAGAATACCAACCTTCTTTGCCTCCGGGAATAACTCTACTAACATATTCTCCTGCTCTTCCAGGGGAGCCAGGTCGGATGTACCGGAAATATTTGTTCCGGTTGCTCCTGTCCAGTCAGCAATATCCAGTGCGGTTGCATAGTCTGTAATGGAAGTTCCCAGAATCGGGATGGTGTTTGTTGCTGCAGCAGCTGCCTGTAAAGGTGCAGTTGCGTTGGCAAGAATCAAATCAACACCATCGGTAACGAACTGTGTGGTAATGGTTGCGCAGTTTGTCTGCTCACCCTGTGCATTCTGGAAATCAAAGGTTACATTGCCTTCGCCTAACAGTTCTACCAGCGCATCTTCAAATCCCTGGGTAGCTGCATCCAGTGCGTCATGCTCTAATAACTGACAGATACCGATGTGGTAAACCTTATCGGCTGTTGCGGTATCAGCAGCGGCGGTATCTTCGGTTGCCTCTGCATCCTCTGTTGTTGTTTCCTCAGTTGTCTCTTCTGCTGCTTTCTCTGTGCTCTCTGCCTCGGTTGATGCCGTTTCTGTGGAACCACATCCGGCAAGCATGGTAGCAGCCATGGCTGTTGCCATTACAAGTGCTAATGCTTTTTTCTTCATAATAATCTCCTCCTGACGCTTATACGCTTCAACGCGATGAAGTGTTATTCTTTCCTTGCAAATATACACGAAAATGGCAGATTAGTCAACTTTAATCTGCCATTTCATCTATTTTTTCATCTGTTTTTATCCATTTTCTTTTTCGAAAAGTGCGTTATCTTAATGTTTCTGTGCAATTTCTCCCTGCTTTTTATAAATGCTGTTTGCCGGAATAAAACCTCTTACCATGGAGGTTGGGTATACATTGGACTGCTTTCCGATTATGGTACCCGGATTTAACACGGAATTGCAGCCTACCTCTACATTATCTCCCAGCATGGCTCCAAATTTCTTAAGTCCTGTTTCATACTGTTCCTGTCCCGCTCTGACAATAACAAGCGTCTTATCGCTCTTTACGTTCGACGTAATAGAACCTGCCCCCATGTGCGCCTTAAAACCAAGAATACTGTCTCCAACATAATTGTAATGGGGAACCTGAACTTTATTAAATAAAATGACGTTTTTCAATTCAGTAGAATTACCTACTACAGCTCCTTTTCCCACAATAGCGTTGCCACGGATAAAGGCGCAGTGTCTGACCTCTGCTTCCTCATCAATAATTGCCGGTCCGTTGATATAGGCACTGGGGAATACCTTTGCCGATTTTGCAATCCACACATTTTCTCCCTTTTTCTCGTATTTATCTTCTGGGAGGGAATTTCCCAGTTTTACAATAAACTCTCCAATCTTCGGTAATACTTCCCAGGGATAGGTTACTCCTTCAAAGACATCTTTTGCGATAGTCTCCTCCAATGTATACAGTGCAGCTATTGTTGTGTCCTGTAATCCTGCCATGTTTTTTTCCTGCCTTTCTACTTTTTATAAAATTGTGCCGCATAATGGAATCGGTTATATAATGCGGACTGATTGCTTAACTGCTTGACGTTATTGGTCCTCCTGGTTACAAAATCATCCAGCTTTACCATATATTCATCTTCTGTAATCTCTCCCTCGGCAACCAGTGTCAGTCCCTTCTCCCAGCTTGCGGTAAGACGTGGGTCTAACAGCGGTCTGATGGAGCCATATACCACCTCATAAATCATTTCCCCCAGTAAGGTTGGCGTAATAATCTGGGTCTTCTTATTCAGATTCAGATACTTGATGTTAACCAGCTTCTTCAGGATTTCTGCCCGCGTTGCAGAAGTGCCAATACCACTTCCTTTAATCTGTGCCCGCAGTTCTTCATCCTCAATAAACTGTCCCGCATTCTCCATAGTCAGAATGATTGTGCCGGAATTATAACGTTTCGGTGGCGATGTCTCTCCTTCTTTCTTTACCAGTTTCTTCAAGGAAAGCTCTGTTCCCTTTTTCAGAGATTTCAGTACCTCCATAAAGGAATTATCACAGGCTTCTTCTGGCTCTTCTTTTTTATCCTCTGCTGTTTCTTCTTCGGTTCGTTTCTTCGTGAAAGAATTCTGCGCAGCTTTCAGATATCCTGTCTGTGCCAGTACCTTAAACCCTGAGGTAAACATTTCATCTTTCATCTTCACGCTAAGGTTTATTTTCTGATAGATAGCTGCTGGATAGAATATACTCAAAAATCTTCTTACTATAATCTCATATACCTTCGCCGAGGCAGGATGCAGTCCATTCAGGTTCCCGAATCCCTGTCCTGTAGGAATGATAGCATAATGGTCAGTTATCTGCTTGTCATTCACGTATCTGGTTTTGGCTATCTGCTTATAACTGCCAGACTGTAACACTTCCTCTGCCAGTTCCTTTGCCACTGGATAATTTCGCAGTCCTCCGATGTTTTTATGGATTTCCTTTGCCACCGCACTGGATAGCACGCGGGCATCGGTACGGGGATAGGTGGTCAGCTTCTTTTCATACAATTCCTGGACAATCCTGAGGGTTTCATCAGGACTGATTTTAAAAAATTTGGAACAGTCATTCTGTAATTCTGCCAGATTATATAACAAAGGGGGATTCTTCGTTTCTTTCTTTTTCTCCAGACGTTCCACCACCGGTGGCTGCACGGGTTCTTCCTGCATCCAGCCGATAAAAGCATCTGCTTCCTTTTCCTCCAAAAAGCCGTTGTCCTTATATAGCAAATGTGACTGATAATATTTGGAGCCTTCCACGGCTTTCCATTCACAACTACACTCATGTCCCTGAATGTCCACCTGTGCCAGTACCCGGTAAAAAGGAATCTTTACAAAATCCCGAATCTCCCGCTCTCTGTTAACTACCATTCCAAGCACGCAGGTCATAACACGACCTACAGAAACTACCGCCCGGTCAGCCTTCAGATAAGATTTAATAGGATTGCTATACTTTAAAGTCAGCACTCTGGAAAAGTTAATACCCATCAGATAATCTTCTTTGGCGCGCAGATAGGCCGCATGGGAAAGATTATCATAAGCTGATAAATCCTTTGCTTCCCGTATGCCACGCAGGATTTCCTCCTCCGTCTGGGAATCAATCCACACTCTTCTTCTTACCTTACCTGTCACTCCTGCCTGCTGTTCTACCAGCCTGTAAATATACTCTCCTTCTCTTCCCGAGTCGGTACAGACATAGATGGTATCTACATCCGGTCGGTTCAAAAGACCACTTACAATTTGAAACTGTTTCTTTACACTGTCAATTACTTCGTACTTAAATTCCTTCGGAATAAAAGGAATCGTTTCTAAGGACCAGCGTTTGTACTTTTCATCATAGGCTTCCGGATAACTCATTGTTACCAAATGCCCTACACACCAGGTGACCAGAGCCTCATCCGACTCCATATACCCATCTTTGTTTTTCATATTATATTTTAACGCTTTGGCAAATTCCTTCGCCACACTGGGTTTTTCTGCAATAAATATACTTTTTCCCATAGAATTCCTATCACTTTATAACATTTATTTCTTTACCGTGCAATGGATAACTGTGTGAGCGGTATCAATTTTAGGTGTGAATCTCTCATTGCTTCTAACTGCAGTCGTTCGTCAAATCCGGTTGCCGTATACAAATAAACATAATCTGCCTGGATTCTTGCCTTCTTTGCCGTAAAACGCAATGCTTCATAATCCTGGTAAGCCATAGCTGCCTTCTGCCAGTTGCACATCCCAATCAAAGTCTTTCCTGTCTCATCCTGCGCAATCATATCCAGCGTACCATCTTTTCCAACCCATTCCCCAATCGTTTCTACCACAAGCGGTAATTTTCCTTCTTCTGATAACCGGTCAAGGTGCTGTCTACATATCTGCTTAAAATAAGATGCAACATATTCTTTGAAATCAGGCTGTATGTATCTAGTATAAAATTCGCTGACCGGAAGAGTCTGTAACGCACTCATATTCGGATACAGATAGGTAAAATAAAAATCAACAAACGGATGGCTGATACGATAGATTCCCTTCTTCGTATTTTCTCTTCCCTCCGTATCGTATGAAAATACTTTTTCCACAAGTTCCAGTTCCATCAGGTTCTTCATATAAACACTGATTTTGGCTCTGGAAAATTCTGTATGCTGATACAAATCATTTAACTTGTGATGTCCGGCTGCCATTGCCGCCAGTATGGTATTATATACCCCTGGTTCGCGCAGCTGTTCGGTAACAATGCGCTCCCCCTCTTGGAACAGCAGACTGTCCGGCTCCAGAATATGTCTGCAAATGTTCTGTTGTATTGTCAGTCTGTCATCAAACTGCTTCCACAAACCGGGCATACTCCCCAGAATAGCGTACGCTTCGACACACTCTTCCACCCGGAAGTTTGAAAAATACTGCATCATATCATCAAACTGCATTCCTCTTACCTTAAGAAAGCCTGACAGTTCATAGACGCCACTACCGATTCTGGCAATCATACTGTTCTCAATCCAGCCTATGGAAGAACTACACAGTAGCACCATCACTTCACAATGACTTTTATCATGCACAAAAGAAACCAGTTCCCGAAAGAATAAGTCACTGGTTTTTATCACATGCTGAAACTCATCAATTATAATCACTTTTTTTCCAGTGGCTCCCTGAACAATCCTCTGGAAAATTTCCCGAAAAGCAGGAAACGTAGCAGAGAAATTTTTCTCCCCGGAAAGCTGTTTCCCCCACTGGCAGACCTGTTCTCTTTCTGAACAGGCTCTTGACAGATAATAATGCGCCTGTTTGTCCTTTATAAATTCTTTGGTCAGAGCTGTCTTACCAATATATTTCTGTCCATAAACGACCAGAATCTGGCTGCCTTCTTTTGCATAGTATTGATTCAAATACTTTTGTTCTGATGTTCTGCCAAGTATCATATAATCCCATGCCTTTCCTGCTATCCACCAACACTCTTTAGGAATGTATTGTAGCCAGCAATCCTTCTATTTCTTCTGACGGCATTGGCTTTCCAAGGAAAAATCCCTGAATATTGTCACAACCGATTTCGTTCAGATAACGATATTGATCCTCATGCTCCACACCCTCAGCAATGGTTTCACACCCCAGTTTCTTAACCATATAAATAATAGATTCTGTAATAATCCTGGTGTTCTTATCCGTGATAACCGTATCTATAAAGGACTTATCAATCTTAAGCGTATCAATCGGTAACCCTTTTAAGTACGATAAAGAGGAATATCCCGTTCCGAAATCATCCAGGGAAATACGGATTCCCAAATCCCGTAAAATTACCAGTTTCTCTGTAATCTCCTTGAAATCATCTATCAGGATGGATTCTGTAATTTCCAGTTCCACCTCATAAGGAGAAATATTATACTTCTTTAAGATATGCATCATTTTGTCAATAAAATCCGGCTGCTTATACTGAATCGCAGAAATATTCAGTGACATAATCATCGGATAATGATACTCTTTCTTCCACTCGGCATAATTTTTCAGGCTTTCTTCTATTACCCAGGTACCGATTGGTACAATCGTCCCATTCTTCTCCGCTATCGGAATAAAGACGGACGGACTTATCATCTTGCCCGTATTGTCTTTCCAACGGATTAAAGCTTCCACACCACGCAAAGACTTGTCTGTCGTCTTAAACTGTGGCTGATAATACATTGTGAAATTCTGGTCAAACACTGCCTCTTTTAATTTATTTTCAATGGTAAGATTTTTCAGAAAATCTTCAAGTATGGCTCCATCGAAATACTGTATTTTGTCTTTCCCAGTTCTTTTGGCTTTGAACATAACTATCTCTGCACAATTAATCAATTCCAGAGTATTACCGCTTGCTTCCGGATATTCTGCCACTCCCACACTGGCTGTGATACGGATATCCTGTCCATTGGTTGTATGGAATGGTTCCTTTAACCGTTCCTTGATGGCATTATAGATAGTATCTACACTTCTTGCCCCATAAGGTGCATAAATACCGATACAGAAAATATCACTGTTGAAATGAGATACGATAACATGTTCATCCATAAACCCAGCCAGAAACTGTCCGAAAAGCTGTACCAGTTCGTCTCCTACAATCAGACCCATGCCGTCATTTATCTTTCGGAAATCATCCAGATCAATAAACATAACAGCAACCGTATCCTGCGTTTCCTCCGCTTTCCTGATATATCTGCCAAGTTTACCTACGAAATAATTACGATTATATAAACCAGTCAATATGTCATAATATGCCATATAGGTCAGTTCTTCGTTTTGGGAATTAAATTTCGTTACATCTTTAAAACGAATAATCTTATCTGTGGGATGATTAAACGCATCGTATACAATGTTAACTTCCACTTCCACGCACATTTTATTTTCGCGCAGTTTTACCTCTATCGTTTTACTTTGAATTCCTTGTTTTTCAATAAACAGCGTTTCCCTCAGAGGAATCACATTCTTTTCTTCCACATAGTCATATAATTTCGTCAGTTCTGATATATCCGAAATCATAAAATCAAAAAAATGATTCCATTTTGCCATCGTCTGAACTTTACGTTCTTCATAAGAATAGTAAAGGAATGCACTGTTTGATGTTTCGCAAATCAGCCGGAGCATCTTCTCGTTCTCCATCAACTGCTGATTCATTGCACTTAACAAGTCGACCTGATATCTTAACTCATCCATGAATTTACCTTTTTGTAATCCGGATACTTTCGTATCCGGAAACACATACCCCCATATTTTTCTACCCCATTATTTGTTGTCTATTTCTTTGTAATATAACCCTTTGCCTTTAATGTTTCAGCACAAAGTACTGCCCCTCCTGCTGCACCACGTACTGTATTATGGGAAAGTCCTACAAATTTCCAGTCATATACACTATCCTCACGGATACGTCCGACACTGATTCCCATTCCTTTTTCATAATCCACATCCAATTTTACCTGTGGGCGATTGTCTTCTTCCATTACCTGGATAAACTGTTTTGGTGCGCTTGGTAACGCTAACTCCTGCGGAAGACCCTTAAAGTTTACAAGCTTCTCTATAAGCTGTTCTTTGGTTGGTTTCTTTCTGAATTTTACAAAAACGGCTGCGGTATGTCCGTTCAGTACAGGGACACGGATACACTGGCATGTGATAACCGGGCTGGTTGCAGGAACAATTTCTCCGTTCTCTACTTTACCCCAGATTCTAAGAGGCTCTTTCTCACTCTTCTCCTCTTCGCCACCAATGTAAGGAATTACATTTTCAACCATTTCCGGCCAGTCCTTAAAAGTCTTGCCAGCTCCGGAAATCGCCTGATAAGTAGTCGCTACTACTTCATATGGTTCAAACTCTTTCCATGCAGTCAGAACCGGTGCATAACTCTGGATAGAGCAGTTTGGCTTTACAGCAATAAAGCCTCTTGTGGTTCCGAGACGTTTCTTCTGTGCCTCAATAACATCAAAATGTTCCGGATTAATTTCCGGCACTACCATTGGCACATCCGGTGTCCAGCGGTGTGCGCTGTTGTTGGATACAACCGGGGTCTCTGTCTTTGCATATTCTTCTTCAATCTTCTTAATCTCTTCTTTGGTCATATCAACTGCTGAGAATACGAAATCTACTTCAGAAGCCACTTCTTCTACTTCATTTACATTCTTAACAATAATATTCTTTACAGCTTCCGGCATTGGTGTATCCATTTTCCATCTGCCACCTACTCTTCATAAGTTTTGCCTGCCGACCTCGGGCTTGCTGCAATCGTTGTTACCTCAAACCATGGATGATTCTCTAAC
>CAKRWT010000055.1 GCA_934418125.1 uncultured Lachnospiraceae bacterium
TGGTTCGGAATAGTGTAGTGCTGGCGGTCTATCTCTTGTTTTCGGTTGCTTGCTTCCTTACCGTACATGAGCATTATGCCGGGGCTTACTTTATTGCTGTGCCGTACTTCCTGTCTCTTTTGGATTCTCTTCTCCCACAATAACAATGGGATACTCTTCATCTGTTTCCGTAGTGCTGGTTTCACCATAAAACAATATTCCACCCGCAAATTTATGCCAGTACCTTTCTCCGGTAATACCTCCGGAGCTCCACGCATTACTTTCCAGGAATTTACTGCAATTATTTCCATCAAAATAATATACACTTACCTGCCCGGTTCCTATGAGCACCTCCGGTTCACACCAGATGGCTACTTCCTTTTGCTCGGTGGCACCAATGAGAAAAGCATACCCGTCCGGCCTCTCATCCGTAGGAGACCCCTTTTCCAGCCAGTATTCGCCCTGTTGCGAAGTCTGACCTTCTTCCGTTTCGGTCGGATTCCCTGCGTTTTGATTCTGCGTTGTCTGATTTTCCATGGACTGGTTTTCTGTATCCAGCTCGTCTGGGATTTTCCCCGACTTTTCTGCTCCGGTTACCTCCAACAGGTTTTCGCCCATTTCATACATATCGCCCAACACATAGACACCCTCTGCTACTGGTGTGGCTGTCTGCAACAGTTTCTCCTGGGTTTCTGCCTCCATCATTCCAAGCACCGTAAAACTCTTCTCCCAAACAGACTGCTGCTGTACCTGGGGTTGCGGCAAACTGGGTTCCACCGATACCGTTATTTCCTCTTCCTCACTCTTTTGTACCCATACCTGCCGGATAGTCCCATATGGCAATAATAGCAACGTGGCTACCACAATCACCGCAGCCGCTATTTTCGGGATACTTCTTTTCTGCCGGAGGATTTCTCTTTCGTAGGCAGAACCCAGCTTCATTCTTACTGTTTCACAGGGACCAAGCAGCCCCTTTTTCTCCCAGATAATCTGCATATTCTTCTGGTACTGCTCTATCATGTCAATCTGCTGTTTTAAGAACAGGTAAAGCTTCTTATCTATCCTGCAGGTTTCCAGACATTCTGCCCAGTAATACAGGAATTCACCCTGGCACACTGCCCACTGGTACTCTTCTTTTCCGAAAAAGTTCTGCCAGTCTTTCCTCTTTGCTTTCTTCTTCTGGCACAGCAGGGCAACCTCTCTTTTCGCTGCTTCCAGTTGCTTTTGCCCTTCTTCACGCTGCCGCTGTCTTGCCGTCTCCGCGTACTGTGACAGGTTGTCAAAAACATCTTCCATCTCCTGTTCGTTTTCCGGTTCTGATTCCGTTTGTTTACGCTCCGAAGATTTCCTTTCTCTCTTTTTCCTGTCTTCTTCCCTTCTTTGCTCTTCCTGCCGCTGTCTTTCCTGTGCCTCTTGCTGTCTTTCCTGTACCTGTTGTTCTTCCTGCGCCTGCTGCTTTCGTTTTTCTATTTTTTCCAGATGCTTCGCAACTACCGGATTCTCTTCCTGTCGCCTGGATTCTGGTTGGCGTTGTTCTTCCTGCTGCTTCCGCTTTTCTATTTTTTCCAGATGTTTCGCAACTATCTGGTTCACTTCCTGTTCCGGAGCCTGTGGAATCGTGACATTCTGCCGGTCCTGGCTTCCCTCCCAGGACGTATCCTTTTCCAGGAAAAAGCTGACATTCTGCTCCCCATCCGCTATCCGCATTGCCATGGTATAGGCATCATGGATTTCCTTCCACTTCTCTGGCTGCTCCTCCGGATGATATTTTCTGGCAAGACTGGCGTATGCTTTCTTTATTTTCTTTTTATCCTCGGTAGGTTCTATTTCCAGAATCTCAAAAACATTCATTACCTGTCGTCTTCCCCATCATCCCAGTTTTGAAACATTTCATCTACTTCCCGTTCTTCTTCATCCTCTTCGGTGTACCAGCTGCCGTCTAACAGTTCCTCTTCTTCCAGCCCGCAGCTGCCCTGCAGATACTGCTCCACGGTTGCCAGGAATACCATCAGATATTTCCGCACCTTAGGTATCTGATAAGGATTTTCTTTCATCGTATGGACGAAATACTGTACTCTCCTGGAAATTTCCTCTTTGAAATTATTGTTGCACTGCATGAAAAGCCTTTCGCCCCATGCCACCACGTATTTATTTTCCTCCTGATCCATCGGACTCATCTTCAACTGCTCGTAAGACTTCAGCTTCTGGTCTATCTCTTCCTGACTCATTCCCAATTCCTTATTGACAATGATAAGCTGCCTCTTTTCCCCGGTAAGCGGAATTTCGATATCCACCTCTAACACACCATTGATGTCGTAGGTATAACGCACCTTAATTTTGACGGTTCCCTTCGGTCTTGGTGGAATGTCAAATTCCATGTGCCCCAGCAAAATGTTGTCTTTCTCATACATCGCCTCGCCCTGGTAAACCTTGTAATCTATCTTTGTCTGGTTATCAAAAGAATTCACATATACCGCTTCCTTGCTGCACGGAAGAGCTGTATTTCTGGGAATAATGCAAGACATCAGTGCCATATCAGGGTCTGCCTCATTGTGGATACCTGTTCCCAGTGAAAAAGGACAGATGTCTGTCAGAAGCATATCCTTTACTTCCTCTTCTCTTTCCTTTATCCCTGCACATACTCCGGCACCCAGTGCCACCATATAATCCGGGTACATTGTCTCCATCTGTACACTTCCCAGAAGATGGCGCAGATACTGCTGCACTACCGGCATCTTGCAGGAACCGCCCACCAGCACAACATAATTCAATTCCAACAGGTTCTCTATCTTCCCATCGGTAAGGACACGCCTTACCGGTCTGCTTACCCGTTCAAACAATTCTGCCCCTATGGTTACAAGGTCTTTCCTGGAAACCTCCAGTTTCGCATTTCCCTGTTCACAGGTTACCACCATCTCGGCAGTTTTGCTTTCCGTCAGGTCTCTCTTACACTTTTCTGCACTGTTTCGTAACAAAGCTTTGGTTTCCGGCGTAAGCTTGCCGGGTTCCCAGCCACAACTGCTTACAAAATGTCTTGCCAGTGCATCGTCAAAGTCCTGACCGCCAAGATGATTATCCCCGCTTACCGCCAGTATCTCAATGACATTGTCAAAGCACTCCACCAAAGACACATCCAGCGTACCGCCGCCAAAGTCAAATACCATAATGGCAGCGTCCTCTTCCTCATTCTTCTGCTGACAGGCAAGTGCTGCTGCCGATGGCTCATTTATAATACGTTCCACCTTAAGTCCCGCCAGTACGCCTGCCCGCTTCGTGGCATTCCGCCCCATATCATTAAAATAAGCCGGCACACTGATAATTGCCTCTTCTACCGGCTCCTGCAGATACGCCTCTGCATCTTCTTTTAATTTCCTAAGCACAAATGCCGACAGTTCCTCCGGTCGGTACTCCTTATTTGCCAGCTTATAAGTCCTGGAAGTCCCCATAAACCGCTTGAAAATACTTGCCGTATTCTCCGGGTGTGACATAAGCCTTTCCTTTGCTGTCTTTCCCACATAGACCGTTCCATCCTCGTCAAAGCTTACCACACTGGGAGTCAGATACTCCCCAAAAGCATTGGGAATCAGTTTACTCTCTCCATCCTCCCATACCGCTGCCAGACTGTTTGTTGTTCCCAAATCAATTCCTATAATTCGCCCCATACACATTCCTCCTGTTATTTCCTCTATCATGCCCTGATTCCGGTCACTTTTACAACCTTGTCAGCCCTATCCATTATTCCCTCTGTACCTGCTTTCGCACGAAATAAAAACAAGTCGCCTGCATCAGAATCGTCAGAAGCCATGACACCGGATAGGAAATAAACAACACTGCCAGGGAACGGTGCGCTGGGAAAATCAGATAAATCCAGACAATTCTCGTTCCTACTGTACCGATAATGGACAGCACCATCGGTACACTCGACCTTCCCATGCCCCGCAAGCACCCCGGAATCAAATCCATGATACCGCAAAGAAAATACGTCAGCGTGGTATACAGTAAGATTTCCATGCCACAGGCAATAACCTGTTCATCCTTCGTATAAATATGTAACAGTTCCTCTCCGAAAAGATTGGCACTGCCGCCTAACACAAGTCCCACAACCACCGTCAGAATCAAACAGTCCACAAGTACCCTGTCAATTCGCTTCTTATCGCCCACGCCGTAGTTCTGGCTGGTAAAACTCATACAAGCCTGTGAAATGGAATTCACAGACACATACAAAAATCCGAAAATATTATTTGCCGCCGTATAGCCCGCCATGGCAATAGAACCAAACGAATTTACTGAAGACTGTAACAACACATTAGAAAAAGTAATTACCGTACTCTGTATCCCCGCCGGAATCCCCACCTGAAATATCTGTCTGAGATAAATCCAGCGGATTTTCAACAATGACCATTTTAACTGATAACTGTTTGATGTAGCAGCAAGGCAGGAAAGCACCATCACGCAGGATAACATCTGTGAAATCACCGTTGCAATGGCAACTCCAGCCACTCCCAGATGACACACAATCACCAGGAACAGATTCAGCACCGCATTGGCTGCCCCGGAAATAATCAGAAACAGCAACGGACGCTTCGTATCCCCAACAGCCCGCAGAATCGCCGCACCATAGTTATACAGCATGAAAAACGGCATTCCCACAAAATATATCTTCATATAAAGAGCCGACTGGTCAATCACATCCTCCGGCGTATCCATCAGTTCCAGTGCTTCCCTGGAAAAAAGCAGCCCCATGACCGCCATAACACACCCGCTTATCAGGGCAAACAGAATTGCCGTATGTACTGTCTCCGACATTTCCCGGCTCTTTCCGGCAGCATAATATCTGGCAGCCAGCACATTCGCCCCCAGCGACACCCCGATAAACAGATTCGTAAACAGATTGATTAATGCCGTGGTAGAACCTACCGCCGCCAACGCCTGGCTGCCTGTAAACCTACCTACTACAATAATATCCACCGCATTAAATAAAAGCTGTAAAATGCTGGAAAGCATCAGAGGCAAGGCAAAAGAAATCAGCTTGTCCATGATGCTTCCGTGACACATATCAATTTCGTATTTATTTGCTTTTGTTCCCATTGTTCTTCTTCCTGTCTTTTCCTTGATACCCCTATTATATACTCTCCCTCGGAAGTTTTACAATGAAACCTTTTCAGATTACTGCGGCTTTATCGACGGATTTTCAGTATGCAATGTTAAACGCTGCCCATCTTGGCACAGAAAGCAGAAAAAATCTGTACATTGCATCCTGCTATGACCTGTGACAACCCCTTTTCAATCGCAATAAATTTTACAATTCTGACCCGTTCACTTTCCTCTTTTGATAGATGCATGCTCAACATGCCTTTCCTTTTTCTATTTGCTTCCGTATTCAACCCTCACTGAGTTTAAGTGAAACAGCGCAGCAACATCTTTATTCGTCTGGCAATCAGCATCTTCACTGATGCCCTGCGGATAAGTCGCCTGTGTAAGTGGCATCCCCGGCATTTTTATGTAGACATCTGTTCCTTTCTCCGCAGTTTCCAGAGCCTCCAATACATCTTTGCGCAGGGTAAAAACTTCCTGCACCGTTCCGTTTGAGATCTCTTTAATCAATACAAAAGAGTATCCCGAGGAAATCTCTTCCGGCTGATCATACAGAAGAAGAAAACTGCCAGTACATATAATAAGTCCACACACAATTCCGGCCAAACGTATATCATTATTCCGCTTTCCTTTTTTTTGAAAGAACTGCAGAATGTACTGTACCATATACATTATGGCAAACAAAAGGGAATAGCGAATCTCCAAATCAGCCACATACCGCGTCCTGTCATTAGAAAGCCCGCCGCCATGATATCCTAATATCACCGGGAAAATGCACAGAAAATGACTGACCAGAACAGACCCAGCCACAAACAGTACCCCAATCCATGTAAGCTGACGTCTGGTTCTGGCTACCCTCACATCAGAATAAATACAGACCAGGACCAGCAGCACCGCCAATGCAATAAATACCGGATCATGCCATATCCGTCCAAGCTCTTCTTTCTGAACTCTAAAAGTGTCCTTTATGGCATCCGCCACACCATAACTAACTTCCCCCATGGTGGCCTGGCTTCTTCTCAAACTGCCCGGAGCGGTGACATTGATAACCGCACCGCAAAATGAGAGCAGAAACGGACAAACATCCCAAACATGAATCGGCTTCCTTCCCGGTTCCGCCGATAATATCAAAACCAGTATTGCAATCAGCAGCCATGAACAGACAAAAGACGCCACCTGCGGACTGACTCCGGATGCCATAAATCCAAACAGCATAGAGCAGATATAATAACCCTTGCTTTTTTCTTTGCAATTCGCTAACAGCAGGCAGCCAATCGAAACAAACAGACCGCCTATACCGATCAAATAACCTAAAGCCGCCGTATACCAGTAAAACAGTTCTTTTCCCACCCATGTTCCCGGCAGTCCCAATGCGGCGAACAACAATACAGCGTAAAGAAACAGCTTTTTATTCCAGCAGCAATGCCTGTCACTTTGAAGAACCGGACCATCCGAATAATTTATCACTGCATTTACCATAAAATACAAAGAACCCAGGAAAAAGAGGGAAAGAATTACCATGCCAGCCCGGAATCCGTCCAATCCGAAACGGCTGAATGGCATAATAGTAAACAGGAACAGGTTCGTCGTATATGCACCCTGCCAGTCCATGAAATAGTTCCATGCCGCATAGAGCGGTCCGCGAACCGGCCCTACGCTCTCGCTTAAATAGGCTGATCCACTTTCGACAATAAAATCATCCGCTGCCGGATAGGTATATCCCGCACCAATTAATAAAGGAACGGCCAGCATCAAAACAGCACACACTGTCAATACCGTAATAATCCATTCACCAGCTTTTTTTCTTTTATCCACTCTTTTCCCTCTCCTCTCTTGTGCATTCATTCCGTCTTTCTATCGTCATTATTTATTGTTTAGAACAGATAACATCTGCCGCTTCATCAAGCTTAAAAGCTCTGTACTGGTTCAAACCAACAAAATTCGTTTGTAATTTCGTCCCTTATTACCTTATATGCCTGGCAATGCCCCTTCTCATCCTGTTCCTTTGCGTTTGACAGACCGTCGGCAAAAAACCAGTAATAATTATCATAGAAATCTTCATGAACGCCATATAGAACAAGGCTGCAAACAAAAACCCGATAACAGAAAGACTCAAAAAGTAGGTTTTTACCTGCACAATCTTCCTTGTTTTGGCAATATAGGCACTAGAAAGGATGCAGACAAAAGCACAATAAATTATTGCCGCTGGTCACAATACTCCAAACGCTCCTCCTATCTCCAATACCGCCATACTGACCGCAATGTGATGTGGTCTTGCCAGCCACGAAGAATTGCAGACGTGATATAGTTTAGCTTGACATCTTCCTCAGACATTTGTTTTTTATTCAGAACCATCATGTGTTATCCCCCGTAAGACACAAACAATACTGCTTAATTTTTATAATACTTACACAATAAAAATATACCACGAAGCAACTTTAGTTTGCAATCTGCACTTGTTATAGATTTTTAAAAATGATACTATCGTTAATATAATCAGTACCTAAACCTAATAAGGTAAAATTTCAATCAAAGGTGGATAAGAATGAGTCAAAGAAACTACATGCGTATAGCATTGGTTGCATCGCTAATATTATTATGTGGATGTCAAAAGCAAGTAGAAAACGAAGAAATTACCATTAGTTGCAATAATCAGCAAATTACAGGAAATTATACTGGTGCTATTGATGGAAAATCACCAGTTGGAACTGGAACATTTACAAGGAGTGTTTTATATGTTAGCAGTAAAGAGCATGGATGTTAGAGATAATTTCAAGAGTTTATGTGATAAGGTTTTTAATAGCTATAAGATCGAAGACTGTTTCCGGATGATGAAGACAAACTTCTCAGCACGTCCGGTTTTTCATCAGAAACAGAAACGCATCATTGCACATTTTATGATCTGCTACACAGCACTGCTTATTTACCGGCTGATGGAGAAAAAGCTGGATCTGCATGGGCCTCATTACACGGCAGATACACTGATAGAGACCATGAAAAATATGGACGTGGCAAACATCGAGGATATGTGCTATATGTCAACCTACACAAGTTCTGAAGCGTGCACTGCCCTGAATGCAATAACCGGGCTTGGTCTGGACAAAAAATACTATCAGCCAAAAGAACTGAATAAAAAAATAAAAATAATTTTGAAGTGATGTCTCCATACAACATACTTTAAGACATCAAAAGTGGCAGAATCCAAGTAAAATCAAAGGATTCTGCCACTATACTTTTCTTTAAGTGTCGAAGATGGGATTATCTTACAACACTTTTCTTCAAAATCATACTTATATTTTGCTCATTTTTCATCAAAATATAAACCGGTTACTTTCTTCCCTTCTTCATCCTCCGCTTCATTTCATACATGCGTTCATCGGCGTGGCGGTATACCTCGTGGATGGTTTCGCCTGGGTATTCCTCACCGTAAGCTGTACCATATGCCGTGTCCATTTTTAACTCCGTGTTTTTCTCATTTTCACGGGCGAGGGCACGTTCAAATTCCTGTATCTTCTGCTCCACTTTTTCCCGGCGGATCCGGCGCAGGATCACGATAAACTCATCTCCGCCCATGCGGCCCACGATGCCCAGATCCTTCCAGAACTCCCGCAGGAGGGTGGAAAACTGCACCAGATACTGATCTCCGTAGGCGTGTCCCATAGTGTCGTTGTAATATTTCAGGGAATTGAGATCCATGCTGATCACCGCGAAGTCCCGCTCTCCGGTCTGTTCAATTTCATCTGCAAATACTGTGATTCTGGCACGGTTATAAAGCCCGGTAAGGGAGTCCTCGTAAGCCAGGCGTTCCAATAGTTCCTCTGTATTTTTCAGGTTTATCCGAGTGAAAAGATAAATCAGGGAACTGACAATCATACAAAGAATCATTACCATCATGCCATACACCATGTTCCAGGAGCTCATCATTTTGTCACCGATTCCGAAAAAACGCTGAATCCGGTAAATGCTCACATCCCATAACGCGGTAACTAACACCACCAGAAATCCTGCAAAAAGATACTGATGCTCCAGTTCTTTGTCCTTAAAATTCCGCAACAGCAGAAAAATATCTGCACAAATTTCCACTACAATCAACAGATGGAACCAGCCCAGGGAATCCCAGAATGCCATGGCATTGGTAAGCTGCAGCACCAACGCGGCGATGGCGAAAACAAAGGTTCCCACCGCCATACCTCCAAAGAATCTCTTTTTTCCTTTTTCCTCCACAACTTCCCGGAAAAATAAGTGCAGGGGAACGGGAATCAGGTAAAAACAGATATACTCGATGTAGGTATTTGCCATATAATTCCGTATAAAAATATCCAACGCATAATCATAGGCAAGCACCCACACACCGGTCAGGACGCAGAAAGCGCCGATATACAGGAAACGGCAGAGTTCCTTGTATTTATAGCAAAAGGGAAGGGCTACCGCCTGCATCAGAATTCCCAGCAGCACAAAGAACAGGCAGAGCCAAATCTGGACGGCAGAGCTTCCATAGGAGTCCCACACCACCGACAGGCTGTCTCCCAGCCGTGGCACCCACACACTGCTGAACGACTTGTTCCGCAAATTATGATAAACCACCGTCACCTTTTGCCCGGAGGCAGATTCCGGCAGGGGAACCCACATATACCCGGAGGCAATCATTCTGCCTGCCTCGTAATGTTCCCTTCCAAAGGAAAAAACAGGCTCGGTGTCATCCCCCAGAAAAACCTCCAGCCACGCCCGGTTGTTTTTCATGGTGAGACATTTTCCTTCCTCAAATTCCGGGAGCGTTGTGGTCATGGTCAGCACATCGCCCCGGCTTAAAACATTAAAATAAAAATCCGACAAGTCCACATTCTCATATTGCTTTTCGTTAATCCGGACCGTCCAGCCCTCATTCAAAAACTGTAGTTCCTCTGACACCAGGTGGTGCTGTACCACCGATGAAAAGAGTCCCATCGCCAACACAATCAGCAGACAGTGAAGCACCACTGTCAGAATTCCTTTTTTCTTTTTCATTACCGAATTTCAACCTCAAATACAGGGACCTGGACAGTGAAGGAATCTCCCTCTCTGGAGAAATCCACTGCCATTTTCCCTTTTCATGTATTGTACCATGTCGCTAGCGCGACGGCTTGCCCCAGTTACGTAAAATCACCATTTTTATAAAAAAATAGCAGTTTTTGTATTTATATAGTATTGTTGAGATACCAATGTCATTTAGTTAACAATTTGTAGCCAAAATGGTTAGATTCCAAATAAGGGGTCTGTAGTTGTGTGAGCTACTTCTGTAGTCGTTTTTCGATATAGGTTCTGGACGTTCCATGAATATCAAGTGCATTTAAAGCCTGCTCCAAT
>CAKRWT010000056.1 GCA_934418125.1 uncultured Lachnospiraceae bacterium
CTCTGATGCTTCCACTGACAGTCTTGTCACTTCTTATAAAACGCGGTACATAAGGGGTTACTGGCTCCTCTTCGTAAAGAGCCTTGGCCTCCTCGTTATCCTCCATACCCGCCTTTTTCAGTTCCGACACCGTTGTCTTAGTATATAAATCTTTCAAATTATCATGGGGATACTGATAGGAAAAATGTTGTGACATCTTTGTCATCAGCTCTGCATCAACATCCTCTATAGGGCTGGAGCGTAAGAGCTGTCTCTTACGGCCTTCCTTCCGCACGGTTTCCTCCACCACATCGCCTACCATATCCTCCCAGCCTTCTATCGTAACCTGGATACTCATATCCTCTTCATACAACAAACTGTTGTGTGCATTTTCTATCTCACAGGATTCATAAAAACTGTCAAGACAGTGATTTCTGGCAAAGGCCGCCAGCAGCAGACTTAAGAAACTATTACTGCCATACAGCACATCGTATGGAAGCAGCCGTTCCTTTTTTCCCAGCAGAATGGACAAAGCTGCCGCTGTCTTTGCCGGTGTTTTTATTGTTCCCGTCAGAATCAGCTTTTCCTTTGCCCTGGTCATGGCTACATAGAGAATCCGCATCTCCTCTGCCAGATTATCCTGCCGTATCTTCTCCGCAATCACATTTCTGCGCAGGTTCTTTCCACGCACCCGCCGGCTGGCATCTACATAATCTACACCAATACCGCCGTCCACGTCTACCACCAGATTGGCATTGGCATCTTTCATCTGGAAACTCTTGGAAAGCCCACAGACAAAGCAGATGGGGAATTCCAGTCCCTTACTCTTATGGACACTCATCAGCCGTACCACATCGGCATTTTCATCCTCCATGCCGGCTTCTCCGTAGTCCACCTCATACTTTTCCAGCTGTTCCATATATCGAAGAAAATGATAGAGTCCAAAATAACTCGTCTTCTCATATTCTGTGGCTTTCATCAGAAGCATTTCCACGTTGGCCCGCCGTTTCGCACCATCCTGTCTGGCTGCCACATAATTCAGATAATCCGTTTCCCGCAGGATAATCTGCAACAATTCATGAATTGGCAGATAGGCTGCCATATCCCGGTAACGGTTGATTTTCTCACAAAATCTGAATACTTTTTCGTTCTCTTCTCTGCTCAGCACCAACGCATCATAGAGATAAGGTTTCTTCGGATAAGCTGCTTTTAACAGGGCAATTTCTTCCTCGGAAAATCCCCCCAGAAAAGAATGTAACACACCATAAAGTGGAATGTCCTGCAAGGGATTATCCAGTACCCGCAGAAAGTTTAATAATTCCTGAACCTCATTCGCAGCAAAATACCCTGTCCTGGAAGTCATGTGTACCGGGATTCCTTCCTGCAGCAGTACCTTCTGGAATACCTCATCCCAGCCTGCCGTTGTTCGCATCAGAATAACGATATCCCGAAACTGCACCGGGCGCAGTATGCTCTGTCCGTTCTCCCTTGCCGTTACTTTATGCGTACGCAGCAATTCCTTGATTTTCTGTGCCACCCCATAGGCTTCCTGTTCCCTGACGCTCATCTCCTCCGGTTTTTCTTCGGTCTGGAACAACAGCAACTGGGCATCCCCCTGTCCCGGCTCCAGTTCCGGATAATCTGCCCCCGGATGCAGGGCTGCCTCCTCATCATAACAGATACCGCCGATTTCTCCCCCCATAATCTGCTCAAACACTTTATTGGTTACATTCAGGACCTCTTTTCTGCTCCGGAAGTTCTGGTGCAAGTCTATTTTCATCGCCCGGTCTGCCCGGTTTACGGCTCCGTACTGACTGTATTTTTCCAGAAACAGCTCTGGTCTTGCCAGACGGAACTTATAGATGCTCTGCTTCACATCTCCTACCATAAAGCGGTTGTAATTGCCTTCCTCTTCCCCCGAAATACAGGACAACAGATACTCCTGCACCAGGTTACTGTCCTGATACTCGTCAATGAGAATCTCTTTAAAATACTTGCGGTATTCCAGTGCCGTAGAAGTCGGCTTACAGCTTCCGTCCTCCTGCCATTCCACCAGAATATTCAGGGCAAAATGTTCAATATCATCAAAGTCTAACAGGTTTTTCTCCCGTTTGCCTGCATCAAAGGCTTCCTTGAAATGCAACACCAAATCAATCAGTCCCTCTACCGCGTACTGGCAGCCTGCCATCTGGTCGATAACCTGTTCCTTGGTCTGGAAGAAATATTTTTTCTGTAAATCCCCCAGTGCTTCCTTCACTTCTGTCCGTAACGCCTTTGCCTGCTCCCTCTTGGCAGCCGATATCGTATCATCCTTTTTCGATGGGAGTCTGCCAAACTGCATCCCGCCAAAGGCTGCCACCAGCGTATCATAATCCACCTTTTCCTTGCTGCACAGATGCAGCAACTGCTCTGTCATTTCCCGCTCTTTCTCTAACAACGCTCCATAAGGATAGGGACCATCCGGCTGTTCGCTTAATCGTTCCGCTTCCGCCAGTTTCTCCACACAGCCTGTCAGCAGGTATCTGGTCTGCTGTAACAGGAACTGCATCCAGGGTAGTTCTTCCAACCGCTCTGCAGTTACCAGATAATCCTTTCTGCGCTCCGCAAGCCACTTCTCCGGGAAGGGATTGCTCATGGCAAAATCATACAGCTTCAGAATTACTTCTTCCACCGCGTCATCCCGGTTTCCCAGACTGAAATATTCCATGCAATCTAAAAAGGACTGTCTTTCCTGGCCGTACTCCTCTTCCAGTACAGCGGCCAACACATCTGCCCGCAACAGTTTCAGTTCCCCCTCGTCCGCAATCCGGAATCCCGGGTCTAAGTCAATTGTATGGAACTGGTTGCGGATGACAAACAGGCAAAAACTGTCTATCGTTGTAATCTGTGCATTATGAAGTAACGTCGCCTGTCTTTGCAGATGTTCATTTTCCGGCTGTGCCACCAGTCTTTCGCTGATGGCATTGCTGATACGTTCCCGCATTTCTGCCGCTGCTGCATTGGTAAAGGTAACCACCAGCAGTCTGTCCACATCCACCGGATGGGCTTCGTCACTAATCATCTTTACAATACGTTCTACCAGAACCGCGGTTTTACCGGAGCCTGCTGCCGCCGAAACCAGTAAATTACAGCCGTGGGTATCAATTACCTGTTGTTGTTTCTCTGTGAAAGAAATTGCCATTCCTACTTCCCGCTTTCTCCTAATTCTTCCTTCATCTGCATCAGTGCATCATCCGCACCCAGCTTCTCTAATTTCCGCATCTCATAGCCATCCATCCGGCTGTCATAGCCACATACCTTCCGGTAAGCACAGTACGTGCATGCCTGGGTTCCATTCTGTTCATAAGGATGGATTCCGATATCGCCTTCCAGAATCCCATTGCCAAGCTGTTTGATTTTATAGTTTACATAATCAGACATTACACGTATGTCATCTTCCTTTATAACACTGGAATATGCAGAAAAAGAGCCGTCTTTCTTACGTTCCAGTGGCAAAATATCCGATTTGTCCGTAAACTCTCTATCCAGCAATGTGACAGCTGTGTCGTCTTCATTGACTATTCCAGTCATCTTCAATTCCTGCAAAATCCGGGCATTTAACTCTTCCGGGGACAAATCCTGTCCCTCTTCAATCACAGGGTCTGCCACATGATAATACAAGAGTGCCGCCGGTATAATTTCTTTGTCCGGGTGCTTCTTCTGTTCCATCTCCACGGCTGCATTCATATAGACCACCAACTGAAGCTGCAGTCCATAGTAAAGTGCCGCCAAATCAAATTTCCGGTTTCCCGACTTATAGTCAATAACCTTCACATAAACCTTATCCTCCAGCTCACAGGTATCTATCCGGTCAATCCGTCCACGCAGGCGCATTTTTTCCTGCTCCCCCAGGGTAATGTTCAGGGCATCCAAATCTTCCAGCATGGAGAAGGACATCTCAAACTGTTCCGGCACAAATGACCCTTTCTGCAGCTGTTTCTGTAACGTCAGTACCGTCCGGTTTAAAATCCGCTCTATCCGCCTGAGCAGATGTTGATTTCTGGCATTACTGTAAAGAATCGTCTGTCCATAATCTGCCGCATAAGCTTCTATCGCCTGGTGCACCAGCTCTGCTGCCGTTTCCTTAGGGAAATCAAACCAGGTATATCCCATCTCTGTCAGCCTGCCTGCAAATAGCTCCAATACTCCATGAAAAATATTCCCCATATCCACATCCTCAAAGCTATACTCGCCCCGCTCCTTCAAGACCAGTCCATATTGCAGGAAATGGGCATACGCACAGGCAGCATACTTTTCCAGACGGCTTACGCTGTTTTGCAGCATCGTTCCATATAACGCCCTGGTAACCATCCTGGATAATGGGGTATCCTGGTAACGGTAGAAGGCTGTCTCGATTAGTTGGTCTATTTCATCCTGATAGGCAGGGTTCCGGTGATAACTGTGGAAAAAGGTAAATAACTGTCTGTCCGTTTCCTTTCCAGCCCTGCCCTCTGCATACTCCCGCAGCATATCGGTAAAAAGGCTGATGCCATCCTGACTGTCTACCAGTTGTTCTTCCACCGGTAACTGCTCCGGACACTCTACCGTCAGTGCCGGGAACAGCTTCTGTAACACATCGATTAAATATGCCGGGCGCAGAGAACGTCCGTCATTGCCCACCTTGGCATAGGATACATACAGTTTATCCGACGGCTTCGTCATATTCAGGTACAGATACAACCGCTGAATATACATCTGCTGCCTTGGCGTAGGTGCCAGCTCTAACTCCGACTCCTGCAAAAATTCCCGGTCAATGTCCGAAATAATGCCGCCACCGCCGGTTCCTTTTGGAATATTTCCATCGTTTACCCCCAGGAAAAAGAGTACTTTTACCTGTTTTAACCGGGTTCTCTCAATATCGCCTACTACGACCCTGTCCACATTTTGCGGGATAGTTCCCACCGTAATCTCTGTCAGTCCAGACTCCAGGATATCTGCGAATTCCCTGCCGTCCATCTCTTCTTCCGACAACAGCCCATCTATCTGGTCTAACAGGTCAATAACCAGTACATATACCTGTCCATACTCCTTAGCTCTGGATAAATCCCCCTGCTCCCGGAACATCTGCTCCTTATCTGCCAGCTTTTGCTGCAATTCGTTCCGTACCAGGAATTCATAGAGTGCCCTAACACGTTCTCCCGCGGTCCTCATCGGTACTAACAGTGGCTCCAGCTGCCCTAAAAGCCTTACCCGCATGGCATTGTAGCTCTCCAGCACTGCAAGCTGTGCTTCTTCCCCCTCTTTACTGTCTTCTTTATAAATAAACAGGCTGCTCCACTTCTTCCTGCCTCGTATACCAAATCTTCTCACATAATTTTCCAAACGGTCCGTTTCTTCACGGTCAAAGCCTGTCATATCCGTGCGCAGATAATGAAATACCGATTCAAAGCTGAAATCCTGCAACACAATCTGCAAGGCACTTCGGATATATTCGGCAAATGGATTTCCCAAAATACCATTGGTTCTGTCCAGATACATAGGGATTCCAAACTGCCCGAATGCCTCCTCCAGTTCGTTACCATAGCTTTCCATACTGCCGGTTACTACCGCCATATCCCGGTAATGCAGCTTTCCACCATCCTCCATCTGAGACTGCTGTAACAGTTTCCGGATTGCAATACAGGTCTGCCGGATTTCTTCTCTGGGACTGGATGCCTCATAAATATGAATCTGTTCCGGGGCATCCGGATAACTTCCAGCGGGATAGCGGAACAGGTTCTGCTCAAGATGTGCCAGTTCCGGATTCTTAGCGAACCGCGGCAGCTTTCCATCGATTCTCTCCTTACACCAGACTGGTTTCTCCTCCCCGATGTCCTCCTGCCCGGTCAGCTTCCTGATATCCGCCACAGTCTTCTTGCTTAAGTGGAACAGCTTCTGCTCTCCATCTAAAAGATAAGGGTTTTCCCGCTCATCTATTGTAACGGTAAC
The DNA here is from genome assembly GCA_934418125.1 of uncultured Lachnospiraceae bacterium. Taxonomy (GTDB): domain Bacteria; phylum Bacillota; class Clostridia; order Lachnospirales; family Lachnospiraceae; genus UBA3282. The sequence goes on from CAKRWT010000056.1 coordinate 5,947, forward strand.
AATTACCTGCTTTGTCAGACGAAGCAGTTCCTGTATGACCCTGTTCTGGATAGGTGTGAATCCGGTAAACCCATCAAAAGCAATCACACTGTTCCGGATAATCTCTGATTTCGGCAGTGCCTGCCGCAGTCTGTCCAGGGTTTCCTCCGTGGTAATAAACTTTTCCCGGATATATTCCTGAAATGCCTGGTACAAAATCCCCAAATCCTGCAGCTTGTGGTATAAGGCTCCACGGCTTTTCGCATAATCCAGCAACTGTGCCATCTGCTCATTGCCGATACCATACTGCATAAATTCGGATATGGCTGACTTTACCTCATGGATATAACCGATTCGGTGTAAATGGCTTCCCAGTACCGACAGCTTATCCTTTTCCTGTCTGGCAATCTTGCGGAGCACCAGACTCTTACCCGTATCATCCAGGACAGGCTTGTCCTCGTATCCTACCTCTTCCAGAATCCGGTGGCTGAGTCTGCCAAAGCTGAGCACATCAATATTCATAATGGCATGGTTTGGGTGCTCTAATACCAAATCCATCTGGGTCTGCATGGTAAACTGGTCGGGTACGATTAGCAGATAATTGGTCTTAGGATTCTTTCCCGCCTCTTCTATCATCTTCTCATGCAGTTTTCGGCTCTTTCCGGCACCGGATGCCCCAAAATAAAATACAAGTGACATGGCAATGTCCTTTCCTTTTCACGACTCTGAATAGTTCTATTTTACTTTGTTTAGCCGGATTTCGCAATGAACAGGAAATAGTTTCCGTAGAAAGATATTCCGGGATTTCCCATAACCGGTACAGCACAGAGAACACACGAAAAAGGGCACCCTGTCTGCACAGGATACCCTTTTTCTCAGTCGTATTATTTTATGCCAATTTTAGGTTATCTTACATTTTATATGCCGGAGCAATTCCTTTGTAATATCTCTCCAAAAATGCTTCTATTCTTTCGAATGCTTTCTTCATAGTGACTTCCTCCTTTTCGTTTTGCAGCAGTTTCTGCTGTTCTGTTTCCAGGTTACTATAGAATTTTTGCAAAAATCTTTTGGTCGGAGAACGTTTCCTCTTGTTGTCTTTACTATAGCATGTTGACTTCTTATCGTGAAATACATATAATGCAGGTATAGCAATACCTTGTAAGTATCGCAAATGAATGTGGTGTTATGTGCAGTATAGTATACAAATGGTGTAATCGTGCGATAAGTGCTAAGGAAGTGCCCGGTTCTATCACCGGACACTTCTGGCTAGTTATTGGCTATGGGAGGAATTTTTATGGAATTGCGACATATCCGCTACTTTCTTGCAGTAGCAGAGGAGATGAACTTTACAAGGGCTGCAGAGAAGCTTTGCATTGCGCAGCCGCCTCTGAGCCGTCAGATACAGGAGTTGGAAGAGGAACTGGAAGTCAAACTGTTTCTGCGTAAGCCACACAATCTGCAGCTTACCCCGGAAGGACAGCTGTTCCGCCAATATGCCGTCCGTGTATTGGATTTGGTAACGAAATCTACCGAGGAAATAAAGGAGATTCACAGTGGATTACACGGCACCCTTTACCTGGCATCGGTAGAAGGGCACGCCCCCAAGCTTTTTGCCAAATGGATTGCCGGTTTTCAACGGGAAAATCCACGGGTAGAATATAATCTCTGGAATGGGAATTCGGACGATGTGGTACACCGCCTGATGAATGGCTTGTGTGAACTGGCTATCATTATGGAGCCCCACAATGCAGAGGGCGTTCACGCCCTGTCCGTCTATAAAGAGCCCTGGATTGCCATGATTCCCCAGGAGCACCCGCTTGCTGCCCTGCCAGGTGACACGATAGATGTGCAGAAATTAGCCGATTACGACCTGCTGATTCCCTCCCGTGGCTCCCGGTTGGCAGAAATCAGCAGCTGGTTTCAGGACCCTGCCAAGGTCTTAAAAATCCGCTGCCGTCTGGCGCACATGATAACCGCCTATGAACTGGCAAGCCAGGGTATCGGTATCGCCCTTTATCCTGCCTCCGCCCGGATTAGTAAGGATTCCTCGGTCTGCATCAAGCGACTGGTAAACCCGGCTGTCACGGCATCCTATATCCTTATCTGGTGCAAGAACCGTCCTCTGTCCCACGTTGCCGAAGAATTTCTTACTTTCGTACAGGAGCAGATTGCGCCATAAAGACTCGCTGGGCATGCTCCCGGTCCATGTGCAGTTCCTCCTGTAAGAGCTGCAATATTTCTTCCTCCGATTTGCCAAACCTGCGCCCTAATTTGATAATTTCCTCTGTTTTTCCCTCTGCCTGTCCTTCCGTCTTCCCTTCTATCTTTCCCGCTACCCATCCGTTCTCATACTCTGCCTGCCGGAGTTTCTTCTCTTCCTTTTCCTTATCGTATTCAAAAATACTCACTTTCCACACCTCCGCACGATTGCGTTGCAGGAATTCTGCCAGAATTCCCTCCTGAATACATTCTGTGATTGCCAGATTCACAGCTTCATCGAGATTCATGGTCTGTGTATAGGCTCTCACTTTGGCTACATATTGGGCATATTCCCTTAAAACGTTGCACTTCTCCATCAGTTCCCGGTTATGCCCTTTGTTAATGTTTAATATAGTGACTTTCAATTCCAAATCCGGCTCTTCTGTCCGGTTCTCGTATGCATCCGATAACCGCAGTTCCTCCCTGTCCCCTACTTTTCTGTCTGTCCCGTTATAAAATACCAGAAACTTGGGTGTCGGTATCTTCTGGATTGCCGAAGAATACAGTGACCGTTTCCTTATCAGTGCCTGGTATTCATTGGCAATATAAAACAAATCCCGCAATGGGATATTGGGATTATAGGTTGACTGGTGTTCATACAGGTACAAGCCTGTTTCCAGTACAAAAGCCAAATCATTCTTCATGCCCATATATACGGCATTCTCCAATGTTACAACCGTCAGTGTATCTGGATTCTCATAGTCTTTCCCGGTGACTGCATTGTAAAGCGACAGCAGATTTTCTTTATCCGAAAAAATCCATCGGAAAATCGTGTCCTTGTACTCCCGGTTTGCTGTGGGCAATGTGTTTTTACGTTTCTTCTCCATATTCGTCCTCCTGTTCCATAATGCATGAAAAAAGCTCCATAATCCATGGAACGGAGAATCTGCGCCCGCTGTCCTTCCCTTTTCTTCAATGCACTATGCGTATAAAATGTGATATAAAAGCATAGAATTCATTGAATAAAAATAGATAAACAGACCAGCTTACACTGTTGAAATCAGAGAATATATGCTTTGCCTAGATTGTAACAAACACGGAAACAAAACACAAGCAAAAAATCCGCTGCCGGACAGTCATTTCTGCCCTTACAGCGGATTTCTGTTTCACATTATTTCATT
>CAKRWT010000057.1 GCA_934418125.1 uncultured Lachnospiraceae bacterium
CTTAAAGTCACTGGACAGATTCAGTGCACTGGCAGCGGAACCGCCTGCATGGTAATCATTCAACGTAGAAATCGTCTGAATCTTTTCAAACTCCGGATTACCATTTACCTCTTCATATGTATATACGTCAATATAATTTTTTAATTCATGTACAATATATAAGTATTTCCCATCCTGGGAGAATTTCAGATGACGTGGTGCCGATTCCTGCTCACTTCGAATCATATCAATCAGTTTCAGCTTACCCTGGACATGGTCTAACCGGTATACACTGACATGGTCAAGTCCAAGGTCAGCCGCACATAAATATTTATTATCCCGGGTCATCTTAACACAGTTTACATGCGGTCTGAAATTCCGTTCTGCAATACTGCCAAGACCCTTGTGATATATTTCATCGGTAATCTTACCGATACCGCCATCTTCTCTTAATTTCAGTACTGTAATTTTTCCGTCATGGTAACCACCCACAAATAAAAACCTGTCCTCGTAATCTGTGGAAACATAACAACCCCGCATACCGTTAATAGAGCCCTTGTTAATAGCTTCCAAATCTCCGGACGGAAGAATCCTGTAAGCTTCCACGCCGAAGTCGGTAATCGAATACAGGAACTTCCCATTATGGGAAATTGTAATATAGGAAGAATTGGTAATCTCTACCTGATTCTTCTCTGTCATTCTGCCATTCTTCATATCAACATCATAAATCTTAATACCATAGTTATCTTCATGACCAATCGTATAGGTTGATACATACGCTACATATTTATCCTGACTCATGCTAACGCTACCTTTCTTGTATTCATATTGTACGACTCGATTCTAACATATTTTATTTCACTTGTTAAGTGTAACTTTTTTTGAAAAACCCATTGACATAGCATCACTTTTTTGTATAATTGACATCAGTGTTTGTTTAGTTTTAGTAAACTTTAAGTTTATTGTCACTGAATCCCAGATTAAGAAAAGGCAAGGTTATTTTATGGATAACAATTCCAATAAAATGGATATTGGTAATAAAATCAAGGAACTGCGCAACAAGAAGGGACTGACCCAGGAGGAACTGGCTGATCGTTGTGAACTTTCCAAGGGCTTTATCAGCCAGTTGGAAAATAATGTAACTTCTCCTTCTATCGCTACCCTGATTGACATTCTTCAATGTTTAGGAACTGACTTAAAGCATTTTTTCAATGATGCAGATGACGAACAGATTGTGTTTAAAGAAGATGATTTCTTCGAAAAAATAGACACCGAGCTTCATAACAAAATAGAATGGATTATTCCCAATGCCCAGAAAAATATGATGGAACCAATTCGGGTTACTTTGGAACCGAACGGCTCTACTTATCCCGATTTACCGCATGAAGGAGAGGAATTCGGTTATGTTCTCTCCGGCTCCATTACCATTATTCTTGGCAACCGGAGCATACGCGCCAAAAAAGGGGAAGCCTTTTACTATAAACCAAACTCAGAACATTATATCAAGGCAGGCAAGAAAACCGGTGCTGTTTTTCTATGGGTCAGCACACCGCCTAACTTCTGATAAATCAATCCAGATACAGGAGGTATCCTACCATGTCCAAAGAACTGATTCACTTAAACAACATCTCCAAGTCTTTTGACGGACAGATGGTGTTGGACGAATTAAACCTTACGATTCATGAAAATGAATTCGTCACTCTGCTGGGTCCCAGTGGCTGCGGCAAAACTACTACCCTTCGTATATTGGGTGGCTTCGAAACGCCTGATAGCGGCAAGGTTATCTTTGACGGGCAGGATATTACCAAACTTCCCCCCAACAAAAGACAATTAAATACCGTATTTCAGAAATATGCCCTCTTTACCCACATGACCATTGCTGAAAACATTGCCTTTGGTCTGAAAATCAAAAAGCAGTCCAAAAGCTACATAGAGGACAAAATCAAATATGCATTAAAGCTGGTAAATCTGGAAGGCTTTGAGAACCGTAAACCAGACTCTTTAAGTGGTGGGCAGCAACAGCGTATCGCCATTGCCCGTGCCATTGTAAACGAACCGAAGGTACTTCTTTTGGACGAACCATTAGGAGCCCTTGACTTAAAGCTGCGCCAGGAAATGCAGTATGAGTTAATCCGTATGAAGCATGAACTGGGCATTACCTTTGTCTATGTAACCCATGACCAGGAAGAGGCCCTTACCATGTCCGATACTATCGTGGTTATGAACCAGGGCTACATCCAGCAGATTGGTACTCCGGAATCCATCTACAATGAACCGGAAAATGCTTTCGTTGCCGACTTTATCGGAGACAGCAATATTATTCCGGCTACTATGGTAGAAGATAAACTGGTGCGTATCCTGGATACCCCTTTTGCCTGTGTGGATACCGGTTTCGGACACAATAAACCGGTGGATGTCGTCATCCGCCCGGAGGATGTGGAACTGGTAGAACCTGGCGAAGGAACCATCCAGGGTGTTGTTACCCATCTGATTTTCAAGGGTGTTCATTATGAAATGGAAGTCATGGCTAACGGTTACGAATGGCTTGTCCACTCTACTACCCTGTTCCCGGTTGGCAAAGAGGTGGGCATTAAAGTAAATCCTTTTAATATCCAGATTATGAACAAGCCGGAATCTGAAGATGAGGAGGCGGTTGCAATTGACATCTAAGAGCAAATGGTTATCAGCACCCTATACGCTTTGGTCGATAGTTTTTATTTTAATCCCCCTGGGTATGATTTTCTACTATGGACTGACAGATAAAACCGGTGCTTTTACAACAGAAAATATTATGGCAATTGCGCAGGCAGAACACGCGAAGGCATTGTGGCTTTCCCTACTGTTATCCTTAATCAGTACTGTTATCTGTTTCCTGTTGGCCTATCCTCTGGCAATGATTCTTTCGAATATGAAAGTAAACCAGCACAGCTTTATTATCGTGATTTTCATTTTACCTATGTGGATGAATTTCTTATTAAGAACCCTGGCATGGCAGACTTTGCTGGAAAAAAGCGGCGTTATCAACAGTCTCCTGACTTTCTTACATCTGCCAGAGCTTAATATAATCAATACCCCATATGCGATTATCCTTGGTATGGTTTATAACTTTCTGCCGTTTATGGTACTGCCTCTTTACAATGCACTGTCCAAAATCGACAGGAATGTTATCAATGCCGCCAGGGATTTGGGTGCAGGAAGCGTTTATACCTTTTTCCACATCATACTGCCCCTTTCCATTCCGGGTATCATCAGTGGCGTTACCATGGTATTCATACCAGCCCTTACGACTTTCGTTATCAGCACCTTATTAGGCGGCAGTAAGATTCTTCTGATCGGTAATGTCATTGAACAGGAATTTACCCAGACTGCCAACTGGCATCTGGGCAGTGGACTTTCGATTGTATTAATGATTTTCATTCTCATAAATATGATTGTTTCCGCACTCTTTGATAAAGATGGGGAGGGCGCCACACTATGAAGAATGCAGCAAGAAAAATATATATTGGTTTGATTATTCTGTTTCTGTACGCTCCTATCGGTACACTCATGGTGTTATCCTTTAACGCCAGTAAAACCCGCGCCAAATGGGGTGGCTTTACCTTAAAATGGTACTCCTCCCTTTTTCAGAACAGAGATATTATGCAGGCTCTTGGGAATACACTTTCCATTGCCCTGATTTCTTCCCTGGTGGCTGTCATCATCGGTACCATTGCCTGTATCGCCATGCAACGCATGAAAAAAAGTACCCGGAATGTGCTTCTGGGCATTACCAACATTCCCATGCTCAATGCCGACATTGTAACCGGTATTTCTCTGATGCTACTGTTTATCAGCCTAGGCTTCCGGTTCGGCTATGGAACGATTTTACTGTCCCATATTACGTTTAATATTCCTTATGTGATTTTAAGTATTATGCCGCGTATCAGACAGTTAAATCCCAGCACCTACGAAGCTGCCCTGGATTTGGGTGCTTCCCATTTCACTGCCTTTTTTAAGGTGGTATTCCCGGATTTACTTCCCGGTATTTTATCCGGTTTCCTGATGGCATTTACCATGTCACTGGATGACTTTATCATTACCCACTTTACCAAAGGTGCTGGTATTGATACTTTGTCCACCAAAATCTATACCGAAGTGAAAAAAGGCATCAAGCCGGAAATGTATGCTTTATCTACCATCATTTTCGTGACGGTGCTGGTACTCTTGCTTCTTGTTAACGTAACCCCTTCTTCCAAGAAGGATAAATAAACCAAAAGAAATGAGGATAAGAAATGAAAAAATGGAATCTGAAAACACCACTTCTTGTTAGTGCACTGGGAATCTCCTGCATAGGTCTTATGACTGGCTGCGGCTCCTCAAACGGAGAAAACGGCGAAGTTATCGTCTACAACTGGGGCGAGTACATTGACCCGGAAACCATCGACATGTTCGAGGAAGAAACCGGCATCAAGGTAATCTATGATGAATTTGAGACAAATGAAATCATGTATCCCAAGGTAGAAAGCGGCGCTGCTTCCTATGATGTGGTATGCCCTTCTGATTACATGATTAACAAAATGATTGAAAACGATATGCTGGCAGAATTAAACTTTGACCATATGCCAAATGCCAAAGAAAATATCGGAGCCCAGTATTATGAACAGTCCAAAGAATTTGACCCGGATAATAAATATTCCGTACCCTACTGCTGGGGAACGGTAGGTATTTTATATAATAAAACCATGGTAGACGAACCTATCACAAGCTGGGCACAGCTTTGGGATGAAAAATATGCCGATAACATCCTGATGCAGGATTCTGTCCGGGATGCTTTCATGGTAGCAGAAAAATTAAATGGTTATTCCATGAATACGCTGGATACTGCAGAACTGGAAGTTGCCAAGAATGCCCTGATTAAACAGAAACCTCTGGTGCAGGCATACGTTATTGACCAGGTTCGTGATAAGATGATTGGCGGCGAAGCTGCTATCGGTGTTATTTACTCCGGAGAAGCCATCTACACACAGCGTGAAAATCCTGACCTGGAATATGTCATCCCGGAGGAAGGTACGAATGTATGGATTGACTCCTGGGTTATCTTAAAAGATGCCCCCAACAAAGAAAATGCCGAGAAATTTATTGATTTTATGTGCCGCGGTGACATTGCCGTTAAGAACTTTGAATATATCACCTACTCGACTCCAAATGAAGCTGCCAGAGAACTGATTGAAGACGAAGACATCAAGAACTCTACTATCGCCTTCCCGGATTTATCCCAGTACAACAATCTGGAAACCTATCTTTATCTTGGAGAAGATGGAGATGAACTTTATAACAATCTCTGGAAAGAAGTAAAATCAAACTAGTAATATGACACGTACACTGCAATACACAATAACCGCCAATATGGCGAATAAAACAATATTGGAATTTCTTACCGGAAAGAGGATTTCCAGACAGACCATTATTGCCTTGAAGAAACAGCCGGAAAGTATTCTGGTCAATCAGGTATGGGTTCACGTTACCCACAGACTCTGTCCCGGTGACCTTCTTACCATTACCCTGAAAGAGGACTGCTCTTCTGCCAAAATACCACCGGTCTGCCTTCCTTTGCACGTGCTCTATGAAGATGAAGATATTCTGGTTATCAACAAACAGGCTGATATGCCCATTCATCCTTCTTTGCACAATTATGACAACACGTTAGCCAATGCGGTTGCTTATTACTATGAAAGCAGACAGATTCCTTTCGTCTTCCGTTGTATCAACCGTCTGGACAGAGATACCACCGGACTTACTGTCATTGCCAAAAACCAAATCAGTGCCAGCATTCTCTCTGAACAAATGACCCGCCGGGAAATCACACGGGAGTATCTTGCCATAACAGATGGTCTGGTGACACCATCCGAAGGAATCATCGCTGCCCCCATTGCCCGCAAAGACGGTTCTACCATTGAACGATGTGTAGACTTTACCAATGGGGAACGTGCCATTACCCATTATGAGGTACAGCAGTACCACTCTTCCCATAAGTTTTCCCTGCTCCGTCTCTGGCTAGAAACAGGACGCACCCATCAGATTCGTGTCCACATGAGTTATTTGGGACACCCTCTGCTGGGTGATTTTCTCTACCATCCCCCTACCGGAAAAGATACGGAACCCAAAATCAGCCGTCAGGCTCTTCATGCCTGGCGACTGACCTTTACTCATCCAATAACCGGAAAGCTTCTTACCTTTCAGGCACCGGTTCCCGAAGATATGCTACAGCTTCTGGAAAGCACTGTTTAAGCCATATGCAATATCATTGTCTCCCATCACATAGAAAATGACATTGCCCCTGCTTTCAATCAAAACTGTTTCTGCACTGACACAAATCCATTTATCCGGGTTTGCATTGTCCTTTAACTGCTGCTTTATGGTTTCAACATCCTCATCTGTCCGAATCAGGACACATTGATATGCCTGCGATGACATCATCGGCATAGATACCACTGCTTCCGTATAAGAAATCTCATCAGTCCCCAGAACCGATACTTCCATATCTTCTGTCAATTCATAGATTTCGCAGCTCTCTACATATTCCTTCACATCATCCGACAACTCCGCAGACTGATACAACTGTCCCATCATTTCCGTCAAATCACCCGACAGTGTATCCTCTTTTTCTTTGTTGCTACAAGCCACACAGAATAAACTTGCTGCCATTGCCAGCACACATATACCGATACGATTCTTTTTCATAAACTCCTCCCTGTCACGCCATATCCAGCATGGTATTTTGTATATCCTACACTCTCTTCCAGTATCTGTCAAAGATAACTTTCTTATCCCAGTTTTTCTCTATATAAATTTTTTCTTTTAGCATATTGGGTATAAAAGTCCTCTTCCAGTGCATATGGTTGACTAAAAAACACCTCCAAAAATGTAAGATTGACCCGCTTAATCTGTTCGTCTGTCACACCATTTCTTTTCACAAACGCCATCAGCTCTTTTCGCAAATCATGCCAGCTTATCAAGAATTCCTCATACTGGGAAAGTGCCGGTATTTCCAGCCATTTCTTTACTTTTACCTTGGTTTTGTTCTTTATCTGGCAGGCATCCTCCAGCAGAAAGTAACGTAATCCCTGCTCATCAAACTCCCGTCCAAGCGGGAACAGTCTGCACAACCCTGGACGATGGGCATGGATACTGCATCTTCCCTCTGTGTTTAAAAAGGCACAGGCATCTGTCTGCTCCTGCATTTTAAGATGTGGCAGAATAATTCCCTGCTCCATCGTCAATGCAATTTTTTTCTGCATTAACGATGCAAAACCAAGCCCTGTGGCAAGCTGCAGTTGATAGAAATCATAAGGATCTAACAGAATGGATTCTCCCATTCCCTGACAACAGGTGTGGCAGCCTTTACAGTCTCCACATCCTACCTTTACCAGTTCGTTACTACCATACAAATCCATCTTTGTTTCCTATCCCTTCAATTTATCCTGGAAGAATATGATAATCCTCTGCCAGATTTCATCCTGGAAAAAACGCACATCTGCATGGTCTGCCCCTTCCAGTGCCAACAAGGTAACATCACAGCCAGCTGCTTCCAGCTTATCATGCAACAGCTCTCCCTGGGAAAAGGGAACCGTTCTGTCGCCTATTCCATGGATAATCATAAATGGCGGTGCTTCCTTGGTCACATAAGATGCCGGACAGATTGCCTGCGCTTCTTCTTTGTATCTGGCAACATTTTTGCCAAGTAAAAGTGACTCCGGGGAAGCCGCAGCCAGTGCCTCATCCGGATAAGGAAATACGGACACGTCTGTTGGTGGATACCAGGGACACGCTGCCTGTACTTTACTGGAATATTCCAGATAATCTCCTTTCTCATATTCCGGATTGTCATTCAGTGCTGCCATAGCAGTCAGATAACCACCTGCCGATTCTCCCATTACACCAAATTGTTCTGTATCAATATGATACCGTTCGCTGTGCGCGCGAAGATAGCGGATGGCTGCCTTCACATCGATAATCTGTGCTGGAAATGGTGCTTCGTTACTGGTCCGGTAATCCACACTGGCAACTACAAAACCTGCTCTGGCAAGCTGCGTTAAGTATGCCAGATGTGCAGAACGGTCCAGCATCAGCCAGGCACCACCGCATATCCATACAATACAGGGATATTTCTTCGTGTTATCCTCCGGATAGATTAAATCCAGCTTCAAATCCTTTCTGGTATGTCCATACCAGGCATCCACCTGAGAGAACGCAATTCCTGTGGTAACTACATATTGAGGTTCCTTAATGGCAATATTCAATGTCTCCTTCATGTCCTTATCCTCATCTTTCTTAACTCAATATAAAGCGATAAAAAGGAAGACAAATCACTCCGCATTACAGCTTGATTTGTCTTCCCAAATAATAATTTATAGACTTTTATTTAGAACTTACCAGCCTTAGCAGCTTCTTCGATGGATACAGCAACTGCAACGGTAGCGCCTACCATCGGGTTGTTGCCCATACCGATTAATCCCATCATTTCTACGTGTGCAGGAACGGAAGACGAACCAGCAAACTGTGCATCAGAGTGCATACGTCCTAAAGTATCTGTGAAACCATAGGAAGCAGGACCTGCAGCCATGTTATCTGGATGAAGTGTACGTCCAGTACCACCACCGGATGCTACTGAGAAGTATTTCTTACCAGCTTCGATTCTTTCTTTCTTATAAGTACCTGCTACGGGATGCTGGAATCTTGTAGGGTTAGTAGAGTTACCTGTGATAGATACGTCTACGTTCTCTTTCCACATGATTGCAACACCTTCTGGAACGGAGTTTGCACCATAGCAGTTAACTTTAGAACGAAGTCCATCAGAATAAGCGATTCTCTCGATTTCTTTTACTTCGTTTGTATATGGGTCATATTCAGTTTCAACAAATGTGAATCCGTTGATTCTGGAAATAATCTTAGCTGCATCTTTTCCAAGACCATTTAAGATTACTCTTAAAGGCTTCTGACGTACTTTGTTAGCTTTCTCAGCGATACCGATAGCACCTTCTGCTGCTGCGAAGGACTCATGACCTGCCAAGAATGCAAAACAGTCTGTTTCTTCTTCAAGTAACATCTTACCTAAGTTACCATGTCCAAGACCTACTTTACGGGTATCAGCTACAGAACCTGGAATACAG
>CAKRWT010000058.1 GCA_934418125.1 uncultured Lachnospiraceae bacterium
AAGAAGCCATAGAGAGGGTATGTAGAAGAAAAGTGCCACGCCATACCCAAGAAGCCGGCAGGCGGTGGGTATATAAGGGAGAAAAGGCAGGAAATACCCAAGGCACCAGTAGCCGGCGGGTATATAAGAGAGAAAAGGACAGGAAATACCCAAGAAGAAGCCAGAGAGAGGGTATGTAGAAGAAAAGTGCCACGCCATACCCAAGAAGCCGGCAGCCGGTGGGTATATAAGAGAGAAAAAGACAGGAAATACCCAAAGCACTAGCAAATGGTGGGTATACTGCCACAAAATAGATTCACATACCCATACAACAAACAATAGAAGAGCAGCGGTGCTTGGCACCACTGCTCTTTCACATTCCATATTTTCTAATCAGAAAATTACATCTGATACATAAATTATCTTTTTGCAAATAGAGTATCCTTCTGCAATAGAGTATCCTTCTACAATAGAGTATCCTTCTGCAAATAGAGTATCCTTCTGCAATAGAGTATCCTTCTACAATAGAGTATCCTTCTGCAATAGAGTATCCTTCTGCAATAGAGTATCCTTCTGCAATAGAGTATCCTTCTGCAAATAGATTATCTTTCTGCAATAAATTATCTTTCTATAATAGATTATCATTCTATGAATAATTTCTCTTTCTACAATAACCTATCTTTCCACAATCAGGAAATCCCAATCTTCCAGGGAAAGTAAATCCCCATCTTTCACGGTAGCTGTTTTACCAACTACAGCCAGGTTTCCGTGCTTCTTATCTTTTCCGTGGAGCAGAACCGTACCGGTCGGTCCGTAGTAAGTAAACATACATAAGGAATCGGAATAATTGAAGTAATAAAGCACTTCTTTGTCATAATCGTTACGACCTTTCTTGCAAATCAGGGGATAGCTGATATCCGGCACTTCCAGTCCGGCTTCCTGGCAGACGAAACGAAGGACTTTCTTTAAGGCTTCCTGCTCAAAATAGCAGCCAAGATAAGTGGCAGTGCCTTTTCCATACTGGTTATGGGTAATGGCAGCATAGCGCCCCCACTGGGAATGGTCATAAGTTGCCAGTACCTGGGCTGTAGTAGGGAGAAGTAATTCCATCCAGTATTGAACCGCAGGAGAAGAAGTATCCAGGGCAGAAATATCTCCAAGGGAAGTACTCCAGGAAGAGGTATCCCAAGAAGCTCTCTTTGACTGGGAGATAGATTCCGGCACGAAAGCTGAGTCTTCTGACGTTTCGCAATCATGGCAACTATATGAGTCAGTAGCAAATAAATCCCCGGACAGACCAACCTTTATCCCATTGGTAAACTGGTCGTAGGTCATGCCAAAGACCTCAGTCAGGTTGTGAGGCTGGTCATCATGATAGATTTTCAGCATCTTGTCGGCAACTGCTGTTTTAAAGGTAGAGAGCAGATGACCGCCTGCTTTTACATAATTCTGCAGGGCAGTTGTAAGAGAATCGCTGATGCTGTAAAGTGCCGGTGTAACGAGAATCTGGTATTGACCGAATAAGTCGACATCGTATTCAGATACAATGTCACATTCAATATTCATTTCATAGAAGGCATCATAGAGCCAGCGCACGACTTCGTTATAGTGCAGGTTTTCGTGAATAGCAAACCAGTCCAGTGCTTTTAAGGACTCATGATTCAACAAAAGGGCGACCTTGTTGTCTTTGCGGAGATTTTTCAGGTGGTCGCCGATGCGGGCAAAGTCAGCACCAATTTGGCAGGCTTCCCGATAAGTTTCGTTTTCTTTCAGGTTGTGGCTTAATACCCCTTTCCAGTAAGACTCAATGGCATTGTGGATAGAGTGCCAGTGCCAGTACATTACCGAGTTGGAGCCGGAAGCAATATGGGAAAACGCCTGCAGGCGAAGCTGACCGGGATAGGGCAGCCAACCCAGATTGCCCTGGGCTTCTGTTTCCAGTATCAGGTAATTGTCTTTCTTTAAGGAACGTCCCATGGCACCGCCAAAGGAGATTTCCTTGCCGGTTAAATCCTGGGCAGAAGGATGGTAGATGTCGTATCCGGCAACGGTTACGGCGCGGGCAGCTTCCCACTGATTGACCTCCGGGTGCATACCGAAGGAATACCCGCGCCAGTCATAGTCGAAGTTCTGGGTAATGAACTGGTCGGGACGTGCATATTCTTTTACAATGCTGCTTTGCCAGGTAAGGAAATCCGTAACCAGTTTCCGCTGGAACTTCTGGTATTCAGCTCCCAGGCTGGCATTGATGGTGCCGCGGACATCGGGAAAATCCTCCCAGGTATTGATGCGGTTGCTCCAGTAGTCCAGTCCCCAGGCAGCATTTAACGCATCAATATCATCCTGGAAAAGTTCCCGTAAGTAGGCAACAAATTTTGCCTGTGCATAGGAGGAACAGGTGTCATAAGGATGGGTTTCGTTATCTAACTGAAAACCGATGACGTGCTCATAGTGCTGCACTTCCTCCATCAGCCTGCGGATAATGATTTCTGCGTGTTTTAAATACATCGGGTGGGTAATATCCATGTTCTGACGATGTCCGTAGCGACCGGGACCATCGTGGGTTTCTGCAATGATGTCAGGGTATTTGCGTGCAAGCCAGGTAGGAATGGCATAGGTAGGAGTTCCTACAATAACCCGGATGCCGTGCTCTCCGGAAGCCTGTAACATGCGGTGCAGATGGGAAAAGTCATAGACACCCTCCTGCGGCTCCCAGGTACTCCAGGTGGATTCGGCGATACGAATCACGTTCATACCCGCCTTTTTCATCATTTCCATATCGGTGTCAATTCTGTCTACCGGAAGATATTCGTCATAGTAGGCAGCTCCAAATAAAAGTTTTTCTGTTTTCATTTTAATCCTCATTTCTGCTGAGCAATGATTGCGGAAAGAAATTCGTGTAAGGATTTCTGGTCCGTTATGAAAAGCCATCTGTTTTGCTCTGGAACAGACAGCTCTGTCAAAATGGATGCATCTGTCGCAGTTTTCAATGGACTCTCCATTTTTGCTAAAAAACATGGTGACTAATTGTGGAAAAATAGTATTGCATAGTGCACAGGAATCTGTTACGATTTTTTCATGCATGCAACCGATTGCGCAAAACACCCGGTACGAGAAGGAAAGGTTCTCAAACAGTGGAAAATCTGCACCGGATTGTGCAAGCGGAATGATATGACATCATAGTAACACAGGGAATTACGAAGGTAAAGAAAAATCATGGATGATAAGAATTTAACAATAGGCGATATTGCAGAAGAATTAGGTGTATCCAAGACAACCGTTTCCAGGGCTATTTCCGGGAAAGGAAGGATTGGTGCCGAAACAAGAAAAAGGGTACTGGATTTTATCGAGACACACAACTATAAGCCCAATGTCATTGCCAGAGGACTAGCGCAGAATAAGACTTTTAATCTGGGCTTGGTGTTACCCGGAGATTACAACCTGGTGGATTTGCCTTTTTTCCAGAATTGTATGATTGGAATCAGCAGAGTGGCTTCCAGACAGGATTATGATGTGCTCATTTCCATGGTAACGGCGCAGGACATTTCACAGTTGCAGCGTGTGGTAACGAACCAGAAGATTGACGGCGTTATCCTGACAAGAACCTTATTAAAGGACGCGCCCATGGAGTATCTGAAGAAAAAGGGAATTCCCTTTGTGGTCATAGGCAGTACCCAGGACGATTCGGTCATACAGATTGATAATGACCACAGAAGTGCCTGCAAAGAGATGACGGGTAACCTTCTGGCAGGCGGAATGAAGAAGATTGCACTGCTTGGCGGGGACGAAAGCCATGTGGTTACGCAGAACCGTTTGCGAGGATTTGAAGATGCTTTTACAGAATATGAGAAAAAAGGAACTGCCTGGGATGGTGTTAAAAAGGTGTTCTTAAACATCGATGATGCCAAGGCAGCCGATGCGCTGGTGCAGGAACTGCTGGCAGAGGGAATCGAATGTATTGTTACCATGGATGATTTTCTGTGCGGTTGTGTCCTGACCTCTTTACAGCAGTTACAGATTTCTGTGCCGGAACAGGTGCAGGTGGCATCTTTTTACGACAGTGCTTTTCTGGCAGGTTATAAGCCGTCCGTGACTTCCATCCGTTTCGATGTGGAAGAGCTGGGAGGAAAAGCCTGTGAGATTTTATTAAGAGTGCTGGCAGAAGAGGAAACAGAGAAGCGGACACTTCTCGGATATACCGTAAGAATGCGGAAGTCCACACAATAAAATGTTCTATCTAATAGAAGAAAGCTTTTCATCGTAGAAACTTATAGGCTTCCAGCTTAAAAAGTGATAATCAATCAGTTATAATCAATCAGTTATAATCAATCATAGAAGTGTACAAGTTTCTGGTTCAAGAAGTTTCTATCCTGGAGGGATGCAGATTTCTAACATGAAAAGTCTTTGCCGTAGAAAGATTCAAATTTCCGGTTTAAAAAGTTCCTATCACAAAAACGCACAATTTGTTAGCATAAAAAGGTTCTGCCATGAAAAAGGTGCAGGGCAGTTGACAGCCCGGAGTTATGGTGCTAAAATGCAGACAACTTAATCGTTGGCAGAAGTTGACGGTGGATGCATAGCATCTGGGGTAGGAAGAACGATGACAGAAAGAATGCATGTTTCTTTATACCATTTTTATGTAATAGGAAATTGCTCATGAAATGCAGACTATCATGAGAGCGTGTGCAGCACAGACAGTAATAGAAAGAGATAATTTACCAGGAAGGTAATCTGATTTGGAAGAATCCGAATCATTTACTTTGCTGGTTTTTTTGTAATTATCTGTTATTAACAGGCAAGGAGGAGAAGATTATGGCATGTTTTTTAGTTCCGGCAGCGGAAGCAATCGTAACAAGTGTATTGACAAAGGCAGTAGAGGCAAAGGAAAAGGAGCAGGCAATGGAAAGCCCGGCGCAGGATACAGAGCCGGTTGTGGAAAAGGTATCCTTTTCCCATAAAATGAAATGGTTAAATAATTTATTGTGGGGTGGCTCTGCCCTTCTGGCATTCGAGCATATCTGGCATGGCGAAGTAACACCCTGGGCTCCATTTCTGACAGCGGCATCTAATCCGGGTGACATGGCACAAATGGTGCATGAGATGTCTACGGTAGGTGTTACCATGGCAGTGACAGTAACCGCAGTATGGGGCGGCATTGTACTGGTAACCGGCATGATACAGAAGAAAGCTATGGAAGATCTTGCACAGAAAAAGGAGGTATAGTCCATGACTTTATTGGTAACAGTGTTTGCAGCAATTATCAGTACGTTGGTGTGGTATTGCGCAGAAAACAGGAAAGAAATGAAATTGGGAACTTTAGCTCTGATGTACTGGGGCGCTTCTATTATGTGGCTGATAGATGCTGTTTATGAGTATGCCGAGCTGGGAGCTGCTTATTTTACACCGGAGGCAGCGGATATGCTGAATGATTTCTATCTTGGTTTATCGGTAGCGGCTTTGGGCTTAGTTATCTGGCTGGTAATGGTTCTGGTAAAAGACCCAAAAGGTGTCGTACGTGCCACACTGATAAAGAAGGTTAACTGACAATGGAAAAAATATTGTATTTTGATTGCGCAATGGGGGCAGCCGGTGATATGTTATCGGCTGCCTTGTTAGAACTGATGCCAGACCGGGAAAAGACAGTGGCAGCATTAAATGAAATTGGAATTGAGGGTGTTACCTTCGTGGCGGAAGAGTCGGTCAAGTGCGGGATTACCGGTACGCATTTGCAGGTTCTGGTGCGGGGCGAGGAAGAGGAAAGCCATGACGTATGCATGCAGGAGAGTGCCCATCAACGGGAGCAAATACAGAACTGCGGGCATACGCATGATTATGAACCCAGCCACGCCCATGAACCCAGCCACGACCATGAACCCGGCCACGACCATGAACCCAGCCACGACCATGAACCCGGCCACGACCATGAACCCAGCCACGACCATGAACCCAGCCACGACCATGAACCCAGCCACGCCCATGACCACCACCACCCTCACGACCATCATCATTCCCACCACCATGCCACCCTGGCGCAGATTGAGCATATTGTATCTCATCTGCACCTGTCCGGGCAGACAAAAGAGCATGTGCTGGCGGTTTACCGGCTGATAGCCCAGGCCGAAGGAAAAGCCCATGGCAAACCGGTTTCTGAGATTCATTTCCATGAAGTAGGAACCATGGATGCCGTAGCAGACATTACCGCATTCTGTTATCTGATGGAGCAGCTGGCACCAGATAAAGTAGTGGTTTCCCCGATTCATGTGGGAAGCGGTCATGTGCATTGTGCCCACGGCATCCTGCCGGTACCGGCACCTGCAACAGCATATATCCTGCAGGAAGTCCCCATTTATGGTGGAAGGATACAGGGAGAGTTATGTACCCCAACCGGGGCAGCTTTGTTAAAGCATTTCGCAATCGCTTTTGGAAATATGCCGGTAATGCAGACGAAGGCAATCGGTTATGGCATGGGAAAAAAGGATTTTGAAGCGGCGAACTGTGTCCGGGTATTTTATGGAGAGAGTGCACAGGAGAGAAACAGCGTGGCACAGTTGGAGTGTAATCTGGATGATATGACGGCCGAGCAGACTGGCTTTGCCATGGAAGTGCTTCTGGAGGCTGGCGCGTTGGATGTGTACACCGTGCCGGTAGGGATGAAAAAGAACAGACCGGCAACCATGCTTTGCGTCCTTTGCAAGGAAGAGGAAGCGGAGAAAATGGCAGTCCTGTTATTGCAGCATACTACCACACTGGGAGTCCGTAAGAGCAGTAA
>CAKRWT010000059.1 GCA_934418125.1 uncultured Lachnospiraceae bacterium
ATATGAAGCTGGATTGCGATGGCAGAAGGGTTTATATCAAGGAAAAGGAAATCAATCTGACAGCTAAGGAATTTGAGGTGTTGGAGCTTTTGATGAAAAATCCCGGTAAGGTATACAGCAGAGAGAATCTGTTAAAGCTGATATGGGGAAACGATTATCCGGGAGATGTCAGGACAGTGGACGTACATATCAGAAGACTGCGGGAAAAAATCGAGGAAGTACCAAGTGACCCGGCATATGTACGGACTAAATGGGGTGTGGGTTATTACTTTGCTTAGAGATAAATTTTGTAAAATAAAATTCTTGAGAAGTCTGAAAGTACGAATCTTGCTTATTATGCTTATCGTGGGAATTCTTCCCTGTTTTGTCATGCGATATGCAATCTTACAGAATTATGAGCAGCGTGCCGTCAATGTGAGAACTTCTGATATTACGACACAGTTGCGCATTGTAGCCAATCATCTGATTACCTATCATTATTTACAGGATACTTCCTCGGAGGTTATCAATGCGGAGCTGGAGCAGTTGTCCAATCTGTATGATGGAAGAGTGCTTATTATTAACAATGACCTTCGTATTGTAAAGGATACCTATGGTATCAGTGAGGGGAAAACCAGTATTTCAGAGGAAGTAATTAAGTGTATCCGGGGAGAAAGCACCAGTCAGTATGACAGAGAGAATGGTTATATTGAAATGGCAATTCCCATTATGGAAACCGTAAGCATGACAGACAGCTCGGCCGGTACAGAGGGACCCAGGGATGTAGTGCGCGGTGTTATGCTGGTTAGTGCTTCTACAGATTCGATTGTTGTGACGATGGATATTCTGAACAGAAGGGCACTCGTTATAGAAGTGATTGTGATTATTGCGTTGATCGCTCTTGCCGTGGTAGCTTCCAAGATTCTGATCCGGCCTTTTGAAAAAATTACAGAGGAGCTGAACCAGGCGCAGGAAGGCTATACCAATGACCCGATTAATGTGAAAGATTGTCTGGAAACAGAGAAAATCGGAGAAGCATTTAACCGGGTGTTAGGCAGAATGAAAATGCTGGATGATTCCAGACAGGAGTTTGTATCGAATGTGTCACACGAACTGAAAACACCGATTACATCCATGAAAGTACTGGCAGATTCCCTGATTACCCAGGAAAATGTGCCGGTTGAACTTTATCAGGAATTTATGGAAGATATTGCTCAGGAGATTGAAAGGGAAGATAAAATTATCAGTGATTTACTGTCGCTGGTTAAGATGGACAGAACCGCATCGGATTTAAATATCAGTCAGGTAGACATCAATGTACTGGTAGAATTAATCATGAAAAGACTTCGCCCGATTGCCATGAAACAGGATGTGGAGCTGGTTTATGAAAGTGTACGTCCGGTAGTGGCGGCGGTGGATGAAGTAAAGATAACACTTGTTATATCTAATTTGGTCGAAAATGCAATTAAATATAATAAGGAACATGGATGGGTAAAAGTCACGCTGGATGCAGACCATCAGTTTTTTGTTGTAGAGGTGGCTGATTCCGGTATCGGGATACCGGAAGAGTCGGTAGAGCATATTTATGAACGTTTCTACCGGGTGGATAAATCCCGGTCAAGAGAAATTGGTGGTACAGGGCTGGGACTTGCCATTACCAGAAGTGCGATTCTGATGCATCGCGGTTCCATTAAAGTGGTCAGCACAGAGGGAGAGGGAACGACCTTTACAGTAAAGATTCCACTGACTTATATAGCGGTGTAAGAGTTTTGGAGGATGCCACTGGCAGTCCTGGAGGAGAAAATGAAAAGAAGATGGACAGGGGTATGTCTCCTGCTCTGGGTGTGGGTTATGATTTTATCAGCCTGCGGACAGGCAGAACAGCCACAAAACGGAAAAGATTATCATATTTATTATGTTAGCAAAGATAAGAGCAAAGTAATAAGCGGCACCTATACAACCCAGACATCGGATACCGAAGCGTTGTTTGCAGAACTGATAGAACAGCTTGGTACACAATCGGATAAGGCAGAGTATGAACTTTATCTTTCTACAAAGTTTTCTTTGATGAAGCATACGTTGGAGAATGGACTGCTTACGTTGGATTTTGATGAGCGGTACCGGGAGCTGGACAGCATTGAGGAGGTACTGGTACGGGCATCTATTGTTAAAACATTGACCCAGATGCCGGAGGTGGAGTATGTGTCTTTTCAGGTACAGGGAGAACCCATAAGTGACAGTGCCGGTGTTGCTATCGGTATGATGGGAGCGGATACTTTTATCGAGAATACAGGGAATGAAATCAATACCTATGAAAAGGTAAATCTGCGACTGTATTTTACGAACGCGGAAGGAAATCTGCTGGTAGAGGAAAATCAGAGGAACGTCGTTTACAGCAGCAATATTTCCTTGGAAAAGCTTGTGGTAGAAAAACTGCTGGAAGGACCTCATACCGAGGGTGTGTATCCTACGTTGAATCCTGACACTAAGATTGTAGGAGTTACTGTAAAAGATGGCACTTGTTATGTAAACCTTAGCGAAGAATTTTTAAGCCAGCCCTATAATGTAACCTCAAGCGTAACGATTTATTCCATTACGAATTCCTTGGTGGAGTTATCGAATATTAACAAAGTGCAGATTTCTGTAAATGGAGAGACTAATATTTCCTATCGGGAGAATGTCAGTCTGAATACCGTATTTGAGCGGAATCTGGATTTGCTTACCCCTTCCCAGAGTGAATAGTAAAATTGCAGGAAAAGGAGTGAAAGCAATATGCGAAGACCAGTCTGCCTGTTTGGGCTGGCTTTTGCAGTGATATGGAGTTTACTGCTCTCTGTCATTCCAGGGCAGACGGCTGCTTATGAAATGCTGGATAAGCAGAGGATAACCATTGCCGGGGTGGTGGAGAGCAAAGAATATAAGCTGCAAAATCAAAAAGAGATACTCGTGGTTTCTGTGAAACAAGTCTGTGTTTTACAACCGGAGGAAGTATCTTATCTACAACAAATCTTATCCAAATCGGATAGGGATTCAGAAACAATAAAAATATGGAAACAATATGTGAAGCAAAGTCGCGGTGGCGGCTTACAAGAAGGTAACGTACGGAAACAGAATGGTAAGGAAAGCTTAGAAGAAGGTGCATGGACGCAGAATGGTAATGACATGTTACAGGAAGAGGTGTCTGGGTCTACAGGCAATGATACTGCCATGAATCAGGAAAGAGACAGGACATTGCAGGCAAGCAGTATAACAGGCGTGCTCTGTTATATGGAGAAAGGGCAGGAACCCGCCATAGGAAGCCTTGTCATAATAAGTGGAAAATTCCGCGCTTTTTGCCATGCCACGAATCCAGGAGAATTCGACAGTGCCGATTACTACCAGATTAACCGAATCCAGGGAAGGCTGATGCAGGGTGCATTGGAGTACGAAAGTCCTTCTGACCATGCTTTAGGGGAAAAGTTATATCAATGCAGAATCTATCTTGGTCTGTTGCTGGATGCAGTCTATCCGGCAGACAAGGCAACCATTATGCGGGCAATGCTGTTGGGCGAGAAAGGTGTTCTGGATGCCGATGTGAAAGCCCTTTACCAGCAAAATGGCATCATCCACATTCTGGCAATCAGCGGATTACACTTGTCTATTTTGGGAATGGGGCTTTATAAGCTGCTTCATAAATGCTATGTGCCCCCAATTGTGAATGTTCCCGTATCCATTGCTTTTATGTTTGGATATGGCATGATGACAGGAATGGGCGTTTCCCTGCGCAGGGCGCTTATCATGTTTGCAGTTCATCTGGGAGCTGTGCTTTGTGGCAGAACGTATGATATGCTGACGGCAATGTCCGTTGCGGCAGTGACAATTCTGCTCACACAGCCATGGTATCTGACACACAGTGGATTCCTGTTTTCCTTTTGTGCTATTTGCGGAATTGGTATTCTGCTGCCTGCTATGGAACAGAACCGGGTGTGGGACAGAAAATGGATAAGTGCGGTAGTTTCCAATGTGGGAATTTCTATCAGTACTTTGCCAGTTTATTTAAGGTTTTATTATGAAATACCACCTTATTCTGTGCTGTTAAACCTGCTGGTGGTACCATGCATGACAGTCATTATGGTAAGTGGCGTGGGAACGTTGCTTTTATCTGCACTTTTTCTACCGCTTGGGCACATAACTGCCATACCGGGCACAATGTTATTGACCTTGTATGAAAAGTGCTGTGAATTATGTAAGCGACTGCCAAATCATACCTGGATTACCGGCTGCCCACAGAAGTGGCAGATAATCTGCTTTGTCCTGATTCTGGCAGTGGTAATCATGGCAAATAAGTATTTAACTAAAATACAGTTTTGGCAGGGAATTCTGGTGGCGTTGATGGTGCTTACGCTGCGGTTTTATGATGGACTGGAAATTACCATGGTAGATGTGGGACAGGGGGATTGCATTTATGTAACCGATGGCGGGACGCATATCTTGATTGATGGTGGCAGCAGCGATAAGCAGGCGGTAGCATCGTACCAGATACTTCCTTTTTTGAAGTATCGTGGAGTAGCAAGATTAGATGCCATGTTTGTAACACATCCTGACAGCGACCACGAGAATGGTATTTTGGAAATGTTAGATAACTATGAAGACAACGGCATTACGATTGATGTGCTGTTGTTACCGGATATAGAAGAATCCTGCCAGAACGAAGATTACAGGAAACTCCGGCAACTGGCAGAAGAAGCTGGGATAGTCGTACAGACTATCAAACAGGGAGATTGCTTTGGAAGAACAAAAGGTATGCTGCTTACCTGTCTGCATCCACCAGAACAGTATTTGAATCAGGATACAAATGCCTGTTCCACAGTCTTGTATTTACAATATGGTAATTTTACCGCACTTTTTACAGGAGATTTGGAAGGCGATGGCGAAAGCCTGCTCTTGGAGGAGCTGCGCCGGCGACAGATACAGAAAATGGATTTATTGAAAGTGGCGCATCATGGTTCCAGAAATTCCAGTACCTGGGAGTTCTTAAATTTATTGCAGCCGCAGATAGCTTTGCTTTCTGCTGGAAGAGATAATTCTTACGGACATCCGCACCCTGAAACACTGGAACGCCTGGCAACCTGCGGTGCCCATTATTTCTGCACGCAGGATTATGGAGCTGTCACAGTGAAGGTTACCAGGCATGGGAAAATACAGGTGGAAGGGTATGTGAGTGTGAGGTAGGGAAAGCGCTACAGAACGTGCAAGAGGACTATGGGCGGGTATGGTGATACATAGCTGCCCTCCATACCCACAGAATATCGACTTAGTGGGTATAGAGTGGGTATGGAGAAGAAAAAGAGCCAAGAATACCCAAGGAATATCGACCTGGTGGGCATGGAGTGGGTATGGAGAAGAAAAAGAGCCAAGAATACCCAAGGAATATCGACCTGGTGGGCATGGAGTGGGTATGGAGA
>CAKRWT010000060.1 GCA_934418125.1 uncultured Lachnospiraceae bacterium
GGTCAAGTCTGTCCACAATATCGGCACCTTCGACGCGGCGGATCCGGACATCCGGTACAGCGTCTCCAGCAAGGACATCTTCGCCAAGCAGGTGGACAGCGCCCTCGACGAGGACCTGAGTGAGAACCGGCACAACGCGCTGTACATCCGGGATACCCCGAACCTGCTGGGTGAGGTGGGGCTGGGTGACCTGCCCCTGTGCATCACGGCCAAGCACGTGCAGAACATGGTGACAGACAAGGGCGAGAACAGCAGCTGGCATGGTCTGTCCCGGGGGCTGGTGAAGCGGCTGCCGGAGCTGCTGAGCAACCCGGTGATGATCCTGGACTCCTACACGAAGCCGGGGGACGTCGTGGTAGTGACCTCCGCCGTGGACGGGGACGGGAACCCGGTGATCGCGGCCATCCACCCGAACGGCGAGGCAACCGTGGACGGCCAGACCGGCCCTGCCAACTTCATCACCAGCGTATACGGCAAGGAGAACTTCTGGAGCTGGGTCGAGAACAACGCCAAACACGGGAACGTGCTCTACTGGAACGAAAAAAAGAGCCAGACCCTCGCCGCCTTGGCCGGGGTCCAATTCCCCGGGAATTCGGCTCAGTCTGGCTCGAATGGAAACGCGCGGGCAGTGAATGGGCGGGTCCAATTCCCGTCGATTATGCCCCAGCATTCCGGGACCCAGACCGCATTGCCAAAGGCACTGACGGCACTGGATTCCGATACCATCATACGTCAGCACAAGGGATATGTCAAGGAGAATATTCCGGAGCGGCGGTTCTCGGTGGACGACAAGGACAAGATCAAGACGGGGGGCAACACCGGCAATGTGAACCCGGACACCGGGTATGAGCGGGGCAGCGTGGCGGACAGCTTCGCGCGGATCTGGAACACCGGCGACCGGAAGAGCGCACTGTCCATGCTGGAGCAGGCGGCACAGACATTGAAGCCGGGTGGTGTGCTGGTTTACTCAACCTGTACCTTTGCACCGGCAGAAAATGAGGGCGTTATTAGTATTTTCCTGGACAGTCATCCGGATTTTATGATAGAAAAGACGCTGCAGAATGAAGCTTTCAGCAGTGGACAGCCAGGCTGGATTATGCATCCGGCGAAAGGTATTGAAGATACGATAAGGATAATGCCTGATAAGGCGAAGGGCGAGGGGCATTATATAGCCAGGCTGCGCAAACAGGGTACATTGTATCAGGAAGAAACACTTCTTGGAAAAGGAATGAAAAAGGAACTGGAAGTCTTTTTAAAGGAAGAAACCGGGGTGGTTGAAAACTGGTTTTCCACCCATAAAGGCAGAATAGAAGCTTTTGGAGACCAGATATATCTGGTACCAGAGGAGATGATTCCGTTAAAGGGACTGAAGGTTGTACGGGCTGGATTACAGCTTGCAACCAGTAAGAAGAACCGCCTGGAACCAGCACACAGTCTGGCACTTTCCCTAAAGCCGGAAGAAATACAGAAGAAATGGGTAATAGGGAAAGAAGAAGCGGAACGGTTTATCCGGGGAGAGAGTCTGTCCTGTGAAGGAGAAAAAGGATGGCTGCTTTTATGTTATGGAAACTATCCAGTGGGCTTTGGCAAAGCATCAAATGGACAGATTAAGAATCATTATCCGAAAGGATTACGAAAATAAGGAGAACAAAGATGGTTACATGGTTACAGAAAGCGATTTTTTATGAAATTTATCCACAGTCTTTCCGGGATTCTAATAACGATGGAATAGGCGATATAAACGGTATTATCGAAAAACTGGATTATGTGAAAGAATTAGGATGCAATGCCATCTGGATGAATCCTTGCTATGATTCTCCTTTTCAGGATGGCGGATATGATGTGAGGGACTATCGGAAAGTGGCAGAACGTTATGGCACACAGGAAGATTTGGAAAGGCTGTTTGCTGAAGTGCACAAACGCGATATGCACATTCTACTGGATTTGGTGCCGGGACATACTTCCGAGAAGCATCCCTGGTTTCTGGAAAGCCAGAAAAAGGATAAAAATCAGTATTCTGGACGATATATCTGGACGGATAACTGGTTTCAGAGAGCTGAAGGCTTTCCCTATATCGCAGGAGAATGTGAACGAAACGGAGCTTACGTGCTGAACTATTTTAAGTGTCAGCCTGCTTTAAACTATGGATTTTTAGAGCCGAAGGAACACTGGCAAAAGCCTCTGGATGCACCGGAATGTCTGGAGACTAGAGAAGCTATAAAAGAGATTATCAGCTACTGGCTGGCGGCAGGCTGCGATGGATTCCGGGTGGATATGGCAGATTCCCTGGTAAAAAACGATGACGATAAGAAAAGCGGAACCTGTCTGGTATGGCAGGACATCCTTGGCAGTGTACGAAAAGACTATCCGGATGCAGTTTTTGTGTCGGAATGGAACAACCCGGCATCGGCAATCGGAATGGCTGGCTTTCAGATGGATTTCTTTCTGGATTGGGTTGGGAATGGCTATAATCTGCTGATGCGTGATTATGATGACACCGGAAGAGATGACAGTTTCTTTAAACTCAGCAGCAATCGAAATATTATGGATTTTCTGCAGGAATACCTGCCAAAATATGAGGCTGTTAAAGAGAAAGGAATGTACTGTCTGATTACGGGAAATCATGATATGATACGTGCTGCCTACAATCTGACGGAACAGGAATTGAAGTTGGCTTATGCATTCCTGTTTACCATGCCGGGAGCACCTTTTATCTATTATGGGGATGAAATCGGTATGCGGTATCAGCAACTGCCAAGTAAGGAAGGCGGATATACAAGAACTGGTTCACGGACACCAATGCAGTGGAGCAGAGAGAAAAATGCCGGATTTTCAGAAGCAGAGCCGGGTGTGCTGTATTTGCCGGTAGATGGGACAGAGGATGCTCCTTGTGTGGAAGAACAAAGAAAACGTGCAGATTCTTTATGGAATATGGTAAGAGAACTGCTTTCTGTACGAAAAGAACATACTGCATTTCAAAAACATGATAATTTAAAGATGCTAATTGCCGAAGAGGGACGGAGAGGCTTTGCCTACCAGAGAGAAGATATGATTATGGTATGTAATCCTTCTGGTCAGGAGGAGTGTTTTATCTTGCCGGAGGGAAAAATACAGTATGCCATTGGGGAAGGTTACTGGAAGGATAACCGGTATTATGCAAAGCCACAGTCCTTTGTGATGTATATGTATGAGAAACTTTAGATTCCTGTTGTAAAAAAATCCTGCCTGGAATATACTGAATATAGAGGTTCTGTTTTGGGAAACCTCAATTTATATGATAAATGCCGTAGGCAGAGGAACACCTGATTATGTTATTTTCCAGCGTAGGATTTTTATTTCGGTTTTTGCCGATTTTTATGATATTATACCTGATAGTACCGGCGAAATATCGCAATGCCGTGTTACTTTTAGGAAGCCTGATTTTCTATGGAGTAGGGGAACCGTATTTTGTTCTGCTACTCATTTTGTCTATTTTGATGAATTATGCAATGAACTGTCTGTTGTTTCTGCATAGGAACAGGGCAGTTCTTTCTATGACAATATTCCTGGATTTTGGTTTGCTGTTTCTTTTTAAATACTGGGATTTTACAGCATCAACTTTTCAAAAGATAATGGGAAAACCATTGATGCCGATGCTTTATCTGGCATTACCG
>CAKRWT010000061.1 GCA_934418125.1 uncultured Lachnospiraceae bacterium
AATATGGTAACAACAGTTACTACACTTATGATTGTATCGCTGGTCGGGTTTGTTGGATATTCAATCAGTAACAGAAGATTTGTATATGAAGACAGGTGATAACAACATGAAGATAAACATAGGAAACCATGAGTTCACAGAATTATGGGATGGCGTTTTATACAAAGCCTTATCAGATTATCCGAACGTAAGTGATAATGAAATGAAAGACATGATTGACTTTGTGAATTATGAGAAAATCAATGGAAGACAATGTGAGATAGAAGCTGATAACGAGGATATTATATGGTATGTTCAGAAAGAAATGCTTAATCCGAAGAAATATAAGAATGTACGTAGACCTGAAATTATAAGAGAATGCACGGCATGTAAAGCAAGGGGTGGTTGTATGACAGATTTGGTGTGCCATACAGCACCTTTAGAAAATGCAATTTCCATTTTAAAATGTGGTTCTTTATTATCTGCTGTAAAGGAGTAATAATCATGAGAATTGAGCATGTTGCACTTTATGTAAATGATTTGGAAAATACAAAAAAATTTTTCATGAAATACCTGGGAGCAAAATCAAATGATGGATATCATAATCAGAAAACAGGCTTTTGTTCTTATTTTCTCACATTTGAGGATGGTGCACGTATTGAAATCATGAATATACCGGAAATGGCTGATTTACCGAAGAAACTAGCTCGTACTGGATATTCACATATAGCTTTTAGCGTGGGAAGCATAGAAAAAGTGGATGCATTGACAGCAGAACTAAAAACGGATGGTTATGAGGTTATTAGTGGACCACGGACTACAGGTGATGGTTACTACGAAAGCTGCATTGTTGCGGTTGAGGATAATCAAATTGAGATTACAGTATAAGGGGAAAATGCAGGTATTTGATTTTAGAAGAAATTAATTATCGTGCAATGATGGGAGAATATATCATATATTATCGTGACAGAAGCTGAGTGCATATAGTAAAGAAATGGTAATGGGATTTGCAACTCTTGTTGAAAACAGGACCGGCAACACAGGAGGATACATACGTCGTACAACCACTTATGTAGAAATGCTTGCATGCCACAGAGCCAGCCTGTAAAACAGGCTAACTCTGAATCTCTGCAAGTGCTTTTTTGAACTGAACTGCAAATAAAACGGATGTAAAGAGCACTGCAATAATATCCGCGATGGGTTCTGCCATATAGACACCTACGGTTTGATTGGATACAAGGTGCGGCATGATATAGATTAGTGGAATCAGCAGTACAAATTTACGGACAACAGCAACAACAATAGAGTTTACCGCTTTACCAAGGGAGGTAAAGGTCATTTGGCACGCAATCTGGATACCGAACAGGAACAGACCGCCCAGATAGACTCTCAGCATGGGTGCTGTGAAGGAAACCAATGCCGCATCGGAAGTAAAAATGCTTACAAATGCACCTGGAATAAGCTCTACAGCTGCCCAAAGCAAAACGGAATAGGTCAGACAGGTAATCAGAAGCAGACGGAAGGTTTTCTTTACCCGGTCTGCATTTCTGGCTCCGTAATTGTAACTGGAAACAGGCTGGGCGCCCTGTGCGATTCCCTGTAGGGGCAGCATGGCAAACTGCATGACACTGGTTAAAATGGTCATTGCTCCGACAGCAATATCGCC